>JAJRCF010000040.1 GCA_028679075.1 Methanoregula sp. | reverse complement strand
TTTCCCTGCGGCTTATTAAAAGGTACTTATGACGTTTGTTCAGAAGAAATGTTACTATTTTGATACGCCGGGGGAGGCAAATACGGGTGATGCAGCCCGGTTTTCGGTCGAGCGGGCAAAGGAGCTGGGCCTGAAAACCATCGTGGTGGCGAGTTCCTCGGGAAAGACCGCGCAGACGTTCTTTGACGCAATGAAAGGATCCGGGCTCCAGCTCGTTGTTGTCACCCACGTTGTCGGGTTCACAAAACCGGGCGAATGGGAATTTTCAAAAGAGATCGCGGAAACACTGCGGAAGGACGGCGTGAAGATCGTCGTGGGCACTCACGCGCTCTCCGGTCTCGAACGCGCCCTTTCGCGCTCGCCTAAAGTCGGCGGCGGGTCCCGCACCGAAGCAATCGCCGAAGCACTCCGGCGCACGGTCGCGGTTGGCCTCAAGGTCGGCGTTGAATGCGTGCTGATCGCAGCCGACCAGGGGGCAATCGGGATCACCGAAGAGGTCATTGCAGTCGGGGGAACAGCGAGCGGGGCAGACACGGTCTGTGTCATCCGCCCGGCGCACACGGCAAACTTCTTTGACCTCCAGGTGCGCGAGATCGTTGCCATGCCGAGGGTCCGTTAACAATGACGATGACAGAACTCCGGGAGGCATTCCGTCTTCTCCGACGGATACCACTCCTCTGGATACCGGGCATCGTGGGGGGTTTACTTGCCGGCGCACTCTGGCTGGTCCTCATGTTCTCCGGGATATTCTTTGCCGGACGGCTTCTCATTATATCGGCTCTTGCCCTCCTGTTCTTCATTACCGGGTCACTCACCCTCATCAAAAATGATGGCGGCGATATCCGTTCAATGCTTGCGGGGGGCCGCCAGTATTATTTCCGCGTCCTGCTCCCCCTGCTCGTTGTCACCTTCATGATCGTGCTGGTCTTCGTGCTTGTCGTCCTGACCCTGACACTTATCGGGACCACTCCCGACCCGGCCCTGATCGTGTTCCTCACGTTCGGTGTCACGATACCCAGCATCCTCTTCACGTTCTTCGCTGGTACCGCGGCAGTCTTTGAGGACAGGAAAGTGTTCGACTCCATCCAGAGGAGCATTGAACTGGTCACGGACAACTTTATCCGCGCTGTCATCTTTTTCCTGACGTGCGCCTTCGTGAGCTGTGCAGTCATCTTCACCCTGATGGTCATCTGGGAAGCACTCCTGTACTCCCGTCTCGAACCCCTGACCCGGTACACGGAAGCCCAGTTGCAGGCATTCACCCCGGACCAGCTGCTGGCACTGATCGGCACCGATGGCATCTGGGTGACGGCGGTCATCCTGGTCATTGCCGGGCTCGTGCTGGTCCCCGTCATCGTCAGTTACCAGGCATGCTTCTTCCGGAAACTGGCCGCAGAAGGCGGTACCGTCGAGATCCGGCAGGAGAGCGGGGAGTATGACAGCAAGGGCCGATGGTACAAATACTAATATGGAAAAACCTGATCTGAAAGCCTGAAATTAACCCTATGAATACCCGAGAATTCGGGAAAAAAATACCAGATCCTTTTTTTATCCGCTGATAAGGAGATAGAGCAGGGCAGCCACGATGCCGCCACCGACGGTGGCCAGCAGGTTCGTCCCCGCGTTCCCGAGGAAACCCCGGTTCTCGAGCGTTGCGCCGACAAGGCTGTCGATGTTGGTGCCGATGAACCCGACCAGCGTGCAGATTGCAAGCATCGGAAACGTGATGACTCCCAGCAGGTATGCCGCGAGGGACACGATAAAACCGCCAACCAGGGCAACTGTCTCGCCCACCAGCGTCACCCCGCCGTTCGTACCGATCGGGACCTCCTTTAAGGTCGTGATGAGACGCGGGATCCCGCCAGTGACCCCGATCTCGCTGGCCAGCGTGTCCGCCGCCGCCGTTGCAACGCAGCCGACATACATGACAATGAAGACCGGGTGCAGGAAGACCGCGTAGAGGACCGCCGCGGCAGTCGCGGCAATCCCGTTTGCAAAGACATTCCTGTACCCCCGCGCCCCGCTCTGGCCCTGTTCTACGCCAATCCGCTTCTTATACTCGAATTTATATTTCGTGGCAAGGGATCCCAGCATGAAGAAGACGATCATGACCATGAGCCAGCGGGGATTGGCAAACACGAGGAGGATGATGCCGACAAGGGCAATGGAGAAGAGCCCTGACAGGTCCGCGGTCTTTGAGCGGTAGGCAAAATACGCAAACGCGAATGCGACAATGACTGCCGCCACCACCATCTGGAGGTCGGCCTGGTAATTGAGTTCCTGGATCAGCAGCATCGTCATCGCGGTACCGATCCCCTCGATGACGAGCGAGTCCTCGAATTTTAAGAGGATCACCTTGAGGAGGACGGCAGCAATGATACCAAAGATGATCGTCAGGAACGCGATCTCGTGGAGGTACGCCATGACAAGCACGCCGGCCCATGCGGTCGAGATGATGTAATACAGGTACGTATTCAGGTCATCGGCACCGTTCTGGAAGACCAGTTCGCCAAGGACGATCATCGCAAGCGTGGTTGCAAAGACAAAAAACGGCAGGAGCCCGATCGCGTAGAGCGCAGCAAGGGCGCAGATCGTGTAGGTAAGATATTTTGTATTGAAAAATTTCCAGAGGATCAGGGCATACAGGATAACGATAAGCCCCATCAGCCATTCGGGCTTCAGGTAGGGGCCGACGAGCGTTGTCCCGCCGGCGAGCACGGCTGCATACCCCAGGCCCGGTTGTCGTTGCATTGGTCAGTCATTTGTCTTCAAGCAAAAAGAGTTTTATCGTGCCACACCCTGTGCAATGCGATCACTATATTTTATTCAACAACCAACCTTCTCCCGAATGGCGTCATCAGATCAACTGCCGAAAAATTATGATTTCGCTGAAGTAGAGGAGCGCTGGCGAAAGACCTGGCGCGACGAGGATCATTATTTTGACCGGAACTCGAAGAAGCCGCAGTTCGTCATCGATACCCCCCCGCCGTACCCGACCGGGAATTTCCATATTGGCAATGCGCTGAACTGGTGCTATATCGACTTCTTTGCCCGGTACAAGCGCATGAAAGGATTCAACGTGATGTTCCCTCAGGGCTGGGACTGCCACGGCCTCCCCACGGAAGTGAAGGTGGAGGAGCTCAACCACATCACGAAGAACGACGTCTCCCGCGAAGAGTTCCGGAAGATGTGCCGGGAACTGACCGAGAAGAACATCGCGGCAATGCGCATCACCCTCCGGAAGATGGCGTTCTCAACGGACTGGTCCAACGAGTACATCACGATGACGCCGAAGTACTACAGTAAGACGCAGCTCTCCTTCCTGCGCATGCTGGCCTCCGGGTACATCTACCAGAGCGAACACCCGGTGAACTACTGCACCCGGTGCGAGACCGCGATCGCGTTTGCGGAAGTTGCCTACGAAGACCGTGAGACCCAGCTCAACTACTTCGATTTTGACGGCGTCGAGATCGCGACCACCCGTCCCGAGCTCCTTGCTGCCTGTGTCGCCGTAGCCGTCCACCCCAACGATGAGCGGTACAACAAGCTCAAAGGCAAGTCCATGAAGGTCCCGCTCTTCGGCCACGATGTCCCGGTCGTGCAGGATGAGGCTGTGGACCCCAAGTTTGGCTCCGGTGCGGTCATGATCT
Source organism: Methanoregula sp. (assembly GCA_028679075.1). Classification (GTDB taxonomy): domain Archaea; phylum Halobacteriota; class Methanomicrobia; order Methanomicrobiales; family Methanospirillaceae; genus Methanoregula. Next base: position 2,990 of record JAJRCF010000040.1, on the reverse strand, counting down.
GTACGTTCGGCGACAAGCAGGATGTCCACTGGTGGAAACAGCACAATCTCACGCTCCGAAAGGCAATCGACCGCCAGGGAAAGATGACCGAGATCGCCGGCAAGTACAAGGGCCTGAACACCACCGAATGCCGGGCCGCGATCCTTGCCGACATGAAGGAGAAGAAGATCCTCCACAAGCAGGAAAAACTCGCCCAGCGCGTTGGCACCTGCTGGCGCTGCAAGACACCGATCGAGATCCTCTCAGAACGCCAGTGGTTTGTCAAGATCAAACCGGACGAGATCCAGAAGGCGGCTCACCAGGTCACGTGGTATCCCGAGCACATGCTCCTCCGGATGGAGAACTGGGTGGAACAGATGGAGTGGGACTGGTGCATCTCCCGCCAGCGGATCTTTGCCACCCCGATCCCGGTCTGGTTCTGTAAGAAGTGCGGCGAGATGGTAGTGCCGGACGAGAAAGACCTCCCGGTCGACCCCACGCTCGTGAAACCGAAACACCCGTGCAAAAAGTGCGGCAGTACCGAATTTGCCGGTGAAGTTGACGTCCTCGACACGTGGATGGACTCCTCCATCTCAGTCCTGAACGTGACCGGTTGGGACGGCAATGGCAAACCGCCGTTCTTCCCCGCCCAGATCCGCCCGCAGGGCCACGATATTATCCGGACATGGGCGTTCTACACGATCCTCCGGGCAGTTGCCCTGACAGGTGGAAAACCATGGGAAGAGATCCTTGTCAACGGCATGGTGCTGGGCGAGGACGGGTTCAAGATGAGCAAGAGCCGGGGCAACATCATTGTCCCGGAAGAGATCCTGGAAAAGAACGGCGCCGATGCACTGCGGCAGTGGGGCGCCATGGGTGCGGCGACCGGTTCCGATATCATGTTCAACTGGAACGACGTGGTCTCGGCGTCCCGGTTCCAGACCAAGATGTGGAACATCACCAAGTTCGCCCTGATCCAACTGGAGAAGGGCGGGTTCGACAAGGACGCACCGGTCACGGCACTCGCCGACCGCTGGCTCCTTGTCCGGCTCTCCGATACCGTAGAGCAGGTCAGCGATGCAATGGAGGCCTACCAGTTTGATGTCGCGCTCAAGGCGATCCGCGAGTTCGCGTGGGACGCACTGGCCGACAATTACATCGAGCTCGTCAAGGGCCGGCTCTACCAGCAGGACGCGTCAAGGGCAAGCGCATGCCTTGTGCTCCACACCGCGTTCGACGCCCTCTGCCGGATGCTCGCCCCGTTCACGCCCTACTTTGCCGAGGAGTGCTACTCGTACTTCAACCCGGGACAGAGCGTCCACAAGCAGCCGTGGGTCTCGTTCACGTACGATGACGAAGCGGCACGGGTTGAGGGAAACACGCTCGTGCAGGTGGTGGCGGAAGTGCGGAAGTACAAGCATGACAATGGCCTGGCCCTCAATGCCCCGCTCGGCAGGGTCACCATCTATGCCCCGCACTCGGTCAATGACGAAGGCGACACCGGCCGCACGCTCAATGCCGATGTCCACTGGCGCACCGATGCCGCAAAGCTCGACCGGGCCATAACCGATATCGATTTCAACCGCTCGGTGGTAGGCAAGACATTCAGGAAGGAGGGCCAGGCATTCATGGACGCGGTGAAGGCACTCTCACCTGTTGAGCTTGAGAAACCGCCAAAGACGATCAGGATCAATGGCGTCGAGACTGCCCTTCCGGAGAACGTCTTCACACCCAAGTATTCCTACATGGAAGAGGGAGCGAAGGTGGATGTGCTTACTATTGGCGATGTCATTGTGACGATTGCGAAGAAGTGAACTAAAAATTGAGAAACCGTTCGGCAGGAACGAGCAGGATCCATCAGGTACTCTTCGGAACCACAAATTTTCTCATTACCGGAGTTCTTTCGTCAGCCGTACCCGATCAAGTGCCAGCGCCATCTGGCTGGCAAACGCCGTGAGTATCCGTTCCTGCTCGTGGGTGATAATCCCGTCGGCATCCACAGGCTTCACGCCGAGAATCCCCAGTGCCCCCGCTGCACCGGTCAGGGGAATGTACCGGAGCCGCGACCCGTGCAGGGTATCCGTACCGTAACCTGCAACCGCGCTGTGCCGGAATGCCCATGTCGCCACTGCAATGTCATCGTCATTGAGGGTAATACCGGATTCAGATGGCTGGACGGCGAGCCCCTCTCCCTCCGGGAGGAGAACGATGCTCTCCCACTGGAAGATCTCGCGGATATGCCGGGTCATTGCCGCAATCATCGACCCGGCATCGGGCGCTACCGCAAGATCCTGAGACAGGGAGAACAGGGTCCCCGTCTCCTTCTCCCGGCTCTGGGCTGCAAAGGCATGTTCCCGTGCCCGTGTCACGAGCAGGCTCACGAGTGCCCCGACAATGATCATCCCGGCAAACGTGATGAGATACTCGGAGTCGGAGACCCGGAAGGTCAGGTACGGCGTGACAAAGAAGAAGTCAAAGGCCAGGACGCCGATAATGGCGGTAAATATGGCCGGCCGCAGTCCCCTGCGGAACGCAATCACGACCACGGCCAGCAAAAAGAGCATGGCCAGGTTCGTTGCGGATATGAACGACTTGATGAGCCAGCCGATCACAACAACCGCTGCCACAAGCGCTGTTGCTACGAGATAATCCTGGGGCGGGGCAACGGGAAGCAGGTGTTCCATATCCCCGATGATCGGCGGGGAATGCTCCTCGCTGCTGATCACGTACACATCGATCGTCCCGCTGTCATGGATCAGCTGGTCCACGATGGAGCCGAACAGGTATTCCTGCCACCGGGGGCGCAGGGTCTTGCCAACAACGATCCGGGTGATATTGTGCCGGCGTGCATAATCGATGACGGTCGAGGCAACATTGAACCCAAACAACGTGACCGTATCCGCCCCGAGTTTGCGTGCAAGTTCCATGGTACGGGCCAGCTGCTCCTGGCTCTCCTTTGAAAGCCGGTGGTGGGCCGGTGTTTCCACGTAGATTGCCGTGAACCGGGCCCC
>JAJRCF010000039.1 GCA_028679075.1 Methanoregula sp. | reverse complement strand
CGGCCTGATCGGGGAGAACAACCTTTCAGCGGGTTCCGCCGATCTCAGGCAGATCATTGCGTTGGAGGGTAATCCCTGGTACCTCTTTACCGGTCAAACCGGACCACTTTCTGAACAGGGGAGGGAATAATTATTATTTTCATGAAAGGCGTGGCAGAACCAGAACGATGAGAGGAGATACCGTTAATATCCTGCTGGACTAGCAAAAAGGTGGCCGAGCAACTCCGAGATTAGCGTAAAAGGGGAAGCCTCGCAAGCGCGAGAATCCCGGGCGTGCCCTCATCTCCCTGCAATGTCCGACGTGGAGAACTCCCGGACATTGCATCGATCCAAACAATCAATATCTGGTGAAACAAGGAACGAATGAGGAATCCCCATGTCACCATCGGACGACGCGTACCGGAACTTCCGGTTCCGGGTGAAATGGAACGGCCGGTATGTTGCCGGCTTCCCGGAGGTCTCCCCCCTCCCGGTGAGCATGAAAAGCGCCGGCAACCGGCAGAGCGGTTACCCGCCTCCCGCCATAGGACCGGAAGGGCAGAGGACCCCTTATTTCATCAACCTTGACCGGGGAATCGCCTTTGATCTCGCGTTTGAACAGTGGATCAGCATGGTACGGAGTTACGGCCCGGCAACGGGCAAAGGTTCCCTGCTTCCGGAATACAAACATCCCCTCACAATCGAAGTTTGCGATGATAACGGCGAAACGGGGTATGCCTATCACCTCTCCAACTGCTGGGTAACAGAGTACAAAGCGGTCCCCGATCCCGACGCCAGCGGCCATGAGACCTCCATCGAGCACCTGCGACTCGGGTTCGACAGATGGGAACGGGAGCCACCGGAGGGGGAAGCATCGGCGGCGTGAGAAGTGAGGGCCGGGCCCCATCTTGGGGGGCCTGACGCGGGACGTGGGTGGGGGGATGGCGCTACGCACATATCTGTAGAGAAATTACCCAGAAGCACCGTTCACCCGAATGTACCCAGCGCCGGAGTACCCGCATTTCCCCGCATACCGGTTCGCTCCGGTCCGAAAGCAAACCGGATCTCCTCCCACGCCGCATCGAGCAGGCCCTGGTAGTACTGCTGATCGAACGTGGCAGCGCACCAGGCCGGCTCGACCCGGTACCGCCCGGCATCCGTCACCACGTAGCGGATCTTCATGCCGGGTGCGACATGTACCCCGTGCCGGCGGTAGGCCTCGACTGCTGCACCCTCAATGCACCGGCGGGTGTACTGCGCCCGGCTGATCTGGCGGTTGATCACCAGATCCTGCGGTGATGCGTCCGGGAGGTGTTCCGCTGCGTCCCGGTAGATCCGGGAGACCTCGTCCTTCGTTGCCTCCAGTTCTGCGATTGTTTTTGCACGGCCCATGACCTCAAGCATCTCCCGCTGCATGGCGCGGATGTACTCAGGCGTATCGTGCCGGCGTGCGGCAATCCCCCGGACCTTCACGCTGCCATCGGCCATCCGCCCGAAGTACCGGTTGTAGGCCCCGAACCCATCCTTCATCGGCTCGAAGACGATCCAGTCGAAGTGCTCCACTTCGAGGTTCAGCCCGGTCTCCTGCTCGACCCGTGCCCTGAGGAGCCCGACCGGCGAGCCCTGCACCCAGAGGCAATCGACGATGCCGTGCAGCACGACAAAGTGCAGGTCTTCGGCAATCGCTTTTGTCCGGATCAGGATCTCCCGAGAGCGCCCGGTAATCCCTTCGTGCACCTCGATCCGCCCGAACTTTGCGTTGCGGTACCCGGTGTACCCGAAGCAGGTGACAAGCATCCATTTGAGGAGGGCATCGATACCTTCGATCCGGGGGTCCGTCTTCTTTTGTCGTTTTGCCGCGATCCGCATGTCGAGCAGCGGTTTCAGGACCGTGGGTAGAAAGCCCCTGCGTTCGGGATGCCCGAGAGTCTCGGGAGAGAGGTTCGCGTTCACGATGATGGAGGGGTACATGGACGTGAAGTCGATCTCTTCCACGTTTTCGTACACGCCCGCTTTGGGCTGGAACATCATCCCCCCGCGGTCCGCGGCCTGAAGGTCGCTGACCCTTCGGATTGTCTCGCTGTCTCCTTTCCGGAACGGGACGGCGATCCCCCGTTTAAGGGCCTCGTAGATCTCGTAGCTGCTGATCATCGTGCCGGGCGTGAACCGGGCTGCGAGGTTGGGGGTGATCCCCGAGAGCCGGGAGGCTACGAGAACGCCTTCCAGGCCCCCCTCGTGGAACATGAACGACTTTTCCGTGTCGATCAGGATCCGCCCGTCGGGGATCAGGGCCGGTTCCTTGTGCTCCATCTTCCCGTAGCTCCAGTATGACCGGGCATCCATTGAGCGATACTTCCCGTTCCGGGAGAAGGGCATCTCAAGGCCGTGCCCTGCTGCCATCCGCCGGATTTTCGGCATCCACGTATCCGCGTCCGGCATGAGAATCACGTCAGGGTCGGTTGAAGCAACGAGCGCGAAGAGATCGGCAAGCACCGTCCTCTCCGGCCCGGCCATGCGTTCGACCCGGCCTTCGTGGACCAGTTCGATCCCCGCAACCATGGACGCGAGCGCAGCCACGCCGTCCACCCGGATTTCGATCACGCTCAGGTCGTGCAGGATCTCCGGGGAGTACCGGTCGTCGCCGCTCCTGCTGCACGGGACGATCTCATGCTCTGCCATGAACCGCTGGTCCCGGCGCACGTCCACGTTGAAGAGCTCCGCCTCGTACTGCGCCTGGGCTTCGAGCGCCTCCGCCACCCGGCGGTCCCCGTACACCTCGTACCCGGGCAGTTCGCCGAAGATCGTTTTTACCGTGCACTCAGCGGCTCTGAACCGGTCTTCGAGGGCTTCGATCAAACCGCTGGCGGCGTGCGGGTCATGGAAGTGGACGAGGAAGGGCGGGTCGTACGGGTGGTAGATCTTTGTTACGGCCCCGTCCTTTGACCAGAGATCGATACCCCCGTTGCGGTACGCGGAGTCAAGGATCCACATCGCCACGAGCCTCCGCTTCGAGCCGGTCCTGCCGCTTGAGCACCTCGACGAGCACGGAGAATGTCGCGGCCTCCAGCGGATCATTGCAGGCAATGAACGCCTCGCTGGAATGCTTCTTCGCCAGGTTTGCCAGCCGCTCGCCGTACGGCTGGTCCTCCCGCTTCAGGGCCTTTGACGACCGGGCCCACCGTTCGGAGATCTCATTCACCCCCTGCCGGGTGCTCGCAAACGACCGGCCCGTCAGGACACCTCCAGCGTCTTCTGGCCGGAAACGAGCGACCCGCCGTTCCGCTGCATCCGGAGGTTCCGCAGGGGCGTGCGGGACGAGAGATCCTCTGTCGTCGCGATCTCGATGACCCGGTCCGCGTGCCGCATCAGGGCGGCGTACCGGTTGTCGATGGCCGGCGTGTACAGGATCACCAGCGCATCGCGGCCGGCGTCCTTTAAGGCCATGGCGATGGGGGCGACCATGTTCTCCGCTCCTTCGAAGATGAGCGGGTCGTGCTCGATCAAGACGATCGTGTGCGCAGCCCCCCGGATAACGGAAAGGAACTGGTGGGCGGTGAAGGCCCGCTGGACATCGAAGTTCTTCGCGCCCCGGTTGATCCTCGACAGGAGCCGGGAATAGTTCCCGCTGATGTGGAGGAAGAGGTACCGCTGGAGATCCGCGTTGTTGTTGATGGCGGCAGCCATCACGGTCTCGGGCGCAACTACCGCGTTGTAGCTGCCCGGGTAGAGATACATCCCCCTGCGGAGCTCGATCTGGATCTGCATTGCACCGGATCCCTGCTGCACTTGGGCTGATAAGCCTCAGGCTCGTGGGGCGCGAAAGTGACCGGCACGTTTCGCAAGCTTGATGAACCGGGGAACGCGATGTGAGGGTGATGTGCAGGAGGTATGCCCTGAAGTGCATTGACATGAAGGGCCAGACGCGGCTGGTCGTTGACGCGGACATCTGGTTCCCGTCGCACTTCAATATTGCACCGGCATCAAAGAACCCGGTGATCATCGCCACACCGACCGGCAACCGCTTGAGGATAATGCAGTGGGGACTCCGGCCGCACGGGGCACCGCAGCACCGGGCCGCATCCCGCGTGGCCAATGCCCGGGCTGAGAGCATTGTTGAGAAGCCGATGTTCTGCGGCTTGGTCGCGGACCGGCGGTGTGTTGTCCCCGCGAGCGGTTTTTACGAGTGGAAGAACGAGGGCTCGCGGAAGGTGCCGTTCTATATCCGCCGCAGGGACCATGCCCTCCTCCTGCTCGCCGGCCTGTACGATACCGGGCAGGACCCGGCGGGCGAACCGCAGGAGGCCTATACGATCATCACCACGGAGCCGAACGAACTGATGGCCCCGGTCCATGACCGGATGCCGGCGATCCTGACAGAGGAGGGCGTGCAGCGCTGGCTCTCGGCCGGTCCGCTGTCGCCCGAAGCGCTGCGGGAGATCCTATCACCGTGTGCTCCCGATCTGATCGAGGCGAACCCGGTCTCGTCCCGGGTGAACAACGCCGCGGAGGACGACGAGCAGCTGATCGCGCCGGTGCGGGGATTGTTCTGAACCGGGGCGGGCCGGCACCGGGGAGCGAGGGGCCAGGCCCCTTATTTCCGGGAGGGGTGACCTCCATCAGCATTTTATTTTGGTGAGGGGTAGGGGGGGTCGTGAAAAATTGTTGAGGTGGGGGCGAAACTTCTTTAATTCTGGAAAATTTTTTCCGGAGAAAATCTGAAGCGCGATGGCTGCCGCCACACCTCGCTGAGGCGTATTCGCGGCGGGGCGATTACCGGTAGTTGGCCCAGCGGGATTCTGACGAGGCGGCCGGATCCTGCAAATGATGAAAAAACAGAATGATGGAATGAAAAATATTCGGAATTTTCCCGCGCAGATATCACTCACGGTGGGCGTCTGTTCTTTGGGATCTTGGCTGACTAATCCTATTTACGTTTTATTACCGAGTACCCTCCGCATTTTCGAACGTGTAGATGATTGAGACATAAATTATATATATATCATCATTATAAATCGCCAATTGTGGACAGCCGGGGGTTGTTCCACGAAAAATGAAGGACGGGTTCACCAAGCGACAAACCTGTGTTGAACCCGGTCCCGCCCGTAGGCATGAGAATGTTATCTTCCGATCCTATGAAGGTTTTCCCATGCCAGCGAGCGAAGCGCATGGAAAAATGCGAGGAGTTGACGAAAAATGAACATACACAAAACATGGGTCGTCCTGCTGGCACTATTGCTGGCAGCGATGGCGATGGTACCGATGGTGAGTGCGGTGGACGATAAAAACGGTGTTGATCAGGCAACTGCACAAAACGTTGCGGAGATGCATATGCAAACCGTAGCGAAATCATCGGAAATGTATAAGGAATGGACAACAGGAACCATTCAGCCGTCTACGGTATATTACAATCTGAACGATCAGAAGGCGGCTTACCTGTTCAACGTTTATGTAGACGGACAATACTCCGGGTATATTCTCACATCCGCAACGCGGGATAATTATCCGGTCCTGGAATTCTCACGCGGAACAGTTCCGGACGCGGACGCAGAGAAATTATCCTTGTCCCGGCAGGCAGCCCTGTCGTCCATTGATGGAAAAACACAAAACATCGGATCACCGAAACTCCTCTACCTGGGAGGGACATTTTATATTGCCCAGTACCCGGTGACCGATGCCCGGGGGAATACCCTTGGCACAAAGAATATCGATCTTTCTGATAATTCTGTCATCGACCTTGTGGAAATGGAAAATAAATACCCGGTCAATACTGATGAACAGATCGCCCGTGATGCGGCGAGAGTAAAGAGCGCAAACCAGAAGTGGGAGTCATTGACCGGTAATGCAGCCTCTGTCGCAGTGCCGGCCACCCTTGCTGCCACAACATATGGATCAAAATCCATTCCCGGCGTCCCCCTCTACAGCCAGCCCCTGAATAATTATTGTGCACCGACATCTGCAGGAATGATTCTTTCCTATTGGGATTCCCACGGATACCCCAACATTCCCGACAATTCATATACTCTCATCACGGAGCTCGGTACAGCGATGAGCACATCAACGAGTACCGGGACCTATATCTACAACGTGGATGATGGTATGAACACTGTCAGTTCCAATCATGGATACGGGAGCCAGCTTACGTTTACTGAGGACAGCTGGGTCACATTCTCTGATGTTACCACAGAAGTCAATGTGAACAAACCCTTTGTTCTCAATATGATCGGGGGAGGCACGGCATATGGCCGGTCCCAGGCTTATGGGCAACATACTGTCGCCGTTATCGGGTACGAATCCTATTCGTCCGGTGACTATGTCGTCATCCAGGATACATGGACACCCCTGACAGCAGTATCCCTGGCATTCGACGACTGGATCGGCGCCGTTGCGGATTATTCCCGGCCCTCTTAATTTTTTTTGAGAAAACCATGACGATTTCAAGCCGGGTAAAGATCATGATTCTCGTTGCGCTGGTACTCCTGAGTACCGGGATCATTTCAGTTACCTTCAACAATTTCAGGACAGCCCCGACACCTCCGGAAGTCCGGGCCGGCTGGTACCTGCCCCAGAAAGATATTGTCTGGCCAGCAACCGGGCAGGGAACGAACCAGTCGCCGGGCGGACAACTTATTCTTACCGGATGGCGGGATGGTCCAGCCCCCGGGTTCCCGGATATTTCACCCTACTGCCGTCATGAAAATTATTCACGGCAGGACACCGGCAGAAAATATGTTATAGCCGTATGGTATTTCAGCGATGACCGAAGATTCCAGAAATCGCAGAAAACCCTCCATGAATTCCTGATACATTCCGGGACGATTACAGAACCTGGACTGGACTTTTCCGGGATTCCGGAACCGGGAGATCATTCCGGTAACACCAGCCGGAATGATGAGGGGAATGACTGGTTGCCTTCCCGGCTCACGACCACCGGGTACGAAGGTCCGAACACATCGGGCCTGTTTTTCACGGTCGCAATTCCTGCGCCTGCCGACCCGTCCGGCAAACAGATTCCTGATGGAGACACTGAACATTATATTGTGTATTATGGGACGGCGGAACCTGCACTTCTTGCACCAGAGACAGATTTTCTCCGGGAAATGATCCGGAATACATATACTTACGGAAAGGGAAGTTCTGCAGGTCCGATTGAAGAACGCTGATGTGTTCTTTTCCTGCTCCCTGTGTTCAGACTGAACGGGCATCGAAAAATACCTTTGCAGGAAGAGGGTGGTCCAGGTTGCCAGGAGGTATCCGGGCAAGAGATACCTACGTGAGGCCGTCGTAAGGATACAATTGTCTGGAGAATGAAACCTTGAAAGAAACAGCAGACCTGAAAAGATGGATCATATGGGGCACGATACCCTTTATCCTGCTCTTCATTTTTTTTCTCGCGATCCTCATCCACCCAATCGGTCCCGGACTGCCGCAGCACCAGGATTTTTCCACCGGGATTATCTGGAACGTGGGACATCGTTGCGACTCACCGGATCGTGCGAATACCCCGGGACCTGATCTCTGTATCAGCCAGCGG
>JAJRCF010000038.1 GCA_028679075.1 Methanoregula sp. | reverse complement strand
GTCCCCGCCGCAGACCATGCCGCGGACGCCAATGATCTCCGGGTTGATCCGCTTGAGTGCGTCGATGTCCTCGAATTTCAGGGCACCGGCAAGCGCAGTCCCGAGTCCGAGTTTCCGGTTCCCATCCGTGAATGAGCGGAGCGCTTTCTCATCCATGAACGCAAAGGTGCTCTGGCGGTCCTTGATGCCGGTGTCGACCATGGCAAAGTCTGCCCCGCATTCCGCCGCAATCGGTGCAACATCGAAGGGCGAGATGGTGTGCATGCGTTCGTAGTCGGAGTACGCGGCGATGACCACATACTTCTTCGGGAACGGGTCTTTCACCGCTTTCACGACCGCGGAAATAACGTCGCGTGCCTGGTCATGCCCTTCGAACGCGAGCCCGATCTTCACGTAGTCGGCCCCGGCGCACGCGGCCCCGTATGCAGCAAGCGAAGCCCCGCCCGGCTTGTAATCAAAATCACCGATCGCTGCGCTCACCGGTTTCTGTGCAAACTCCTTGATCTCGCGGATCACCCAGGGGAAGTTCGCGCCGAGCGAGCCTTCGGATGGTTTCTTGACGTCGATGATGTCAGCGGCAACGGAGTTTCTGGCCTCGTTGATAGAGCTTGGGCTGACCAACAATTGCATAAGATTTAATGATCTTTTGACCTAATAGTGGTTTTGGGTTCGTCTATGGAACTGGTACTTGCGATGGATTTGAAGAACAATCTGGTCGTGCACGGGAAATCCGGGCAGCGGAAGAGTTACAAACCGCTCGACTGGGGATGTTCCCCGACGGCGGAACCCGTGAGTTTTGTCAAAGCGATCCGGCCCAGATCCATCTATATCGCGGATCTCGACCGCATTGAACGTACCGGTTCCCATGACACGATTGTCCGGCAGTGCGCACAGCAGGTCGCGGCGTGTTATGTGGATCGTGGCTGCCGGTCTCCGGATGATCTGCTCAAGGGCTACCATATCAGGAATATTGTCGGGACCGAAACGGGCGGTGCCGGGCTCTCGCAGTATAGCGGCGGTTTCCTGAGCCTCGACATCAAAGACGGCCGGGTTATTCCCGAGGGTCGCGACCCGGTGGATGTGCTCCGTCAGGCAAACGGGTGGAAGTTTGACGGCTGCATTCTCCTGAATATCAGTGCCGTGGGAACGGAGACTGGCATTAACCGGGATATGTTGGAAAAAATGCGGTCTGCATATCACCGGAAATTATTCTATGGCGGGGGTGTGGCAACCGTTGCTGATCTGGAGATGCTGAGGGATGCCGGTATCGATGGTGCGATCATTGCAACGGCACTGCACCACGGCACCGTTCCATTGGACTGGATACGGAGGGGACGACTGTGCTAGTCACGCTGGAAGGGATTGACGGGAGCGGGAAAAGTTCGCTCCATGCGGCACTTCGCGAGCTGCTTGCCGACCTCGACCCGGTCTTCACCCGCGAGCCCGGGGCAACGTGGGTGGGGGATTCGGTCCGCCGGGCCATTGCGGAGCAGATCGACCCGGTGACCGAGGCGACCCTGTTTGTTGCCGACCATGCGGCGCATCTTGCAACGGTTGTCCGTCCCGCACTGGCTGAAGGGCGGCTCGTTATCTCCGACCGGTACAGCGACAGCCGGTTTGCCTACCAGTCTGTAACCTTGCAGGGGATCATCCCGGAACCGGAGAAATGGCTGCGGGCGATGCATAACGGGTGGTCGGTTGTGCCGTACCGGACATTTCTCTGCGTGCTGCCGGTTGATGAGGCGCTTCTTCGTCTCAAGCCTGACGCCCAGCGGGAACATTTCGAGAAGCGCGAGACGCTGGAGAAGGTGCAGAACAATTATCTTTCGTATGCCCGGAATGAACCTACCCGGTTCGTGATTGTGGATGCGATGCTTCCTCAGGAGACCGTTGCGAAGTTTGTGGCGGATGCGATCCGGCAGGATCTGAAATCCGGGAAAAAGAAGCGGAAGAAGTAATTTTATGTGAAGTTACGATGCTCCCCCCTCCTTGCTTCGCAGGGGGGTCGCTCGGGCGCCTATCGGGCCCTCGCTGGGCAAGGTCGGTTTACGCAAATGGGATCAAGATTATTCTCATTTTTTTCAGAACCGATTTGAGAAATTCCCCGACGCTCCCTTGCCCCGCCGTGCCCCGCGAGGGGCCCTGAGGCGGGGAGCCATCCTTATGATCATCAGAGCCCGGCCGGTCAGGATATGAAATAGTTTTGGGAAAACCGGATCGATCGCGAAGACATGAAATCTGTTTCCCTGATCCTTCTATCCCCTCACCAAAAATCTTGACTGAGCCCCTCCACCCCTCACCATTTTTTCCACAGGCCCGGCACAACCTCCGTCTGTGACTTGTGTCAACCCCCCACCAAAAATAAAATGCTGAGGGGGTGTACCCCTCACCAAAAAATTATCGTGACCCCCCTTACCCCTCAGCAAAATATTTTTATGAGCCCCCCACCCCCTCAGTAAAATAATTTCATGAACCTTTCATCAGATACGAGTCCCGCTGCAATTTAAAAAAATCACGACAATACGGAAGCCGGGCCCGTATTCTCCGGATTGTACCGCGCGGTCAGATGTTTTTATCAATAGAGATGATGGAATGATGTTTCCCCCTTTACTATAATTCCCGTCATATTTTCTCCTATTTCACCGGCCCCTCTGCACCACCACAATTGTGAATGGATATATAGTTAAAACCAGTACGCTGGTACTGTGAACGCTTCGCCCTCGCTGCCAGAAGCGTATCGGTGTTGAGGCTCGCTGATGACTCACGAATCAATTCAGTCTATGATAAAAAAACAGATCAAACCCGCGGTACTGATCTTCTTCCTGCTCACACTTCTTGTGGGGATTGCCTACCCGCTGGTTATAACCGGAATCGCCCAGGTAATCTTCCCGGTCCAGTCAAACGGGGATCTCCTCATCCATAACGGGAAGATCGCCGGTTCATCGCAGATCGGGCAGCCGTTCTCGTCCCCGCAGTACTTCTGGGGCAGGTTGTCCGCCACAGCGCCGGTTCCCTACAATGCCGGCGCCTCCTCCGGATCCAATCTCGGGCCGAACAATCCTGCCCTTCTGGCGCAGGTCCAGGCCCGGGCCGATGCCCTGCATGCAGCCGATCCCAAGAACACGCAGGCAATACCGGTCGATCTCGTCACCGCCTCGGGAAGCGGGCTTGACCCGGACATCTCGGTCGCCGCCGCATATTACCAGGTGCCCCGCGTGGCCCGCGAGCGCACCCTCTCCGACTCCGATCTCTTCGCACTCGTTGCCTCGCAGATCGAGCCGCGCCAGTTCGGGATCTTCGGCGAACCCCGGGTGAATGTCCTCTCCCTCAACCTCGCACTGGACGATATCAGCGCCGGGAAAATCTCCGTGCCGCAGCCTGCCGGGTCCGGTGCTGATACCAATGACCCTCCTGCCAGTATCTTTGGCATGAGGATTGCAGACTGGATCCAGCTGCTCCTCTTCATCCTGCTCGTCATGTTCATCGTTGTGCCGCTGGGTGCATGGATGGCAAAGATCTATACCGGGAAACCGAACGTTCTCTCGCCGATCCTCGAACGGATCGAACAGAAGATCCTCATCCTTGGTGGCATCGATCCCGGGGAGGAGATGGACTGGAAAGAGTTTGCCGTTGCCGTCATGGCCTTCTCGGTTCCCTGCATCGCGGTCGTCTTCCTCCTCCAGCTCGTCCAGCAGGTCCTGCCGCTCAACCCGGCCGGCCTTTCGGCCGTTCTCCCAGATCTCGCGCTCAACACGGCCGTCAGCTTTGCCACCAATACCAACTGGCAGGCCTACGTGCCTGAAGTGACGATGAGCTACTTTACCCAGGTGGCTGGTCTCGCTGTCCAGAATTTCCTCTCGGCTGCGGTAGGGATGGCCGTGCTCGTTGCGCTCATCATCGCGTTCACGCGGAAGTCCGGTACAACCATTGGCAACTTCTGGGTGCTGCTGACAAGAAGCGTCATGATCCTGCTCCCCCTCTGCCTGATCGTTTCCCTCGTACTCGTCTCGCAGGGAACGCCCCAGACATTCTCCGGTGCGGTCACGGTCCCCCTCATTGACCCGGTGAAAGACAGCACCGGGGCACTCGTCACCACCCAGACAATCCCGCTCGGGCCCGTTGCATCGCAGGTCGCCATCAAGCATCTCGGGACAAATGGCGGCGGGTTCTACAATGCCAACTCGGCGCATCCGCTCGAAAACCCCACCCCGTTTGCGAACTTTGTCGAGACGTTTGCGATCATCATCATCCCCGCAGCGCTCTGCATGATGTTCGGGGTCATGATCGGTTCAAAGCGTAAAGGCGTCGCACTCCTGATCGCCATGTCCCTCATCTTCCTTCCGCTGGTCGGTCTTGCCATCTGGTCGGAAGGGGCTGGCAACCCGGCGCTCTCACCGATGGGCATCGACCAGGTACCATCGGCCCTCCAGTCCGGCGGGAACATGGAAGGAAAGGAGGTCCGGTTCGGGATTGTCCCCTCGGCCCTCTTTGCCGTGGTTACGACCGTGACCTCCTGCGGTGCGGTCAATTCCATGCACGACTCTTTCATGCCGCTTGCCGGGGGGGTTCTGCTCTTTGACATGCAGCTGGGCGAGGTGGTATTCGGCGGGGTCGGCTCGGGCCTGTACGGCATGCTTATCTTTGCCATCATCGCCATGTTCATTGCCGGCCTCATGGTCGGGCGGACACCGGAACTCTATGGCAAGAAGATCGAGCAGTTCGAGATGAAGATGGCGACCATTGTCATACTCATCCCGATCATCCTGATCCTTGCATTTACCTCGCTTGCGGTACTCACCCCTATGGGCCAGGCAGGCGTCTTCAACCCGGGTCCGCACGGTTTCTCTGAGATCCTGTATGCGTTCACGTCGGCAGCACAGAACAACGGCAGCGCCTTTGCCGGGCTCTCGGCAAACAGCCTTTTCTACAACCTTGCCACCGCCTTCTGTATGTTCGTGGGCCGCTATGCCACGATCGTCCTGACGCTTGCGCTTGCGGGGTCGCTTGTCACAAAGAAGATCGTTCCCGCGGGAGAGGGAACCCTGCACGATCACCGGCTGCTCTTTATTGTCTGGCTGGTCTTTGTCATCATCGTGGTCGGGGCGCTCAGCTTCCTCCCGGCGCTCTCGCTTGGGCCTGTTGCTGAATACATGGGCATGATCGCAGGAGGGATGATCCATGGCTGAAGGGGAGACCCGTACCGCACCGGCCATCCCGGGCCTTTACCGGCGTGCAGCGGTCGATTCGGTCCTGAAACTCGATCCCCGGACGCTCATCTCGAACCCCGTGATGTTCACCGTGGAAGCGGGGAGTGCGCTGACCACCCTGCTGTACCTCCAGGCCCTCACGGGATCCGGGGAAGCCCCAACAGGGTTCATCGGTGCCATCTCTGCCTGGCTCTGGTTCACGGTGCTCTTTGCAAACTTTGCCGAGGCCCTTGCGGAAGGCCGGGGCAAGGCGCAGGCTGATTCGTTACGAAAGATGCGGCAGGATACCACGGCAAAAAAACTCAATCCCGATTACACGCTCATCAAGGGCAGGGAACCCAATGAAAAATACATTGCGGTGGTATCCTCCTCGGCCCTGCGGAAGAACGATCTCATCTATGTCAAAGCCGGGGATACGATCCCGGTGGATGGGGAGGTGATCGACGGGGTTGCATCGGTCAACGAGAGCGCAATCACCGGTGAGAGTGCGCCGGTGATCCGTGAATCCGGTGGCGATCGGAGTGCGGTCACCGGAGGGACGGGTATCCTGTCTGACTGGCTCATCATCCGGGTCAGCGCGAATCCCGGCGAAGGGTTCCTCGACCACATGATCGGTCTCATCGAAGGGGCAAAGCGCCAGAAGACGCCCAACGAGATCGCACTCAACATCCTGCTTCTCGGCCTGACCGTAGTCTTCATTGCGGTCGCAGCGGCACTCTATGCTTTCTCCGCGTATAGCGTCCAGGCAGCCGGGGCCGGGACAACGGTCACGATCACGGTGCTCGTCGCGCTCTTCGTCTGCCTCGCGCCGACCACCATCGGCGGGCTGCTCTCCGCGATCGGCATCGCGGGCATGGACCGGCTGATCCAGAGAAACGTGATCACGACGTCGGGCCGGGCCATCGAAGCGGCCGGGGACGTGGACGTCCTCCTGCTCGACAAGACCGGGACCATCACGCTCGGGAACCGGCAGGCCGTCGAGTTCATTCCCGTTGACGGGACCACGATCCAGGACCTTGCAGAGACCGCTCAACTGGCCTCGCTTGCCGATGAAACACCTGAGGGTCGCAGAATCGTGGTTCTTGCAAAAGAGAAGTACGGACTTCGTGGCAGGACCGTGGGAGCATCTGAAACGAGCATTGAGATGCAGTTCATCCCCTTCTCAAGTCAGACCCGGATGAGCGGGGTCGACCAGGGCGCACTTCACATCAGGAAAGGTGCGGCAGATGCATTGTTCCGGTACATTGAGATGAACGGCAATACCGTCTCGGATGAACTGAAGGAGGCCGTAGATACCATCTCCCGTGTCGGGGGTACCCCGCTGGTCGTTGCACAGAACGGGAAGGCACTGGGGGTCATCCACTTAAAGGATATCGTCAAAGGCGGTATCAGGGAGCGCTTTGTCCAGCTGCGCAGGATGGGCATCAAGACAGTCATGATCACCGGGGACAACCGGCTAACCGCTGCAACCATTGCCGCAGAGGCCGGTGTCGATGATTTCCTTGCCGAGGCCACGCCCGAGAGCAAACTCAAACTGATCCGGGAGTACCAGGCCGGCGGGCGCATGGTCGCGATGACCGGCGACGGGACCAACGATGCCCCGGCACTCGCCCAGGCCGATGTCTCGGTTGCCATGAACACCGGCACCCAGCCGGCCCGGGAAGCGGCCAACATGATCGATCTCGACTCCAACCCGACAAAACTGATCGAGATCGTGGAGATCGGAAAGCAGCTCTTAATGACCCGGGGGGCGCTCACCACGTTCTCCATTGCAAACGATATCGCCAAGTACTTCGCCATCATCCCGATCGCGTTTGCTTCCACCTACCCGGCGCTTGCCGCACTCAATGTCCTTGGCCTTCACAACGGGATCCTTGCAGCCGTGATCTTTAACGCCCTCATCATTGTCGCCTTAATCCCGCTCGCTCTCCGGGGCGTACAGTACCGTGCGATGTCGGCGGAGGACGCGCTCCGCAACAACATCCTCGTCTACGGGATCGGCGGGCTTATTACCCCCTTTATCGGAATAAAGATCATCGATATCCTGCTCGTGCTGCTGGGTGTAGGATGATGCCCGTACCTGAATACCGCCCGGACCCCGATACACTGCTCGCCCGGATCAAGGGTGAGGAGCGAAAGAAACACCGGGGCAAACTGAAGATCTTCCTCGGGTACATCGCGGGCGTCGGCAAAACATACGAGATGCTCAAGGCAGCGCATCTCCGCATGGCCGAAGGTGTCGACGTCCGGGCCGGTTATGTCGAGATCCACGGCCGGAAAGAGACAGAGGCGCTGCTCGAAGGTCTCACCGTTATTCCCCGGAAGATGATCGAGTACCATGGTGTCACTCTCCCGGAATTCGACCTTGATGCTACCCTCCAGTGCAGGCCCGCCCTTGTCCTTGTCGATGAGCTGGCCCATACGAATGTGACGGGCTCCCGGCACCTGAAGCGGTACCAGGACGTTGAGGAACTGCTGGATGCCGGCATCGATGTCTATACCACGCTGAATGTCCAGCACATCGAGAGTCTCAATGATGTCGTGGCCCAGATCACGGGCGTCCTTGTCCGCGAGACGGTCCCGGACCTCGTCATCGATGAGGCGGACGAGATCGAGGTAGTCGATCTCGCACCCCCCGAACTGCTCCAGCGGCTGCGGGAGGGAAAAGTCTACGTGCCCGATATGGCCGCCCGGGCGATCGAGAAGTTCTTCAATGAAGGCAACCTGTATGCCCTCCGCGAACTTACCCTCCGTCGGGCAGCCGAGAGGGTTGACGAGCAGATGCTTGCCTACATGCAGACCCGGGCGATCCCGGGGCCATGGGCGGCCGGGGAACACCTGCTCGTCCTTGTCGGCCCAGGCCCGCTCTCGGAACGGCTGGTGAGGACGGCACGCCGGCAGGCCGACCGGATGGGGGGGGCCCGGTTCACGGCAATCTACGTGGAAACACCGGCCCACCACCGGCTTTCAAAGGAGAGCCAGGAGCAGCTGGCCCGTACCATGGAACTTGCACG
>JAJRCF010000037.1 GCA_028679075.1 Methanoregula sp. | reverse complement strand
TGGTACATGTCCATGCTCGCCCACAAGGAAGGCTGGTCACGTCTCGGCTTCTTCGGCTACGACCTGCAGGACCAGTGCGGTTCCTCGAACTCAATGTCAATCAGGCCCGACGAGGGTTGCATTGGCGAGCTCCGTGGACCGAACTACCCGAACTACGCAATGAACGTCGGACACCAGGTAGAATACGCAGCCATCGCATCCGCCGCCCACTACGGACGCCAGGACGCATGGGTCCTCTCCCCGCTGATCAAGATCTGTTTCGCAGACCCGTCGCTCAAGTTCGACTTCTCCGAACCCCGCCGCGAGTTCGCAAAGGGTGCAATCCGTGAGTTCATGCCCGCCGGCGAGCGCTCACTGATCATCCCCGCAAGGTAAGCACATCCCCACCAAATTTTTTTTCTTTTTTTCCGACAGGTCATCAGACCTGGAGGACGAGAAGAAACCGCAGGTTTCTTCGAATTAATATCGCGATTGCGGGTGCGATTACAAAAGTAACCCCAGATCCTGATTTCAAAATGAGAATCGATCTCTTATTGATCCAGATCGGTTTTTCACATGCGACAGGTCTTTGACAAGAAGCATGAGAAGAAACCCCAAAGCTTCTTTTGAATCACGATCATGATCACGTTTAAAAAAAATTCCCGGCCTGTTTCAAAAGCATTCATCCCCTGCCCAACCCCCCCTTTTCATGGGACCTGAAAACACCTTTATTTCCCCTGGAAACTCAGACAGAATTTTTGCAAAATTTCCCTCCACAAGAACCCAAGGGGGGTCGGGCAAGGGACACGATCGAATCGCCCGGACGATCGTGAATTTTTTTTTACAGACCCTGCCCGCATAGTAAAAATCAAAAAATGTGAGTGGTTCCGTGACCCTTATCCATACAGGGAATACCGGCAATCAGTAAAGGAATTATCGTGTCACTTCAACCGGATCAATATTCGCATCAATCAGACAGTCAAAGGAGATGATGTCCAGCCACCCGGCTTTCTCGAACATGTGCATGAAGCAGACGCCGATTACTGCGGCCTCGGAATATTTCCCGATTGCCGCCTTCACCTGCTCCGCCTTCACGGGCACATTGGGCATCGCGAGCCCGCCCATGATGACGATAGCTTTTGGTTTCAGCATCACCGGCCCGAAGCGAGCCTGCATGCCCACATCCTCGACATGACCGATCCTTTTAGCCCGGTGTTTGTCCACGAAGGGGACAAAGACCTGCTCCACTTCGAGTGATCGGAGAGCAAACGCCAGGAGCTCGACAAACGGTGTGCAGGTTCCTGGGACACCGTAATAGACGATCTGGTCACCCTTCTTCAATCCGATTTTCTCAATAAATTCCTTGAACGGGCGCAGGATGCCCGGGACACCGTGAAATGTTTCTTTCTGGGACATGATAGATCAACACTCCCTCGGGAAGATTATTATAACATCGTATTCCCGCCGGATTGTTAGCAGGAACGGGATTGAACCAGATATCTCTGCCGGTTTTTTTCATCTCTTTTAGTCTGGATTTAGTGCAGTCATGTCGCATACAGATCCGGACGATCTGATATTCCCGATAACATGGCTGCCAGCATCCATACCTTTATCCTATTATGCGCATATGAGTAATAATTAGGCAAGAAATCATGAAAGTCTGTATCACGGCCCGGGGCCCTTATCTCAAAAGTGCATTCGAACGCCATTTCGCACGGGCACCCTACTTTATTCTCTATGATACCCGGACAGGCAAATCGGAAGCGATCCGGAACGGATTTGTTCTCAGTGATGCCCGGATTGGTCAGAATACAGTTCGGTTACTGAAAATGAACGAGATTGAAGCAGTGATCACCGGAGAGATTGGCGATAACGCAAAGGATCTCCTGAAGGGTGCAGGTATCTCGCTCCACATGTACGAGGGCACGGGCACTGCTAAAAACGCGATTGATGCCATCCTCTTGAATCCATTAGAGTGACCATCTAACGGAACCGTTCATCGGACCTGAAAGTGGTCGCATTATGGGAAACTGCATCGAACCAACCGGCCTTTGCCTCGCAGTACGAGTCGAATGCAGGCACATACGGTTTGATATCCAAGAGCGGCGTCCCGTCAAGGATGTCCACATCTTCGATCTCAAGCGAAGTTCCCTGAATCGCAGTGAGCCGGACGATTGATAATCCGATTGCGTTCGGCCGCTTTGGTGCACGTGTTGCAAAAATACCGTGGGGCTGAGGATCGAGGAAGGGTTTTACTTCAAGGGAATACCCGTTGCACCGGTGAAGTGCATAGATAAGAATCAGGTGGGAAAAATCTTCCAGATCGCGAAGACCGGCAACAAATTCCTGACTGATTTCAATGCGACCCCGTATTCCCCGTGCCCCGTTGGGCTGGATAGGCATACCGGCGATATCGGAAAACGGGGAATGTACTGTTCCAATCGGAACATACGTGAACGATTGAGGATTGTCAAAGGGCATTATCAACTTCACTCCAGATACTGAAATAAATCGCAGGAACAAACGGGGACACGGAAATGTTCGAAGGTATCTCAGGTTCTAGGATTTTGTGTATGATGTGATAGTTTAAATTATTTATGCGCATATGAGTAAAAATAACGGAGCAATCATGAAGATATGTTTCACCGCAAAAGGAACCACCCTGGACGCTCAGACAGAAGAGAGGTTCGGGCGTGCACCGTATTTTATCCTTGTTGATAGCGAGAATGGATCCTTTGAGACGATCCAGAACCCGTTTGCCGATGGCGGGGGAGGCGTCGGCCCTAAAGCCGCCCAGGTTCTCATCGCGAACAATGTCAAAGCACTGGTCAGCGGGCAGGTTGGCGGGAACGCACAGGAAGTGCTCGCAGCCGCAGGGATTGCGATGTACACCTATCGTGCCGCCGGATCGGTCAGGGATGCATTCGACCAGTTCACGAAAAATACGCTTGAACGATCAGTATAGGACAATTAACCGGCAGGATAAACGGTCACGGAATTATCCGGGAAACTTCCTGAAGGAAAAAATGAAACTTGCAATTGCCAGCGGGAAAGGCGGTACGGGCAAGAGCATGGTGGCGGCAAACCTCGCGTTCACGCTCTCCACCACCGATAAGGTTACTCTCGTCGATTGCGATGTTGAGGAGCCCAATCTCCACCTCTTTTTTCCGGCACCTGCCATGATGACTGAAGTGACCGTGCCGGTGCCGGTTGTTGACGAAACCACGTGCCAGCACTGCGGGAAGTGCGGTGAGTTCTGCCAGTATGGTGCGCTGACAGTACTGAGCAAACGGGTCCTCTTCTTTCCCGAGCTCTGCCATTCCTGCGGCGGGTGCATGCTGGTCTGCCCGAACGATGCCATCCACGAAGAGCCGAAACGGATCGGTACTCTTTCCATCTCTATGCCGCAGCCCGGCCTGAAGCTCATCTCGGGAACACTGGATACGGGCAGCCCGCATGCGGTGCCGGTTATCCGGGCAGCAAAGAAACTGGCCGCACAAGATCCTGTAGTAATCCTTGATACGGCCCCTGGTACATCCTGTCCGGTTGTCGAGGCGCTGGATGGATGCGATGCCTGCATCCTCGTCACGGAATCCACCCCGTTCGGCCTGCACGACCTCCAGCTTGCCGTTGATGTTGTCGCCCGGCTCGGTATCCCCGCCGGTATCGTCATTAACCGGAGCGACGGGAAAGATGCGGAGACTCTCCGATTCTGTACCGATCATGACCTTGAGGTCATGATGACCATCCCCTTCAGCTGCGAGATCGCCGCCATCCAGAGCAGGGGCGATCTTCTGTGCCGGGAAAGGCCGGAGTGGCAGAAGGATTTCTGTGCCCTCTATGCAAAATGCCGGGCGCTTGCCGGGGTGGATGAATGATCCGGCTTGCGGTTATCAGCGGCAAGGGAGGGACCGGAAAGACGATGATCACCGCAGCTCTTGCTCAGTTGCTTCCGGGAAAACTCGTGCTTGCGGATTGCGATGTCGATGCAGCGAATCTTGAGCTTCTGCTGAATCCAAAACTCCTCCGGACAGAACCATTCATGGGGATGAAAACTGCGGTCATCGATCCCGCTCTCTGCACGCAGTGCGGGGAATGCATGGAGCACTGCCGGTTCGGGGCGATTGAACATGATGGGGAACTATACCGGGTCAACCCGCTCCGATGCGAGGGGTGTGCCGTGTGCGTTCATGTCTGTCCCGTTGCCACCACGATGCAGCCGCGACAGACCGGTGAGATCAACTATTCGCAAACAGATCGGGGGCATCTCGTGCATGCCCGGCTTGTACCGGGTGCGGGAAATTCCGGGCTGCTCGTCCATGCCGTGAAGAAGATGACCATGGAACAGGACAAGGACTGCGACCTCTTCCTCATTGACGGCCCGCCCGGGACCGGCTGCCCGCTTATTTCCACGATCAGTGGCGTGGATGCCGTGCTGATCGTCACTGAGCCAAGCGTATCAGGACTCCATGATCTGAAACGGGTGGTGGCAGTCTGCCGGCAGTTCCGGCCACATATCTTTGTTGCCATCAACCGGTTCGATCTGGAGCAGTCCCTCACGGACACAATACAGACCTGGTGTCGTGAAGAGAATATTCCTGTGGTAGGGATGATCCCCTTTGACCCGGCTGTTATTGAGGCGGTCAGGAACGGCAGGGCGGTTACTTTCACCAATACATCCCCGGCAGCGCAAGCCATTCAAATACTGGCAGCCAAACTTGAACAGGAGCTGACGAACCTTGGAACCCAGCGGTGAGACCAAAGAATGCTGCAGGCGAAGGGGCCGGCCCCGGATGAACCGGTCGCTCGAAGGTGGGCCATCCGGGCGATGCTATGCCCCGCAGTGTAACTCGAATGAACAAAATGAGGTCGTCCTGCTCTTACCGGAAGAGATTGCTGCACTGGACCTGATCGACTTCCAGGATCTTCAACAGGAAGAGGCAGCGGTTGTGCTCGGCGTTTCAAGGAAGACCATCTGGCGGGATATCCACGAGGCACGCCATAAGATTGCGGATGCCATTCTCAATGGAAAAACGATCCAGATGGATGGATGCACGCGCAGGCTCAAAGGGCATTGCCCGAAACGGGACGAGACTATCTGCCCGAAAAGCGGGGGCGGCCGCTGTCCGAGAATCACGATGAAATCTGAAAAAAGGGCTTGTGAAACCGATGATTGCCCCGTACCCCATGACCATTCCTGAAGCTGCCGAAGTACTTGGTCTTACCGGACGGGCAAGCCTGAACGGGATACATGCCCGGTTCCATGAACTGGTCAAAGAGTGGCATCCGGATGTGTCGGAGCACGATCCGGATCTTTCCCATACCACATTCATCCGTATAAAAGAGGCTTACGATATTCTCGTAGAATACGGCATGAACTATGAACTATCGTTCCGGCCAGAAGACCTCAGGAAAGGAACGGATTACGATTCCCGGGAATTCTGGATGGAGCATTTTGGTGATGACCCTATCTGGGGCTGAATAATCCCTGTCACTATGTCGGGCTGCTCGCGCTAATTTGTATTTTTTCCCTTTATACACTCCCGAATTGATCTCTTTTCCGCATGTGTTGCCCAAACCAACTCTTTTAAGTATTTATGCGCATATGAGTAATTAAAGGTACCAAAAAGGTGCCAGGAGAATTCATAATGCCAGGATTGAATGGAACGGGACCTCAGGCAAAGGGTCCGATAAGTGGCAGGGGCTTTGGCAGGTGCCGGACGATTGTTGCACCTGCAGAGGAACCTGCTGTCGCAGTACAGCAAGCGGATGAAGAGGGTGGGACAGCGATATC
Organism: Methanoregula sp.; assembly: GCA_028679075.1. GTDB lineage: Archaea > Halobacteriota > Methanomicrobia > Methanomicrobiales > Methanospirillaceae > Methanoregula. Next base: position 5,332 of record JAJRCF010000037.1, on the reverse strand, counting down.
GCAGGAATCCGCACAGAATAACCCGGTCTTCGGCCGTGGTCGAGGGGGGATTCCCTGCGGATGCGGACGGGGTTTCGGATTCGGTGGCGGCAGACGCTTCCGAGGATAAAAAAATTCGAGGTTTTTATCATGAAAGTCGCTATTGCAAAAGAAGGGAACGAAGTGTCTGATCATTTCGGGCACTGCACCGAATATGCAGTGTTTGACATTGCGAACAAGAAGATCACTGGCAGAACAATTTTACAAAGCCCCGGGCACGAGCCGGGAAAACTGCCGGTATTCCTCGCAGGGCATAAGGTAACCCATGTCCTTGCAGGGGGCATGGGTCCCCGGGCAGTGGACTTGTTCTGCCAGAATAATATCGAAGTCTTCCTTGGAGTGCGTGGTGAAATCGACACCGTAGTCAGGGATTTCATGGCCGGAAAGATCGCACAGGGCGAGAGCAGCTGCTCCCACGGCCCCGATCACGAATGCAGCGGGCATTAACTCCCAGAACTCCACGCACGTTCCTGCAGATAGAATAAGACAATACAATTCCCTAAGAACGAGGTCTTGCGGCCGGGTCACAACCCGGGTACGGCCTCTTCACGGGAAATCATACGATACTGATAATCATGACACCACTCACTGAAGGACACCCGGAAACGAAGGGTGCATCCCATGCCCCCAAAGGGTTGCCCCCGAAAGCAAAGATCGATGTCAAACATGTAATTCTTGTCCTGAGTGGCAAGGGAGGCGTGGGGAAATCAACCGTTTCCACCAACCTTGCCTCAGCTCTCGCTGCTCATGGCAGGCAGGTCGGGCTGCTCGATCTCGATATTCATGGCCCGAACATTCCCAAGATGCTGGGTATCGAGGACCAGCGGCCGGCGGTTCTCGAAAAACACATGGAACCGGTCCACGTGACCGGGAACCTCGCCGTCATGTCGATGGCATTCCTGCTGCCGGATACCAGTTCCCCGGTCATCTGGCGCGGGCCGATGAAGATGGCGGTAATCGGGCAGTTCCTTGATGACGTGAACTGGGGAGCACTCGATTACCTTATCGTTGACCTCCCGCCCGGGACCGGGGACGAAGCCCTCTCTATTGTCCAGCTGGCTCCGAATGTCCAGGGGGCCGTGATCGTTACGACACCGCAGGATGTGGCGGTGCTCGATGCCATCAAGGCCGTGAAGTTCATCGAGAAACTGGAACTTCCTGTCATCGGCATCATCGAGAACATGAGCGGGATGGTCTGCCCTCACTGTAATCAAACGATTGACCTCTTCGGGAGGGGAGGGGGGAAGAAAGCTGCCGAGGATCTGGGCGTGCCCTATCTTGGTTCCATTCCGCTCGACCCGGCAATGGTAAAAGCCGGGGATGAGGGACGCCCGTATGTCCTCCGCCATGCAGATACGCCGACATGGAAGGCTGTGGATACCGTGATGGAAAACCTGGTAAAACTGGTTGAATCCTGATTGGATTTATTGTATCCTGAGCCAAAATCGCGGAAGATGCAGGTATGAACAAATATCCGGATATTCCTGAATTGCTCGAAGCATATATGGTAGAGAGCGCTACGGATGAACGGTGGGTGACCGCGCAGGAACTCCGCAACCATTTCGGCCTGACACGCTACCAGAGCAACACAGTGTCCGCATTCCTGCGGCGGCTTAGGTTCGGACCGTTCGGCCGGTTCCCCTTCATTGTTGAAAGAATTGAACAACAAATGGGGGAAAATCCATCAGATCCAAAAAAAAGCCGGTATCTCTTGAAAAGGCGGGAATATCACGCCATACAACGGAAACAAATCAGACAACCGGAGCCCCTTTATGACACGCAATAGGGATGTTCCCGACCTTCTCGAAAGGTTCATGGAAGAGTCGGGAGAAACGCAGCGCTGGGTGACGGTCAATGAGATTCGGACTTATTTCGGTCTGGATGAATTATTCGCACCGGCGATATCCGGTTTCTTACGAAGAATTTACCACGGACCTTTTTTCTCCTGCCAATACCGGGTGGAACGGATAGAAAAGGTCACCGTTCAGAAACCACAATGCCGGGTTATCAGAAAGTATCTGGTTACCAAGAGACCACCGAAGCGTCAAAAAAACCCGGCAGATATCAATAACCGGTTAATTGGCGCGCACAGCCGGGAAGTTTTTTCAGACCGTGATGCAATCGAACACTTTGACCGGATATTACAGAAAAAATGCGAGGGACCGGATGATCCACGTCGCTATTAACTATCTGAAGAGTCACGTAGATGTGAGTAGATGTACTGTTCCCGCACCTCATACAGATAACAATCAGATTACCCGCAAGAATACCTTACAAGTCCAGTTTCATGCCCACACTCACCTCATGTAAAGGACAATAGCCTGCGAGCACGAGTTTTGCAGGAAGTGATGTGCAGTGGCAGGCATGCAGGGCACTGAGGTGAAGGCGATTCAGGTATTTCCCCGTCTTTGCGAACCGTTTTGGTTCTGGTGACAACAGGTGGAGACCGCCGATAATGTCCCGTACCCTTTTTTCATCGCAGACTTCTCTCGCGTATTCTGTGATATTACAGATCCCCGCGTGCGAGCAACCCGTGATGATGACAAGACCATCTGCTGACCGGAATGCGAGAGCCGTGTCGTCGAGAAGGTGATCCGGTTCAATCTTCCCGTCAGGATGATAAATTCTCCGCGTGCCCGGATCTCCCAGCTCGAAGGCAAAACTTCGCGGGATCTCTCCGAGAAAGACAAGATCATCCGTGATCCAGACCGGTTTTGCGGACACGGTGACCGCGAACTGCTGACTTACGTCCTCCTCGCTCACAATTGAGCCGTTTTTCCTGTCATCTTTTTCTTTGGGCCAGAAACAGCGGGGGTGGGCAATGAGTTCAGGCACATGGGACTGCTTTTGATCAGGTATTGTGTCAGTAAGGTGACGGATGAGCGTGGGAAGTCCTCCCGTGTGATCGATGTGTCCGTGAGAGAAGACGATAACGTCAAGATCGCTGAGGCTGATTCCCATCTTTTCCGCATTGGCAAGGAACATCCCCGACAAGCCGGTATCAAAAAGGATCTTCTTTCCCCCGGTTTCGATGAGAAGCGAGAGCCCGGTCTCGACACAGAAATCGCGATCCATAAAAGAAGAATTTTCGATAAGAACCGTGAGGGTGAGCCGGGGAGTCATGGAAGAGTATCTCCCCAGTAAGGGCATGAGCCTTTTCTTTTCTGAAGAAAGACGGGAGCTTTCTTCGCAACCATCTTACCCTCGCAGGTAAAACAAAAAGTACCATGAAAAATCCCTTCCACATCATGATCATCCCGACGCTGGGATGTCCCGGCAGGTGCAAGTACTGCTGGAGCTCGGAGGAAGGATCACCCATCATGAGCATCGGGACGGTCAAAGACGTGGTCGCGTGGCTTAAGGATTTCCGTAATGACCGGGTCACGTTCACGTTCCACGGCGGTGAGCCGCTCCTTGCAGGGGCCGGCTTTTACCGGCAGGCACTGCCGATGCTGGCGGAGGGACTCAAAGAACTCACGCCGGAATTCGCAATGCAGACAAACCTCTGGAGGATGACTCCGGAGATTGCGGAAGTCCTTGCGGAATACCATGTCCCCCTCGGGTCAAGCATCGACGGCCCGGAAACTATCACGGATTCGCAGCGGGGTGAAGGATATTATGGGAAGTGCATGAAGGGCTATGAGATCGCAACAGCAGCCGGCCTGCAGGTGCGGTTCATCTGCACCTTCACGAATAGATCCGTGAAGCACCGGGAGGAGATCTTCAATTTTTTCAAGGATCACGGATTTGTCTTAAAACTCCACCCGGCCCTGCCGTCCCTCCGCTCGGAAAACCCGAAAGAATGGGCGCTCGAACCGGCAGAATATGGGGAACTCCTGGTCTATCTCCTCGACAAGTCGCTGGAGAATCTCGGGAAGATTGAGGTGATGAACATCAACGACCTCTGCCGCTGCGTCTTCACCCGCCGGGGATCGGTCTGCACATTCGTCAACTGCATGGGCAATACGTTTGCCGTCGGCCCGGACGGGAGCATCTATCCCTGCTATCGCTTCGTCGGGATGCAGGAATGGGTGATGGCACATGTGCGGGACAGGCCATCAATGGAGCAGCTCATGGCGTCGGAGCCCGGCCGGCGCATGACCGCGTTCTCGGAGTACGTGGATACGGCGTGCAAAGACTGTTCGCATATCAAATACTGCCGGGGCGGGTGCCCGTACAACGCCATTGCTCCCTCGGGGGGTACTCTTGATGGTGTCGACCCCCACTGCGCAGCGTACAAGCGGATCTTCGATGAACTCAACGAGCGGCTGAACAACGAGATGTTCGAGGAGCCCATGACGGGAATGGGCGGTTTCGGCATGCCGTCACCCAAAAAACCTGCAAAGCCCGGCGTGATGATGCTGATGCGTGAGATCGTGGGAAAATAAGAGCCTGCCACGCGGGATCATTCCACAGTAAAAACAAGGGGGGGTACCCACCCCTCCCGGTTCCGGAGGCCGGATCCGGTGCAGGGGACCCCCCTACCACTGAGGGGAGGGGTAGCTACCCCCCTGGGTACGGAAGGGGTGGGTACCCCCCTCTGCCTGTTTTCCCGGAAGGGCCGGATAATTCTTGCTCCGTCGGAGGTTCTTCGAAGAACCCCTTGGGTTCTTCTCAAAGTTCACCCACAAGGGGTTCACTTCACTGGAACTGTCACGATTGGTCATGCAGGCAAGGGGGGGTGGGTACCCCTCCGGGCCATGGAGGGGGGGGTAGGGGGACCCCCCCTCCGGATTTCAAAAGGGGGTGGAGGGGGGTACCTCCTGCTGGGGGAGGGGGGACTACCCCCCCTCCGGTTTTGGTGTTCCGGTGGACACTTTCCGACGTGAGATGGGAAGGACCGGATGAGGGAGGGCTGGCCGGAAGGGGAAGGGGGTGGGGGGGTACCCCCCCACCAGCGGGATTCCGGAGATGCTCTCCATCTCCCCGGTAACACCCCGGATACATCTCAGGGAACGTGCGATCAATGCAGTATCTCACATCACTCAACACAAACCCTCTTGCCCTCAAAACAACCAGACTTTCCTTAACACAAATCCACATGATTAAAAAATCCCGCATAATCGCCCGATTTTTAATTCGGGCTTAATATATCCTTCTACAGGCGAAACAAATTCGAAACCTTTTAATTAAGATCTTACCAACTTTACACTAACCACAAAGAGTATTTACTCGATGTGCGTGGCATTGCATTTTGAATACTCTCGTGCATTCGCACGCAGGGAGGAGGCTAAATGGAACATATTGTATTTGGCATTGGAATTACTGCATTGACAGGAGCTCTTGCCACTGT
>JAJRCF010000036.1 GCA_028679075.1 Methanoregula sp. | reverse complement strand
GTAGAACATGAGCGCAAACGGCCAGGTGAACCCGAGATCGATCGTGTCGAGCCGCTTTAAGTCCTGGACCACGATCATGGCAAAACCGAGAACAAATAATCCGATACTGATCTGTGTCTTTGTTGCCTTGTCCATGGGAATGAAACCTTCCTACCAGTACTTGGCACGGTTTATGAAAAAAGTTTGTTGTCAGGCTTTTTCCTGCCGGATAAATATTCCGGTCCGTCAGAAATTGCCGATGACCAGCGAATAGAGTGCAGCCGTAGTCCCGGGGGGTGTTTCTACCGGCGCGACCGTGATCTTCTCCTCCGGGTACCCGAGGTTCTCGCAGACCGCGATCTGCATGGGAATGGCAAGGCGCTGGAGCCGTGAATACAATTCATTGACATCGAACTTCGGGTCGGCAAGGAGAAAGACGATCTTTCCCCGTTTAAGTTCCTCGACCGTATCGGTCATCCCCTTCTCGTGGCCCCGTCCGTGGGCAACGACAACGGATACCCGGGAGAGGGGGATGTGGAGGCGGGCGGTCGCCAGCTGGAGCGAGGAGATGCCCGGGATCACTTCGCCGGTCAGGTACCCGAGGCCGGCAAGCATCGGGTCGCCGGTCGAGAGGATGATCGAGTCCTGCGGGAGCCGGTTCAGGCTCTTGAAATCGTCGATGGACTTGACCCGGCAGGTGGAACGGAGATAGGGCTTTGCGAGCTCGATCGCCCGCTCCGACCCGTACGCACTCCGGGCCGCTTTCAGTTCCTTTATTGCCTGTTCCGTGAGCAGCCCCGGGCCGCAGCCGACACCAATGATCTTCATGGACTCTCTCCTATGACCTGTCCTTCCCGGTCCACCAGCACCACGCTGATGCGGGGATACCGCGTCTTAAACGCGGCAAGGTTCTTTTTCACGATCGCGGGAAAGGCAGGGGTGACCGACAGTTCCTCAACGGTCGCGTACCCGGTCCCCTCGAGGACCTGCGGGTTGATATACCGGAGGATGAGAGCGGGGAGGCCAAAAAGGATCGCATCGCCACGGACTGCTTCAACAGACCGTTCGATCTTCCCGCCCACGAGTATCACTTCGCGGTCGGGATACATCAGCCGGGCAAACCGGAGGCCGGTGCGCCCGGTCGTGAGGACCGGGTGTTCCGCAGCCGCGATCCGGAAGAGGGTCGATGAGGTGAGGTGGTCGTCCCACGGCTCGACAAGGCCCGTGGTGCCGAGGACCGAGATGCCTCCCATGACGCCGACACGGGGATTTAAGGTGATCTTCCCGATCTCTTTTCCCTCCGGGATGTGGAGCCGCACCTCAATGCCGGGCAGGCCGGTTGCCCGGACTGCTTCCTCAACGGATGCCTCGATGCAGGCGAGTGCCGGGGGGCTGACCGCAGGAGCGCCGGCGCGGTAGCGCGGGGTATCCCGGGAAAACCTCCCGATGCCTTCCCCGAACGAGAGATGAATGCCATTATCTTTTGAAACTGCCTCGGCAACAAAGAGGAGGCCGGCCGTGACATCGCCGGGATAATCGCCGGGGATTTTTTTGGCAGTTGCAGATCCCGCAGCGCCACACGCGGCAACATCAACGGTCAGCCCGCAGGGCAGCGTGACCGGGACGGACGTGACCGCTGCACCCCCAAGCGAGAGGACCGCTGCCTTGCAGGCCGCTGCGGCAGTCGTGCCGGTGGTAAACCCCCGCACAAGGACACGGCCCGTTGAGGTGAGGACAGCAAGGCCTTTTCCTGCCAGCGCCAGCTTACCGGGGTCCTGGCACCGCTCAACCCACGCGTCCGGGTATTCAAAGCCGGTGACCGGGTCCCGCATGGCCTGATGCCTCGATATACATGGTGATGCACTCGTTGACCGCGGCAACGGCGACCGGTGTCCCGCCCCGCGTCCCTTCCGAAGAGATCGAGGGGATGTCAAGCGTGCGCAGCACTTCCTTGGACTCGGCGGCGTTGACAAACCCGACCGGCGCACCGATGATCGCGGCCGGCCGTATGCCATCGCGGACCATTGCGCAGAGCGAGAGCAGCGCTGACGGGGCATTCCCGATCACGACAATGGACCCGGGGAGGTTTTCTTTCAGTGCAATGAACCCGGCAGAGCTCCGCGTAATCCCTTTTTCCTTAACAATATCGGCGCCGAAGTCAAGGGCGCAGATCACTTCGCTCGCATGCCCTTTCTTCTGGATGCCAATCTGGACCATCCGGATGTCGGTGATGATCGGTGCGCCCTGGTCCAGGGCTTCGAGGACCGCCGGGATGGGATCGTTCACAAACCGCATCAGGTCCGCCATCGCAAAATCGCCAACCGCGATCGAGCACCGCTGCTTCACGCGGTCCTCCGGCGTCTCGTTGCCGATCGCTTCACGTGCAAGTGCCCGTGACTTTGTCGAGATCGCAAGGCCTTCCTTTGTGTCGGCACCAACGTCAATATACGTATTTTTTGTGGTACCCGCGTGGCGTGATGATTCCTTTGACATCGTCTCCCATCCTCCAGATCCTGCTCTCTCTTCCCCCGATGATAACGGTCGTGTGCATGTCAACGGCGTCCATCGATTGTTCCATTACCCCGAGTGTTGTGACGAGCGTCTTCTCGTCATCGCGCAGGGCATTTTTCACAATCCCGACCGGCGTCTCCGGCCCAAGATGTTTCCGTGCAATCCCGATGGCCAGCGCAAGGTTGTCCGGCCGGCCCCGGCTCCGCGGGTTGTAGAGGACGACCGGGATCCCGAGCGTGAAGACCGCGTCAAGCCGCTGCTCGATCACTTCAAGCGGCGTGAGAAGGTCGGAGAGGCTGATCACCGCAAAGTCCCCGGAGAGGGGCGAGCCTACCCGGGACGCAGCGGCATTGGCTGCGGTCACGCCCGGGACGATCTCAACGGAAATATTTATGCCGGAATGTTCCAGCACCTCAAGGACAATGCTCGCCATGCCGTAGACCCCGGCGTCCCCGCCGGATACGATCGCGACATGGCCGGTCTTTGCAAGGTCAATTGCCTGCTGTGCCCGGTCCACCTCTTTTCCCATCGAGCTGCTGATCACCGTCTTGCCTTCCAGCAGCGGCTTGAGCGGTTCGAGGTACATGGAGTGCCCGAGCACGTATTCTGCACGGGCAACGGCTTTCATGGCACGGGGCGTGATGTATTCCAGCCGGCCCGGGCCGAGGCCGACAATGGTAAGGCTTCCGTTCCCTTCAGCGTGCGATGGCAACCGTGACACTCCCGCAGACTTTTTTCTTCATGACGAGCTCTTTTCTCTTTGACGTTGCAAGGGCACAGGGCTCTGCAACACCGAGGAGCCCGATCCGGGTGGCCCGTGATGGCCCGGTCCCCGTCTGTGCGTTTATGGTATCGTCGTCAAGGAATATTAAATTCCCGGAAAGGACACCGACTGCCTCAACAAGGCCGGCTTCGCCCAGTTTCTTTGTCGTTGTCGCATACACGAGGACATCGGACTCTGCGATCCCGTTCTCTGCAAGCGAAGCCCGGACCGCGTCCACAATATCTTTTGACCCTGCACCCTTCCGGCACCCGAGGCCGACCGTGTACTCCCCGGGTTTCACGAGGATGGAGACATCGGGGCCGGCAAGGACGATCGCTGGCCCCCGGACGGCATGGACGGGAATGTCCGTCTTCAGCAGGGCCGCATTCACCTGCCGGGTGGAGTCCCGGTTGAGCACTTCGGTGCCTGTCCGTTCCGCAACCGTCTCGACAGAGTCCCGGCCCCGGGACTCCGTTGCGGTGGTGATGACCGGCACAAGCCCGAGCCCGGCCAGTTCCTTTGCCAGCTCGTTTGCCCCGTGGTGCCCGCCAAGGACCGGCACCGCGAACCGGAGGTCCGGGCTCACGACAACGACCGCAGGATCGGTCCACTTGTCATCCAGCAGCGGTGCGATCTTCCGCACCACGATCCCCATCGACATCAGGGCAACGATCCGTCTGCGTCCCGCAAACACCATGCTGAAAATATCCGATGAGTATTCCACGATATCCGCATGGAGAAATGCCGCGATGCGTTCTGCATCCGTGCGGGAATACGGGAACGTGATGACAACCGTGTCGTTCATGAGTAGAGGTGCGATCGCGTGTAGTCGCAGGCGGTCCCGAGCACGGCGTGCCCGACAATGAGCAGGGCCGACCGCGTGATGCCGGCCGATCTCGCTTTCTGTGCGATATCGGCAACCGTGCCCCGGATGATCTGCTGGTCGGGCCACGAGGCATGGTAGATGACAACCGCGGGCGTGTCGCGGGGGCAGGAGAGCTTTTCCGTGATCTCGGAGAAGTGCTCGCTCCCCAGGAAGAATGCCAGGGTTGCCGGGACCTTCGAGAGCTCGGCAATGTAATCGGTCTCGAGTGTCTTTCCCGCAGGCCTCGTGATGATCAGCGTGTCGGAGACCCCCTTGGGCGTGTACTCCGTGGTCAGGGCGGCTGCCGCGGCAAAGACGGAAGAGACACCGGGGACGATCCGCACGGTGAGGCCGGCCTTCTCCAGCTCTGCGATCTGCTCAACGATCGAACCGAAGATCGCGGAGTCGCCGGAGTGGAGCCGCACGACCCGCTTCCCTTTCTTTGCCCGGTCGATCATGATGGCAACAATATCGTCGAGCTTCCGGTTCCAGCTGTCCACTTTCTCCGCAGCCGGGCTGCTCGCAACAAGCGCCGGGTTGACGAGCGATCCCGCGTAGACCAGCACGTCCGCCCTGTCCAGCAGGTTCCGGCCTTTGACCGTGATCAGTTCCGGGTCGCCGGCCCCGGCACCCACGAACCAGATCACGTTTGCATCATTTCCGGGCATACATCACGCTCATGTAATCGCTCTTCTCCGGCAGTTCATCGTTCCGGTACACCTTCATGTCATCGAAGAACATCCGCTCGACCAGCACGAACTCCCGGTAGCCATCCGTTTTCAGGGAGTTTGCTTTCTGCTTCGGCTTGCGGACTTTCAGCAGGATCTTTGTATCCGACATCGTGCCATCAGAAACCGTGAAGCCCTCGTTGACCGGGACACCGGCTGCGGCGGCAAACGCGGTGATGGAACTGATCCCCGGCTCGGTCCGGAACTCGATCTCCGGGTGCGTCTCCGCGATCACGGCACAGAGGCGCGAGAACGTGGAGAAGAAGTTCGGGTCGCCCAGGATCCCGAAGACCGCGAGGCCATCTTGCGCAACGGGAGCGATCTTCCTTGCGTTCTCCTTCATGCACAAACGGATCTTTGCCTCATCGTCCGTCATCGGGAAATCGAGCATGACGGGTTCCCGGTGGGGGGCCACGAGGTCGTGTGCAATCCGACCGGGCACAAAGACCGCATCGGCTTCCTTCAGGAGCCGTACCGCACGGAGCGTCAGGAGTTCGGGGTTTCCCGGCCCGAGGCCGAGGCCTACGAGCATGCTGCACCCCGTGCGACAATGATAAAGACAGGATCGATGGGCTTGAACATGATACTGCCGGCAATCTCGTGCGACCGCGAGACCTGCACCTGCACGACCTCGCAGAAGATCCCCAGGTCCTGCATTGCCGAGACCGCGTCTGCAACGGTTGACAGGAGCACCGCGTTTACCACGATCGTCCGCTTCACTTTCTTTGCAAGTACCGGAAGAATTGCGAGCAGGTTCTTTGTCCCGCCAAGGAATGCGCAGTCGTACGTTTCCTCGTGCTTCAGGAACGCGGTCGCCTCCGTGCAGGAGAAATTAATATTTTTCACGCCGGCCTCCTTTGCCGTCTTGGTTGCAAGCGTGATGGCTTCGGGCCGGATATCAATCGAGACGACTTTTTTGACGGTCTTTGCCATCGCGACCGAAACTTTACCGGTACCGCAGCCGATCTCAAGCACCGTGTCCGTGCTCTTCAGGCCGAGCTTCTGGAGCGAGACTGCCATGACCTCGTCCTGGGTCGGGCCGCCGGGGAGTTTTGTGCCGGGCATCTGGAGAAGATTAGGAGGGAGAGGGTATTAAGGGTTGGGAAATGGGGGGAGGGGAAAGGAATAATGAAACATATTGAATTGCACGGAGAAGTTACCTGACAGAAAATTCAGCGAGAGATCATAATTTAAGTATATTTATTTAAAACCTAAACCAATTCAGAAATCATGAAATTAATCCAAAAAGTAAAATTTCTTCTTTTTAGGGAATCGGATAATTTTTTAATTTTTACCCTTTTTGGATTGGTTGTATTACTGGTAATCTGCATTTACACAATATTTCCAAATTTACTCTCAAACAATACTGAAAATGATACTGAAATATTAATTGTAAATGCTCAAATTCTTTCAACTATTTTTGCCATTATTGCATCATTTGCAATTCTTGGACTCCAATTTGTATCACAAGACCTTACTCCAAGGATAATGCGAAATTTCATTAATTCAAAAGAGATTTCATTTTTTTTTGGACTATACATCTTTACAATCATTTCAAATTTATTCGTTGCCACGTTTCCAAAAATCATTGATCCATCAAAGTTCCTAATTATTTCATATATTCTATTTGTTTTTTGTATATTTTCTTTGATACCTTCATTAAAATCAATTATTCAAAGTATTCAACCAATAAGGATTATCAAAAATATTGAAATCAACATTCCAGAAACTTACTACAAAGAAATAATATCCAGAGAGAAATTTCCGATAAATCAATACGATTCTTTAAACGATCCTTTTATTGACCTTGAACAAATTGCAATTCGATCAATTCGGAATAATGATCATGCATTATTTAATTATTGTATACAGAGAATTGCGGTTTTAAACATTAAATATCTTGAAGAATTAAAAAAAATCCCAACAGATAATGGGTATATCGAAGTTGGGAGAGATGTTTACATATTACAGAATTATTTTTTAAAAATTTATGACCAACTTATTTTTGAAATTTTAAATCAAAATAATTCCTGTTTTTTAAATGAACTCCTTAATTGGTTATTCCCCATTTTAGAGAATTTAATAACTCTGAAAGCAAACGAAGAAATTGAATCGTTTGAGAGAAAATACGAAGAGATTGGAAAAACACTTGTTAAAAGAAAATATCATCAGTATAGTAGCAACTATTTCTACATCATAACTGATTTTCTTGAGTTACTATTTACATATCTTCCTTCTGGGAACGATTCATTAATTTATTCCGATGAAATTCCTGATCGCCAAAACAGATCAAAAAAAGAAATAGATTTATGGCTTTTTGGTGAGAAAATGCACAATTTATTCTTTAGAGAATTATCATTTTTTATAAAACTTGTCGATCAGATAGGATCAGATGAAGAGTTTGAACATGCATATTATAGTTTTGACTCTTGTATCAATAAATTGTTAATTGATTCTTTCAAAGGTAACTATAACGAAAAATTTCGAAGATTTTTAATTTACCAATTACTTTTCGCATACATTCAAATTCATGAAATATCTTTAAAAAATAAAATAATATCTGTCCTAGATTTGGGGCAATTTCTTTTAGATATCTCCCGTCATCCAGAGAATTACGATTTATTACCATTCAAAAATCAATTTATCGGATTTTTTAAAAGAACGGGGGAGTTATCTGTTGAATATGAGAATGCATTAAGTCTTTCAAGTATTGGAATAGCATCACGAGTATTAATTAAACAATATCCCTCAATTGTATCAGAATTAGTGGACATACTAATAAATTGTTCATCAAAAATACGACAAAAAGAAAAACATTCGGATTATTACATAAGAACTGTTAGAGACCAGTTAACTTCAATTAAACATTACAATAAAAACAATGTTGTTGAAATAAACGATAAAATTGATTCAGAAATTAAAATTATCAATGAAGTAATTCCAAATTAGTAATACATTTAGTGTTAAATAATTTTGAATTATTTTTACGATATCACCCACTCCACGCTTCGCGTGGAGTCGCTCGGCCGCCTCGTCGGGGCCTCGCTGGGCAAGAGAGCGTATGATCAAAATTCACGAAAACCGAACTGCCCCGCCGTGCCCCGTGAGGGGCCCTGAGGCGGGGAGCCCTCGTAATTATTTCCCCCAGCAATATTCTTGAATTATTTTCCCGGCGTCCGGTCTCGCTCATGTGAAAGGACCTGCCCCCCTCACAAAATAATTTTGCTGAGCCCCCCACCCCCTCAGCAATTTTTTTCGGTGACCCCCCCTACCCCTCACGATTTCCCGCACGCACAAACACGATGCCCCGTTGTAAACAGTTTTGAAAACAGGGGAAGACCCTCACGGAAAATTTTTGCTGAGGGGGGGTACCCCTCACAAAATAATTAACGTGACCCCCCGGACCCCTCAGCAAAATTTTTTGGCGATCTCCTACGTCCCGTGAGCCATCTCCGACCACTCCATCAGTTTCTGTTTCAGTTCCTCTTTTGAGGGCAGGTAGAGCTGGTATTCAGATGCATAGATGTTTGCTTTTTCCGGAAGGGTGAGTTTCACGAGCGCATCGCTCTTTGTCTTGCAGAGAATGATACCGATAGTCGAATTTTCCTCGCCGAGTTTCACTTCGCGATCATAATAATTGACATACATCTGCATCTGGCCGAGATCAGCATGGGTGATCTTCCCGATCTTAAGATCGATCAGGACATAGCACCGGAGGATCCGGTTGTAGAAGACGAGATCGACATAGTAATGATCCGCGTCGAACGTGAACCGTTTCTGCCGGGCCTCAAAGAGAAAACCCTTGCCGAGTTCGAGCAGGAATGTTTCGAGTTTGTTAATGATCGCGGATTCGAGATCGCTCTCGGAATAATGCGCCTGTTCATCAAGCCCGAGGAATTCAAGGACGTACGGGTTCCTGATCATGTCTTCGGGTTTCTCAAGGATGTGGCCTTTCTGCGCAAGAGCCCTGACACCGTTTTTATCCCGGCTGATTGCGAGGCGTTCGTAGATCCCTGAGTTGAACTGCCGTTTGAGTTCGGAGAGCGACCAGTGGTTCTGCTGCGATTCGATCTCGTAGAATTGCCGCTCGTCACGGTCTTTGATATTCATGAGGAGGACATAATGCGACCAGCTCAGGGTGAACTTTAAGGTGAATTCGGCAGACAGTATCTGCCCAATTGGTGCTTTCGTCGGGACGATTATTTGAGATTGCCCAGACCGTGTCTGGGCGATTGGGAGTGCCATCTCCCGGTATTCGAGATAAAACCGGCGCATGTACTTTAGGTTTCTTTCGGAGAAACCATTCCCGAACTCATGGGTCAGCTGACGAGATACTTCGTTAAGTGTCTGTTTCCCGTACTCCGCCCGATGGCTCCCCTTCTGTTCGTACTCCACGATTCTCCGGCCAATCTCGAAGTTGGTGATGACCTGCAGGGTGTTGACGTTCTGTGCGGCTGCCTTTCGCGCACTCTGCACAAGATCCCGTATTTCCTGTACGAGCGGGCGGAGTGATTCGGCGGGCATGAAAAATCCTTCTGATTGTTATGTTGTCTGGAGTAATTCTTAAAAGATCTGATTTTTATTTTAATGTTTTTTACATTGCTTTTTGTAAGGAGGATCAAGATGGTAAACAAACAGTAAGTGCGTACCCCCACCCCCCATCATTTTCCCGCGTCGGGCATCGCAGAGCGGGGGATGGTTCGGAATCCGGGTACTATTGACCGATAACACCTTGCGATCATCATACCTACTTACCTCTCATGAGTAAGGAAAAATCCAAATCTTCTACGATTGTGAACAGTATTAATCCAGAATCTGTCTCCGATGCTATTGATATCGAGGTAATTTCCACGAAAATCTTTAAGGGAGGACCGGCCATCAACACCGTGTCATCTCTCCTGGTATACCGACAGGATCTCAAACTTGCTTCTGAATCTATGGAGTACGCAGCCCTCGTGATAACATCCATTGAAGAGAAAGAAGATGGATCTATCTCGGTTAATCCTCTCGCTCTTGCAGCTACAACAATGGATCATGTCAGTCAGTTTTCCGGGATTGTTGAGTGGATCCAACTCTGATTCCAGGAAAGTCTCCGGAACTGGAGATTCTGACGGCGTATTGAACTTTTTATTCTCCACAGGTGAATTTTAATCCGGTAAGATTTTGGTACAATTGACCGATAACAACTTGCGATCATCATACCCATCTAACCTTCATGAGTCAAGAAAAATTTCAGTCACCTAAGATTGAGAATATCGTTGCTTCGGGATCTATCGCTGATTCTATCGATCTTGTTGAACTTTCAGAAACGGTTGAGAACTGCGAACTCAACAAGAAACGATTTCCTGGTGCAGTATTACGACTTCAAAACCCCAAAATCACAGTACTCGTTTTCTCTTCCGGGAAGGTGGTAATCACCGGCATCAAAAGTCAGGATGAGTTTGTCCGTGGTCTGGATAATCTCATCCAGAGAATGAAAAAGGCCGGAGTAACCTGTCATGATGCACCTGATGTGGCCGTTACCAATATCGTCTGTTCGTATGACCTCGGGAAGTACATCAACCTGAATAAGGTAGTTATCACGCTTAACCTGGAAAAAATCGAGTATGAACCCGAACAGTTTCCCGGGTTGGTATATCGTATACCAAATCCCAAAATTGTTGCTCTTCTCTTCTCATCAGGGAAAATAATCCTGACAGGGGGAAAAACTATGGACGATGTAGTGAGAGGAGTTGCATTCCTTGAACAAATGTTAGGTAACATTTGATTATACTATCTGGAATGAAATCTCCCTGCCCCCCTCACAAAATAATTTTGCTGAGCCCCCCACCCCTCAGCAATTTTTTTTTAGTGACCCCCTGCCCCTCGTGATTTCCCGCACGCACAAACACGACGCCCCGTCGTGAACAGTTTCGAAAATTTGGGCAGACCCTCACGGAAAATTTTTGCTGAGGGGGGGTACCCCTCATAAAATAATTTTCGTGACCCCCCGGACCCCTCAGCAAAATTTTTTGGCGATCCTCTTCACCCCTCAAACATTTTGCGGGTGTGGCATCGCACATCATAAATGCTCAAAGAAAAATTTCCAAATTTTTTTTCTTCCATAATCCGTAAAAAAATTTCTTAAAAATTTTTCCGCGTTGATTATTTTATCAGGATTCTTCGAATTTTCGACGGTCAACAGACCCGAGAAATGAGAAGACCCAAATGATCTTCGAAGACCTGCGGTCTTCTCATCCTCGCGGCCTGACGCCCACTCGGATTTCCAAAAACATTTCACCGCACCGGAAAATTTTCTCAAAAAATGTTCCCGTACCTTATCTCCCCAATATCCGGCCGTTCTCCGACGTATACCGACGTAAATTCCAGCTCCGGAACCCCCTCTTAGATAGTGCAGATCCGGCCTCTTCAAAAATACCTGTCACAGGTCACTGACCTGTCCAATGCACCTGACCTGTCACGGGTCAGATACCTGTCACAGTCCGACAGGTCATCAGACCTAGAGGATAAGAAGAACGCGAAGCGTTCTTCGAAGGTCAACTGACCCGTATAAGGGAGCCCTAAAACTGCGATCCAAAACAGGGGTTTTTTACGATCCGTGTGTCCAATCTCCCCACTCCCGCTTAGTTTCGCCTCCCAAAAGCGTACATTAGCGTTTTACAAAACCCCGAAAAATGCCCCGTTTGGCCTGATTCTCATGGATTCTGCGTATTCCAAAAACACTGAGCAAAAGTGCACCCATTTTTGCAAAATATGAGTGAAAATTGGGGAAACGGAGCCCGTATAGTGGCCCTTTTGTCACCAGGAAACAGGGGCATGAGAAGGACCCCGCAGGATTCTTCGATTGAGAACCGTCTTTGCCGTAATGGATCTTCCCGCAGGTATTCCGGAGGAGTGTACAGGGGAGAGAGACACCCTCTTTTCCGGCACTTTTCCATTCGCGATTGCGGTGATGCAGCCTGGTGCCGAAGCCGGAAAGATCCGTGCGGGAAATTTTTCTTTTCAAGCGTCAGAAAATTTTTTTCGCAACGTTTTTTTTATTTTTTCAAAAAAAACCCCGCAACACATTTCTCCTCCTGTGCAAAACTTCTGGTAAGGAAACCTATGAAGCACGAGATCATTGGCAACAACCTGCAGATGGTGAAGATCGACCTCCAGCCGGGCGAAGGGATCTTTGCCGAGGCCGGATCGATGGTGAACATGACCGGTTCGTTCACGATGGAGAGCCAGATGAAAGGAGGTCTCCTCTCCGGCCTGAAACGGGCGGTCACGGGCGAGAGCCTCTTCCTCACCCGGTTCACCGCGGGCGACACGGCCGGGTTCGTCTCGTTTGCCGGCACGATGCCGGGAAAAATTTTCCCGGTAACCGTCAGCCCGGACCGGGAGTTCATCGCCCGCAAGGAATCATTCCTCTGCTGCGATGATGGCGTGGAACTGGACATTGGCGTTACCAACAAGATCCGTGCAGGGCTCTTTGGCGGGGAAGGGTTCATCCTCCAGCGGATGACCGGGCAGGGCACCGTCTTCCTCCACTGCTGCGGGGACATCATCGAGATGACCCTGAAGCCCGGCGAGGTCGTCAAGGTGCAGACCGGGCTTGTTGTCGGGTTCGACCACTCGGTGAGTTACGACATCGCGCTTGCCGGCGGGATCACGACCGCGATCTTTGGCGGGGAGGGGCTGTTCGTCACCACCCTGACCGGCCCGGGAAAGGTCGTGCTCCAGTCCATGGACATTGCAAAACTCGCTGCTTCCATCATCCCGTTCCTGCCCAAGCCGGAAGTCGTGCAGGTCAAGGCAGTCTGAAACGGGATC
>JAJRCF010000035.1 GCA_028679075.1 Methanoregula sp. | reverse complement strand
CGATCTGGGAGAAGACAAAAAAGACGGTGGTCTTCATCACCCACAGCGTGGACGAGGCGGTCTTCCTCGCGGACCGGATCATCGTGATGACGCCCCGGCCGGGCCGGATCTGCCGGATCTTCGAGATCAAGCTCCTGCGGCCCCGCGAACGGACCAGCGTGGAATTCGCCCAGCTCCGGCGCGATGTGCTGGATCTTATCAACCAGCACTGTTCTATCCAGTAAGGTTTAATACGCGCCATAGCCATTTTATTAAAGCAGTTTGTGAAGCGTACCGGTATCAGTATCGGAGTCTTTTTCCGATATTTTTACCCGCTTTTGACAATTTACCACAGGAGTAGGACGCGATGGTTAGAAAACCGGCAAAGATGTACAGGAACATCTCAAAGAAAGCCTATACACGGCGCAAATATATGGGCGGTGTTCCGGGGAGCAAGATCGTACAGTACGAGATGGGCAACCTCTCGCAGGAATTCCCGACTGAAGTCGACCTTATTGTTGAAGAGGCATGCCAGATCCGGCACAGCGCACTCGAGGCAGCCCGTATCACCGCCAACCGCCGGTTGATGAAGGATGTCGGCAGGTCCAACTTCCACTTCAAGGTACGCGTCTATCCCCACCACGTCCTGCGCGAGAACAAGCAGGCAACCGGCGCCGGTGCGGACCGTGTCTCGGAAGGTATGCGCCTCGCGTTCGGCAAAGCAGTCGGCACGGCTGCACGGGTCGACCCGGGCCAGAAGATCCTGACCGTCTACTCAACTCCCCAGTACCTTGAGAAGATCAAGGACGCGCTCCGGCACAGCGGCCACAAGCTCCCGACTCCCTCGCACCTGAAAGTCAGCACGATCAAGGTCAGCGGCAGGATCGTCGCGGCACCGAAGCTTGTTGGTGAGAAGGTTGTTGCAGCACCGGTCGTGACCGAAGAGGCAGCAGCCGCGGCAGCCGAGCCCGCAAAGGATGCAAAGGGTGGCGCAGCACCGGCAAAGGGCGGCAAGGATGCGAAGGGCGCAGCAGCACCGGCAGCAAAGGGTGGCAAGGAAGCAGCAGCACCCGCCAAGGCCGACGACAAGAAAGGCGGAGCCCACGCAAAGGGCGGCAAGAAGTAATTATTTTTTAAATTTTCTTATCAGTTTTTTTTATTGCAGTTTTTTAGAAATTTTTTAAGAAATTTTTTGCTGGGGACCAAAGGGTCTGCAATTCCCTGAACCCCCATCATCCTACAATTATTTATACAATTTTTATTAAATAAAAATAATCACGAATGTTCCACGATAATTGCATCAGATCAATGGCGAAAAAAACCCGGGCCGGGATGGTATCATGAGCCGCGGGCCAAAGCCGCGCCGGGCATACCGGGCGTCAATACCCGTTGCAGAGATACGCGGGAAGGTCCAGATGGCAGACAATGGTCCGGAGAGGCTGTACGATTTCACGATCATCTCCACGGTGCCGGTTGCATTCATCTGCGTGAAATATGCACGGCGGATCCTTGTGTCGCTAGCGGAGATTGCCGCGGAATTCAGCGAAGATATCCGGAAGCTCCGTTTGATCACGCATGACACGGCAATCTCACGCGAGCTCTGGCTCTGCTCCAAGCACGGCACCCTGCGGTTCTTCCGGATCATCGCGGACGGGCTTGTCGAGCTGGGCCGGGACGGGAAGGTGCTGGCGTGATGAATGGCGCCGGGCTCGTGCCTGTTATTGATTATTGACCCGGAACTCCTGCAGATATGAGTATGATTACGGGCATGGAGTGTTGAACAGTCCTGCCCCCCATCGATTTTTCCCGACCACAAACATCTTGGACAGACCGGTACCAGCTTGTTATTACGGGACGTAGTTCGCATGAGAATCGATGCAGCAGTTTTGTTCATTCTTGTATCGCTGGCGATGATGTACCTGGTCATGCCGATAACCAGCGCTGCAGTGCCTGGTGATAACCAACAGGCCTGGCCGCTCGTCACCAACCCGGAACTCAACGTGACCGGCGCCGATATCGCAAATCTTTCCCCTCCCTCCCGGTACGAGATTACACCGACCATCCGCGTCGAGGTCCGCGTATCCGATACGTTACTACCCGCCCCAAAGGGGGAAATGGAGGCGGGGCCGCGGACGATCGGGTTCTCATTCGTTCCGGTATTTCTCGTGATCATCGCAATTGTCGTAGGGGCCGCAGGAGTGTGGTACCTGATGAAACGAAAGCCGGATGAAGACGAATAATCCCTGTGTTTTTCCTTAACCACGAACAGGGCAGCTGCTGCACAAAACACAGCCGGGCAAATTTCGTCCCGCCAGGGATGAGCGTAAAATTTTTTTATAGAAACTCAAAAGTGAAAGCCTGCATTCCCGGACGAACGGAACGTTTGAACGGTTTTCCGGGAGTCTACAGGAATCACAGGTCAGCGTTTCGCTTATTCGAAGTTTTTACCGGCTGGTACAACGATACAGGGATATTTTAAGAAGGAAAAAAGCTAATTAGAACCAGCTAAAGGCGTAGCGAGGTAACTGTATGCCAACGAGTAAGAAACAGATGGTGAAGCTGAACCAGGCGAAGAAGGCAAAGGCAGAAGAGCTCTCGAAACAGGCGGCTGCGGGTAGCAAAGACGCCCAGAAGAAACTCAAGAAGCTTGAGAAAAAGCTCAAGTGAGCCACTTGGAATTTCCAACTATTTTTTTCCTTTTAGGTCTGCTATAAACGAATATCGCGATGCACGTCGCATAATGCTCGTATATGGAAGAGTAGCGGAAGGCTCGGTTTTCTTATTTTAGAATTTTTTCCGCTGGAAATTTTTACCGGAAGAAATCCCGAAAAATTTCCGGGATATCCGGTTTTACAAAACGTATCAGGAGCACCGGTTACCCGCAGATTATTTACAGATTGTAAATCAGGGAGGTCCTTTGTCAGAGGATTCCGGTGATCCCCGTTTCGTCCCCGGGGAAGACCCCTGTCTCCTGTCCACCGTCGGTGAATGACCTGATTTCAGGGATAGGGGAATCCGGGCCCTGTGCGGGCTCCGTTTGTCCATTTTCCCGGATCCAGAGGTCATAATTCGGCAAAATGAGGGCACATTTCCCGGTTTTTTGTTATTTTCACGCCGGTGAGGGAGAGGTCATATTTAGCCACATTTGGACGGCCAATCGGCAGGTAAATCGTATTTCAGATGGTGGGTGGGGTGGGCCGGATTGGATCCGGGGGTGATCCATACAACCAGACCGGTAATCATAAAAGAGGAGACCGGTTTTTGTAATTGAATCCGCAATCAAAATTCTAAAAACGGATTTGAAAAAAAATTCTCAAAAAAAATTTTGAAAATCTTTTGAAAAATATTGAAAAAAATTTTTCCGGCAACCCGTTACGACATCCCCGGTTTATCCCACGTAAAAAAAACCGGTCCGTCACTTCCTGATGATTCGGTATTTTCCGTTCGGCACCATGATCTCAAATTTCGCTCCTTTCCCCGGAGTACCGTTTTCCCGGATCATGATCCCGGTGATCGCGAGGATCTCCTTTGCAAGGAAGAGGCCAAGCCCGGTATTTTTCCCGAACCCTTTCTCAAAGATCTTCTCTTTCTCATCGGCCGGGATCCCGGTCCCGTTGTCTTCCACAATGATGGCAAGCCCGTCATTGACCTCCTCCCAACTGACACGGATCTCCGTCACGTGTCCCCCGTGCTGTATCGCGTTCTCGAACAGGTTGAAGAAGACCTTCTCGACCATCGGGTCGGCAAAGATCTCGGCATTCGCGCAGGCTGCGGAGCATTTGATCTCCTCCCTCCCCGCCTTTACCGCAAGCTTGTCAAACCGGAACCAGCCGGGAATATGGACCCCCAGCTCCTGGTAGGTCTTCATGAACTCGATCTGGCGGCGGATCGTGATGGAACTGGCATTGACCTTCGTGAGCAAACCGGCGATGGCCGGGTCCTTCACTTTCATTGCTGCAACATGGATGAAGCCCTGGAGTATGGTTAGCTGGTTCATGATATCGTGCCGGGTGATGCTATTCAGAAGACCGAGCTTCCGGTTGGCTTCCTTGAGTGCCGCTTCCGCGGATTTCCGCTCCGTGATATCGGTTATCAGGTTCATGGTTGCCGGCCTGCCATGCCACTGGATCACCGCGACAGAGATGTGAATCCAGCGCGGACTCCCCCCCGGGCCGATCATCCTGAAATCGAAGTTGGCAGAGACATCATCCACGGCATGTCGCTCCAGGTAGCGTGCCTTCAGCATCTCCCGGTCCTCGGGCCAGACAGTCTCCCAGAATTCCATGCCAAGGAGGTTTTTCGCCGGGATCCCGACGAGATCGATCATCCGGGGATTGGCATAGACCATGCGCAGGTCCTGAATGATCGTGATGGCCTCGCTTGCCTTATCAACAAGGCTCCGGTACTTCTCCTCGCTCTCTCTCAGTGCCGTTTCGGCCTTCTTGCGTATGGTGATATCTTCGGAGAAGATGATGATGCCGCCGACGACATTGTCGGTCATATACCACGGGCGCACCTCCCATGCAAGCCACTGGACAGACCCGTCTTCCCGTACAAATTTGTCGTCATTGGAAGACACGACCTCCCCGGCAAGACCCCGGCGGTGTATTGCCTTCAGTGTTTCGGAAAGATCCGGAAAGATCTCGTAATGGGAACGGCCGACGATGTCCTCATCGCCGAGATGGTAATCGGTGATCCACCGGCGGCTTGCCACGATATAGCGCATCTCGCGGTCGAACATCGCAAGGGCGGCGGGTGCGTGCTGGATAAAGAGCCGGAGACGCTTCTCGCTTGTGCGCAGTGCCTCTTCAGCCTTCTTCCGGTCAGTGATGTCCAGTATCGTCCCGATGAGAGTGGTGAGATTGCCGGATTCATCGTACTTTCCCTGGAAGGTTGAGTAATAATAGCCGGTGCTCTTATCCGGCCGGAGGAACCGCTGTTCATACATTCCCGGCCCACGGGATTCGATCGCCTTCTGGATCAGTTCCCTGTCGCGCTGATGGTCCTCAGGCCAGGGTGATAGTTCGAGAATGGAATCGATCTGCGGTGTGAACCTGCCCGGATCGAGACCGAAGATCCTGAACACCTCGTCAGACCATTCCACGTGTCCTGTCTCCACGTCCCAGGACCAGAATCCCATGTGCGCCATCTCCTGCGCTTCCCGCAATTTTCTCTCGCTTTCACGAAGCTCTTCTTCAGCCTTCTTCCGGCTGGTGATGTCCAGCAGGACCCCGTTATAGACAAGTTCGGGACCTTTCTTCATCGGCCGGGCCAGTCCCTGGAACCAGATCGTTTCCCCGGTGGGCCTGATGAACCGGCCCTCGATATCCCATGAAGATTCCGAAGATATGGCCTCACGGATCGAACCCAGGATCGTATCGCGGTCGCGCGGGTCGGCCTGCGCATAAAACTGGTCGAAGAAACGGTCCGCATCATTGCTGATCCCTAAGATTTCCGGGGCACGGCTGCTCACATAGTAAAATCCCATGCTGCCATCGGGACGTGCGTAAAACTGGTACACAACGCCCGGGATGGTGCCCGCGATCTCGGTCAGCAGCTGCTGTGTCTCCAGGAGTTTCTGCTGGGCGACTGCGATCTCCTCGTACTGCTGCCGCAGTTCCTCCTCCGAAGCAATGATCTGTTCGTATGCAGATTTCAGTTCGCGCTTGTCTTTCTTCCGTGCAACCGCCTGCCGGATTTTATGTTCGAGTTCGGCAAACTGGGACTTTGGGTCCCCGCCTTTCTGGAGATAGAAATCGGCCCCGTTGTTGATCGCATCGATCACGACCTCTTCGCGGCCTTTCCCGGTAAAAAGGATGAAGGGGATGTCGCCGAACCGTTCCCGGACCACTTTTAAAAATTCGATCCCATCCATGCCCGGCATCTGGTAATCGGATATGATGGCATCGTAGGATGGGATCGAGGAATTGTTGAGCGCTTCCTGTGCCGATGTCGAGATCCCGACGCTGAATTCGGCGGTCTGCTCAAGGAATATCTGGGCGACTTCAAGGAGTCCGGGCTCGTCATCGACATAGAGGACCCGAATTCCACCCGGCATATTACATCCATATCTGCGAAATTGTATATCATTTTCTGTTGAGGATATATTCCGAATATAAAATTAAAAAAAAATTTCCCGAAAAATTTCCTGCACCGGTCTCCGACCGGATCTCCGGCACACCCCAATTCCTATATTACCCCCTGCCCCCCAGTATAATTAAATGCAGATCCCAAACCCCGATCTCATCCACAAGGCGCTTGCCGATGCCACCTTCCACGCGTACCGCGAAGCGGTCATCCGCCTCCCTCTTGACGTGCTGAAGGTGATCGGGAACGCCGCCCGTGCCGAGACGGACCCGGTGGCCCGCGGAGAGTTTGCCAATATTCTCAAAAATATCAAGACCGCCGGAGAACTTGGCGTGCCGATGTGCCAGGACACCGGCGTCCCGGTCATCTACCTCACCATCCCGCCCGATGTGGCGCTCACGCAGGAGTTGTACGACGCTGTTGCGGAAGGTGTCCGCAAGGCAACAAAGGAAGTGCCGCTCCGCCCCAATGTCGTTGACCCGCTCAACCGGCACAACACGAACGACAATACCGGCGCCGGGATGCCGGCCATCCACGTGAAGCCCGGCAAAAAATTCACCGTCACGGTGCTCCCCAAGGGAGCTGGCGCGGAGAACATGTCCCGGATCGCGATGCTCCTCCCCTCCCAAAAAGATCAGATAGAGAAGTTCGTGGTCGAGACGGTGTATCTCGCAGGATCACGCCCCTGCCCCCCTGTCATCATCGGGGTCGGGATCGGCGGTACGTTTGACGGTGCTGCGGCACTCGCGAAGGAAGCCCTGCTTGAGCCGGTTGATTCGATGACCGAATACGAACAGCAGCTCCTCTGCGCTGTGAACAAGCTCGGCATCGGGGCGATGGGACTCGGAGGGGATTTTACTGCACTGGCGGTCAAGGTGAAGACTGCCGGCTGCCACACGGCATCGCTGCCGGTTGCGGTCAATATCCAGTGCTGGGCGAACCGGCATGCAACGGTCGAGGTGAAGCGATGACCGGAAACATTATCCAGCTCCGCACTCCGCTTGGCGATGAAGTCCTGAAGCTCAAAGCCGGCGACCACGTAGAACTTTCCGGCATTGTCTACACGGCCCGGGACGAGGCCCACCTCCGCATGAAAGAAGAGGGCATCCCGTTCGACCCGAAGGGTGCGGTTATCTACCACTGCGGCCCGGTCATCCAGGATAACAAAGTCATTGCTGCCGGTCCCACAACGTCCGCCCGGATGAACGAGCTCTCCGGGTTCCTCATTGATCAGGGAGTCCGGGGACTTATAGGAAAAGGCGGCATGGGAGCAACCGTGCGGAACCAGCTCGCGGGAAAGGGCGTGTATCTCGCTTTCACCGGTGGATGCGCTGCCCTTGCCTCGTCACATATGACCCTCAGGGGGGTCTTTTACGAGGACCTCGGTATGGCCGAAGCGGTCTGGGCGATCGAACTCGACCGCCTGCCCCTCGTGGTCGGGATCGATGCCCACGGGAACGATATCTTCGATACGGCCCGGAAGAAGGCTGAGGATGCATTCAGCAAATATTCTCCCGGGTCGTGCTTCGCCCCTCCAGTAGAAGAACGCTAAAGCGTTCGGTTGAAGAATCTTTCGGGTTCAATCGAAGAACGCCGATGCGTTCTTCTCATCTCACAAGTCTGATGACTTGTTCGATTCTCCTGCCGCGGTCTTTCAGACCCTTGGTATAAAGGACAGGTTTTTTGTAACAGTTACCGTATAAGTACTACGATAGGACTGCCGATCCATGAAACTTGCCATCGACGAGACGCGGTGCAAAGGATGCAACCTCTGTACAAAGGTCTGCCCTTATAAGATTTTTAAGGAGGGCAAGCGGCCCAACCGGAAGGGAATTGTCGTCCCGGAACTCGACCGTCCCGAGCGCTGCACCAACTGCCGCTTGCGGAATCTCTACGGCCGGCAGCTCTGCGGCGTCTGCCAGCTCACCTGTCCCGACCAGGCGATCCACTGGACCGAGGAAGAGCCGTACGAACCCCACAAGGTGGCGATTGAATATTGACACGGACAGAATTCTGGCAGGGTAACACGGCCTGTGCCGAGGGGGCGCTTGCAGCCGGTTGTAATTTTTTCGGGGGCTACCCGATCACCCCCTCGACCGAGGTTGCCGAGCACATGGCAGCAAAACTGCCGAAGAAAGGCGGCGTCTTCATCCAGATGGAGGACGAGATCGCGAGCATGGCCTCGATTATCGGCGCGTCGTGGGCCGGTTCCCGGGCAATGACCGCGACGAGCGGGCCCGGGTTCTCCCTCATGATGGAGAACATCGGTTTTGCCGCAATGACCGAGACGCCCTGCGTGGTCGTCAATGTCCAGCGGGGCGGCCCATCCACCGGGCAGCCGACGATGTCTGCACAGGGCGACATGATGCAGGTTCGGTTCGGTTCGCATGGCGATTATGCGATCATCGCCCTCTGCCCTGCCACCGTGCAGGAGATGTTTGAACTGACCGTGAAGGCATTCAACCTCGCGGACAAGTACCGCGTGCCGGTCTTCCTGATGGCTGATGAGACGGTCGGGCACATGCGGGAGAAGATCCTCGTCCCCGACAAGGTCGAGCGGGTATCGCGAAAGCCGTTCGTGCCCGGCACCCCCCCCTTCCGGACAACTGATCCCGACCTGGTCCCCGGTTTCCCACAGTTCGGCACAGGACAGCACGTCCACGTGACCGGCCTTACTCACGATGAGCGGGGATACCCGGCTGCAACGAACCCGGGCCTGCACATGGCCCTTGTGAAGCGGCTCGTGGATAAGATCGAGAACGCCCGGTACGAGATGGCGGATTACGATATCATCAACCCGGACGCAGAGCAGGTCTTTGTCGCATACGGTGGCCCGGTCAGGACCGTGCAGCAGGTGCTCCACGACAGTCCGAATAACGATATCGGGTTTCTGCGGATCCGGACCGTCTGGCCGTTCCCGGAGAATGCACTTGCGGAGTTCAGGAACGCACGGCGTTTCCTCATCCCCGAGATGAACCTCGGTCAGATCGCCCGCGAGATCGAGCGGCACGTGAAGGTACCGGTAAAAAGCATCCCCAAACTGGGCGGGGAGCTCCACACACCCGCCGAACTGGTCGCCGCACTGGAGGCAAAACAATGAGCTTTGATGACTGGTACCGGCAGGACCGGCTCCCCCACATCTACTGTGCGGGCTGCGGGAACGGGACGATCATCAACTGCACGCTCGCCGCCATCGACCAGATGGGCTGGAAGAAGGAGGAGACGGTCTTTGTCTCCGGCATCGGCTGCTCCTCGCGTGCCCCCGGCTACATCCTCACCGACTCGCTCCACACCACCCATGGGCGTGCCCTTGCCTTTGCCACCGGTGTCAAGATGGCAAACAGGGACCTTCACGTGGTCGTGTTCACGGGCGACGGCGACCTTGCGGCGATCGGTGGCAACCACTTCATCCATGCGTGCCGCAGGAACATTGATATCACGGTGGTCTGCATGAACAACCAGATCTATGGCATGACCGGCGGGCAGGGGAGTCCGACCACCCCCAAAGGATGCCTCTCGTCCACTACCCCGTACGGGTGTACCGAGACCCCATTCGACCTCTGCGAGCTCGCCACTGCTGCCGGGGCAAACTACGTTGCCCGCTGGACATCCTACCACGTAAAGGAACTCGAGAAGGCGGTTAAGGTCGGGCTCGAGACCCCCGGCTTCTCCTTCATCGAGGCGCTCGTCCAGTGCCCCACGGCATTCGGGCGCAGGAACAAGTTCCGGCAGGTGGCCGACCATGTCGAGTACTTAAAAGTCCACTCCCTGCTCCGGGCAAAACGCGACCGGATGCTTGAAGCGGGCGAGCACATACCGGAGGACATGTTCGTTGTCGGTGAACTCACCCGCAGGAACCGGCCGGCAATGGGGGTGAAGCCATGAGAAACGAGGTCAGGTTCTCCGGGTTTGGCGGCCAGGGGATCATCCTCTCCGCGGTCATCCTCGGCCGGGCTGCCGTGATGTACGACAACAAGTTTGCGGTCCAGACGCAGGTGTACGGTCCCGAGGCCCGGGGCGGGGCTTCGATGAGCCAGGTAGTCATTGACGATGCGGAGATCCTCTACCCGAAAGTGGCCCACCCGGATATCTACATCATCATGTCGCAGGAAGGGTTCGAGAAGTATGGCGCCGGTGCAGAAGACCCCGCGGTGATGCTCGTTGACTCTTCACTCGTCCATTCCCGCCCGAAGTGCCGGTGCATCGAGATCCCGGCGACACAGGAAGCCAAGCAGACGCTCAAGAAAGACATCGTGGCAAACATCGTGATGCTCGGGGCGCTCGTGGCTGCAACGCATGTCGTGAGTGAAGAAGCCCTGAAGAAGGCGATCCTCGACTCTGTGCCCAAGGGGACCGAGGAGCTCAACCTGAAAGCCATGCAACTCGGCCTGCAGCTGGGGAAGCAACCATGAAACTACGCGAATACGAGGCAAAGAACGTATTACGGGAAGCCGGGATCCCAGTCCCGGCGGGATTCCTGATCCGATCGGCTGACGAACTCACCCCCCATCTCGGCGCACTGGGTACGGCATTCGTCCTCAAGGCACAGGTCGATGTCGGCGGCAGGGGAAAGGCCGGCGGCATCCTGATGGCCGGCAAGGCCGACGGGACGAAGGTCGCAAAAGAGCTCTTCGGAAAGCTGATCAAGGGCCTGCCCGTAAAGGAAGTCCTTGCCGAGCAGAAACTCGACATACAGCACGAGTATTATCTCTCAATCATGGTCGACCGGTCGAGCAAACAGCCGCTCATCCTCTTCACTGAGGCCGGCGGGGTGGAGATCGAGATCACTGCCCGGGAGCACCCGGAACTGATCAAAAAGGTTGTTGCAAACCCCCTGATGAAGGACCTCCCGCCGTTCATGATCCGGGAACTGATCGGGAAAGCGCCAAAGGAGATCGGCCCGGTCATCAACAGACTCTACAAAATTTTCATCGAAAAGGATGCTCTCCTAGCCGAGATCAACCCGCTCGTCACTACGCCAAACGGGGTCTTTGCCGCGGATGCGAAGATCATCGTGGACGACAATGCCCTAGGGCGGCAGGGGATCACCATGAACCGCGACCTCTCCGAACGGGAGCGGGAGGCCGAGAAGCACGGCTTCTCCTACGTTGAACTGGACGGCGCCATCGGCGTGATCGGCAACGGTGCCGGGCTCACGATGGCAACCCTTGACCTCATTGAATACTATGGCGGGAAGGCGGCAAACTTCCTTGATGTCGGAGGCGGTGCCGAGAGCGAGCGTGTGATGAACGCGGTCCGGCTCGTGGCAAGTGTCCCGTCCGTGAAAGTCATTGTCGTGAACCTGCTGGGCGGGATTACCAAGTGCGATGAGGTTGCAAAGGGCATCATTGCTGCGGGCATCTCCCAGAAAGTGATCGTCAGACTCGCCGGCACGAACGAGGCAGAGGGCAGGAAACTCCTTTCCGAGAAGGGCTACGAGATGCTGGATACCATGGACCTTGTTGTGAAGAAGGCTGTGCAGGTGACCGCATGATCTACGGGGACAGGAAGACCGGCATCCTCGTGCAGGGTGCAACCGGCAAGCAGGGCGAGTTCCATATCGGCCTCATGAACGCGTACGCACAACAGGTCGGAGGCAGGGGCGTTGTTGCCGGTGTGACACCTGGCAAGGGAGGTCAGCAGGTGCACGGCGTGCCGGTGTTCAACACCGTGAAGGATGCGATGAAGGAGCATGACATCGGTGCTGCCGTCATCTTCGTCCCGGCCGGCGCAGCAGCTGACGCGATCATGGAGGAGGCGAATGCCGGCATCCGGACCATTGTCTGTATTACCGAACATATCCCGGTGCAGGACACCATGAAGGCGATCGCGTACGCCCGTATGGAGGGTGCGAGCGTGATCGGCCCCAATTGCCCGGGGCTGCTCTCGCCCGGTGAGGTGAAGATGGGCATCATGCCGGCCGGGTTATTCTCTCACGGAAATGTCGGTGTCATCTCCCGCAGCGGCACGCTGACCTATGAAGTCGTGGACGAGCTCACACGGGCCGGTATCGGCCAGAGCACGGTTGTCGGTATCGGTGGCGATCCGGTGATCGGCCAGACGTTTGTCGATGTGCTGGAGCGGTTCGAAAACGATCCCCAGACAAAAGCAGTCGTGCTGATCGGTGAAGTCGGCGGTAACCTTGAAGAGGAAGGGGCAAAGTCCACGGACCTCCCGATTGTCTCGTACATTGCCGGCGTCTCGGCCCCGCCCGACAAGCGGATGGGCCACGCGGGTGCGATCGTTGAAGGTGGCGAGGGCGATGCCCGGTCGAAGATCGCCCGGCTCAAAAAACACGGCGTCCCGGTTGCATCACGCGTATCGGAGATCCCTGATATGGTCCGGGAACTGTTCCGCTGCCATTGTTAGGCTAATTCTTTCAGTCTTTTTTTCGTGTCGGGATTTCGGGTTATTGTTTCCGGTGTTCGACGTATTCGATAACGGATCCATCCGGGTGACGTACGATCATGTTGATGCCGGTCGGCACCTGCTGTGGCGGACGCAGGATGGTCCCCCCGTTTTCAGTCAGGAAACGGTGGTATTCATCAACGGAATCCACGAGAAACGTTGCTGCGGTCGACCGGAACGGCTGGAGTGCCTCTTCCGGACCGGCGATGATCAGCACATCCCCGACCGAT
>JAJRCF010000034.1 GCA_028679075.1 Methanoregula sp. | reverse complement strand
TGACGCGAAACTCCGGCTGCGGGCCGGGTATGATACCGTGCTCGCCGGGCTCGTGGAACAACGGGAGACGAAAGGAAAAGAGCAGCAGGCACTTACCGGAAAAATAGCACTGCTCGCATACGACGATGCAGCGTTCCGGGCCTGTGAGCAGGAAGCGGAGACCGCCCGGAAACTCCAGCTCCGGTACACCGAGCTCGGCAAAAAGATCGGGCAGGGCATGATGGCAAAACAGCAGCTTGCCGGACTCACGAAAAAGATCACGGAACGGAACGCCGGACTCACAAAACTCGCAGAAGAAATAAAAGCAGCAGGCTTCGATCCTGCGGCGATCACGAATCTCGAAGCCACCATCGCAGGCACCGATACTGCCCTGCGGGACGTGGAGGTCGTCATCGCGAACGCGACCAAGGACCTCCGGTTCACGGAAGAGAAGATCGCGGAATACAAACGCGCCGCAGAGCAGATCACCGTCCTGCAGAAGCAGGCCACAGGACTCAGGGACGAGATCGAGCTCCTCAGGCTCACGCGGAGCCTCATTGCCGAGTACGTGGTCTATCTCATGCAGGTAGTCCGGAGCCGGCTCGAAGGCGAGGTGAGCCGGATCATAGCAGAGATCACGGGCGGGCGGTACGAGCAGGTGCTGCTGGACGAGGACTTCAACCTGCTCGTAAGGGATGTGGACAACGATTACGCGATCGACCGGTTCAGCGGCGGCGAGCAGGACGACATCGCGGTCGCATTACGGATTGCACTCTCGCGGTACCTTGCCGAGCTCCACCAGGTACACGAGAGCACGTTCCTCATCTTTGACGAGATCTTCGGGAGCCAGGACGAGGAACGGAGGAACAACCTCCTCACCGCGTTGCGCACGCAGGAGTCCCGGTTCCCGCAGATCCTCCTCATCTCCCACATCCCGGAGATTCACGGGGAGTTTGCCAATACGCTGATGGTCGAGATGGGCTCGGACAATTCGAGCCGGGTGAAGGAAGTAGAGTAAGGGGAGAGCAGGGACCGGCCATGCGTTCCGGTCCCGGGATAACGAGTAATGCCGCACTGTCCGTTCTGTTCCAGCGATAAGGTTTACCGTCTTCTCGATACCCTGCGCTGCAAGCGGTGCAAGAATATCTGGAAAGAAGGAGGGGAGCCGTCCGCTGCCACCGGCCCTGCGGTCCCGGACACTTCACTGAGGGTAAGGAAACGGACCGATCCCCTGGAAACACGGATGAAGAAGAGACTGGATGAATGTCTCTCCCGGTACAACGGAAAATTCTGTATCACGATAATGGCCTGGCCGGCCGGGGATATCTCGCCGCAACTGTTCCGGAGATACGTACAGCAGTGCGTGAAAAACCGGACTCTCGCAGAAACAAAGGATGGCTACGGGCGGATATGGTATTCGCGGCCCGGCACGAAGAGTAAAAAATAATAAATTCACCGGGGAAAAACGGACAGCCATATCCCGACGGTCAGCACCGGGTTGTAATGATATTCACGGAGCTTTTCGGGATCTTTGTTTCAAGCGACTGCTTCATCCGGTCGATGATGTCCTGCACGTCGTTCATCCGCATGTCCCCCTGGAACTCAAGAAAGATCTCAATGTAGATGCTTCCCCCGCTTCGCCGCGAACGGATCGCATGGAGCTGTTCGTACCGCTCAAAATGCTCTGCAAGTTCCCGCATAACAACGAGCTGGAGTTCCTCTTCAAGCGTACGGTCAACAAGGTCCGGCAGCGACTGCACGATCATCGCGTATCCCGACCGGAAGAGGATGCCAATGATGAAGAGAGACGCGATCGGGTCAATATACACGGCCCACGGGTACCGGGCGCAGAGGACCGCGAGGATTAGCGCGAGGAGGACGATACCGTTTGCAAAGGCTTTGAGGCGGAAGAGCCGCCACTGGGAGTCCATCAGGGGCGAGGGTTCCCGTTGTGCAATCCGGTAATTCCTGAAATAGAACCAGGAATCGATACCAATCATGATGACAGCAATGGCCATGCCAACAGCAATCCCGCTGATGCCGAGCGCTGCCGGGAAGAGGAGCCGGAATGCTGCAATGATGACGAGGATGACAACGGATACGAGCAGGACACCGCCGGTGATGACCCGCGCAATGTTCTCGTACTTTCCCATCCCGTAATCGTACGTGCCGGGTTCTCCCCGTGCGATCTTGCGGGCAATCATCCATGCGACAATGATGCCAAGTGCCTCATTGATCGTCTTCATCGCGGATGCATAGAGGGTGACCGACCCGGAGAGGACTGCCGCAATGAGCTTGGGGATGACGGAGGCAACCCCGGCAAGGATGTTCGCGAAGAGTGCCCGCT
This sequence comes from Methanoregula sp., assembly GCA_028679075.1. Lineage (GTDB taxonomy): Archaea > Halobacteriota > Methanomicrobia > Methanomicrobiales > Methanospirillaceae > Methanoregula. The sequence goes on along the minus strand of JAJRCF010000034.1, from coordinate 10,738 downwards.
CCCGCTCCTGCTCTCCCCGGAGGTGCTTCTTCATCCCCTCTTCCGACAGTTGCGCTGGCCTGCTCATCGTTGTGATTATCTATTGCATGCGGGATTAAAAAACACGGCCGGTCTGAAAGAATCGTTCAGAACGCATCGGGGACACAGGGGACTACCGCCATGAAAGATCCTGCCGCACATATTCTCCCCGCGTCCCCGCTCCCTTATATCCCATTACATGCCAAAATAGAATTCAACAGATGAAGGACGAATACTCAGGTGCCGTGAAGGAGGCAGCAGGTCGGATCCACGCAACGATCCCGGCAAATCTCGTGGAAAAATTTGCGAAAACCTGCACTATCAGGCCGTCCGACTTCATCCATTGCGAACCCGCACCGTGCGGCGAGGTCTGTGCCATTGACGGGAGCAATGTGATGCTCCTCGAGTCCGGCAGCATGGCGCTCGCAGTCGTGAGAGCGGCCCAGACCACGTTCGTTGATATGGAACGTAAACGGCGTTCGGTCACGCCCATGCGGTTTGCGCTCATCGGGCCGGAAGAAGAGAACCAGGACTTCCCCGTACTCTACGCGGACTGTTTCGGCCAGCCCCCGGGAAAAACCCTTTCAAACGAGGACATCACGCGGGCAGCGGGAATTCTCCGGGACACGCTCGAGTACTGGGTCGCCGAGACGATGGCAAAGGAACTCGGACCCGGTGCCCTTCTTCTGAGGGACGGCCCGCTCCGGGTATCCCACGAGAGCCACAACCCGGTCCTCACCCGCATCGCGCTTACCTGCTATGACAGGGACCTCGGCCTTGCCGGTATCTCCAAGCGCTCGGCTGCCACGTGGGGCGGGGGCCACCCGCTCCTCCCTGCGGTCTTCGGGTTCGCAAAAACAAACAAAATCAAAGCCCCGTGGTGGATCAAGATCGACCCCGCCATCCTCGACCATACCCCGCACGCCCAGTGGCAGCATGGCGAGATGTACGTAGCCTGCCTTCACGAACGATCGAAAGGGCCGCTCAAGATCGAGCTCCCAAAAGAGATCGGGAATGAAGCCGCAGAAGTAATGAGCCGTCTCGCCGGCTGCTCCGCGGACGGCCGCATCCCGGGCTACCCGTACCCGCTCTTCGATGCCCACCGCACCGTTGTCATCACGGAAGAAATTACCGCACAACTGAAAGGCGACCTGCTCGGGCAACTGGCGGACGCAGGCATTGATCGGCAGACCTATGAGATCCTGTTCGGAGATTACCATGATGAATTTGCGCGATACTGAAACGACCGATGCATCGAAGTACCGGCTCATCGGCAGGAGCGTCCTCTCCTACCGCTTCATCGCCCCCCACAGCGAGACGCTCTATATCGGCGATATCAAAAAGATCGTGGACAAGACAAAGGGCTCCACCTTCTTTGCAAAGATCACCGACCTCTCGCACGACTCTAACTTCGCCGACCCCAGGTGGGACACCCGGGCTTATGCGGAGAAATTCTATGGACTCGGAGAAGACGTCTTCATCACGGTCGATGCCGTGCCGCTCGGCTTTGTGGACAGCGACGGCAAATTCCACAAGGCCCGCACCATCCCCTCCAAGTTTTCCACAGTGGAAGACCCGGACGCAGAAGACTTCCGGTTCCTTACCGAGCAGATGGGAGAGATCGAGGTCGGGCTGATGCGGAGCGGCCAGGACGTGATAAAAGACGTCCCGGTCCGGATCCCGGCCCGCGTCCTCCCCCAGCACATGGGCGTGTTCGCCACCACCGGCATGGGTAAGTCAAATTTCATGAAGACCTTCTGCGCCTCGTGCATGAAGGAGCAGAAGTTCGGCCTTTTGATCGTGGACCCGCACGGCGAGTACGTCAGCGGCGGGAAGTCCTCGACCGGAGAGCCGACAAAAGGGCTCGTCCACTATACGAACGGCAGGGACGGCCTTGCCATCTTCACGATCCGGGGCGAAGCGGACCGGAAAAAGTACGCGATGAACCGGCTGAACCTGGAGTACGACGACTTCCGTCTTTCCGACCTCTCCATCCTCTACGAGCTCACCTCAGCGCAATACGATATCATCGAGGCGTTCTCGCGGGTCAACGGGAGCGACGCGATCCGGTTCTTCCAGGAAGTGGATCCTGAAATATTCCCGGTCAAAGACCCGCTGGCTGCCGGGATAAAGGAGGGGAGTCTTGCGTGGATGATCCGCAATTCGATGGCCGGGCCGGTCCGCGTGATCCAGCGCCACATCGACAATCTCGTCAACGGCAACAGGGCATTCTTCCGCGAGCAGGGTTCATCGGTGCTGGAGATCATCAAAGACCTCCACGCGAACCGGGTCGTCCTCATCGACATCCCGGACATGGGAGAACGGAGTGAACTCTTCGTCCTCTCGGTCATCACCCGGATGATCATGGAGAAGCACCGGTCCGAGGCACGCGGATTTGGTATTGACGAGAAACAGGAGTCCTCCCACCAGGTCCTGATCACCATTGAAGAGGCACAACGAGTACTCGCGGCCGGGGGTGCATCAACTCAGATGTTCCGCGAATGTGCGATGGAAGGGAGGAAGTTCGGCGTGGGCCTCTGCGTCATCACCCAGCAGCCCAAGAATGTGGACGCAAAGGTGCTTGCGCAGATCAACACCTTCGTGGTCATGGGCCTTGGCGACCGGGGCGACCGCGAGATCATCATGGGCAGCGCCAAGCAGGACCTGAGTAAGATGGAGATCGAGATCCAGACCCTGGACCGGGGCGAGGCGATCATCTCCACCATCGGCATCCCGTTCCCGGTCTCAACACGGATCCACCGGTACGAGGACTACATCGCGATGCTCAATGCGGAGTTGAAGAAGGATATCCGGCAGGGCCTCTCTACCGGCTTCTGAACAAAACCCCGGATTTAATACCCCCCTCATCCAACCCTCATTCCGAAGACCATGACCGGACTACCCGTTCATCCCCATCACATCATCCCCAAGGAACGGATCGCCACCCTGATCGACGGGGTCTATGCCATTGCCCTGACCCTGCTCGTTACCACCATCAGCGTCCCTCCCAAGTACCTCCAGACGGAATACGTCGCGCCGGTCCAGGAGATTGTCACCGGTGTCCTTCCGGACCTCCTGCACTACTTCATCGCGTTCATCATCCTCGCGCTCTTCTGGTACTTCGAACACCAGCGGTTCCGGCACCTCCAGCACCTTGACCGCCCGCTCCTCTGTTTCAACATCGCGAGCCTCGCATTCGTCTGCCTCATCCCGTTCACGACAAATGTGGCGGGGGACTTCCCGTACGATACGCTCGGGGCAATCCTCTTTGAGCTGAACATCTTCCTCATCGGCATGATCGCCTTTGCGCAGTGGATTTATATCATGAGCCGGGGGTCCACCCTTGCCCCCCACCTGGACGCACTCTGGATCCGCCGCGAACTGCAATGGGCGCTGGTCTTCCCGTCGCTGGCAGTCATCGGGATCGCTATCGCTATCATCCCGCAACCGGGGAGCTCCGCGATCTTCCTCCTTGCCCCCTTCATCATGGCGGTCCTGTTCTGGAAGGACCCGGCAAAGATGGCACCGGGAACGTGAAACCTGTTTTTTTTCATGCATAGGGTTTGAGCGTGACCCGGCTGTACGCGATTTTTAAAATTATTCCCGGGTATCCAAAGGGCACGATTGGGGGGAAACGGGAGATGGACAGATTATATGGCGGAGGTGCACCAGAAGATTTTTCTTAGAAAAGACCGGATGTGCCCGGATCATCGGTATGTTAGCACCATCCCATGTTTTTTATATCCGATTATCCGTAATACCAAGTATATATTTTAAACAGAGGTGACTCAAATGAAAGCAGAAGATGCCAAGAAGATCATTTCAACGGCTATCGACCGCGAAGTGGAAGCCTACACGTTTTACCGGACCATTGCGGATAAGGTAAAAGACAAGAACTTAAAAGACCTCTTTGCTGAACTTGCCGGTGACGAGAAGAAACACCGCGAGTTCCTTGAGGGATTCTTAACAAAGAACGTCAGCAAGCTGAAAATTTCCCCCGGCCATGATTACAAGGTCGGGGATGCACTCCCGACACCGAAGCTGACCGCGGACTTAAAGCCGCTCGACGGCCTGGTCCTTGCCATCAAGAAGGAACTTGAGGCCATGCAGATGTATACCCAGCTTGCCAAGATGGCTGCCGACACGGAAACGCAGTTGCTCTTCTCCCAGCTTGCCAACATGGAGAGGGGACACAAAGCACGGCTCGAAGACCTTTACACGGAAATGGCATTTCCCGAAAACGTCTGGGTGTAACATCCGGACCGGCCCCGGTGCACCTGCACCCGGATCCTTTTTTCATTCTTTTAAAACCGTAAACGATCCGCCGAAAACAGGAACGGTGCACCCGGTTTTATCCCGGTCAAAAATGATAAAAAGGGAGAATTATTTCTTGATGAACGGGTTGAACACGTTCTCGTAGATCATGTCGCTGCCGGTGTTGTGGAGCCGTCCGCGTTCTACCTTCTCCTCGACATAGGCCATGAGCGGGAGTTCCATGTTGACGCCGGGGACGTGGCCGAACATCTTCTCGAGTTCGGTCTGCTGGGCGTGCATGAAGAGCGCGTTCGGGATCTCTGCTGCACAGACTTCCTCGCACTGGCCGCAGTTCACACAGGAGTCTGCAATGTGCGAGTACCGGATCAGGTGGAACATGAAGTTGACCGGGAGTTCGCCGGGCGGGACATATGCCGGGTTCTTGGTCGTGCAGTCCACGCAGTAGCAGATCGGGCAGACATCAATGCACTGGTAGCACTTGATGCAGCGGGCAGTCTCGCTCATGATCTTCTTGAGCCGGTCCTTGCCCTCGCCGAGTGCCTCGAAGTCGTGCTTGCGCCACTTGTCGCCGAGCTTGAACATTGCACCCTCGACCTTTCCGCGGATCTCAAGACCCTTGGGGTTGGCTGCCTCGGTTGAGAGGATGCCCTTCTTGACTGCGCCGTCAAGGAGGTTTGCACCCTTCTCGGAGCAGACCTCGACAAAGGTTGCCTTTCCGGCCTTCGGGCCGATTACACCCCAGTTACCGCAGGCAAGGTCGGCCTGGCGGGGGATCTTCATCTTGCAGCGGCGGCAGTTGGACCTGCGGCCAAAGCCTGCCTCTTCGAGTTCGTCAACGGAAATTCCCTTGTGTCCGCCTTCGTACTCGATGATGAACTGGCCCTTGTCGATCTCTTCCTTGTGGACCTTCTCGGGGTCAACGTCGTACTTCTCCTTGATCATCTTGCGGGCAAGTACCGGGCTGACTGATCCACCGCAGTTGACACCGATCATAACGATGTTGTCGAGGTTGACCTGTTTGCGCTTGGCAAGTTCGTAGAACGCCATTGCGTCACAGCCCTTGACCGTGACACCGATCTTCATGTCGCTTGCACCGTCAAGGAATTTCTTGACCAGCTTTGCCATGAGGAGCGTTCCGCAGTGGAGGGAGCCGGCGGTCTTTGCAAGGTCCTTGGGGTCCGTGACAAGGATCGGGACTGCATCGTAGAGGTCCACACCTTTCGTGACTGCGAGGACCGCGTCGACTGCCTTGGACTCGAGCGCGTACTTCCAGATTGCGGTGACTGCGCCACCGAGCTCTGCCTTCTTCTGGATCTCCGCATCGTTGGTCCATGCATAGAGCATATCGCCTTTCTTGGTCATGTTCAGGCCTCCTTGATCTTCTCAACTTTGACAGCACAGTGCTTGAGCTCCGGCATCTTGGACATCGGGTCGAGCGCTGTGTTGGTCAGGTTGTTTGCTCCGTTCGCAAAGTGCATCGGCATGTAGAGTACCTTCGGGGCAACGTCATCGGTGACACGGGCAATGGCGATGGTCTCGCCACGGCGGCTCGAAACCTTGATCTTCTCGTGCTGCCTGATACCGAGTTCTTTTGCATCCAGCGTGTTGAGCTGGACATAGTTTTCGGGCACATCGTTGTGCAGGGTCGGGCTCCTGTCGGTCTGGGTCCTGGTGTGGTAGTGGAAGATAACACGACCGGTCATGAGCGTCCACGGGTACTCCGCATCCGCGACTTCCGCGGGCGGGCGGTACTCGAGACCGAACATGGTGCCCTTGCCGTCGGCTGCGGAGAACTTGCCGATATGGAGGATCGGGGTTCCCGGGTGCTCGATGGTCGGGCAGGGCCAGTGGATGGCCTCGGGCTTCTCGATCTTCTCGTAGGTCACGCCAAACTGGCCGGGGGTTACTGAGCGCATGTCGTCCCAGACGTCCTTTGCGGTCTTCCAGTCAAAGCCCTTGAGGCCCATCTTCTTTGCAACCATGCCGATGATCTCCCAGTCGTACTTCGATTCGCCGGGGCCGTTGACTGCCTTCCGGACACGGTTGACACGGCGCTCGCCGCTGGTGAAGGTGCCGTCCTTCTCTGCAAAGCAGGTTCCGGGGAGGACGACATCTGCATACTGGCAGCTCTCGTTCCAGTAGATATCCTGCATCACGAGGAAGTCGAGCTTGTCGAACATCTTCTTGACATGGTTCGAGTCGGGATAAGAGACAACCGGGTTCAGGCCAAGGACGTACATTGCCTTGACCACTTCACCGCAGTCATTGATCTGCTCGGTCAGGGTTGAACCATACCAGTCGGGCAGGGAGCCTTCTTTCATGCCCCAGGCCTTCTCCATCTTGGCACGGTTCTCGGGAACGGCAACTGCCTGGTAGCCGGAGAATACGTTCGGGTATGCGCCCATATCGCAGGCGCCCTGCACGTTGTTCTGGCCACGGAGCGGGTTGACACCAACACCCGGGCGCCCGACATTGCCGGTGAGCAGCGCAAGGTTGCCCATCGAACGGACGTTGTCGGTACCGGTGGTCAGCTCGGTGATACCGAGGCAATAGATGATGACCGCGTTCTTTGCCTTGGCATACTGGCGGGCGATATCCTGGACGGTCTCTTGTGAGACTCCATGGATCTTCGTGGCGTCGGCATACTTCTCGACCGTCTTCTTGAGGTCCTCGAATCCCTTCGTGCGCTCCTTGATGTACTCCTTGTCCTCAAGGCCTTCGTTGATGATGTAATACATCATGTTGTTGGCGAGCGCAATGTGGGTCGACGGGTTGAACCGGACCCACTTGTCGGCGAGCCGTGCGGTCGGGCTGTACCGCGGGTCAACGACAATGACCGGGATGCCTTTCTTCTTGGCCTGCATGACACGGCGGCCGGCAAGCGGGTGGGCCTCGACTGCATTGGAACCCCACATGACGATGAGGTCGGAGTTCAGGACATCCTCGAACGGGTTTGTTGCTGCACCGGAACCGAACGATAGCGAGAGACCGGCAACGGAAGGTCCGTGGCAGATACGGGCGCAGTTGTCCACGTTGTTGGTCTGGAAGCCGACACGGGCAAGTTTCTGCAGGGCATAGCAGTCCTCGTTGACGGTACGGCAGGAGGTCTGGAAACCGAGGGCCTTGGGGCCGTTCTTCTTCGCGATCTCCGTGAAATTCTTGACAATCAGGTCAATGGCTTCGTCCCAGGAGGCTTCCTCGAACTTGTCGCCCTTCTTGATCAGGGGCTTTGTCAGCCGGCCGGGTTTCTGAACTGTTTCCCAGCAGGTTGCGCCTTTCGGGCAGAGCTTGCCTTCGTTGATCGGGGACCGCTTGTACGGTTCAACGCCAACGAGCGTGTTCCCCTTGGACACGAGGTTTAGGCCGCAGCCAACCCCGCAGTAGGGACAGGTCGTTGCTGTATACTTTAACTGAGCATTTTCGTCACTCATGAAGAATCACCAGATGTGTTCAACATTTTTCATACCGGTTGATTTCAGAATTTGTTAATGGATTTGAATGATTGAACATCTGATCTCTGCCCTTGGGCTATATAACCGTTCTGAAATTTTTACAAAAAGTGGTGAACAAAAGTGGGTTTATTACCTTTCACCGTTGATTGTATACATAAGCCATGCAGGGATTGTTCGAAAGAATAACACGGAACGATCCATAAAACAGGAATATACCTATGAAAAAACGCCGGATACCCCCGATGCTTGCCGATATCGTCCAGGCAGCACTTGCCTCATGTGACGGCGTGCTGTTCGATTCGTGTGTCGCCTGCCCTGCATGCGGGGGAGAACTTTCCCGGTACGATGTGAAGGAAAAACAGTTTGCCATCCTGGCGGACGCGGAACAGAAAAACGTGATCCATGTGCGGGTCAGGAGGTTCCGGTGTCGCAGCTGCAGGCAGATCTGCCTTGCCGACCAACCGTTTTACCCTGACACCCGCATCGGGTCCCCGGTAGTGGACCTCTGCATAACATTGGGCGAAACCATACATTTCCCCCGCGTTGCGTCCTGCCTTGCGGATATGGGAATTATGGTCGACCGCTGGAGTGTCAGGAACTATGTGCAAAAAAATACCAGCATGGTCCCTGCGGTGGACATGTTCGGTATCAGGATCCCCCGGTCGGTTGTCTCGCTCTCCTCACTGGCCATGGGAATTCGTGAGGGCAGCAATATCGATACAGAGGAAATACTTGCTGCATGCGGGTATCCTTCCGTAGGAAATACTTCCGGATCTTTGCCGATGGATCCGTTGACCAATTCCCGCCAGGAATAACAATACAAAAAGGTCACGAAACGATCCGGCAGTCCAGGAAAAGGGGGTGATGATAGGGGAGATGTCCGGCCCTGTCTCCGCCGTCATCACGGGTCCCGGGAGCTATCCCGGGATCTATCCCCAGAGATGATTATTGTTTTTTCCTGGTGGAAACCATTACGGAATATACCAAAAAATTAGTTGGTATAGGGGGCTTTCCCCAGCTTCGGCTCGTAGAACTTGTCAGCTTCCGTGCGGATCGCGTGGCTGAAGAGCGCAAGCGGTATTTCACACGGGCAGCATTCTTCGCACTGCCCGCAGTTGATGCAGGAGTCGGAGATATGCGCAAACCGGCGCAGGTGGAACATCGGGTCGGCCGGGATGAACCCGTGGCGGACCATCATGTCGGGCTGCTGGTACTTGTCAGGACGGGTGACACAGACCGGGCAGTGCTCGATGCATGCCAGGCACTTCATACAGCGGCCGGTCTCCTTTGCAATGGTGTCCCAGAGGACCGGTGCAAGTGCCTCGAAGTCGTGCTTGCGCCACTTGTCGCCGAGCTTGTACATTGCATTTTCGACCTTCCCGCGGATCTCGACACCCTTGGGATTTGCCGCTTCCGTGGAGAGCTTCTTGGCTTTGACTGCAGCATCAAGAAGTTTTGCACCCTTGTCGGAGCAGACCTCGACGAACGTGGCCTTGCCGGCCTTGTCGCCGATAACTCCCCAGTTCCCGCAGGCAAGGTCAGCCTGGCGGGGGACTTTCAGCTTGCAGCGGCGGCAGTTCGACCTGCGGCCGTAACCAGCCTCTTCGAGCTCGTCCATGGAGATACCCTTGTGGCCTCCTTCGAACTCGATGATGAACTGGCACTTGTCGATCTCTTCCTTCGTCACGGTGTTCGGGTCAACACCGAACTTCTCCTTGATCATCTTCCGTGCAGCGACCGGGCTGACCGATCCGCCGCAGTTGACACCGATCATGACGATGTTGTCGAGGTTGACTAGGTTGCGCTTTGCCATCTCAAGGAGGCCCATCATGTCGCAGCCCTTGACAACCATGCCGATCTTCTTGCCGGACATCTTGGGCGCGTACTCCATCACCAGCTTGGAGAGGAGGACAGTCCCGCAATGGAGGGAGCCTGCACACTTGTCAAGCTCCTTGGGGTCGGTGACAAGAGCCGGGACCGCATCGTACAGGTCAATACCGCGTGTTACGGCAAGCACTGCATCAACGGTCTTGCTCTCGAGTGCATACTTGAGGAGCTCGGTGACTGCACCGCCGCATTCCGCCTTCTTTAAGAGGGCAGCATCATTGGTCCATGCATAGAGCATATCGCCTTTCTTTGCCATTTACGCCACCTTCTCAACCTTGACGGCACAGTGTTTCAGCTCAGGCATCTTGGAGAGCGGGTCGAGCGCGGTGTTGGTGAGGTTGTTGACACCATTGGCAAAGTGCATTGCCATGTACAGCACCTTCGGGGCTACGTCATCCGATATCCGTGCCCTTGTTATGGTCTCGCCACGGCGGCTCGTTATCTTGATCTTCTCGCCTTCCTTGACACCCATCTTCTTTGCATCGATGGTGTTGATCTGGCAATACGATTCAGGCACTTCATAGTGCAGTTGTGCTGCACGGTCGGTCTGGGTCCTGGTGTGGTAATGGAAGATCACACGTCCGGTCATCATGGTGTACGGGTACTCGTCATCGGCAACTTCCGCCGGGGGTTTGTACTCGAGACCGAACATGGTACCCTTGCCATCTGCTGCGGAGAACTTGCCGATGTGGAGGATCGGGGTCCCCGGGTGCTCGATGGCCGGGCAGGGCCAGTGGACGGCCTCAGGCTTCTCGAGCTTCTCGTAGGTCACGCCGAACTGGCCGGGGGTTACTGAGCGCATGTCGTCCCAGACATCCTTTGCGGTCTTCCAGTCAAAGCCCTTGAGGCCCATCTTCTTTGCAACCATGCCGATGATCTCCCAGTCGTACTTCGACTCGCCGGGACCGTCAACGGCCTTCCGGACACGGTTGACACGGCGCTCGCCGCTGGTAAATGTGCCGTCTTTCTCGGCAAAGCAGGTACCGGGCAGGACAACATCCGCATACTCGCAGCTCTCGGTCCAGAAGATATCCTGCATCACGAGGAAGTCGAGCTTGTCGAACATCTTCTTGACATGGTTCGAGTCGGGATACGAGACAACCGGG
>JAJRCF010000033.1 GCA_028679075.1 Methanoregula sp. | reverse complement strand
GATCTCGGCAACGCTCATGTTGAGCATCCGCATGTACTCCTCCTTGGGGAGGAGTTTTGCCTTCCGCACCCGCATCCTGGTGCACACATAGATGTACGGTGCTGAAATATTCACACCCATACGCGTGCCCCCTTACCCGAACAGGATATCCGACGCATCCTTTAACCCGGATTCCCACACCTTCGCAAGGAACGTGCGGTAGCTGTAATCAATCTGCAACTCTGCCCCTTCGCCTTCAATCAGGAGGCCGCCATCGATATTGACGGGCTCCCCGAGTTTGAACCCTGCAAACTCCGGGTTCTCGGCAATGACCGCCTTGGCGGCTGCCTGGTCCCGGGCATTACAGAAGATCCTGCCTTTCGGGATCTCCTTCTTTGCCTCGGCGAGGAGTTTCTTGATCGCTTCGCGATGGAAGCTCTCAGGGAGGGCTGCGATATCCTTGCGGGTTGTCTCGTAGACTTGATCCAGGAGCGCTTTCTGCGTGTTCAGGATCTCGCGCTTGACAAGGAGGTTGGCAGCGGAAACGTCCTGGCTCACGATGTGAGCGGACTGCTTTGCTGACTCCTCTTCTGCGGCAAGCTTGATCTCCTCGCCACGCTTGGTGGCTGCCGCGATGATCTGGTCTGCGTCCTGCTTGGACGCTGCACGAATCTTTTCCGCTTCGGACCTGCCCTTTTCCCTGATTTCTTCGACTACTGCTTCCAGTCCCATTGTTCTCTCCCTTAGAAGAGCAGAAGGAGACCGACGACGAGACCGAAGATGACGATTGTTTCAGGGATAACCGTGAAGAGAAGACCAAGACCGAAGAAGTCCTTGTTCTCTGCAATGGCGCCGACTGCTGCGGCACCGATGCCCATCTCGGCAACACCGGTACCGACGCCGGTGAGACCGACGGCGAGCCCTGCGCCGATTGCCTTCATTCCCATCTGCGATGCCTGGATCGATGCGAGATCTGTGGTTGCTACTGCTATTGCTTCAACTGCCATAATTTATTCCTCCGTAAATCTGCGTTTCATTCCGAATGGAACGTACCTGATGCCTCCACCCTTGTAGAACTTGGTGAAGAATTCGACATAGTGCAAACGAATTGAGTGGAGCCCGCCACCCAGAAGACCCAGCGCGATATTGAGGGTGTGACCGAACAGGAATATCACCAGTCCGATGACAATCATCACAATACCGACAATGGAAAGTTCCTTCATACCGGGGCTGATGAACATCCCGATAGCCATATAGTTGACGACCATTGCGATCGCGACCGATGAGAGGCCGACCGCAACAAGACGCGCATAGGATAAAACATGGGAAATGATCGTGGGTAACTCGATCACTTCAAGGACCGAATCCCGTGCGATGAAAATGACACCGACAAGGATGAGTGCTGCCCCGACAAACGTGCCAAGGTTGAACCCTGCTGCAACAACCGGAAGCCCGGTGAGATTGGGCATGTACGGCATTACAACATTCGACCAGATTGCAACGAGTATACCCCACATGACCGCCAGCCAGCCGAAGTTTGCCATGACGGCAAGCATGCGGTGGTGGCCGTGGTCCTGCTTTGCATGGTTATACATGCCAAGGGACCTGCCCAGCGTGATGTGCAGGACACCGATCCAGATGGCCATGATCATCAGTGCAGGAATTGCCGGCCCGTGACCGCCAGCTTCCGTTGCCCCGATGAGCAGGTGCCTGCTGGGCATGATGAACCCGGCGTACCCGTGAATCAGGTTCGGGAACCCACCTAACCCGAGAACCCAGCCAACGACCTGTGTGAGTTCGAAGCCAAGGAACTCGTTGAAAAGCACACCGAAGATGATGCTGGAGATGCTGGCGTTCCTGAGCACCTTCAAAAACATCTTTCCGTCTTCACCTTTCATCATCCTCTGCAGGCCAAAGCACATCACCAGGAAAATCAGGCCGTATCCGACATCCCCGACGATAAGACCAAAGAAGATCGGGAACACGATGGCGAGCATCAGTGTCGGATCCACCTCGGTATACTTGGGCCTTGAATAAATGTCCATCAGCATCTGCGCCGGCTGGGCAAACTTCGGGTTGTTGTATTCAACGGGCACTGCGTCGTGCTCGATATCCGTGGGCAGAACGGTGACAAACACCTTGCCGCCGGTCACCTTCACGAGTGATTCGCTGATCGCGTCCACCTTATCGGAGGGTACCCAGCCCTCGGCGACAAAGGTCTGCTTCGTGGTCGCAAACCGGAGCGGTGCCTCGGTCTGTTCCACTTCAGTTCTTAAGAACTCCTCGCAGGCTACCAGGAACCCGGCGTGCTGCGCTTTGACTGCATCCAGCTTCGCGTTGGTCTCTGCAATCTCTTTGGTAAGGGCAGTGATCTGCCCGGAATAATAGTCAATACGGGCCTGCGGGGCACCGGATTCGTCAGGGATCGGGACGGACTGGTATGCAGCTTCCTGCAGGGCCCGTTCAACCTCGTTCCGCTGCCCGTTCGGGGCAATGATGACGGTAAAATTCTTCTCCTTACCCTTGGAGAAGTGCGTCTCATTCGGAACGGAAAGCGTTACTTCCTGTGCCACGTAGCCGGCATATACGGTGAACCCCGCATATCCCCGGTACATCCCGAGATCCGCCGGAATACTGACGAACGGCGTGATCTCGGTAATCTTTTGTTCGAATTCCTTGACCTTGTTATCAAGTTTCGAGCGTTTCTGGGTGAGTTCCTCAACTTCCTGTTCAAGAACAGGGAGTTCGCGCTCAATCCTTGACCTGAGTTCAGAGCCCGAACAGGTTTTTGCAGAATCCATGTCGTCCCCGTGAATGGAGACGGCATTCTCGATCGCCCGGATCTTCAGCAGATCCACGGACGCTTCGCTTGCTCCCGAAAGAGGCGTGCCGATCTTAAAGCCCTCATAGCCTTCCTTGCCGCCCTCAACATATTCCTCGATATGGAACAGGTGGTGGCGATAGAGCTCCGCTACAACCGGGCCCATCTGGTCCCGTGAAGCGGCGATGAGGAGCCGGCTCATCTGCTTAGGCTTTAACATGCAGCTGCTCCTTAAACCGCAAAACCAGCAGCTGCACTGCCTTCGAAAGGTTCTGCTCCCCCTTCGATTTCAGTGCTGCTGCTCGCTGATTGCCACTTTTTATGATTTCAGCGTGCTTAAGTGCCGCCTGGTGCCGTGCTTCTTCCAGTTTCAGCTTTTTATACTGTTCTGCATTGCTCTGCGCTTTCGTTACCAGATTGTCTGCTTCGAGCTCGGCCTGGGAATGTTTGTGCTTCTTCTCTTCCTGGGCCTTGCTGATAGCAGACTGGTATTCTTCTTCAGCTTTTTTGATGTCTTTTAGGACCTCAGTCTTCATCCAACCCTCCTCTCACGGCAAGTACAATAATAGGTGAAAAATGCCATATATGTATTGTCATTTCAATCAAAACTCAAATATTCTCTTGTATATTACCGGGAATTATCCGGGATTTCTGAATATTCAATTCCCCTGTGGGACGTAACGTACTTCACCACGCACGTCTTGGGAAGGCCGGATATCCCCACCTGCCCGGGCAATCCCGCGAGGGTAACTCCTGCCAGCTCACCACTTGAACAGACCAGGTGCTGCTCCGGGTGGGTTCCCCGGCGGATCGCGCAACTGGTATGGATCTCCGCTGCTGCGGATACAAGATAGGAGAAATGTTTCGAACCCGGGTGATCTTTAGGGAGGACGATCAGGGGCATGCGATAGGTCCTGACGAATTCAGCGAGCATGATCGCCGGCTCAAGAGCCCCGCCTTCCGGCGCCGAGACTACGATGAGGTCCGTTGGTTCGATGGTCTGGCTGTATTCCTTGTCCGCGGTTTCGATCCGAAGGGCAAACCGGGCATTTGCCTTTGCCACCAGTAAAAAAGACCGGGTGCCTGAGATGAGCAGGAACTCATCCCGTAATGGCACAATCATGATATCAGAGTGCCGTCACGTTTTCGGACTGGCAGCTGGCACACATCGGGTGCTTGCTGACACTCTCAAACTTCTCGCCGCAGTCATTGCAGCGGTACTTCTTCCCTTTCACCCGCTCATCGAAATCCAGGTCCCCGGTGGGACCGCCGCCAACAGTGCACATCTGTTTTGTCACCTCATTATCGACATCTTCATGTGAAGATTTAATGGTATCTGAACCGGGTCTGCTCCCCCCGGCCATCGTCCTGGTTCCTACACGATGATGAAATTGAACGTAACGAGCGCTATCAACAGGAGTACGCAGGAATGTTTTACTCCGGCGGCAATGGAGGACTCTCCCATCTGCCCGGCAATGAGCCCCGAGAAGAGCGCCTGCATGAGGCATGCATGGTAGAGGATCCGCCCGAACGTGGTGATGGGGATGGACCCGATTCCCGAGAGCGCTCCCGACGCCGGCATGCCTTCAACAGAGATGTTCGCGAGGATCGGCAGGAACTGCGTAGTCAGTACCGCGACAACGAAGAGGAAGACAAAGAATGAGAGGTACACAATCGCGGTATAGATGAACATCTCCGACATCCGCTCCCTCTTGAGGGCCTCGCTCATCTTGGCATCGCTGGAGGCAATCGAGAGCACCTCGTGGATCTGCCCGCTCATCTCACTTGCCTTGGTGATCAGCGTCACCGTGCGGGCGATTGCCGGTGTGCTGACCCGCTCCTCGAACCGCATGAGGGCTTCGGTAAAGTTCGCACCCCAGTCCATGTCCCGCTTGATCCGCCGGATCTCGTAGCTGAGCAGCCCGAGATTGGTGTTCACCATGATCGCAATCGCCTGTGCGATCGTGAGCCCGACCTGGTTGATACCCGACATCCGCTCCAGGAAATCCGGGACAAGGGCCTGGATCCCAAG
Source organism: Methanoregula sp. (assembly GCA_028679075.1). Classification (GTDB taxonomy): domain Archaea; phylum Halobacteriota; class Methanomicrobia; order Methanomicrobiales; family Methanospirillaceae; genus Methanoregula. The sequence goes on along the minus strand of JAJRCF010000033.1, from coordinate 9,327 downwards.
GACTTTCCGGGACCAGATCTCGTAAAAAATGGCGTAGGGTATGAGGATGATGAGGAGGGCGATGATGATGTGATCATCCACGACACCGAGATAGACATCGATATCCCGGTACAGGGGTACCCTTAAAAAGACGGACACGATGTAGAGGACCGCAACCGGCACGGTGATGTATAACGTGTGATTGACATTACTGATGAAACTGTCAAGGGGGTGGCGTATATGTTCTACCAGTGACCGGATCCGGTCATACTTTTTCAGTTGCTCGAAGAGGGGTTCTTCGTCCTTCTTCTTGACAATCGTGACATCGGCATACGTATGGAGCCATTTAATCGTCGTGTAGCGCTCGGTCGTCTCGGCTTTGATGGAGAGGAGATCGATGAACAGGATGAACATAAACGAGCCGATGGGCATGATCGCATAGGTAACAAGAGAGAGCTGGAGGACCGCAGTCCCGCCCGTCATCCCCATCACCACCATGATAATGATGAGGAAGAGCGGGCCTGCAACAAAGAGGGTGACATACGACTCTGCCACAAGGGAGAGGATATTCAGGAACTGTTTCTGCTCGAACCGTGCCTCTTCCTGGTACAACCGGACCCGTGTCGAGAGGAACTCCTCCATGTCGCCGCCGCTTTCGATCACCGAGAGGAGATCTTCTAAAAAGATCTTGAGCTTTTCTGAGGGGGTTGTCTCGGAAAGGTGCCGGATTGCCGTGACAACATCGTACCCGAAGAAATCGGCATCCCTCACCACCTGGCGGAATTCCAGGGCCACCTCACCGTAAATATTTGCCCGGTCCGAGAGGGAATGGAAGATGGTCATCAGCTCGGCACCACCTTTCCGCATCGCGTACATGTATGCCACCGCGTTGTGGAGGGTCAGGCCGATCTTTATGGAGCGGTTGTTCTTCTCGATCCCGGGCAGTTTCAGGAGCAGGGTATACCCGAGATACATGCCGATACAGAACGAGAGTATGACGATGAGGACCCCGATGTACTCCGCAGGATAAAGGGTGTTGAGGATCACCGGCATCTGCAGGTCGAAGACATTGGTGATCCCTCCTTTTGCGTTCAGGGCGGGCATGGCCAGGAAGGCACTTGCAATAATCCCGATGGCGGCAAAGAGGAGGCCCACCAGAAGGCCGATTTTCAGGGACCTCCAGAGGTACTGCTCGAGGGTCATCCCAAACCTGGCGGAGATCATGTCGGCGTGCAGGCTGCTGAACCGGAGCGGGTCCCGCTTTATCCACTGGTAAACATATTTCCTGACCATTATCAGATTACCTTGCGGAGGTCTTCGATATGGGAGAGTACGTTTTTCGCGTCGATATGGTACGCGTGGAACAGGGATGCAACGGAGATGTAGTCCTTGATGCCCTGTTTCTTCATGGCATCGAGGATGGATTTGCGGATGCTGACTTCCGTCTCGAACTGCTCCCGCGTCCAGCCCCGTTTCTCGGTGATATCCATATAGACCTGGGACCTGCCGGTAAAGCCGATCACGTCGCGGACGGGGTCATACACGAAGACGTTGTTCACCCGCAGGTTCCCGGTGGAGGGATCGATACCGGCGATCTCGACGATCTCCTGGACACGGCGGACACGTTCGGTCCCGTGATAGATCAGGCCCTGGACGCTGATGATGTTCAGTGCCTGCATCATGTTCCGGGGCACATTCAGGGGCTCGCTCTCAAGGCGGTGAATCGCCGCATCGACACTGCCGCCATGCATCGTGGAGAACGTGGTGTGGCCGGTGTTCATTGCCTGGAAGAGCGTCTGGGCTTCCGGCCCGCGGACCTCCCCCACGAGGATGAACTCGGGCCGCTGACGCATGGCCGCTTTCAACAGGTCGAACATGTTGATCGCGTTCCCGCCTTCGGTCAGTGCCTCGCGGGTGACACTCGCAATCCAGTTGTCGTGGTAGAGCGTGATCTCGCGCGTATCTTCGATGCTGACCACCTTTGCCACCGGGGGGATGAAGAGGGAGACCGCGTTGAGGGACGTGGTCTTGCCCGATGCGGTCCCCCCGATGAAGAGGAGGCTCTTGTTGTTCTCGATGGCGAGCCAGAAGTAGACCAGCGCGTCGGCATTGAAGGTCCCGATCTCCATCAGTTCGATGGGGGAGAAGGGCTCCTCCCGGAATTTCCGGATGGTAAAGGAGGTCCCGCGGGTTGTCACTTCCGTTCCGAGCGTCAGCTGCAGGCGGGACCCGTCCGGGAGGGTTGCATCGATCATCGGTGAACCCGTGGAGATATGTTTACCGGACCGCTGGGCGAGCGTAATCGCAAGTGAGTTGAGGACCTCGGATTCGAACGCGATGTTCGTCTTGATATTCCGGTATCTCCGGTGGTAAAGGAACAGGGGGATCCGGTTCCCGTCGCAGGAAATATCCTCCAGCTGGGGGTCCTTCATGAGGGGGTCGATACGCGACCACCCGATATAGTTCCGGACCAGGAAATACTGGATCTTGAAGAGCGAGGACTTTTCGAGGCTCAGCCCGTAATCATCGATAAGGGCGTGCATCTTTTCCAGAAGGATGCGTTTGCGGTCCTTTTTGATCTCTTCGGAAGAGAGGATCAGTACGTCCCGCAGGTCCTCGTACAGGCGTTCCAGCAACTCATATTCAAAATCCGAAAGGGAGGGTTCAAAGAGGAGATACTCGTTCTGGTTTGTCCGCTTGTTCAGGCCGATGACGATGAGGGAGCATCCCTGTTCAACCCAGTACTGGTCAACCTGTTCATAGCCATCGGGAATCCGGACATCGACGAGATTGCCATGGCGCTCAAAATCATATTCTTCGATTGCGGTCTTTTCCCTGCCTTTCAGGAAATGGAAGAAATGACGGTGGGGTGCTGCACCGGCCTTTTTCTGTTCCGTTTTCTGTTCCGGTGTACCAGGTCCCGGTACTCCCGTGCCACTTCCGGGGTCTGTTTTTTCCTGCAGCGTGGTTGTCACAACAGGATCATCCGGACCCGGTACCGGACTCGTTCCGGCATCATTTTTTTTCATGGATTTGATGAGATCCGCTATCCCCATGGTTTGCGAGCTCCTCTCCCCGATGATGACTGGTGTTTCCGGTTTATAGTTCGGGAGACCAATCTATATAAGTATGTGTCAGTCCGGTACATTTCCGGGCGTTTTCCGGTCTTTTATCGCTTGACAGTAACCGTTTTTCCCGGATGAATACGGGCGTATGCCCGGCAGATATCTTTATCAGCCAGTCCATGACAGTTTCTCTTGCGAAATTTTTCTTTCAATCGACATTGAGGTCAGAATGCAGGATTTTCATAACCAGAAAATGCCCACCGGGATCCCGTCACTTGATCCCATTCTTGAGGGAGGAGTCCCCATGGGATCGGTCATTCTCCTCTTCGGGGACCTTGGTGCAGGCAACTACGAGTTCGCCTACAGTTCGATCGTCAATACACTCGGCCTCATGAAAGGGGGAGCGCCCGAAAACACGATTGCCCCAGGCGAGATACGGTACATCACTTTTACCCGCTTGAAGGAAGATGTGCGGCATGAGATTGTGAGCTCGTTTCATACCGAAGGACTGGAGACACTGGTGAATACCATCCGGTTCGATGACCTCTCCGATCTGTATTTTGACAACAGCGTCGTACCTGACGAGTGGTACAGCCACAGCGATGTCATCACCCGGCTCCAGAAGAGGTCAAGCCGGGAAAATATCCTCCTCCAGCTGGCAAATGTCATCAATGACATCAGCCCCGGCAGCCTGCTCATCCTTGACTCTGTTACGGATATCGCAACCCAGTCAGACATACCGAACTTCTGGCATAACCTTACCGGTTTTTTACGGGGTCTGCAGAGGATCTCCAAGCAGCGGGGCATCACCACGTACCTGCTGCTCAGCCGCGGGATCCTTGATCCATCGCATGAACGCGAACTGGCGGATATTGTGGACGCGGTGATGCTCTTCAAGTGGGAGGAGTCGACCGGCGCACGGAGGCAGCGGGTGATGTATTTTGAGAAATTCCGGGGTGTCATGCCCCACCTCGAAGAGAGGGACCTGGTGAAATTTGCCGTCAGGATCTCGACAACCGGCGGGTTCGAGGTCAGTAATATCCGGGTGGTCATATGAGCGGCGAACGGGTCAAGGTGGGGATCCTCGGCCTCGATGACATGCTCGGCGGGGGGCTTATCCCGGGGAGCATCTGTTCGATCATCGGCACGTACGGGACGGGGAAGACCACATTTTCCCTCGAATTTGTCTGGGACGGGCTGAAAAAAAAGGAGAACGTCATCTACATCAGCCTCGAGGAGCGCGAAGACCGTATCCTTACGTACATGCAGCTGAAAGGGTGGGATGTCAAGCCCTTCCTGAACAAATCGCTCTATGTGATCAAGCTCGACCCGACCGATTTCAACCTGGCCAATAACCGGATCAGGAACGAGCTGCCCCGGCTGATCGATGAAGTAAAAGCGACCCGGGTCGTCATCGACCCCATCTCCCTCTTCGAAGACCTGTTTGCCACGGACTCTGAACGGCGCCAGGAGATGTTCCGGTTCATTGAGGGGCTCCGTGACAAGAAGTGTACTATCATGATGACCTCGGAGACGGACCGGGACAATGTCTTTGCCAGCCGCCACGGGCTCATCGAATACCTGTCGGACACGGTGATCCTCCTCCGGTACGTGCGTCCCTCGGACCTTTCTGCGGTCCACCTGGCCCTCGAAGTGGTGAAGATGAGGATGTCGTCACATTCCCGTGAGATCAAACCCTACGAGCTGCAGCAGGACCAGGTGCTGGTCTACTCGGAAGCGAACGTGTTCTGACGATATTCAGAAAAACCTGATTTCCCTTTTTTTCAGATGTCCTTTCCTTGTATGCTATCTCCGACGTTAACCTCCCTTTTCCGGCGGTGTCCCTGACCTGAAAGTCCCTCGAAGAACATCGTTCAGGAGAAGGATAATGTCCTTCTCCTGCTTCGGGTCTGATACCCGAAAGCATTCTCAAGCTCTTACTCCCCTTTAGGGAGTAATCGCACCGGGAATTTATCTCCTCAATTTGGGCTTATTTTGCCAATCGGATCCCATTTTGAAAAACAGGTTTTTGGATAGTCGCGTTTTTTTACGAATTATAGAGTACTGGTTTTGAACGAAGGCTTTTACGCTCGTATTTTCCTCATATGGGGGGGCATTTCGGGCTCCAAAAATCGCCTAATTGTTGCCTTTTGGATGATCCGGGAAATGGTTTTCTGTGGAAACGGCCGGCCGGGTAAACTGTGGGGGTCGGATCCGGGGGTACCAACCCAGCCTTTTCCAGATGTCACTGGCCCCCTGTCTTCTTTTTTCCATCCAATTTTAGTAGGAAGGATACTTCCTTCCTAGCTAATATAAATATTTGTAATGCACATGCTTGAGTGTAACACAAGGAGGCTACATGCGAGTCATCACACGGTATGAAACGGGACGGGGCTGCACTGCCGCACCTCCCGCGCCGGAATGTTTCTGCGCCGGAAGACGAGGGTCTTCGGACGCAGGATACCCGGCACAGCATAGGGGATCGGATTCACCAGCTTACTTCCGGGCGGAATGACTTCGGACGCACAAGGCCGGATTGCTCCGGCCTGTGCATGACGGCAGTCCCGAACCGGTCAATGGGTGGAGTGTTCACCAGGGCTTTTTGCAGGATGTCTCAGCCCGGTGATCCGCTGAACGCGTGATTTAGCACACTCTGGGGAATCTGCAAAAACACGAGAGAACCCGGCAACCATTGTTCCGGGTCTTGAACGAGGCGAACAATTCAGAGGCAAAACGATCATGAAACGACAGGTGGCAATTTACGGAAAAGGCGGTATCGGCAAATCGACCACAACCCAGAACACGGTTGCAGCACTGGCAGAAGCGGGAAAGAAGATCATGGTGGTCGGGTGCGACCCGAAAGCGGACTCGACCCGGCTCCTGCTCCACGGCCTGTGCCAGAAGACCGTTCTCGACACCCTGCGGGACGAGGGGGATGACATCGAACTCGATGCGATCTTAAAACCCGGCTTTGGCAATACCCGGTGCGTGGAGTCCGGAGGACCGGAGCCCGGTGTCGGCTGTGCAGGCCGGGGCATCATCACGTCCATCAACCTGCTGGAATCGCTCGGGGCCTACACCGATGACCTCGACTATGTCTTCTACGATGTCCTCGGCGACGTGGTCTGCGGGGGTTTCGCAATGCCGATCCGGGAAGGAAAGGCAGAGGAGATCTACATCGTGGCGTCCGGTGAACTCATGGCGCTCTACGCGGCCAACAATATTGCAAAAGGCATCAAGAAATACGCCGATAACGGGAAAGTGAGGCTCGGCGGCATCATCTGCAACAGCCGCAAGGTCGACAACGAACTTCCTCTCTTAAAGGCATTCGCGGAGGAACTCGGGAGCCAGCTGATCTACTTCGTGCCCCGGGATAACCTCGTGCAGCGTGCCGAGATCAACAAGAAGACGGTCATCGACTTCGACCCGGCATCGGGCCAGGCAAACGAGTACCGGAACCTGGCCAAAGCCATCGATGCGAACAAGATGTTCGTCATCCCGAAACCGATGACGCAGGAACGCCTGGAAGCGCTGATGATGCAGCACGGGTTCCTCGACGCGATGTGAAGAGCAACAACAACTACTGGCGGAAAAAAAGGCGGGTGTGAAACAATGTTACTGATACGTGCAATTGTGCGGCCGGAGAAGAAAGACGAAGTGCTTGCGGAACTGTCCTCTGCGGGATTTAATGCAGCGACTATGGTCGATGTCGTGGGACGCGGGAAGCAGAAGGGTATCAGGATCGGGGGGATGGTCTATGACGAGATCCCCAAGACCCTCATCCTGATGGTCATCCCGGATGACGCAAAGGAGACGGTCATTACGATGATCCTGTCGATAGCAAAGACCGGCACGGGCGGGACGTTTGGCGACGGCAAGATCTTTGTGAGCCCGGTCGATGAGGTCTACACCATCTCGAAAGGCACTGCGGGCCTGTGAGGGGAAGACAATGAAAGAGATCATGGCGGTTGTCCGGATGAAGAAGACCGGTGCCACCAAAAAAGCCCTCGTTGCAGCCGGAGTTGCCGGGTTCACCGCAGTGAAGGTCATGGGCCGGGGAAACCTGGTCACCGACCCAAAAGCGATCGAAGCATGCAAAGAGAAACTCCTGTCCATGGGCATGGACGAATTCAGTGAATCGTGGGATACCGAGAAGATGGTGACCAGTTTCCTGGACGGATCAAGGTTCTTCCCGCGGCGCCTCTTCACGATCCTGGTCCATGACGATGACGTTCCCCGGGTCATCGAAGCGATTGTAACCGCGAACAAGACGGAGTACGGGATCGGCGACGGGACGATCTTTGTCCTGCCGGTTTCTGACGCGGTCCGCGTGCGGACCGGGGAAGCAGGAGAAGCAGCCATCTGGTAACGGAGGTGAGAGACGTGACAGGAACGGACGAACCATTAGAGGAGATGCTCGCACCTTACCCGGATCCGGTGAAGAAAAACCGGAAGAAGCATCTCGTCGTAAAGAACGAGGCAGCGGAATGCTGCCCGCAGATCGAGGCGAATACGCGGACGATCCCCGGCATCATCTCGCAGCGGGGCTGCGCCTATGCCGGGTGCAAAGGGGTGGTGGTTGCACCAATCAAGGACATGATCACCATCACCCACGGCCCGGTCGGCTGCGGGTATTACAGCTGGGGCACCCGGCGCAACAAGGCCCGGGCGGACGAGACGACCCCCAAAGACAAGATCTACAGCCAGCTCTGCTTCATCACCGACATGCAGGAGCCGGACATCGTCTTTGGCGGGGAGAAGAAACTCGCAAAGATGATCGACGAGGTCGTTGTCGCGTTCCACCCGCGGGCCATCAACATCTGCGCCACCTGCCCGGTCGGCCTGATCGGCGACGACATCAACGCGGTAGCGAAAGCCGCACAGGAACGGCACAATATCCAGGTCATCGCCTACAACTGCGAGGGCTACAAGGGGGTCAGCCAGTCCGCGGGCCACCACATAGCAAACAACAACCTCATGGAGAAAGTCATCGGTACAGGCACGGAGCGGAAACCCGGTAAGCATGTCATCAACATCCTCGGCGAGTACAACATAGGTGGCGACGGCTGGGAGCTGGAGCGGATCTTACAGGAGTGCGGCTACACGGTCAACTCCATCCTGACCGGGGACGCGAGTTACGAGAACATCAAACGGCTCCACCTCGCGGACCTCAACCTGGTCCAGTGCCACCGCTCGATCAACTACATCGCCGAGATGATGGAGACGAAGTACGGCATCCCCTGGCTGAAGGTGAACTTCATCGGGATCGAGGCCACAAACGTTTCGCTGCGCCAGATGGCAAAATGCTTCAACGATCCGGAGCTCGAAAACCAGACCGAGATCGTCATCGCACGCGAGACTGCCCGCGTGAATGCGGTCCTGGACCAGTACCGGAAGATCTGCAAGAGTAAGACAGCCTTTGCATTCGTCGGGGGTTCCCGCAGCCACCATTACCAGTACCTGCTCCGCGACCTGGGCATGGAAGTGGTTGTGGCCGGGTACGAGTTTGCCCATCGCGACGACTACGAGGGCCGTCAGGTGATCCCCACCATCAAGAGCGATGCGGACTCGAAAAACATCCCCGAGCTCCACCTCACGCCGGACCCGGAGCGCTACCGCGAGGCCCACGAGTACCTAGGCCTTACCAGGGAACAGTACGAGACGCTCAAAAAAGATGTCCCGCTCAGTTACTACGAAGGGATGTACCCGAACATGCAGCCGGGCGAGCTGATGATCGATGACGCCAATCACCATGAAGTTGAGGAACTCGTGGCGAAGTACAAGCCCGACCTGATATTCTCCGGTGTCCGGGACAAGTATATCGCCCACAAGCTCGGCGTTGCCTCAAAGCAGCTCCACTCGTACGACTATGCCGGCCCGTATGCCGGCTATGGCGGCGCGATCAACTTTGCCCGTGACGTGGCAAACGCGCTCTCGACCCCTGCCTGGAAGATGATCACTCCCCCTTGGGAGAAAGCAGACGAAGAAGGAAGTGAAACCCATGCTTGAATGCTTACCGGAAGGACCGGTCGAACACACGACCGGAAAAATCAACCCGGCAAAGACCTGCCAACCTCTCGGCGCTATGTATGCTGCGCTCGGCATCCACGGGTGCCTGCCCCACAGCCACGGCTCGCAGGGCTGCTGTGCGTACCACCGAATGCACCTGACAAGGCATTTCCGGGACCCGGTGATGGCGTCGTCCAGCTCCTTTACCGAAGGCGCCTCGGTCTTTGGCGGGGCTGCCAACTTAAAGACCTCGATAAAAAACGTCTTTGCGATC
>JAJRCF010000032.1 GCA_028679075.1 Methanoregula sp. | reverse complement strand
ATCGCTGTCGAGCCCGATGCCTCACCGGTCCTCTCCGGGGGTGCCCCCGGGGCACACCGCATCCAGGGGATCGGTGCAGGGTTTGTCCCCACGGTGCTCAACCGGGACCTGGTGGATGAGATCGTCCGGGTGAAGAACGAGGACGCCTTCGAGACTGCCCGCAGGCTCGCAAAGGAAGAAGGGATCCTTGCCGGGATATCAAGCGGTGCGGCCCTGTCTGCGGCACTCACCGTTGCAAAACGCCCCGGGAGCAAAGGTAAGGTTATTGTCGTTATCCTGCCCGACACCGGTGAACGCTATCTCAGTATTCCCGATCTGTTTGAGGCCTGAGTGGTCAGGATGGACCGCGAAGGAGTAAAAAATGGTATTTAACCGTCTCCGGGAAGATATCCGGGCAATCTTCTCACGGGACCCCGCTGCCCGATCGACCCTCGAGGTCCTCACCTGCTACCCCGGACTCCATGCCCTCTGGTTCCACCGGAGGGCGCACTGGCTCCATGCCCATAACCTGAAATTTTTTGCCAGGTTCGTCTCCCATATCAGCCGTTTTTTGACCGGTATCGAGATCCATCCCGGCGCACAGATCGGCCGGCGGGTTGTCATCGATCACGGCATGGGGGTCGTCATAGGAGAGACTGCTGAGGTTGGCAACGATGTCCTCATCTACATGGGGGTTGTCCTTGGCGGGACGGCCCTTGAAAATATCAAGCGTCACCCGACCATCGAGGACGGGGTGATCCTTGGCTCCGGCGCCACCATCCTTGGCCCTATCCGGATCGGGAAAGGTGCGAAAGTCGGCGCAGGATCGGTCGTGGTCCGCCCGGTCCCGCCGGGTGCCACGGTTGTCGGCGTGCCGGGCAGGATAGCCGGGCCGGAACACGGGTCAACCAACGAGGAAAAAACCGAAGAGGTCATGCCCGATCCCATGCTCAGGGTCATCAGCCGCCTGCTCGACCGGCAGAACCAGCTCGAGGAGCGGCTCCGTACCATGGAGCAGGGCCGGCCTGAACCGGCTCCGGCCGTCCTGCCGCAGGAACTGGTCTGCGAGAACCAGATCCGCGAAGCACTGCGGGAGGTGATCGATCCGGAGGTCGGCATCGATATTGTCGATCTCGGGCTCATCAAGGATATCCGGGTGAACGGTTCGCAGGTCGAGATCGACATGGTCCTCACCTGCAAAGCCTGTCCCCTCTCCGATCACCTTTCCGACCAGGTCAGGAGAAAGACCCTGGGGGTCTGCGGGATCGAGCAGGTGACCGTTAATGTCCTTGATGAACCGTGGAACTGGGACCGGTTCGTGAAGCAGCGGGGAAGTCTCCGGCAGATCTGAGACAATAACACAGTACTTCAGGGTTTACGATATTATTGCACAACAAAGAGAGAAGTGCGTGGGAAAATCCGGGGGTCACTTCTTCAGCGGCTTTCCCGCCCCATGCCCGTGCTCGCCCGGCACCCACCGGCCGCCGTCCTTCGTGAGTTCCTTCTTCCAGATCGGGACGCTCTTTTTTATCTCCTCGATGATATAGCGCGAGCCGGCGTAAGCCTCCGGGCGGTGGCCGGCACTGACCACGATGATGAGGATGTTCTCTCCCACGGAAAGCCGGCCGATCCGGTGGATGATGTCAACATGAAGGAGATTGTGCAGCCGCGTTGCCTCTGCAGCAATCTTCTCCATCTCCGCAACGGCAACGTCCTCGTAGGCTTCCAGTTCCATCTCAGTGATGTCATCGTCCCGCACGATCCCGTCAAAGACGACAACTGCACCCGTCCCGTGTTTCTTTGCAGCGGTGATAAGCGCCCCGATATCCACGTCCTCTTTCTGGACTTTGATAGTCATTGCCCCTCATCCTCCTGCAACCGGGGGAAAGACGGCGATCTCGTCGCCATCAGCAACAACAGTCTTTCCTGCATCAGGGATCTCGACCCGCTTCCCGTTACGCATCACGATGACGAACTCGCGGAAGGCGCCGTTGTCGTCGAAGATGGCATCGTAACCTTCCTTCTTATGCTGTGCAATGTCCTTAACAAGGGTACTTATGGCGGTGCCGGTCCCCGGCTCTGCGAGGATATCCGTTCCGAGCAGTTCCCGGAACCGGGCAAAAAAACGTACTTTAACGGTCATCTCATCTCCTTTGTTGCCCCGGTGCAACAGGCCGGGCACGCCGGGTTCTGCACAATGGTAATCTCCTCGGCAGTTGCACACAGGCCGTCCCACGTGAAGAGCCGGCCGGAGAGCAGCTTCCCGCTCTTCGTGAGATACTTGACCACTTCCGTTGCCTGCACCGTGCCGATGACGCCCGGTGTCACGCCGACAACCGGGAAGACCTCTTTTGGCGGGGCCTTCGGGAAGATGCATTCGAGACAGGGGGTCTCTCCCGGGATGATGGTGGTCGCCTGCCCGTAGAACCCCCGTATAGCCCCGTGGAAGAACGGGATCTTCTTTTCGAGCGCTACCCGGTTCAGCAGGTAGCGGATGGGATAATTGTCCATTGCATCGACGATCCCGTCAGCCCTGCCCACGAGCCTGCCGACGTTCTCGGCACCAATGGTGGCATCAATCGCGTTGACCGTGATGTCCGGGTTATATGCCTGCAGTTTTTCGAGAGCGGAGACGGTCTTCTTCTTCCCGACATCCCGGTCGGTGTGGAGGATCTGGCGGTTCAGGTTGGACTGGTCGACGGTATCCATGTCCACGACCGTGATCGTCCCGACACCGGCGACAGCGAGATAGATGGCGATGGGCGAGCCCAGGCCGCCGGCGCCGGCGATGAAGATATGCGCCGCTTTGAGCCTCTCCTGCCCTTCTTCCCCGAAGAGGAGGATCTGCCGTTTGTACCGCTCAAGTTCCCGGTCTGAAAACATGATTCACCCTGCTGCCGGTTATTCCGGAACCGGCCTGCCTGCACAACCTATTGTATCGTTGATCTCTTGTTGGGCGAGGCGATTATATATGCAGTTTCGTTCCGGCAGGAATTGCCGATAAATCCCGTTCTCCGCTAATGGTCGCAGGTTGCGCCTTCGTGCTCGTGCGGATGCGGGTTCTTCTCTTCCCAGGGTTCAAGGCCCTGCTTCTTCCGGTAATCGTTGATCGCCTTGTGGATGCCTTCCTCGGCCAGTACCGAGCAGTGCATCTTCACCGGGGGAAGGCCTTCGAGCGCCTCGGCCACCGCCTTGTTGGAGACCTCCCATGCCTCTTCGAGGGTCTTGCCCCGTACCAGTTCCGTTGCCATGCTGCTCGACGCAATCGCGGCCCCGCAGCCGAAGGTCTTGAACTTCGCGTCGGTGATGACGTTGTTCTCGATCTTCAGGTAAATGTTCATGATGTCACCGCAGACCGGGTTCCCGACCTCGCCGACACCGCTCGCGTTCTCGATCTCACCCACGTTCCGCGGGTTCTTGAAATGGTCCATGACCTTGTCACTGTACATTGCAACCTCCGTTCTTCCCACCTTTGTACAGGGGGGACATCTCCCGCAGGCGGGCGACAACCTTTGGCAGCACCTCTAATACGAAATCCACGTCCGCATCTGTATTCACGTCGCCCAATGTCAGCCGGAGCGAGCCGTGGGATATCTCCACGGGAAGCCCGGTCGCAAGGAGGACATGGGACGGCTCAAGTGAGCCGGAGGTGCAGGCGCTGCCGGTGGATGCGCAGATCCCCTCGTCATCCAGCCAGAGGAGCATCGACTCGCCCTCGATGAACTCGAAACTGATGTTGATGTTGCCGGGCAGCCGCTTCCCGGGGTGGCCGTTGAGGTGGGTGTTCGGGATCTTCGCAACGATCCCCGCGAGGAGCCGGTCACGCAGGGCACGGATACGCTTGTTGTGCCCTTCGATATCGGAAGTCACCAGCTCGATCGCCTTACCACAGCCTACAATGCCCGCGATATTCTCAGTCCCCGCACGCCGCCGTCGCTCCTGGCCCCCGCCGTGGACCAGGTTGTCGATCTTCGTCCCTTTCCGGATATAGAGAACGCCGGTGCCTTTCGGGCCATAGAACTTGTGGGAGGAGAGGGAGAGCAGGTCGATATTCTGGGCCTTCACATCGATTTGGACATTGCCGATCGCCTGCACGGCATCGGTATGGAAATACACCTTGTGCTTCCGTGCGATCGCCCCCAGTTCAGTGATGGGCTCGATCGTGCCGATCTCGTTGTTGGCATACATGATCGAGATGAGGACCGTCTTGTCGGTGATGGCCTTTTCAAGATCGGCAGGATCCACGAGGCCGTACTTGTCGACCGGGAGGTAGGTGACCTCAAAGCCATTCTTCTCCAGGTACTCGCAGGTATGGATGACTGCGTGGTGCTCGATCTTCGAAGTGATGATGTGGCTGCCCTTCTTGAGGTTCGCGGATGCGACACCCTTGATCGCCCAGTTGTCGGACTCGCTACCCCCGGACGTGAAGTAGATCTCGTCCGGTTCTGCGCCAAGGGCCTTTGCCACCTGTGCCCGGGCCATATCGATCGCTTTCTTCGAGTCGCGGGCAATGTGGTAGATGGACGAGGGGTTGCCAAAGTGTTCGGTGAAGTAGGGGACCATCGCATCCAGTACTTCTTTCCTGACGTACGTTGTCGCGGAATGGTCCATGTAGACGGTGCGTTTCTCTCCCATGCTCATCACTGTATACCTGAATATGTGCGCTGGTCGTCTGATTATCCTTTCCTTGGTGTCATTAAAAATCCGCCATGATGCGGGAATGCACCGGCTGACATGACGGGACTGCGGTAAGGTATTTGTGCTGTCACAACCAATTCACAATTGTGAATGCAATCTATTATGTCGGGAATGTAACAAAATAAAGGTTGTGTTGTGATGGAAGCTCCCTGTCAGAAGATCGTGTGGGACGTCCTGCCGGCCATCCGTGCCGCGATTGCGGTGGAACTGGTCAAATGCGGCGTATCCCAGGTGGAAGCGGCGCGGATGCTCGAGATAGCACCCTCCGCTGTATCGCAGTACCTGTCGGGTAAACGCGGGTACCGGATAGAGTTCGAGAACGATGTGAAAAAAACAATTGAACTGCTGGCGCAGGACTTAAAAGAAGGCAAGGACATCAACCTTGTCCAGCGCACCTGCGATATCTGCCATCAGCTGCGTGAAGGTGAGGAAAACCAGTGTGGCGGTTCCCAGGCTTCCCGTGAGCGGTGCGGTTCATAATATCCATATTCAATAGTCTTTTTTACTTCGTGAGGAGATCATGGGTGCATCAGGAAAACGACAGGCCCTCATCGATAACATCCGCGGGCATGGCCCGCTGCTGGTCGCATTCTCCGGGGGTGTTGACAGCACCCTCCTTGCCGTATTTGCCCGCGATGCACTGGGAGGAAAGAGCCGCTGCGTACTCCTCGACAGCCCCGTTGTCCCCCGGGCAGCAGTGGAGCAGGCACGGAACCTTGCCGCCGATCTCGGGCTTTCCCTCGATATCATTACCGTCCCTCACCTTGAGAGTAAAGACTTTCGCAGCAACCCGGAGAACCGGTGCTATTACTGCAAGAAGATCTCTGCCGTATATCTCAAACAAAGGGCCGCGGAACTCGGCCTTGCCTGCATTGCTGATGGCATCAACCTCTCCGATACCCATGAGCACCGCCCGGGCCTCCTCGCGTCAACAGAAGAGGGGATCGTCCACCCGTTCATCGAGACCGGGTGCACGAAGCAGGACATAAGGGACATTGCCCGGGAATGCGGCCTTGCGATCTGGCAGAAACCCTCTGCAGCCTGCCTCTCCTCCCGCATCCCGTACGGCGACCAGATCACGGGTGAGAAACTCCGGATGATCGAGGAAGCCGAGGCATACCTTGCAGCTCGTGAATTCGGGCAACTCCGTGTACGTCTGCATGGGAAGATTGCAAGGATAGAAGTACATAAAGAGGTGATGGGGAGAATACTGGAGCAGATGGATGACATATCCGCACACCTCCGGTCGCTCGGGTTCTCCTACGTCACGCTCGACCTTGAGGGTTACCGCAGCGGCAGCATGGACGAGGTGCTGGTATGACGAGGTCATCCGGTTCCCCGGGAGAACAGAACCCGACGGGCACTGCCATGTTCAGGAGACTCCCCTGCATCAAGGTCGATGGCGAGAAGACAAGATCTGACCTCCACGAGGTGATCGAGGAGGTCCCGCTCGCCCTGTTCGTCAACGGGCGGCACGCGATGACGGCGATGATGAGCCCGGTCCAGCTCGAGGACTTCGTGACCGGCTACCTCTTCACCGAGCAGATCATCAAAGGCGTGGACGAGATCGAGTCGATCAAGATCGACAAGAACCGGATGAGCGTCATCACAAAGAACCTCTTCAAGGTGCTGGGCCCTAAGAAGACCATCCTCTCAGGATGCGGCGGGAGCACATCCTTTATCGACACCGAAAAACTCCCGAAGATCCATTCCGATTATTCGATCAGCACCGCAGATATCTGGACAATGGTAAAGGCAGTCCTGAACTCCGAGCTCCACATTACGACAGGAGGGATCCATATCGTGGCGCTCCTGGACCGGCAGAATGTCATCGCCGTATCCGAGGACATCGGGCGGCACAACGCCCTTGACCGGGTGATCGGGTACGCACTCAGGAACAAGATCGACCTCTCCCGGACCTACGTGATCGTCTCCGGGCGGATCTCTTCAGAGATGGTCAGGAAGTGCCTCATTGCAAATATCCCCATCATCGTCTCCCGCGGGGCGACGACCACCCTCGCTGTTGAGACAGCAGAAAAGACCGGGCTGACCGTGGTCGGGTTTGCACGGAGCAGCAAGATGGTCATCTACACCAACACAGCACGGATAGAAGGGGCTGCACCCGCCCCGCAGTAATTATTGAGAAAGTGTTTTTTTCAGGGTGCAGAGCTGGCAGGTCTCCCCGCTGCACGGGTCCCCGCATTCCCTGCAATGACGGACCGGTTCCTCGTCCAGCCTGCCGGCACACTGCGCCTCGATCCTGGTTTTACTCTCCATCAGGTGCAGCATCGTGCCGGGGTGTTTCGATTCGAGCGTTGCAAGCATACTCCGCACCTCGCCACGGAGGGCATGGACCGCATACGGGCATTCGGGGAGGTCTGCCCATGCCCCGTGCAGCATGAGGTACACGGCAATCTCCTTTTCGGACACGAACATGAGGGGTTTGATGCGGGGTGTGAACCGTCCTTTTGAATCGCTGCCGGAGTCCCGCACGAGCCGGGGCAGGTCGCCCCGGAGCACGTTCATGAAGACCGACTGTGCCTCGTCATCAAGGTTGTGCCCGGTGGCAAGTTTTGTTGCACCCGCCCGTTCTGCCGCAACATTGAGCGCTTTCCGCCGCAGGATCCCGCAGACACTGCAGGCCTCGGCTTCCCGGCCTTTGAGGAAGGCATCGAGCGTTCCTCCGAAGAGATCCGTAAAAGGGATACTGGTATGGTCCATCCCGTACCGTGCGACCAGCTGGTCCGCGGAATGGATGGTATCCTCGCGGTAACCGGCGATCCCTTCATCGATGGTGACCGCAGAGAGGCGGACGGAGTCCCATGAGGGCAGGAGCCGGGCAAGGATCATCAGGAGGGCCGTGCTGTCCTTGCCGCCGCTCAGGGCAATGACCACATGGTCGCCCGGGACGATCAGGTGCCGGGAGCGGATGGTTTCGGCAACGCGCTCCTCGATATCTGCGATGAAATGCTCCCGGCAGAGGTGGCGGGCGGTCTTTTTGTCATGGAAGACCGCAGGCCCGCTGCAGCAGTCGCACCGGGGTGTTTTTACCGGAACGTCATCGCAGGCCACAGCCTCATCCCCCGTGGGCGATCCGGATGATCCGGACCTCGTCCGTGTTCTCCACAACGGCATCTTCTGTAACCAGCGTCCCGTTCCGTGCAACGATCACTTCGATGGGATCGAACCCGAGGTCACGGACGAGCGCTTCGACCGTCACCGGACCGGCTTTTGTTTCCCGTGACGTTTTGTCCGGAAGGATGATCTTCACGATAGTCAGGTACTGGGAGGGCTGATGGCATAAATATCCGGTTTGGGGATTTGGAGTCCCGTTTGCCGTTGCAGGTTACCAGCGGTTTGATAAAAACAAGCGCCGAACAATTTACAGGACTATGGCAACACCACCAGACCGGACAGGACTCGTGCAGGAGATCCTGCGGCTGAAAACAGAGCGGGACGCGATCCTCCTCGTCCATAACTACCAGCCGGCAGAGGTCCAGGACATTGCTGACATCACCGGCGATTCGCTCGAACTCTCCCGGGCTGCTGCGACCATGGAGGGGGACGTCATCGTCTTCTGCGGCGTGGACTTCATGGCCGAGACGGCAGCCATACTCTCCCCTAAAAAGACCGTCCTCCTTCCCGCAGAGAATGCCTGCTGCCCGATGGCGCAGATGATCGGGGCGGACGAACTGAAACTGGCAAAGGAGCAGCACCCGGACGCTGCTGTGGTGTGTTACGTGAACTCATCGGCTGACGTGAAGGCCGAGAGCGACATCTGCTGCACCTCCTCGAATGCAGTGAAGGTGGTCAACTCCGTGAAGGAGGATACTATCATCTTTGTCCCGGACCGGAACCTCGGGCAGTATGCCCAGCGATTTACGAAGAAGAAGATCCTCCCGTGGGAAGGGTTCTGTATTGTCCACGACCGGATCACCCCGGCGCAGGTGCAGGAGGCACGGGCTGCCCACCCGGAAGCCGTCCTGCTCGTCCATCCCGAGTGCCGGCCGGAGGTAATCGACCTCGCGGACCATGTCGAGAGTACCTCCGGCATCATCCGCCAGGTATGTGCATCAAAAAAGAAGGAATTCATCATCGGGACTGAGAACGGGATCCTGCACCGGCTCAAAAAAGAGTGCCCGGATAAGTGCTGTTATCCCCTCTCAACGGATGTAATCTGCCGGAACATGAAGAAAACAGACCTTACGAAGGTTCGCGATTCCTTACAGACGCTCCGGCCCCGCATCACGGTACCGGAAGATATCGCAGACCGGGCACGGGGCGCGATCGAGCGGATGCTCGCACTCTGACCCTGGAGAAACACGGAGGCTTTTGGCCATGACGGACAGTGAACAGATAGAGATGTACGGAAAGATGGCTCTCGCTCTCGACCAGATCGAGCGCTGCCGGGAATTCGCCGCCATCATCCCGGAAGTACGGTCGAACCTCGTCTTTGCCCGGGAGGATGCGAAGACCCGCGACGATGTACTTGCCGTTGACGGCAGGATCACCGTTGTTAAGGGCATGCCCCATGCGGCGGGAAAACCGGTGTTCGGCGCATCCAGCCACATGGCACGGCTGATCATCGAGTACCGGAAGTACGACCCGTCGGTCCGGGCAGGGATCGATTTCGCAAACACACCGGACTTTGCCCGGTGGCTTCTCCAGTACTGCACGAAGAACGGGTGGGGGTTCAGTGTCATTGACCGGAGGAACGAACCGGAAGAGATCAAGGATGCGGAAGGTGCATCCATGCCATGGAAAGTGAAGGAGGCTGTACGGGCGGCGGGAGGCAGGCCCCCGAAGATCTTCTACGAGACCGGTGCAATCGGGAAAGAACCCGTCTCGGTCCTGGTCGGGCGGGACCCGCTTGAGATTAGTGAACAAATCTGCACTATCGCGAAATTATACCATGACCGCAGGTAACCCAAAGATCGGGAAGATCGATCACCGGCTGTTCACTGAATTCCTCCTCCACCGCCTCGGCAAGAGCGACCCGTCGGTTATTGTCCCCCCAAGGACGGGGATCGATGCGGGTGTCGTGGATATCGGCAACGGGAATGTGCTAATTATTGCCGAGGACCCGATCTTTGCAGTACCGAAACAGCCGCTCGATATGTTCGGCTGGTATACGGTCCACATCGGGGCAAGCGACGTGGCGGTCATGGGCGTAAAGCCGCAGTACATGACCTATTCGCTCCTCCTCCCGCCGGAGACGAGCGACGCTGATTTCCGGACGATTGTCGATTCCATCCACAGGACTGCTGTTGAACTGGGGATCGCCATTGTCGGGGGACACACGGGGTACTACCCCGGGTTTGCAGCCCCGACCATAGGGGGAATTACTGTCTTTGCCATTGCTGCGAAAGACGCGTACGTGACGCCCGCGGGAGCACGGTCAGGCAATGACGTGATACTGACCAAGGGGCCGGCCATAGAGACCGCCGGTATTCTCTCGGTCCTGCGCGAAGCGGACCTGCAGAAGAACTACCCGGATGAACTGGTCCGCAAGGCACAGGCACTCTGCCGGAAGATGACCGTGGTTGAAGATGCACTCACGGCAATGGCTGCCGGGGGGGTCACCGCAATGCACGATGCCACCGAGGGCGGGGTGATCGGCGGCCTCTTCGAGATCGCCGATGCGAGTGGCGTCGGGATGGTGATTGACGAGTCGCGCTTTGTGTACCCGGACGAAGTCCGGATGGTATGCGAGTCGTTTGGCATCGATCCCGTTGCCGCGATCGCCGAAGGTTCGCTCCTCATTACCGCGGACCCGGCCAGTTCAGGAAAAATTATCGATGCGCTTGCACGGGCCGGCATCCCATCCTCGGTGATCGGGACCGTTACTGCCGATCCATCGAAACGGATCATGAAACGGCGGGACGGCACGACCGTTCCCCTCGCTATACCCGCACAGGACCCGTTCTGGCCGGTCTTCTTCGAGAGCGTTGTATAATCCCGCTACACCTGCTTTTTTTGCGCCATTATCTTGTTGTACGTCTCCTCGCCCACGCACTCCTTTGCGTACTTGCACCACTGGACGCAGGAGATGGTGTCGTTATAGACAACAAAACCGCAGTTGCTGCACTTTACGGAAACATCGTTGGAAAAGAGTTCGACTTCCTCGCCGCACTGGGGGCATGTCTTGATCGCGAGGGTGGGGGTGCGCAGGTTCGCGGCACCCGGGCAGTGGTCGAGCATATACAGTAATCACCTTTTTCCCTTATGGAAGTACGGGCAGGTGGCAAACGGTCCGTAGCCGCAGCAGGCAGTGCATTTGTGCAAAAGATGTATGTGGGCGGGTCACCAAGTATCCGGCAGGTTATGGCCGGACACTCCCTCATCTCTACTGTGAAATATGTTGCCGGGACGAGACCGGTCTTCCGTCTCTCCGAGATCATCCAGTACCTCGACGACGCGATGCCGGTCGAAGAGGTGTACCGGATCATCTCCCCGGAATTGTCCCGCATGGGTCTTGCTGCCACAAAAGCCGGTGAGGATTACGAGATCTCACGGGTCCCGCCGGGACCTGCCTATATCCTGAACCAGGGGGAGCAGAAACGAATCGATGCATTCCTTGCCGGGCGGGAGATGCCGGGCGCCCTTGCCGACGCGATCGAACGATATATCTCCAAAAAGGCAGCGAAGGACTGGAATGATCCCGCGGTCATCGAACGGCTCCGCAAGGCAATCACTGCGCAGAAGGATGATTACTGGAAACCTTCACACAAACGTTCCCTGCAGTACACGAAGGGGTACAGCGTGCTCGGCTACCTCGCATACCACTTCCCGGTGTACTTCATGCAGACCGAACACCTGCTCGCGGGACTTGCCCGGGACGGCCTGCTGAAGAAAAACATGACCATACTCGATGTCGGCACCGGGCCGGGGGTTGTCCCGCTTGCGGTCGCGGATCTCTGGTCACGGCTCGATGGTGCCCGGGCCGCCGTGTATTCCATCGAACGCTCGGAGGAGCATATCGAGGCATTCCTCTCCCTGCGGGATGCGTTCGTGCCCCGGGGAGGAAACGTCTCGATCAAGCCTCCCATAAAGGCGGATATCCAGAAACCGCTCCCCTCATCAATACCGGAAAAGTGCGACCTCATCATCTTCTCCAACGTGCTCAACGAACTGCCCGAAAGCTCGGTGGATATCCAGGCAGGGATTGTGGAACGGATTGCAGAACGGCTGGCTCCCGACGGGACGGTCCTCATCATTGAACCCGCTGACGAAGATAATTCCACCCGCATGCGGACCCTTACCGCTGAGCTGCACAAGCGCGGGATTTTTGTCCATGCCCCCTGCTCGTTCATCCGGGGGATACCCTGCACAGCCCCCCGGTGCTGGAGCTTTGCCACGGCACCGGTCATCCGGCCGACACGGCTGATGGAGGCGCTCGCCCGGTGCGAGGAGTCGTACCGGTACGTGAACATCGACATCAAGTACAGTTATGCCGTACTCCGGAAAGCCGGAGTACGGATGGATGGGTACCGGGTCGCTCCCAATTCGAAGTTCCTCCGGCTCTCGAAACTGCACAGTGCCGTTGAAAAACGGGTCAATGTCGCAGTCGTGAAGATGAGCGGGGAACTCGGGGATGTAAAGAACCATCTCTTCAAGGTCTGTGACGGGACGGCAAAAGTCCCGGTCTATGCGGTCCTCCCTGCATTCCACATGACACCCGCAAACGAAGCGCTCAGGTCGGCACCGTACGGCACCGTGCTGGAGATGCGGGGTGTGCTGGTCCGGTACAACAAGGCGCATGACGCCTACAACCTGCTCGTGAGCAGGAACACGGATATACAGGTCCCCGGTGCGGACGACCAGTAACGTTTCCGGCGTCGGGTCACGGTCAGGGACTGTAGTGATTATTATCAGGGAGCCCTACAGTAAATACAGATATACAACTGGGGGTCCCATGGATAACCTGAACCTGGACAGTGGTGAGTCCGTCATCCATACAACACAGGAACTCATCATCAATGGTGTCGGCTACGAGGCCGCCCTTACCGGCAGCCGGCTCATCCTTGTCGACCGGGATTCGGGGACTCCCAGGGTGAGCATCCCCTTTACCAGCATCGGACTCGCTGTTGCAGGAACAAACCGCCTGCGTGAACCGGTCATACAACTTACCTACAGTACACCGGACGGCAGTTCACGCGGTATCGAGCTCATTTTTATCTATCAGGATGCCCACAGGAATTTCCAGAACCGCGACACGTGCATGGAGGTTATCAGGGACCGGGGAGTTCCGGTCCGGCTGGAACCGTATCGTACCATCCCCTCGTCAGTCAACAGGAAGGAGAGCATGGATGCCGGGACACTGGAGCTTGATCAGCCGTCAGGCCGCCCTGCAGTCCCGGAATGGACCATCTATGGCATAAGCCAGGGCAGTAAAAATGCCCTGCCGGAAGAACCCGCGCCGACTTCTCCCATCGTCACGTTCATTGTGGTGTTCCTCATTGCCGCGATCTTTATCGCGGCGATGATCGTCCCGATTCCGGGGCCGGATGCCCGGCAGCCAGCGCCAGGGCAGGCTGCCCCGCCACCTGCGGCCAGCATGACACCGGTCCCGGCGACGACTCCGGCACCGTCAGCCACACCAGTACCTGAGGTAACCCTTGCGCCCGGTGCCGTACCTGCAAACGGGATCTGGGTCAAAATATCCTGTCCCGGGGGGTATACAGGTTCCCTCAGGGCACAGGGATGGAATACGGACGTGAATGGTTCCGGGACCCTGCTGTACCAGATGCCGGTCAGTAATACCACGATCGAGGGTTCAATAGAGAAGACGGGTGGATCCGCGGAGACCCTGATCGTTGAGGTCTTCAACGGGGGAATCCCGGTCTCGAACAGCACAACGGCAAAACCGTATGGCCTTGTCGAGTTGCATATCCCGGTGGGCATGGCGGCCGTGAACACTCCCGCACCCGTCCCGGCACCGGTACCCGCTGTCACCGCCGGGCCCACGCTGGACGCATCCGCAGCCGCATCGGGAGTTCCCCCTGCGGGGATTTTTGTCCGTGTTGTATATCCGGGGCAGTATTCCGGCTCGATATCAGGAAACGGCCTTGCCCGCGAGGTGAACAGTTCGGGAGCCCGGGTCTACCAGGTACCCCTGAGCAGCGGGACTATCGATGCATACATCGAGAAGGGAGATGCGTCCGTCCGGGATATGACCGTCCAGGTGTACAAGGACGGGACACTCGTCACTTCCGGGAGTACGTCCCGTCCGCAGGGCATGGTCGAGATCCATACGGCAGTATAAGCGAAGGAACGGTAATTGTTCAGAGATACGTAGCGTACCAATAACCCAATTTTATCCAAATCTTCACGAAACACGGCTATAACAATCGCAATGGATCATCTCTTATCCGATCATTATGGCACACTGCATTCCTGAACCGGGGGATAGAGTGCAGAGGGAGTTTATAGCGGAAGAATCAGGTAGCCTTTTGCCTGAACATCAGGTTCCTGACATGGAAGAGCGTTACAGATCCATTTAAAATTAAAACGGGTAATCATCAGCGCTGCTGAAATACGTATCAAGATTCTTGAAGGTTACCGTAGTCCCGCCACTGGTGACATCGAAGCCATCACGGGCGATCACGACGCCCTCAAAGAATCCCCCGTTATAGGTCACCCTCCCGTTCGGCGCAAACAACACACCCCGGATGCCACTGCCGCCAAGTCCGGTAATTGAGATATCACCCGTGCTCGCGATAATGACTACATCATTTACGGAGGATGTCCAGGAACTTGATGTATAACTGCTGGCAAATATTTTCAGGTTGTCTGTCAAAGGTCCGCTTGAGACATATCCACGCGCCGCATACCAGTCTGCAGGTTTTACCGAAGGTATCGCCGTTTCAGGCATGGTGAATCCCGGTACGGTACCCTGGTGGACGCATTTGTCTAAAATTGCCTGACTGAAGTATGCAGGGGCACTGAGTGTGCCAGTGTAATAGATATGCGCACCATCAGCAAGCCAGGGGGTCCAGTCCAGGGTAACATCACCATCAACGTACACGTTTCCATGAATCCGTGCATCTTTCAGTCTGAAGTTCCCCCGGACATACACATCACCGTAGATATCCCGTGATCCGCTCAGCAGGTTCACATCCCCGGTGACATAGATATTCCCGGGATTGCTTGCCGATCCGAGGCCTGCACTCCCGCCGTTAAGCGTGACGTCCCCGTCAATGTAGATGGTGTTGACTGCAATTGAGGTACCTCCATTCAGGTCACTGGTTGTCAGGGATTTTGTGAGGACAACGGTGGCATCAGGCCCGGCAACATTGGCGCCGGAGAAGCTTAACTGACTTCCATAGACAAAGACATCCTCCTCGATGACATAATTCACAAACGGGACCGGCGTTACCTGGATGTAGTCCGTCTTCGTCATATTATTGGAGCCGGCAGTATTTGTCGCGTTCAGGCTTACGGAGTAATTTCCCGTCGCTACGTAGGTATGCCGCGGGTTCTGCAGGGAAGAGACATTCCCGTCGCCGAATACCCATGACCATGAAGTCGGATTGTTCTCCGAGAGGTCCGTGAACTGCACCGTCAGCGGTACGAAACCGGATGATACATTGGCAGTAAAATTGGCAACAGGAGCAGGGGTGCTGGCTACCGTGATGGTCCTCGTTGCCGTGCTGTTGCCAAGGCTGTTCCGGGCGGTCAGCGTCACGGTGTAGGTCCCGGCAGAGGTATACGTGTGTGCCGGGTGCTGGATCAGGGATACGGATCCATCGCCAAATGCCCATGACCATGAGGCAGGGCTGTTTGCCGAAGTATCGGTGAACTGCACTGCCAGCGGGGCGGTACCTGATGAGAC
Organism: Methanoregula sp.; assembly: GCA_028679075.1. Classification (GTDB taxonomy): domain Archaea; phylum Halobacteriota; class Methanomicrobia; order Methanomicrobiales; family Methanospirillaceae; genus Methanoregula. Next base: position 545 of record JAJRCF010000032.1, on the reverse strand, counting down.
ATCGGTAATAAAGGAGGCTACGGGAGCATACGGACCTTCAGAACTGCCCGGTGTACTGTTAGAGGCAAGGACCGATGTTGCGGACCCTCCCAGGTAAATTACCTGGACGTAGGATGAGGGCGACAGGTCGCTCATGGTAATCGTAAGTGTGTCCCCGATTGCCCAGTTGCCGGCAGGCGACGGGGATTTTATGACGGAACCTGAGGGGATTGTATTGCCGTTTACCCGGATCTGGTAGTATCCTTCCGGGATGGGATCGCCACCGTCGTGGAAAATGGTGATAACGTTACCTTTGGAAGCAAACTGAAGATTTACCGCAGGAATCTTCTGCAGCTGGGGCTGGGAGAACATGAAGACGGCGATGAGAGCAACCGCACCAACGAAAATGGCAACAAGGACCAGCACGCCGATCATTTCGGCTACAGCGGAATCATCATTTCGGGCTGGGATAGGGAGACGTTTGCCGGGCATCCTGTAATCACCAGGTCACGCTCTGTGCATTGCCCATGAAATAGACACTACCCGTATTGGGATCATATTCCAGT
>JAJRCF010000031.1 GCA_028679075.1 Methanoregula sp. | reverse complement strand
GGTTCGCAGTCTTTCTTTGACCGGTATATCTGTATCATGTCCCCACCTCCTGAAAGGAGCCTCCCTGGCGCTGATGTGATCAGCTAATGGTATCCGGTATTGTTTATAAGCCTGCGTTCCGGTTGCGGGCAGGAAGACGAAACTGAGTTACTGCTCCGTCCATATCAGCCACATCGCATAAACCATCGACAGGCATGCAACGAGGAATATCAGCGCATACCCTTCGACCGATATCTCCAGTGCGAAGACGCGGGCGAAGTTAAAGACCACGAGAAGGCTGAAGGTGATTCCCATGAACCAGCCGTAGGTCTTCTTCTTCTTTGTCGCGATCAGGAATGCAAGAAGGGCGACTACGACTTCTGCCAGGCTTGCGATGATCTGGATGGCTCCCGATGTGTCCATGGTATGTATGTAACCCTCGCTTTTACTGCTCTTTCCACATCAGCCACGCTGCATAGACCATCGAGATACATGCAATGAGGAGCACCAGTGCGTGCAGTTCGGCTGATACCTCCAGTGTAAAGATGCGGGCAATGTCAAAAACCACGAAAAGGCCGAAAGTGATCCCCACGAACCAGCCGTAGGTCTTTTTCTTCTTTGTCGCGATCAGGATTGCAAGGAGGGCAACCACGACTTCTGCCAGGGTTGCGATGATCTGGATGGTTCCGGAAATATCCATGCTACGAAATTATCCCGGCCAGATTGATAAACAATGCGGATTCTTGTCCGGTACCCTCAGATGTGGCAGCGCCCGCCGCCATGCTTTGCGAAGTATTGCTGGTGGTACTCCTCGGCCTTCCAGAACTCATCCGCTGGCTGGATGAGGGTGACGATCCTGCCAGACCCGGGCCGCCCCGAGGTCTCGATATCCGCTTTCGACTGCCGGGCGATCTTTTCCTGTTCCGGGTCGTGGTAAAAGATGACCGACCGGTAGTTCGACCCGATATCCGGCCCCTGCCGGTTGAGCTGGGTAGGGTCATGGATTGACCAGAAGATGTCGAGCAGTTTTTCGTAACTGACTTTTGCGGGATCGTACGTGACCTGCACCACTTCCGCATGGCCGGTCTCTCTGGTACAGACCTGTTCGTACGTCGGGTTTTTCACCGTCCCTCCCATGTACCCGACGGCAGTTGAGAGCACCCCCTCAACGGTCCGGAACGCCTCTTCAACGCCCCAGAAACACCCTGCACCGAATGTCGCGAGCTTTTTACTCTCTGTTCCGGTCATGGCAGTTCTCCCACTCCCCCTTTGCGCCCGTGGACTATAATGCTCTGGATGTTACCATTGACCCGCAGGGCCAGGTTTAATTCCTGAAAAAACCAGTTCTTTCCATGAAGAAGTTGTACCGCCCGCTGCAGGGGCGTATGCTCGGGGGTGTCTGTACTGGCATCGGTTCCCACCTTGATATCGATCCCACGGTGGTCCGCCTGGTCTGGGTCGCCCTCACGCTCCTGTCGCTTGGTACCGGCATCATTGTCTATATCATTGCATGGGTCCTCATACCCGAAGAGCCCGGTGGAGAGACACCATAATTCATCTCCCATCAGAACATAACTTTCCGGCAGGACACAATGAAGATCCTTTTCGTTGTCTGCGGTGAAGGACTCGGGCACGCCTCCCGCTGTCTCCACCTCGGGCACTATATGCAGCAGCAGGGACATACGATCCATTATGCCGGGTATGGCAAGTCGTATGATTTCATGGACCAGCACGGGTGCACGGAACTGCACCGGATCCATCGTGAGGTCTGCCTTGAGGGAACGGATGGTTTCTTCAGCCTGAAAAAGACCCTCTGGCACTCAAAAACCCTTTTTTTCAACCTCCTCCAGTCCGGCCTGGATGTAAAGAAGCTCGTCCGCAGGAATGGCTATGACTGCGTTGTCTGCGACACGATGTACGCCGGTGTCACGGGGGCACGGCTGGCACGTGCCCCGGTGGTCTTCATCACCAACCAGACCCATTTCAACGGGCCGAACGGCACCACGAACCTTGTCTGGAAGGTCCTGAACATTCTCATCCGCCGTTACCTGCGGTTTGCGCGCAAGGTGATCATCCCCGATTACCCGTCGCCCGACACCGTCAGCAAGTACAATATCCGGTACTCCTCGCGCGACCAGGAGCGGTACTGCCTCACCGGCCCGTTCTCCCGCTTCGAGCCGGAACGGTACGCGAATGACAACAAGACGATCTTCACCAGTTTTGGCGGTGAGCCCTATAAGCTCCCGATGTACCGGATGCTGAAAGGGATTGCCGACCGGAGAAAAGACCTCATCTTCGATGTCTTCTATACCGGGGCGGTGCTGCCGGAGTCATCGGATAATTTCCTTTCCCACGGGTATGTTGAAAACCTCTACGAGCACCTTGCCGCAGCACGGATCGCGATCGTGCACGGGGGACTTACCACGCTGCACGAGGCGCTGATCTTCGAGAAACCGGTCCTGGTCATCATGGACCCGGGCCATCCCGAACAGCAGAACAATGCGATGAGGATCGTGGAGATGGGGGCCGGCACCTCTGTTGACGGGAGGAATATCACCCCCGAGCTCCTGGAGCAGAAGATCGCCGAGACTATGGAGATCGTCCCCCGGCCGTTCCGGGCAGCCCATGCAGGGGTCAACGGGCGGCAGAACGCGTCTAATGTTATCATCTCTGTTGCGGAACGCGGTTTTGTCTCCATATGGTCCCGTCCCCACAGTATCATTGTTAAGAATTTCAGGAATTTTTATGAAAGCATCCGTTGAGATTACCCACATCAAAGCGGGGACGGAATTCCATACCTGCCCGGCCTGCGGGTACGAACTGGGGTTCCACACCTCGTTTATTGGCACGAACACGGACAAGGCCAACCCGGTCAAGTCCACCCGCGAGGTGTACAGCGTGATCCTCATCTGCCCGGAATGCGGGGCCCGCTACGATGTGGGCTGGCGTGTCTCGTTTACGGAATTCGAGAGCCGGTTTGTGAACGTCTCCCAGGCAGCACCCTCCGGGTCCTCGCCGCATGTCACGGTTGTTACCAGCCTGCCGGTACTCCCTCCCCATGACCCGCACCTTCCCGAATAATATTCCCTGTCGTCCTGTCGGGATGGAGAGTCACCGATGATGCGGTGTGCGGAGTGCAAGGGAAAATGGATGTGCGGGCTCCCCCGCTGCCCGATCGTCAGCCGGTTCCATGCGCAGGCCGCATCGATGGCAAAACCGTCTGCCAGCTACCAGGGCAGTTCTCCCTCGGTCTTTATCGGCAGCTTCGGGTATCCCGACGTCCGGGGCGGCCCGCTCCTGATCAACGATTCCGACAACCCCCCGGACTGGATCCGGCAGAACCTCGGCATGGAGGATATCGTGGGCATCCGGGCCCGCACTCTCCGCGGGAGCTCGGCCCTCCCTGCCGTTGCAGGAGACCTGCAGGAGATCGCGCTCTCTTCAGTTCCGCTCGATGTCGATGTCGCCTTTGAGCGGCCTGTTGCGTTCAGCCTCAGTTTTGACGGTACCGTTGCCCCGGTCGGGATGACCGGTTCGGTGAAGAGCATGGACGTGATCGGGAGTGCAAAGGTAGAGCGGGTGGTGGACCGGGTCACCTCCGATACCGACCTTGTCGCAACAGAGGCCTGCGTTGCACTGAAGGATTCAGAGGTTGATGTGTACCAGATCTCGAAACTGATGACCGCGGGGCTCCTCGGGAGGAAGCGGAAGTTTGTCCCCACCCGCTGGGCGATCACCGCTGTGGATGACACCCTCTCGATCAATTTAAAAAAGGAGATTGCCCGGTTCCCCCCCGTTGAGGAGATCCTCGTCTTCTCGGGCGAGATCTTCGGGAACCGCATTGCCTGTATTCTCGTGCCCGGCGACTGGAAGTACGAGATGATCGAGATATGGGGGAAGCACACGCTCTGGGGCGGGGAAAAGGACGTGATCGTGCAGGACCGGGAAGGGATGACGAAACATGGGTATTCGCCGATTACAGGTGCATACTACTCGGCCCGGCTTGCCGTGTGCGAATACCTGAAAAGTATCCGGCGCTGCGCCCGCGTGATCGTGGTGCGGAGTGTCTCGAACGAGTACTGGGCACCGCTCGGGACGTGGGTGATCCGGGAGGCAACGCGGAAGGCGATGGCAGCGCCCCCGCTGGCATGCCCGACGCTGGATGCGGCAGTAGCCCGGACCGTTGCTGTCATCGGATCGGGTGCCTGGGTGGCCCACAGCACCCTGATCCCCGAACTGCGGACCCAGCGGACACTCAATCATTTCTGGTAGGCCTGTGCGGAGTTTGCCTGCCGCTGGTACCGGGCCCGGATGCCCTCGATCGTTTCGATATCGGCGAGGTCCTTGTCATCCCGGATCCGGATGAACCGTGGGAAGCGGAGGGCAAACCCTCCCTCGTAGTTCTGGCTTGCCTGCAGTTCGGCATACCCGACCTCGAATACGAGCGATGGCTCGAAGCTGACTTCCTTGCCCTCGGTTTTGACAACGCTGTCTTTGAGCATCTCGTACACCTCGGCAAGCTGCTCATCAGAAAAGCCGGTGGCGACCCGGCTCAGGGGGACGAGCCGTCTCTGGTCCTGGCAGGCGACGAGGAACGAGCCGAAGACATGCGCCCGTTTCCCCTCGCCCCACTCGGCACCGATCACCGCGAGGTCGAGCGTGTCCACATCCGGCTTGATCTTGATCCAGTTCTTCCCCCGCTGGCCCGGGGTGTAGGGCGAGGTTGGCACCTTGATCATGATCCCCTCGTGGCCGGCAGCAAGGGCCGCATCGTAGGTCTTCTCGATCTCTGCCTGTTCGCCGCTGACAACCTGCGGGGCGATGTAGCGTGTCACCGCACCCTCGAGTTTTTTACGGCGTTCGGAAAACGGCAGGTCGATGAGGGTCTCCCCGTCCAGGTAGAGGATATCGAAGACATTCGGGACCATCTCGATCGCCTCCTGCGCCTCCGCCACATCGTGACGGCGGCGGAACCTCCGGAGCACGGACTGGAACGGCATCGGCTTCCCGTCCTTGATCGCGATCACTTCCCCGTCAAGGATCACGTCGTGTTCTGTGGCACTCATCAGCTGCCCGATCACATCCGGCAGTGCTGCGGTGACATCCTCAAGACGGCGGGAGTAGAGCCGGGCCCAGTTGCCTTTCTTGTGGAACTGGAACCGGGAACCGTCGTACTTGAACTCCGCCGCGATCTGCCCGTGCTCCTCGATCATGTCCGCGATGGCTCCCTGCTGGGCAAGCATCATACGGACCGGGTGGAACGGCGTGATCTGGACGTCCTTTAACGCATCCGGACCGATCTTCGCGAGCCGTGCCACCTCGCCCATGTCATTGAGCGCCTGCATGGCGTGTTCCACGAGCGCCGAATCCACATTAAACGCCTTTGCAATCGCTTCCCTCACGCTTCCCTCCCCGACACCGATCCGTAGTTCCTCGAGCATGATCCGGGCAAGGTACCGGCCTTCGAGCGGGCGTGCATCCCCGAGCAGCTGCATCGCCGTGCGCATCTTCTCCCGCTGCGATGCCTCTCCTTCGCGTGATGATATGCTGACGAGTTTATGGTAAACACCGAGGAGGTCGAGTTCGGTATAGGACAGGGAGGTCTGGGTCTTGACAAGCAGGAGCTCTTCAACCGTCCTGCCGATGTCCCCGGTCTTATTCAGCCGGTCAACAACCTCCGTCTTCCTGACGCCGGCAACACTCCTGACCGCATCGTACAGGATGTTTGGCCCGATCCCGAGTTTCCGGGAGTTCCAGTCCGGGAAGATCCTCCCCATGACGAACCTGACAAAGACCGGCAGTTCCTCTTCAGAAAGGCCCGGCAGCTCTTTACTGATGATCCCGATCATATCGAGCCTGCCGGCGGTGTCTTCCAGTCTCTCGCAGGTCTTTGCAAAATCCATAAAGAGCATGGCGGTTCTCTCGTGAGATGTTACCTTGGGGGAGGGATTAACGTTTTCTTTTTCGAGCAGTCCGACAGGACCACGAGGAGGAGGAGGAGACCATGCCAGCGTTCTTCGAGTTCCGAGTGGTTCGAAGAACCACGAGGAGGAGAAGAAACCATCAGGTTTCTTCGAGTTCCGAGCGGGTCGAAGAACCCTGAGGGTTTCCTCTCTTCTCCGGCGTTCTGACGTAGGTCTCGATTTCGCCCCCCGTCGAATTTCCCCCTTTACAGCCGGAATTCCTGGGGCCGTTCAGGACAGGTCCCGCACTGGGTGGCGACGATGACACCCTCCTCTTCGAAGAAGAGCCCGAGCCCGTCACGGGCGCTGACCCGCGCCTTCTCCGGCGTATTGTTGACCTCGCTCAAGTGGGCGAGGATGATGCGGGGGACGTCCTTCCCGAACCCCCGGAGGCATTCGGCCGCAGCATGGTTTGAGAGGTGGCCCCGCTTTGACCGGATCCGCCGTTTGAGTGACTCGGGGTACGGGCCGTTTGCGAGCATCTCCGGGCAGTGGTTGCTCTCGAGGACGATCCCATCGCAGGGCCGGAGGAGTTCGAGCATCGGGGCCGTCATGATGCCGGTGTCCGTGCAGTACCCGATCCGGGTATCCCCTTCGCTGATCACAAACCCGCAGGGCTCTGCCGCATCATGGGATGTCTCGAACGGTTCGATAAGGAAGTTGCCCACGGAGAACTGGCCGTGGTATGAACAGGTGTGGTGGCGGAGCGGCTTTTGCGATGTGCGGCGGTGCTCCAGGAAATCCCGGAGCGTCCCTTCCGTCGCATACACCGGGACGTCGAGCTTCCGGGCGGTCACATCCAGCCCCCGGATATGGTCGCCATGTTCATGGGTTACCAGCACGGCATCGATCGTTTCCGGGTCCACCCCGGTCGCGTCCATGCGGCGCAGCAGTTCCTTCGCACTCAGCCCGGCATCGATGAGGATGCTCCCGGCACTCCCAACGATGACAGCACAATTGCCTTTGCTCCCGCTGGCAAGGACGATACAGCGCATTGTCTCATTATTCGCAGTCCTCGTATTAGAGCCTATAACACGGTACTGCCAGCGACCAGAGTTACAGGTAAGGAAAAGGGTATGATTTGAAAAAGACGGGCTGCCTTACTGCTGTCCGCGAAAAAAATTATTTTTTGGGCTTGAGCCCCTCGTATTCGGCAAGGACCGGGGCAATGGTCTTCGTGGATATGGAGCGGCGCACGAGATTTGTGAGCTTGCGGCTGTAATGGATGTGCGCCAGCTGGAAGCTGACGATAAGCCCGAAACAGAAGCAGGTGATGCTGATTAACGTGTAACTGACAATGTCTACCATGTGTATACCTCCGTTTCAGGACTCCCTGGTCAGCTCATCCACAAGGGGGACGACAGAGTCAGTATCCGAACATTCCTTTGCCACAACCATGAACCGTTTCGAGTAATACATTATCAGGAGCTGGTACCCGAGGATCATCCCGATGGTGAAGGTGATGATCCCGATACCGGCATAGATCAGGATATCGGTAATTAAATCAGCCATATAACGAACCTTAAAGACTGTTACAGTCAGCAACCAGATAAATTTATTGAATAGCAACCGGCACCGGCCTCTTTGAAAAGGTTAATTCGTATGATCGCCGTTACATTAGTTCAATCACAATCAACGAAACGAACCCGCGGTCCCGGAACTTAAAAAAACCAACGGGATGCGGGCCAGATAATCCTGTCGATAGTATGCCTTCGGACCCCCCCCTCCCGCTCTCATTTTCCCTGTCGGAGCTGGCGGGATCGCTGGGGGATTTCGGGACGATCATCCCGCTCATCCTTGCCGTTGCGCTCGTATCGGATGTCGACCCCCGCTACATCCTCCTCTTCTTCGGTATCTGGTTCATCCTCACCGGCCTGTATTACCGTCTGCCAATCCCGCTCGAACCGATGAAAGCGATTGCTGTCGTGGTGATTGCGGCCGGTGCCACCGGGGGGATCTCGGCCGGCGAGATTGCCATAGCCGGTCTTATTCTCGGTGCAGTATTCCTCGTGCTCGGGTACGGGCACTTCTTTGCGGTCATCGAACGGTGGGTGCCGCAGAGCGTGGTGCGGGGCATCCAGCTCGGGCTGGCACTCCTCCTCTTCCGGTCATCGGCGGTTTTCATCATCAGGGACCCCCTCTTCTTCGGGATTGGCATCGTCATCATCCTTGGTTTTCTCCTCCTTGTGCAATACCGAGGGGTCCCCGACCTGTCATCGATTTGCGTGATCGGTGCCGGCCTAGTCGGGGGAATCCTGCTCTACGGCATACCGCCCATCAGCCTGATCCCCGCCCCGCAGCTGGTGATACCGTCACTTTCGGATGTTGCTCCCGCCCTTTCCGATCTGGTCCTCCCCCAGATGGTCCTGACGGTAGCGAATGCGATCCTGGCCACCGCCCTCCTGACAAAAGACCTGTTCGGGAAAGATGTGCCTCCAAAAAAATTCTCGACCACGATTGGTCTCATGAACCTGACTTCCGTACCGTTCGGGGGGTTCCCGATGTGCCATGGAGCAGGGGGGCTTGCCGCCCAGTACCGCTATGGTGCCCGGACGGGCGGGGCAAATGTCTATGCCGGGCTGATCTTCATCACGCTCGCCCTCTTCTTCACGTCCCCGCAGGTCCTCTCCATCATCGCAGTCGGTGTCCTCGGCGCCCTGCTGGTGTTTGTCGGGATCGAGATGGGCCGTCACAGCCTCAAGACGGATTCAATGCTCGTCACAGTGGTCATCGGTCTCCTTGCCCTGGTCAGTTCTATCACTCTTGCGTTCATCGTTGGGATGGTGGTTGCCTACCTGATCCCTAAGATTAAGAAGTCAGGTACAATTGCCTGAGAGAAGGATCATCCTGGTCTCTGGTATGCATTCTTTGCCGGTCTTTTTGCCAGTCGGATCTCATCCACGAGGGTAATATCCCAGCATTAATTACCCGGCGTTCCCCACTCCTGATCGATGCAGCACGAATTCGGCATTCATATGAAAGGCGGGGTCATTACCGAACGGGACGCCCACCTTTCCACGGTCCGGATCAGGGCTCCCGCCGGGCTCCTGACTATCGAGCAGTTGCGGGGCATAGCAAGAATTGCAAAGACCTACGGGAGCGGCGTGGTCCACTGCACGATCCGGCAGACGATCGAGATCCCCCATGTCGATCCCAAGCGGCTGAAAAGGATGGCCATCGCCCTTGAGAAGAACGGGACTCCCATCGGCTCCGAGAAGGACGAGGTCGTCAATATCATCTGCTGTCCCGGTACCGAGCGATGTAAATTCGCGAATATCGATACCATCAGCCTTGCAAAAAAGATCGATGCGAAACTCTTCGGCAAGGCGATGCCGGTCAAGATGCGCATCGCCCTCTCCGGCTGCCCGAATGCCTGCACGAGCCCGATGCTCAACGAAATTGGGGTTATCGGGAGGGTTGTGCCCGTCCGCACCAAGGAGCGGCTCTGCACCGGATGTGGCAATTGCGTCACGTACTGCAAGGAGGGAGCCATCCGGATTACCAACGGTATCTCGGTGCTGGACGAGAACACGTGTGTGGACTGCGGGGTCTGCGTCCAGTCATGCCACTTCGACCTCATCAAGGCGGAGCACCGCCACTTCCTCATCACGGTTGGGGGCAGGCGCGGACGACACCCGAAGATCGGGCGCGAGTTGCTGACCGTGGAGACCGAGGAGCAGGTCCTCTTTGTCATCGACAAGATCATCGACTGGGTCTACCGCCGGGCCTGGAGCGGGCGCCTCCTCTCCGAGCAGCTGGACGAGCTCCACTTCGGGAAATTCAAGGAAGAGATCCTCAGGCAGGTGCCGGGAGCAGCGCCGGTAGTGGAAAAGAAACAGAAACCATAACCCGTCTTTTTTATCCCCGAAAAGACCCGATCGGACCCACGGAAGAGATCAACCGGTGAGCGATAAGTCCGGTGACAGGCACCGGACCCTGCCGGTCTTTTCTGTGGCATAACCCCCGGTCTTTTCCAACAGGGTTTGATAGGCCGGTGACCGGATCAGCCCAATGAGCATTTTAATACGGGAGTCCGTGAGCATCTCCATCCTCACTGCAAGTTCGTAGTCCTCGTGGGCAACCGGGACGAACCGGAGCCCGTTTGCGCTGGCAATGCCGGAAGTGCACATCCCGGCATCGGCAAACCCGTTTTTTATTGCAACCGCAACGGCAGGAGGACCGTGCACTTCCTGCGGGTAGCCGTTCACCTGAGAGGGATCGATGCCCTCCGCGGTCAGCAGGGAATCAAGGACCATGCGGGAAGGCGTCTCCCTCCGGGTATTGATGAACCGGGCATGCGTGAGATCCGCTACCCCGAGGCCGTCCCGGGAGGCAATACCCATCTCAATGGTGGCGATATGGATGAAGGCCATGTCATCGGTATCCAGGGGTCTCATGAGTGGGAGATAGATGCCCGGTAACGGCTGTGCGGGCAGGACCAGCGGTGCCGCATGGCAGGTGTTGCTGCCAAGGGCGAGAAAACCCGCGATGTTGCCGGGATTGGTCGCATGGATGAACAGCCCGTTGTCATGGGCAAGGTTCGCAAGCTCCTCAAGGGCCGGGTCCAGCGTGCCGGTGAAGAAGAGCGTCCGCTCGATGCTCCCGATATCTGTTGTAAGGAGAACCTCAAGTTCGGTCCCCGCTTCGTACCCCTCGACCGGGGCCGGGATATGCGTGTAGCCATTGGATTTCACGGTCGCCATCTGGGCAAACCCCCCTTTCCCATGCGGCATCCCATACAGGGTCGTGCCGATACGGCCGACAAAGAGTGGCACGAACTCGTCAAACCCGGGATCCGACGTGATCGCCTGCGCCAGCCTGGCAGTCACCGGGTACCGTGGCGCCGGGGCAAACCCCCAGGATTCGAGCAGGGGTGCGGCAAACTCCCGCAGCACGGTCTGGGCAGCAAGAGGGTAGCCGGGAAGGCCGAGTACCGGCTTCCCCTCAACCTTCCCGAGCATGACCGGCTTACCTGGCTTGACTGCCACGCCATGGAAGACCAGTTCCCCGAGCGAACGGATCACACTTTCGGTAAAATCGCGTGTCCCTGCTGATGATCCGGCAGAGATGAGGACAAGGTCGTTCTCCCGTACGGCCTTCCGCATAGCCTCACGGATGAGATCGGGCTCATCCTGTACGATCGGAAGCCGGGTGCAGTGTGCTCCCATCTGGGAGAGGAAGACCTGTGCCATCACCGTGTTGCTCTCCACGACCTGCCCGGGTTTCGGGCGGACACCCGGCGGCACGAGCTCGCTGCCGGTGGGGATGATCCCTACGCGGACGGAGAGGACCTCGATGGTTGTAATCCCATAGGTGACGAGCGCCCCGATATCGAATGGCCGGATCACATGGCCGCGGGGGAGAACGAGCTTGTTCTCTTTGATATCCTCTCCGGCCGGGCGGATATGCTGCCAGGGTGCAGCAGCCCGCCGGATCTGGAAGCTGCTCCCTGCTTCCCAGACATCCTCGATCATGATGACCGCATCGAACTCCGGCGGGATGACGTTACCGGTATTTACCCGGGCATGGTGTTCGAGGGTGATCGGGTTACGATCGCTGGCACCAATGGTGTCCCGGCTCCTGACTGCGATCCCGTCCATGGCGGAGATGCTGACTTCCGGCACGGAATAGGTTGCAAAGACCGGTTCTGCGACAACCCTCCCGACAGCCTGGACAACCGGGATTTTTTCGGTGTACCGCGGGATAGTAAACGAGTCCCTGAGCAGGGTGAGCGCTTCATCGAGGGAACGGAGATCGAGATACCGTTTTACCATTGCATCCAGCGCCCCGTTCTTCCTGTACGACTCCGCCTCTCCATTCCCGGGCCCTCATTAAAAGAATTCTGTTAACAATGTGCGTTAGTAATGGTAAAATAATGTCGCACTTTCCCGCCAAACCTGTTGAGTGGGGATGGCTGGTAAAAAGAAGAGTTTTTTTATCAGAGCGATACGTTCTGCTCGGTATTTCCCACAGCAGCAAGGTAAACCGGCCACTGGGTCTCCGGGTCGAGGTTTGCAAGTTTTGTTATGAGATCGTCGTGGAACATGTCAATCGGTGCAACCTGGAGACCGAAACCCGCTGCTGCCAGGATCAGGTTCTGGCAGGCATGCCCGGCCTCGATGAGTGCGCTCCGGTATCCCCGGTTCCCGATTGCCCAGATTGTACGGTAGGGGACTGCGACCCAGAGGAATGTCACTGCAGCACGGGTCGTGAGCTTGAAGTTCATGCTTGCGGTACTCATCTCAAGGGTAAGACCTGAGTCGAGACGTTCGGCCACGATGCTGTGGGATTTCGGGAGGTACCGGTATAGGCCGGTCTCCAGCCCTTCAACATCGCCCGCAACAAAATACGTCTCAAGCGGGTTCCGTGAACCGGTCGAAGGTATATTGCGGATCTCGATCGTCTCAGCCACGATCTTCTTGAACCCCTGGGTACACCAGAGCAGGTACGAGAGTTGTTTTAAGTCCATCGTGGACCGGGCAAAGAACCCGACAGGTTCCCAGCTCTCGATGGCTTTCCGTACCGGCATATCCGGGATCTTGAACTTCTTCGGGCTTGGGAGCTTGATGACGGTCTGCCCTTTTTTGACCGGGAGTTCATGGGGGGGTTCCGGGACACGGAGGACAAGGTCAACCGTGGAATAATCCGGGCATCTGGTTCCATTGATGAAGTCTCTTCCAACTTTGTTCATGGGGTCTCACCTTGTAACGGAGATTTTTTTATTGTCCTCGGGGTCTGATGAACCTTCGGGAAAAAAGAGGATTGTCCTTTATCGGTATTTGTGATGTGATGGGAAAGGGGGTTCATGCCGCCGCTTTCAGGTACAGGTTCGCGTACACGATCTGCCCCTTGCTCTTGCCATGGCGCTCACCGAGGTCGCCGATATAGTGGTCAAAGGTGTATGTGGCACCATCGACTTCCTTCTCCACCGTGCCGACCTTCTGGTACCCGGGCATCATGAACTTGATCTTGCCGAGCACGTACATCTCGCCCTTGACCATCTGGCCGCCGACACGACCCTCGACATCACCCTTGATGATGACCGTGCCTCCCTCTGCATGGGTGGAGACATGAATGAAGGCGTTTTTCTCGATGATGATGGTCCCGCCGAGCATGGCGGTGCCAATATCGTTGCCGGCACTGCCCTTGATCCGTATGGTGCCGCCCTTCATTCCTCTCCAGTCACCGCGGTATGCGCAGCCGACATGGTTCTTGGCATCGCCATCGCAGAGGAGCTCGCCACCTTCCATCTGGATCCCACAGAAGGAGTCCATGTTCCCCTTGATGTGGATCTTACCGCCCTTCATCCATCCGCCGACATACATGTCAGCATTGCCGTTGACCGTGACCGTGCCTGCAGTCATCCTGGCGCCGATGTACTTGACACGGGTGCAGTCTCCGGTGATAACGATATCGGTGTCTGCAGCGGTCTCGCCGCCGTTACCGGAGACTTCAAAGAAGTCCCCGAGTTTCAGGACGAACTTGCCTTCGTGTCCCGGCAGATCTGCGATCTGTGGGGCGGTCTTTCCTGCGAATGCGTCGGGTGTGATACTGTAGCCCTCGAACATGAGTTCGGGGACTTTCGTGGGTTTTAACGTTACTGTTGCCATGATCGCACCTCATGCCTCCACATTGACATCGATGACTGACTGGTGCGGGGCAAGGTATTCCCGGACGGGATAGTTCCTGATGTCGACCGTGTAGGTCCCCTGGGTGAATGCCTGGCTGACATCGCGGGTGACCTGCGGGTTCTCGGGCATCTTGACTTTGACCCAGACCGTCTTCTTGTGGCCGTGGCTGACAACCTCTCCATCCCTGACGATAACTTCTCCGCCCTTGATGAAGCAGGCTGCCCGCTGGAATGCGGTCTCGATCTTCTCTGCATCAGAGGGCAGGTTCTTGTAGTTGAGGTCGAAGATACCGACATCAGCATTCATGCCGGGGGCAAGGCCGCCGTAAACATTGCCGAGTCCAAGGCATTTTGCCGGGCCGGACCGGGTCATCTGGGCGATCTCGAAGAGAGTGAGTTCGCGGTCCATGGTGTGGATGTTGGTCAGGCCGATCATCTTGTCACTATTCTTCATGGTTGCGATGGTCGCTTCCCGGGCCTTCTTGCTCATGAGCCACTTGATGACGCGGGGGTACCGGGTGAACGGTCCTGCGTTCGGGTGGTCGGTAGTGATGAAGGTCCGGTTCATGTCCTTTGCAAAGAGTGCAAGTTCCAAACCGGTTGCCCACTGGACTGCGTTGGGCGTGACATTCTTGTCATAGATGTAGGGAACAATGCCTGCGGCAGTCTCCATCTCGACATCGACGTTGGTCCACTTCAGGTGGTTGAGGCTGTGGAGGTGGTGCTCGAACGGGCCGTCAGCCGTCATCGTCGTGGTCTCGTCAAGCGTTACGCAGCCGAGATCGATGGTGATGTTCTTCTGCTTGTTGACATAGTCCATGACCTCTTTTGCCTTGGAGCAGAAGTCCTTCCAGCCCTCCCCGCCATACGAGTGGAACTGGAGGTGGGTGGAGTGCATGACCTGTTCACGGCCGAACTTGTTCCTGGCCTTGAATCCCTCGGCAATCTTGAGGGCTGCGATGGTGTCCGGGTAGTTACCGGGGTTGCCGAGGTTGTTCTGGTGGAGGTGGACCGAGTGGGGAAGACCGAGGTACTCGTTTGCCTCGATCAGGCCCTTGATGATCTCCGCGGGAGTGATCTCGAAGTACGGGACCGGGTCGTTGAGGCTTAAACAGTTAAGGCCCCATGCCCATGCAGCAGTGCCGCCGGGGTTGACGAGCTTGACACCATAGCCTTTCGTGGCCTTGAGGAGCCAGGCAATGTAGGATGCAGTGTTTTCGACCTCGCCCTTCCTGAGGTATTCCATGACGAACCAGTTGTTGGCGAAGACCGGCAGTGCCGCTTCATCGATGATGGGGGTGTCATGGATCTCCTCGTGCGTGTGCGGGGCGAGGAGCGGGGGCATTGCTGCCTCCATGACGAACGTGTATCCCATCCGGGCATAGTCGTACCCGGTCTTGAATACCGAGGGGATTGAGAAGCCGGACTCCATGCGGTAGCCGTTCTTCTGGGCCATCCCGCTCCTGAAAACACCCGATATGAACTTGTCTTCGGGGCGCATCAGGCGGCCGGCATTGACCTTGGGACCGGCAACGTGGGAGTGGACATCCACTGCGCCGGCCATGACGATCTTGCCCTTTGCATCGATGACCTTTGCAGAGGAGCTGACCTTGTCGACAATCTTGCCATCCTTGATGGCAACATCGCCGACATCGCCGTCAATCTTCCGGGTCGGGTCGATGATAAACCCGCCCTTTACAATCATTTCTCCTGATGCCATTTTCAGATCACCGCCTCAGATTCGGGGTATCTCCGGTCTTCCTTTGCCGCAAGCCAGATGGGCTCGGTCTTCGTAAGTTCGCACATGCGCTCGTAGACCTTGTTGAAGAGTTCCTCGTCGCTCGGGACACCGGGGAGGCCCTTGATGACGGCACGGAACTGGATCGGCACGTTGTCCATACGGTAGACAACACCCGGCTCGTCAACGCCGGCAATCCTTACCGGGATGTGGAGGTCCGAGATCTCGCTTGCCATGTTGAAGTTCGGGTCAACGGTGATGAACGGGTGTTTCTTCAGGTGCTGGACCGGCTGGATCGGGAAGTGGGCGCCGGCATCGGCACCGACATTGACGAAACAGTCCACTTCGTCCCTCATTGCGAGGTCAACGGAGCTGGTCTCGCCCGGGTTCATGTGGGCGTGGGTACCCTTCGAGAGGTCAATGCAGTACGGGAAGCCGAACTGCCATGCCCAGACCTGGCCGGGGCCGGCAATATTGTAGTGGCCCCGCATTGCCATGATCGAGGCCTTGGTGTGAGTGTTGAGGTCACGGGTCAGGCTGATTGCTGCGTCAATGTTGTGGTTGCGGCCGTCCGTGTGGGTACAGCCCATGCCGAAGAAGATCATGCAGAACTTTGCGTTCTTCATGATCTCGACCGACTTCTTGATCGTTTCTTTGGGGATCCCTGCTACTACATCGGGGATCTCAAAGCCCCGGAGCACGGTCCGGAACGCATCGAAGAGTTCGTAGTCGTGTCCCTGGTCGAGCATCAGGTGGTGGTCGGCGAGCTTTGCGGTGTCGGTCTCACGCGGGTCAACGCAGAGGACTGTCCGCTGCATCTGGCCTTTCTGGGTGAAGTACCCGCGGGGGAAGATCGAGTACCGGGAGGTGTGGCGGGGGTGGGCGTGCATCGGGTTGCAGCCCCAGAAGACAACGACATCGGCACGGTTCTTGGCCTCGCCGAGCGTGCAGCTCGGGTAACCGTTGTCGAAGATTGCAAGGAATGACGGGCCGTGGCAGATGGTTGCGCAGTTGTCGAGCACCGCACCGGACTTCTCTGCAATCCGGGCGACAGCGCTCATGCCTTCGCAGTTGGTTGACCCAAAGCCGTAAACAAGGGGCTTCTTCGCCGCGAGCATGGTCTTTGCCATGTAGTCGATCGCCTCATCGTAGGGGATCTCCTTCATGGAGCCGTCAGGCTGGCGCCTGCGCGGGAGCCTTGGCCGGGTCGGGTCGTTTGCATGGTGGAAGAGGTTGGTCCCGATGATGCATGCATTGTGGACTTCGAGGATCTTGGTCTCATCGTCCGAAACAAGGACTTCGATATCGTCGCAGGATGAGCCGCAGTACGGGCATCCGACGCCTTTGATAAGTTTAGGCATTATATCTTCCCTCCCTGCCAGAGCCCGACAGCGCCCTGCACGAGCTCAAGGGCGGTTTTGATACGCTCGCTCGGAGCGGATTCGATGGTTACCGGGAATCCGCTGTACTGCGGCGTGCCGGTGGACTGGGTCCGTGGTGGGACGACCTGGTTTGCCCAGACGCCCTGGCGGATGTGGGCAAGGCCCGGGGGACAGTACTGGGTGGGCTCAATGGCTTTGACGATAACAGTGCCGCACTCGCTGGTGACTTTGACATTGGTGTTCTTCCAGATACCGGCTTTCTTCATATCTTCCGGGTTCATCTCGCAGACGGTACAGGCGATGAAGTAGTTCGGGTTGGTCTTTCCCTGCTCCATTGCAGCGCCTTCCTCGATTGAACGCTGGGTAATCATGTTCAGGTGGATCTTTGCCATATTCATCACCGGGTTCAGATCGATTCCAGCATACCGGTCTCGCCCCTGCCGGAGAGGGTGATCACTTTGTACGGGCATGCTGCAACACACACGCCACAGCCGGCACAAAGTTCATGCTTCACGTCAACATCGATGGACTTCCCGTCCTTGACATGGTAGATCTTCTCTTTGGTTACCGGATCGAGCGTATGAAGCTCGAGAGCGTTGACCGGGCAGGCAACCACGCAGATTCCACACCCGGTGCAGCGGTTCATATTGACATGTACTGAAAACGCCATGCACATCACACACAACAGGGCAAACGCCCAGATAGTTAAATTGTTTTTTACAGATCGATCATTGGTTTATTAAAAGTAATAAACCTTTTGAGATCAACATTCATAACTGTTAAATTGAGAGGGAGCCCCGGCATTTTTAAGACGTAAATTTGTTCTCATCCAGATAACGGGAAATACATCATGGCCGGCGGTCGGTAATGCTTTTTTCAATGACTGTCAGGTGCAGGTTAACAAATTATTTTACCTCTCATAACAAATACTCATCAGAGGTTAACACGATGGGACTCAACAACATCGATACCGCACAGGTAACGCAATACAAAAAAGAGATCCAGGCAGATCCCAAAGAGGCAAAGTTCACGGCAAAGATCGAGGGCGACTGGCTCTTTGAAGAGGGGGGCCCGCAGTTCCGGTCAACGGTAAAGGTCAAGGACAACACCTACACGATGGAAGCAAGCCACCCGAATTTTGCCGGTCCCGCATGCCGGCCCGGCCCCATGGCATTCGGACTCTTCTGGTTTGCAGCCTGCTACTCCAGCACCTTTGTCACGGAAGCATCAATGCGCAACCTGAAACTTTCATCGGTCAGGACCCGGGTCGAGGCAGACCTTGATTACACAGCCCAGTTCGACCTTGGCAACAATCCCCTGATCACCGAGTACCGGGTATTCATGGACGTGAAGGGTGATGCCACTGACGCACAGATCCAGGACCTGAAGGAGTATGCCCTCAAGCGGTGCATGGGTATGTTCACCATTAGGAATGCAATTGCACTAAAGGCCGAAGTCCGGCTTCAGAAATAATTTTTTGGTAAATGGTATGAGCACACCGGCTGAACAGGTCGACCCGGCACGGATCCGGCAGATCGCTGAGGAGTATTACCGGTCCGGGCAGTTTTTCTGTTCGGAGGCCATCGTCAAGGCTATGAATGACGGTTTTTCACTCGGCTATCCCGAATCCGTGATCCGGCTGGCATCAGGGTTTCCCATAGGTATTGGCGGTGCAGGCTGCTCCTGCGGTGCTGTGACCGGGGGAGTGATGGCCATCGGGATGGTCTTTGGCAGAGACCAGCCAAAGGATCCCCGGATCGACCGGTGCCTCTGCCTCTCCCGCGAACTCCATAATTTTTTTGCCCAACGACACGGCTTCCTCTGCTGCCGCTCCCTGACCCGGGGTATGATCCTGAAATCTCCCGAGCATATGCAGCAGTGCGTTACGTTCACCGGTGAAGTTGCAGAAGAGACCGCGAAGATCATCCTGCGGGAACTGGACACCTCCGCAGGAATACCCTGTCCACAACCATCAGACTGACAATAACGGAAGGAACCAGACATGAGAGCAGAAAAAATGACCTATTTCGATTCGGTGATCCCGAATGCATCGGCAGCGATCAAGAGCGTACGCGACCAGGGCAGGAAGTTCGTTGGCTTCTACTGTGTGTTTGCTCCGCAGGAACTCATCGTGGCAGCAGATGCGGTGCCGGTAACCCTCTGCGCCACGAAGGAAGAGCCCATTGCAGATGGCGAGAAGTACCTCCCGCGAAACTTCTGCCCGCTGATCAAGTCCTCCTATGGGTTTGCGATCACGGAGAAGTGTGCGTTTTTTAACAACTCCGAGTTCATCATCGGAGAGACCACCTGCGATGGCAAGAAGAAGATGTTCGAACTGATGGAGACATTCAAGCCTACCGTGGTCCTTGAAGTCCCGCAGAGTGCAAAGGGTGAGACCCAGAAACAGTACTGGCGCTCGGAAGTGGCCCGGTGTAAAACTGAGATCGAGAAGCGCCTTGGCGTCACGATCACTGACGAAAAAATGAAGGCCGCGATCAGGGAACTCAACGAACAGCGGGCCCTGATGCGGGAACTCGCATCCATGAACACGGCAATCCCCGCCCCCCTGTCAGGACTGGATATGCTGAAGGTCATGTGGGCCCGCAACTTCACCTTTGACCGGGCTGCCTTCAACCAGCAGCTGAAGGACCTGATCGCCGAGCTCAAAACCATGAAAGCAAAGGGCGAAGGGGCGTTGCCCAAGACTGCCAGGCGGATTATCGTTACCGGTGTCCCCACGGGTGTCGGTGCAGAGAAGGTCCTGAAGATCATCGAGGAGTCAGGAGCTGCAATTGTCTATATCGAGAACTGCTCCGGGATGAAGCAGTACCTCCACGATGTCACAACCACCGGTTCACCGCTTGATGCGATTGCCGACAAGTACCTTGCTACTCCCTGTTCCTGCATGAGCCCGAACACCGGCAGGCTCGAACTCCTGGCAAAACTGGCAAAGGAGTATCATGCAGATGGTGTTGTTGACGTCACCTGGATCGGCTGCCACACCTACAATGTCGAGTCCCGCGTGCTCAAGGACTATCTCGCAAAGAACGGGAACTTACCCCTCCTCCAGATCGAGACAGATTACTCGCAGGGAGATGCAGGCCAGATCAGGACCCGTGTCGAGGCATTCCTCGAGATGATCGGGAAAAAACAGTAATCTCTTTTTATCCGACTTGTTTAAAGAACAGGAGGAGGAGAACACATCAGCGTTCTTCGAAGGTCGGCTTATGCCTCCCTTCTCATTTCTCGGATTTGATAACCCTCGAAACTTCAAATTCCGGGATGTTCCGGTGTTCCCACGCGAGGAGCGCTGCACCGATTGCCCCGGCATAGATCGCATCCTTTGGCACGATGACCGGCTGGTGCAACTCTTCTTCGAGTTTCTGAGCGATATCGCTGTTCTGCGAGACGCCCCCGGTAAAAGCGATGGGAGGCAGCGGGTGAAGAGAAGCGACCATCGAAGCCGTGCGCCGTGCAATGGAGGCATGGAGCCCGGCAATGATGGCCCCCCGTTCAATGCCCTGGTTGACCAGGCTGATCACTTCTGACTCGGCAAAGACCGTGCACATCGCATTGATCCGGTGCGGTTCAGCACCACGGGCATAGGTTGCGAGTTGATCCACGGGAACGCCAAGCGCCTGCCCGGTTGCCGAGAGGAAACGGCCGGTACCGGCAGCACACTTGTCATTCATCACGAAGTCTTCGACATTCCCTTCAGGAGAGAGCCGGATACCTTTGGCATCCTGACCCCCGATATCGATCACGAACCGGCAGCCCGGCATGAGGAACACAGCCCCCTTCGCGTGACAGGTGATCTCGGTAGGCGTGAGTGCCACATCTTTCATCGTCCTGCGGCCATAGCCGGTGGTTGCGATAATGCCAGGGGGAACCGTCAGGCCAAAGTCTGCTGATGCAGCGGCAAGGAGGGCAGAAGCAGTGCCGGACGGGTCCCACGATGCGGGAGTCATGCGGGCGATATACCGGGATCCGTCATAGATCACGACCTTGACCGTCGTGGATCCGAGATCGATCCCGACAACCGCCCGTTCCGGACCTGCCCGGGTAATTGCTGTCGGGGTCATGCAGTCTCCCGGATCAGAAGGGTTCGATCCATTGTCCCTCATCATGCAGTTTCCGTTTGAGCCCGGCCAGGATCGCATTTGCCTCCTCAACCGTACAGTGCCACGCAATGAGATCGCCCGCATCCAGCGCCACACCCCCGGCAACGGACAGCCCAAGCCCGCATTCGATGCAGAGATCCTCTTTCTTCATCAGATTCGGCAGCTGGCCGAGGAACTTTTTCCCGAACATGAGCGACCGGAGAGGTCGCGATGTATGGGAATAATAGAGGAATTCCTCGTCCCTCCCGGTAACCGAGAATAGGCAGTACCGGCGTTCGTGCCGGGTGAATGCTGTATGGATCGCCAGAATTTCAGGAACTGGTGTCATCAGGGATCCATGTCCTGCCCGACCTTTGTCAGGCTCACCCGGTACCGGTTGGTGTCAGCCTTGTGGACCTTTACCTCATACCCGGACCGGGAGAACGGGACCTCCACGGTATCCTTCTGGTCCCGGCGGACATAGCATTCCACCGGCACACCTGCGGGAGTTTTCTTCAGGAGCATCTTCAGCCGGATCATCAGGTTGGTGCAGGTAAGGTCTGAAAAATCCGGAATTTTTTCCTCGTTTCCCGTCATATGCTTCATCACCGGTATCAGAAGAAGATGACCCGCTGGTGACCTGCCTGGAGACCTTTTGGCGGGTAGAAGAGCAGCTGCCCGAGTTCCGCCATCCCGATATCCAGTACTGCGTTCATCTTCACGTTCTTCGTAAGCCCCCGCTGGTGCAGGGACGGCTGGAAGGCATAGAGCTCGAGGTTTGCACTCCCGGCAACGGCATCGATCACTTCCTGCAG
>JAJRCF010000030.1 GCA_028679075.1 Methanoregula sp. | reverse complement strand
CACATATATTACTCCAGAGCGATGGTAACAGGGTATTATTATGACCAAACGGCCGTTGGATATTTTGGATCAGGTGTTGAACCGTCAGCCCGTTATTGTATCTCTCAAAGGCGGGAGAGAAATACGGGGCGTTCTCCAGGGATATGATGTACATATGAACCTCGTGCTCGACAAGGCCGAGGAGACTGAGAACGGACAGGTCCAGAAAGTCGGCACGCTCATCGTCCGTGGGGATAATGTAATTTATATCTCTCCATCACTCGAACAATAAGGTGAAACAACATGTCAAAAGGCACTCCATCAATGGGAAAGATGAACAAGTTCACGCACATCGCCTGTCGGCGCTGCGGGAAGATCTCGTTCCATGCCCAGAAGAAAGTCTGCTCTGCCTGCGGTTTCGGCAAGAGCACGAAGATCTCGAACTACAAGTGGCACACAAAGCGACCAAAAACAGTAACGCATTAGAGTTGTACCATGTGTGGAATCGTTGGCATCGTCGATGCTGGCGGTGTATCAATCCAACTCTATTACGCCCTGTACGCCCTCCAGCACAGAGGCCAGGAGAGCGCAGGGATATCAACATTTGACGGCACCAATCTCCACAAGTTCAAGGGGAACGGACTGGTTGCCGATGTTTTCTCCCCCTCTGTTTTAACCGATTTGAAAGGCACGGCCGGTGTCGGCCATGTCAGATACCCGACCACCGGCTCGAACCTTCCTGAGAATATCCAGCCTTTGAATTTCCATTTCCAGGAGCATTTCATCTCCATCGCCCATAACGGGAACCTGGTCAATACCGGCACGCTCCGGGCAGAGTACGAGCGTGACGGCCAGATCTTTATCACCACCACCGATACCGAGATCATTGCCAAGATCCTGATCAATGCGCTCAGCAAATCGGGTTCGGTCGAGGACGCTGTCAGCCTCTGCATGCACAAGCTGGTGGGGTCCTATGCGACGATCATGATGATCGACGGGGTGCTGTACGGTTTCCGCGACCCGCTCGGGATCAAGCCCCTTGGTATCGGAAAGACCGAGCACGGGTATATGCTTGCCTCCGAGAGCGTTGCAATGGATGCCCTGAGCGCGAAGTTCCTCCGGGACGTAAAGCCCGGTGAACTGATCCGGATCGATGCGGAGAGCGTCAGGTGCATGCAGGTGGCCGTGGCCGGCAAGTGTGCGCACTGCGTCTTTGAATACATCTATTTTGCCCGGGCGGACTCGGTCATCGACGGGGTGCTTGTCTATGATGTACGGCGGAAGATAGGCAGGAAACTCTTTGAGGAGGACCCGGTAAAAGCGGATTCGGTCTCATCGGTCCCGGACTCCGGGACTGCACACGCGATCGGGTACGCAGAAGGCTCGAAGATCCCGTTTGTCGAATGCCTGATGAAGAACCGGTACATGGGAAGGACATTCATCATGCCGACGCAGAATGCGCGGGAGAGGGCGGTGCGGATGAAGCTCAACCCGATCCCGGCACACCTGAAGGACAAGTCAGTTGTGCTCGTCGACGACAGCATTGTCCGGGGGACAACTTCGAAGAGGATTATCGGGATTGTCCGGGATGCCGGTGCACGGGAAGTCCATATGAGGGTCGGTTCACCTGCCATCATTGCCCCCTGTTACCTTGGCACGGACTTCCCCACCCGCGAGGAGCTCATCGCCCATAACCGGACCGAGGAGGAGGTCAGGAAGAGCATCACCGCAACTACCCTCCATCACATCTCGCTTGAGGGTTTGATCGAGGCGACCGGGTTTAACCGCGACAATCTCTGCCTCGGCTGCCTGACCGGCTGCTACCCGCTCCCCATTGAAGGCGAGCAGGCGAAGACCAGCCCCGTGGATTTCGTTGACGCAACGTACCAGACCAAGCTCGGGACGTTTGAAGCATAACCGGGGAAAAAGATTCCCGGGCCCAGACCAAATTTTATACGATCCGAAGAGGATATACTACAGTCCAAATACAGAGCCCTGATCCCCCATGCCCCCGCCCCGTATCCTGATTGTCGAAGATGATCCCATTATCACTCACCTTCTCTCATCGATGCTCCAGAAGAGGGGATATGCGGTTGCGGTAGCTGTAACCTCCGGTGAGGAAGCGGTGTTGAAAGCCGGAGAGCTCAGTCCTGACCTCGTGATTATGGATGTCACCCTGTCGGGAACGATGGATGGCATCGATGCAGCCCATTACATCTTCCAGCTCTTCCACTGTCCCCTCATCTTCACAACGGGCATCTCCGATGAGAAACGGCTCGAACTGGCCAAGTATTCCCAGCCGTACGGGATCATATTCAAGCCATTCACGCCTATCGAGATCTCAACGAATGTCGATCTTGCCCTCTATGTCCATAAAACCCGGCCCAAGGGCCATGAGCCGTATCCCGCGGGCGATCCGAAAAAACTTATGGAAATGCTGGAATCGATCGTCATTATGGATAAACGGGGCCGGATCATCTTTTTCAACCCCACCGCGAGCTGGTGCATCGACCTTCCGCCTAAACAGATCCTCATGAAACACTGGCGGGAGGTCATGATGCTCATCAATGACAAGACTGAAGAGCAGCTGAAGGACCCCGTTGCCGAGGCCGCGAGTCACATGTCCGGCGTCATCTATGATGCCGGTACTGCATTGGTTACGACGACATCCAAACGCCGGAAGGTGAAGGTCAACGTCCGGCCGGTCCTTGACAGCAGCGGAAAGTTCCTTGCAGTCCTGATGTCGATAAAAGAGAAGACGCAAACCGGCGGAGTCTAAAACCCGAGACCCGGCAGGCCTTTTTATGGAGCATATCAGGCAGGCGTTCAACCGGTTTGCACAGGACTATGACCGGCAGCGGGAATTTATCATCCCGGAGCTTCGGCAGTTTTATGGCGCTGCGGTCTGGGCTGCAGCATCACCGGAACCGGCTCCTGCGATCCTTGACATCGGGGCCGGGACCGGCCTGATGAGCGCGTATATGCTCCAGAAATTTCCGCAGGCGCACCTGACGCTTGTTGACATTGCCGAGAACATGCTGGAGATGGCCCGGCAGCGGTTCTCCGGCCGCAAACACACCCGGTACATCGTGAGCGATTATTCGAGGGGAGACCTGGGCGGGCCGTACGATATCGCCTGCTCGGCCCTTTCTATCCACCACCTCCCGGCGGAAGGTAAACGCGAGCTCTTTCACCGGGTTTTTTCCGTGCTCAGGCCCGGCGGTATGTTTGTCAATGCCGACCAGGCGGACGGCGAGACCCTGTACTTCCGGAAGCAGTACCTGGAATACTGGAATGAGTTTCTCAGGGAAGGCCCGATGACAAAAGAGCAGCAGGCAGAGATCCTGAAACGCCGGGACACCCTTGACAAGAACGAGAAACTCTCGGACCAGCTGGCATGGCTGCGGGAGGCCGGGTTCTCCGATGTGGACGTGGTGTACCGGAACCGGATGTTCATCGTGACGGTGGCAAGGAAAGCCTGAGCCATGACGGGTTCATGCGTCCGGATTGCTCTTAATGTCGTGAATACCCCCGTTTAAAACCCGCAGGATTTTAATGTCGGGAGAAAATAATCAACCAGTGAGGTTGCATGAAAATTCGCGTTTTACCCTTTTTTCTCGTACTGTTCCTGGTATGCCAGTCCGTCTGCCCTGTCTCTGCCGATACCACCACCGCAGGGATCTCGTCGGCGGCAGCAGACACTTCGGGAACCCCCCCGCAGGATCTCTCGATGTATATCAGCAATGCAATAGCCGCAACAGAGGGACAGAACTGGTCGAGTACTCTCCTCATAACAACGAGGGGTCTGGCCTGGTACCCGGACAATGCCTATCTCCTCAGCCTGCAGGGTTACACTTACCGTAAAATGGGACAGTACCAGAGATCTGTTGATGTGGTTTCACAAGCGATCATGCTCGAGCCAAACGAGATCCGGTTTGCCAACCGGGGATACGGGTACCTTGCGCTCGGGAACTATTCCGCTGCACTTGCCGATGCCGAGGCCGGGATCTCGCACAATGCCACGTATACTGCAAATTATGCGGTAAAAGCGCTCGCGCTCAACGGCATGGGAAGGAACTCCGAGGCGATTTCTGCCATCAGTGAAGCGCTCCGGCAGGTCCCCGGCTCAGCCCATTATTGGCATGTCAAAGGGATCATCCTCTCTGCCGGAGGGAATTGTGACGAGGCATCTGCTGCACTGGAAAAGTCCCTGGAGATCGATCCGGACTACGTGCTGGCGTACCCGGGTTTTGGCACCGCGAGTGAGAAGCTTGCGGCCCTGAATCTCGCGTGCAATCCTGCACATGCTGCAACAAGTCCCGTGAAGTCGCCGCTCGGGTGGATTGCGGCTGCCGGTGCATTTATTGCCTGTTGTGCCCGGCGATGATACCGTCCTGTGACACCGTGCAGGTGCAAATCCAAACTATTTTTTAATCATAAACAGAACTCAGGGTTAGTCGCGAGGGATCTGTCCCATAGCGATAAGGGTTTTTTTTAAAGAGCATCCGAACAGGGGATAACTCCGGCCGGGAGCGGGTGCCCCAACCCGTTCCGGAGATAGCATGGACATCATCACGCTCTTGGTTTTCTTCTGTCTCGCCTCTGCGATCCTTACTTATGGCCTTGGCGTTTCAGTCTATACAAAGAACCCACAATCATCCGTCCACCGCCTCTTCTTTCTGGCCATGCTCTTTGCCTCCTACTGGGCCTTGGGGGAATTCCTTACCTGGCAGGCCACCGGCCGGGACGAGGTCCTGTTCTGGCTGAAGGCCAGCTCGTTCTGGACGCTGGTCATCGCCTTTACCCTGCACTTCTTCCTTGCCTTTACCCACCACCCGCTGTCAGAGCGCCGGAATTACAAGTATCTCGCAGCGTTCCTCTATTTCCCGGCATTTCTCATCTCTCTTGCAGAGATCACTACCGATGTTATCTTCACCGTCACCTACCTGCCAGGCCGGGGTTATGTTTACGCACCTGCGATAGACAGCCCCTTTTATCTTCCGGCAGCGGCGATCTTTGTTCTCCTGTCCGTTTTTACTCTTGCAGTTGGCATCTCGTCATGGAAGAAACAGGAGACAAAAGAGGCCCGCGAACAGACCCTCTTAGTGAGTGCCGGTATCATCATCGCGTTCATCTGCGGCTTTTTCTCGGTTTTTTTGTTACCGTTGTGGGGGATCCATATCCCCAACCTCGCGTTCATCGGCCTCATCTGCCTGTCAGGGATCATCACCTATGCAATCATCTGGCGCGGCCTCTTCACGCTGAGCCCGGAGAGTGCGGCAACCGATATTATCCAGACCCTGCCGGACGGCCTCATCCTTGCGGACAGGAACGGGAGGATCGTTGTCTCCAACAGGTCGACTGATGCCCTGTTCATGAGGACTGCAGCAGACCTGAAAGGGCAGGCAGTCGATACCATCCTTCCACGGCAGACCAGTGAAGCCATCCGGAAAGCGATCGAAGGCAGGAACACCTTTACGGATATGGAATCGGTTCTCGACACCAGGGATTACCGGGTCGTGAGCATTGCCGGGGCCCCCGTTATTGAACCACGGGGGGAGATGGCCGGGATCGTGCTGATCATCCGCGATATCACCGCCCGGAAGGCCTCCGAACGGGCACTCCGGCTTGTCAATGAGAAGCTCTCGCTCCTGAGCCAGCTGACACGGCATGATATCAATAACCAGATCATGGCCCTGAACGGGTACCTGCATCTCAGCCGGGAGAAGGCGGAATCACCTGTCCAGAAACAGTATCTCTCCGCATGTACAAGGATCGTCGGGAAGATCGAAAGCCACCTCCGGTTCTCGCGACAGTACGAGGAGATCGGAAAACATGAGCCGCTCTGGCAGCCCGTCGGTGGCCTGATCGAACAGGCAATTGCCGACCTTGAGTTTGGCGGAGTGGAAATTTTCCGGGATGTCCCGCCGGTTGAGATCTATGCGGATCCGCTCTCGGAAAAAGTCTTCTATAACCTGCTTGAGAATGCCCTCCGGCACGGGGGCTCCATCACATCGATCCGGATATATGCCGGGGAACCGGCTGGCGGGGAGCTGGCGATTGTAGTGGAGGATAACGGTACAGGTATCGCAGCCGATGAGAAAGAGCGGATCTTTTCCCGGTTCTATGGGAAAAATACCGGGCTTGGCCTTACGTTCTCCCGGGATATCCTGTCCGTGACCGAGATCCGTATTATCGAGACGGGCGTGCCGGGGAAGGGAGCACGGTTCGAGATCCATGTACCGCACCAGTCGTGGCGATATTCCTGATGACGGAAATAAATCCCTGCAATCCCGCAATGAACGGTTCCGGAAAAACAGTTTAAAAGAAGTAGCGAGGGATGGATTTGAACCATCGATCTTCGGGTTATGAGCCCGACGGGATATCCTGACTACCCTACCTCGCTTCCTATAATCAGGGTTATAATATAGTCGGCATCCGCTGATATACTTTACTCACGTCTGGCGGGTGTGGCAGGGATGTCCCGTTCGCTAACATTAAATGAACAGCGCCGTTATATTGAAAATATGGATGATGAGCTTGCCCTCCTCCGGGAGAAGCGCAGGAAGGAGCTTGAGGAATCAATGAAACACGAGAAGAAAACTGCCAGCGTAGAGAATGTCGACGAGATGCACTTCCAGCAGTTTGTCAGCACCAACCCGTATGCGGTGATCGATTTCTGGGCGGAATGGTGCGGGCCCTGCCGGCGGATTGCGCCGATCATGGACGAACTCTCTATTGAATTTGCTGGAAAGGTTGCTTTTGGCAAGTGCAATACGGACGATAACCGGCGTCTCGCGATGCAGTTCAACATCGATGCGATCCCGGCGATGATGTTCTTCTCCAACGGCCAGCTGGTGGACCGGATCATCGGGGCATACCCCAAGGAAGCGATCCGGGAGAAGATCATCCGGAAATTCGGGCTGGACTAACTCTTTTCATTTCCCGGCCTTCCCCGGCCGGTGCACCCGCCATTCACGACAGGGAAAATCCAAAAGGTTTACGCGGTCTGGGGATCCACTAAAAAGGCAATGGGTGAGCCGGGCAGTCCCTCTTCGAAGATCGTAAAGTCCCTCGGCCTCGTGTTCGGGGATATCGGGACCAGCCCGATCTATACCATGGGGGCAGTCATGCTCTTCATGATCCCCTCGTCGTTCAATATTTTCGGCCTCCTCTCCCTTGTCACCTGGACGCTGCTCATTATCATCTCGGTCCAGTACATCTGGCTCGCCATGTCGCTCTCCGACAAAGGGGAAGGCGGGACGATTGTGCTGCGGAATATTCTTGGCACGCTCCTCAAGCCCGGGATCGCCGCGTCCGTGGTCACCGTCCTCACCATTATCGGTATGGCCCTCTTCATCGGGGACGGCGTGATCACCCCGGCGATCAGTATCCTCTCCGCGGTCGAAGGCATACTGCTGATCCCGGGGTTCGAAGGGACCGGCAGGTTGACGCTCCTGCTCATCGCTGCCGCCATTGCCATAGGGCTCTTCCTCTTCCAGCAGCGGGGGACCGATCGCGTTGCCTGGGCGTTCGGCCCGGTCATGGTAATCTGGTTTGCGGCCCTCGCGATCTCCGGTCTTATCTCCATCATTGGCGCCCCGCAGGTTCTCTATGCCTTAAGCCCGACCTATGCCGTGGATTTCCTGCTCGATAACGGCTGGGCTTCGGTCATGGTCATGTCCGCGGTGATCCTCTGCGTTACCGGGGGGGAGGCGCGCTATGCGGATATGGGGCACCTTGGAAGGGAGCCGATTGTCAAGGGATGGGTCGTGGTCTTCCCCGCGCTTGTCCTCAGTTATCTCGGCCAGGGGGCGTACGTGATCCAGACCGATAATACCCATAACATCCTCTTCTCGATGATCAACCATATCAGCCCCTTTGCCCTGGTCCCCTTCCTCGTCCTCTCCATCTGTGCCACGGTCATTGCATCGCAGGCAATGATCTCCGGCATGTTCTCGATCGTCTACCAGGGCATGATGACCCGGTTCATCCCCAAGATGAAGGTTGAATATACCTCGCCCGAACTCCGGTCCCAGATCTACATCGACGCGGTCAACTGGATGCTGCTCGGTGCCGTACTGCTTGTTATCTTCGAGTTCCAGTCCTCGGAGAACCTCTCGGCCGCGTACGGTCTTGCGGTCTCGGGCTGCATGACGATCTCTGCGATCCTGATGACGATGATCTTCTTCAAGAAGCGTTCACTGGGGAAGATGCTCATTGCCGGTATCCTCATCTTCATTGACGTAGTCTTCTTCATCTCGACCCTCTTCAAGATCCCGCACGGCGCGTACTGGTCATTCTTCATCGCCACGATCCCCCTCATCGTCATCGTCACGTTCATTCTCGGGCAGGAAAAGCTCCATGAGCTGCTCAGGCCCCTCGCACTGGAGGAGTTCCTCCCCCGGTACAAGGAGTGCTATGCAACGCTGCATAAGATCCGGGGGACTGCACTCTATTTCATCGGGGACGTCCGGAACCTCTCCCCCTATCTCCCGCAGGTCTTCTTCCAGAACGAGATCATCTACGAGAACAACATCCTCGTCTCCATTGATGTCACCGAGAAACCGTTTGGCATTGCCACCGATTTCGACACCAGTATCGCCCCGGGGCTCCATATCTTCCGGATCTCGTGCGGGTACATGGAGATCGTGGATGTGGTGAAGTTATTGCAGGATAAGGGGATCGACGAGAAGACGATCTTCTATGGTATCGAGACCGTTGTCTCCGATAAGGCCCTCTGGAAGATATACGGGCTCATCAAGAAGAACACGCCACCGTTCATCCAGTTCTACTCCCTCCCCCCCGAGAAGATCCACGGGGTTGTGACCAGGGTTGTGATGTGATCCGCGTCAGCGTCCGATCCTGGCAACCCGGGGAGATCCGCCTGGTATAAATCATCCCTGCGAACATAGATCGCGTGAGAATCCCATGGCGAACACAATAACGGAGACGATCCTGTCCCGGAAGATCCCCTATCGTGCGCTCGCCCTGCTCATCCCCGTTCTCGTTGTAATCGTCCACGTCGGTATCATGGCGGCCACGCTCACGCAGGCACAATTTTTTACCATGCTCGGGCTTATGGCTGCCTACCTCCTCCCCCCTGCGGGGAAGGAGACGGTGATCCCCATCGGGATTGCGCTTGGGATCCCATGGTGGTACATGGCCCTGTCTGTCGTTATGATCGATGTCGAGACCGGCCTCTTCATGGCGCTGAACTTCGACCTCGCGTACCGTATCCCGCTCTTCGGGCCTCTCCTCTCGGACCTCACCAGGAAAACCGGACAGTTCATCGCGGATCACCAGTGGCTTGCCGGTCTCTGGTTCTTTGCCATCGTGCTGATGGTGATGGTTCCGGTCCTCGGGAGCGGCGGTATACGGGGATCGGTTGCAGGAAAACTCCTCGGGATGAGGACGCTCCTCGTCTTCCTCGCCATCCTTGCAGGTGCGCTGATCGGGTGTTTCGGTATTGCTTATGGATCGGAAGCGATCCTGTCCAGTCTCTGTGCGAACGGAATGTTGGCTGGAGAGATCAGCACACGGGTATGCGGGAATGGGTGACCGGTGCTGTCACGGAATCGTTATGGACCGGGTAAAAAAAGACGGGGACGGGATTACTCTGCGTTTGCCTTCCCGTTCAGCTTTGCAGCGATGATAAAATCGTTCAGTGTCAGGCCGCCAGCCGGGTAGGTATAGAGCGAGACTTCGACGGACCGTGACTCTTTCATGCAGATGTCGGGGAAGTGTCCCTCATCTGTTGAGAGGGCGGCGATCTCGTTGAAGAAGGCAATGCAGGACGCGGCATCCGCCTGCCCGAAGGTCCTGGTGAGATGACCGTTATTGAGCGTCCAGCCCGGCACCTGCCCGAGGAGCTCCATGGTCTCCTTGCGGGTAAGCGGGGGAGAGCCGGCCTTATAGGTGGTGCACTTTCTCTGTGCGAGTTCCATGGTTATGTCTCGGTGCGCAGGACAAAAAAAGTTTCTCCACGGGAACAGCAACACATGGCCGCTCCCGGGATGCGTGGTTCTCCCCTATGCGGCAGCTGCTGACGGTTGAGCTTTTCCGATCTGCCATTGCATGACAACCATGACGATAAGCGAGATCGGGAGGCCGATCACGATCGGGTCGACGGCGGTCCACGGGGAACCAAGGAGGGTGACCTTGCCGAAGAGTGCCTGGCAGAGGCCCAGGGGTTTTGCCTCCGCTGCGTGGAAAAATGCGGTCCAGATAAACCAGACAACGGCACCGGTGACCATGCTGTACAGGGCTGCCTTTGTCGATGGCGCCTTTGCATACACGCCGACAGCAAACGCCGGCAGGAAGGCACAGGCGCAGAGGCCCATGAACATGACCGTGGCCCGTGCGATAATGTTGATCGGCAGGAGGAAGGCGAGGATCGTCGAGAGCACCATCATGATAACAATCCCGGCCTGGTGTGCTTTCATGGAGAGTGCGCATTCCCGTCCCCTGCCCCAGAGGTCGCAGATGAGCGCCGTGCCCATGGCATGGTAGAGGGCGGAGAGCGTGGACATGGCGGCCGAGAGGAGCGTCAGCATGAAGATGATCACGAAGATCCCGGGCATGGCCTGGTTGATGAAGAGCGGCATGATGGCGTCAACGTTCCCGCCGGCGGCGTCAATGGCGATCCTGCCGGAGGTCTGGTAGAAGTACACGTTGCTGAGTGCGCCGACCGTGAAGGCCACACCGGTCATCATCAGGATGAACGGCCCGCCAACGAGGATTGCCCGGTTTAAGGACTTGTCATCCTTTGCCGTCATGAACCGGACCACGAGCTGCGGTTGGGCGAGCACCCCGATACCGACGCCGAGCACCAGCGTTGTTATGACCGTGAACCAGATCGGGGAGCCGAGCTCCGGCATCATGGTCCATCCTGTCATTCCCTGGTCGGAGAGGGCTTTCGGGACTAGGTCCGCCATATTGGTCAGTGCCGTGCACCCGGCGGTAAACCCACCGACCGTGATGAGCGTCAGGGCGAGCAGGACCGTCATGCCGATCAGCATGATCGTTCCCTGGAAGGCATCGGTGTACATCACCGCAATCAGCCCGCCGAATACCACGTAGACTGCCGTGATGAGGGCAAAGAGGATGAGCGATGTCGTGTAGGAGATGCCAAGTGTAGGCTCGATGAAGCGTGCGCCGCCGATGAGGATGGCGGCCGTGTAGAGCGGCATCGAGACAACGATGATGAACCCGGCAATGTACTGGAGGAGCGGGGACTTGTAGATCTTGCACATCAGGTCCGGGAAGGTGACCGCAGAGAGCCGCTGCCCGATCTCCCGGGTCTTCTTGCCGAAGAGCACGAACGCGAGCAGGATGCCGACACCAATATTCAGTACGGTGAGCCAGATCAGGCCCATGCCGAGGTTCGCTGCCTGTCCCCCGAACCCGATGATCGCGGACGTGGAGATGAACGTGGCCCCGTACGAGAGGGCGATGATCACCGGGTGACTACATCGCCCTGCGACAAGGTAGTCCTCGCTGCTTTTCGTTTTCTTATAGCCGAGGTAACCGATGACGAGGGTGGCTGCAAGGTAGATGAGGACCAGCACCGCCATCATCAGGGTATCAACTGCCATTGCTGCCGTCCCCCTCGTTCCAGTACAACAAGCCGTACACGATACATGCCAGGGCTAACCCGATGGACAGCCCATAGCCGAGCAATATCTGGAAATCAGGAATTCCAAAGATCATGAGAAAACCTCTGGTAAACTCTTCATCGCGACATTACACGGGGACCTAAGAGAGCAGATCCCCTATCTAAAGAAGAATGCGAAGCACGGGCTCTCGAAAGAAACAGTATGACAAACCCGATGCGACCTCATTGTTTACCGGATCATATTCTGGAAACCGGTATATATAACGGTTTTTAGTTGTACCTCGCTGGATGGGAAAGGCCATTACGCCACAGGCACAATCACATTTAAGAAAACCGTGACATCCGTCTTTCCCTCCCTGCACGAATCCCTCCAGCAGGTGCTTGCCCAGCGGCTTGACTGGTCCGAGCTCCGCGAGGTACAGGAGCAGTCGTACGCCGCCGTGACAGCCAAAAACGACGTGCTGGTCATTGCCCCGACGGCAGGAGGCAAGTCCGAAGCAGCCCTGATCCCGGTGATGGACGATATCCTGAAAAACGGCCGGACCGGTGTCACCTGCCTCTACATCTCCCCGTTGAAAGCATTGATCAACGACCAGGAAGAGCGTTTTGCCGCCTTCTGTGTCCCGACCTCCCTGTCGGTGATGAAATGGCATGGGGATGTGCCGAAGGGTGACCGCTCGTGGAAAGGGGAACCCCCCCACTTCCTGATGATCACTCCGGAGTCCCTCGAAGTCCTCCTGCAGGAGCGGACCCTTTCTGCCGATCTCCAGCAGGTCCGGTTCATCATCATCGATGAACTCCACGCGTTTGTCGAGACCGACCGGGGCGTCCATCTTAAGGTGCTGCTGGACCGGATGGACACGATCACCGGGCGCCAGGTCCAGCGGATCGGCCTCTCGGCAACGACCGGGAACCCGGAAGAGGTCCTGCGCTGGCTCTCGGATGACCGGCATGGCACGGCCCTGGTCGCAGTCCCCTCCCCCCCGCAGGAGAAAAGGTTCAGTTTCCTAATCGAGCCCGAAGAACGGAAGCGGACCGATGCGATCGCCGGCATTGTTGCCGGCAGGAAAGCGCTCGTATTCGTTAACAGCCGCAGCAGTGCGGAGAACCTGGCAAAGTCCCTGCACGGGCGGGTCAGGAATCTCCACATCCACCACTCTTCCCTGTCCATGGAAACACGGAAAGCCGCGGAAGACGCCTTCCTCTCTCATGACGGGGCCTGCATCATCTGCACGAGCACGCTCGAACTGGGTATCGATATTGGCGACCTCGATGTGGTGGTCCAGGTCGGGCCGCCGGATTCGGTCTCCTCGTTCCTCCAGCGGATGGGCAGGAGCGGGCGGCGGGGGAAGGCGGCATACGTGTCATGGGTGCTCAGAGACCCCTGCGAGCTGCTCTGCTCCTGTGCCATCATCGAATGTGCGATGGCCCGCGAGGTGGAGAAGCTGCGCCCGCCGGAAAAACCGTTCAATGTCCTGCTCCAGCAGCTCTTCCTCTCCCTGCACCACCATCCCCGGTCAAGCCGGAAGAAGATCAGTGCAGCGCTCCTCTCCCATCCGGTCTTTGGCAGCATCAGCCGGAAGGAACTCGACCTGATATTCAGGCACCTCGTTGCTGAGGGGTATATTACCACCGATGGCGAGATGCTGATGCCCGGCACCGAGGCGGAACGGGTGCTCGGGAGATCGAACTGGAAAGACCTGTACTCGGTGATCAGCGGGGGCGGGGAGTACCGGGCAATGACCCCGGAGGGGGAAGTGGTGGGCAAGCTTGACGCCCGGTTTGTGAACAGCCGCGGGGGGGACGGGATCACGCTTGGCGGCCGCGAGTGGTCGATGGTGAAGTGCGATGAGGGGCACAATATCGTTGTCGTGGTGCCGTCCGGTGCCGGGGGGTCACGCACGTTCTGGACTGGCAGTGGTGGCGATAACGGGTTATCCCCGCTTGTCTGTGAACGGATCCAGATGATCCGGATGCGGGGGGGTTCCGTGCTGCCCCTTGGAGATCGTGAAAAGGAACAGCTCCAGGTGGTCCTCTCAAAAATCCCGGAGGGGACCGGGACGCACGGGCTGTATATTCTGGAGAGGAACACTCCCGGAAGGAGGGAAGTGGTGATCTACTCCCTGCACGGGAGCCGGTTCAACCGGGTCCTTGCCCTCCTCCTCAGGAGTTGTCTTGGCACAAAGGCACACACCCGTGCCACGGATTTTGTGGTACGGGTCAGCGGTACAGGAAAGACCGGTGCAGGAAAAAAAGTTGCATCCGCACTGGAGTCAGTGAGGGGCATGTGCCGTGACGAGATCGGCGCCATGCTCCCCATTCCCCCCCGGGACGGCTGGAAGTTTGCCGGCCTGCTTCCGGATACCCTGTTCTCGGCGTGTGCGCTCTCCGACTATTATCATACCGGGGAATTTTTCGAGGAACTTTCATCCATGGAGATCAGGCTTCTTCCAACCCCGGATCCGGTACCCCCCGGTATGCCGGAATAACCGGCATCATCCCGTGGAACCGGGAGAGCAGATCACCTTTTTGTGGTTGCCTGCCGATACTATCGTATGCAGAAATGGTTCGTACTTCTTGTCCTGGTCACTCTTTTTGTCCTCGCCGGGGGGTGTACCAGCGAGGTGCCTTCAGAACAGCAGTCAGCTCCTGTGCCGACCCCTACCCTGAAACAGACGGCCGTGCCGCACACGCCTGTGCCAACAGCGACAGCGATACCGGTCACGACCCTTAAGGTCTCGCAGGAGACGGTCATGATCTCGGACAATACGTTCAGCCCGGCAGAGCTGACCGTTAAAACAGGTTCGCAGGTCAGGTGGGTAAACGGGGACGATCACCCGCACCGGGTAAATTTTGCAACCGGGGGGTTCACGGCCTTCCTCATTGGTCCCAGCCAGTCCTCCAGCCAGCAGTTCGATCGCCCGGGGGTATACGACTACTCCTGTATGATCTACCCGACCATGCACGGTACGGTCACCGTTGTAGGGTAAACCCTGTCTGAAGCAGTCTCCTCCCATCTCACTTTTTTATAGACTATCCCTCGTTTATCAGGCATTCAGCACGACGCGTACCGGATCTGGGATAAAACGAGAATAAAAAAGAATATTACAGCCCGAAGAGGCGGAGTATGGCACCGACAAGGATGCCGAACATGGATGTCGATGCCGAAAGCATACCTAAGAGTATATACCCTGCAATCGCACCAATCTTCAACGGAATATAGGTACGATTGAGGTTTAACCTCCGGACGGCGCGGAAGGATCTCGCGTCTGCGGATATGGTGGGTTTGTTCTGCTTTATCCGGATCATACCTGTTCACGTATCCTGTACTCAAGCCACAGACGATCCTGTGGCAGCACTCTGTTATTACCATATACTATGAACACGGGATATTTATTCCTTTTGAATTTTCAAAATATGAAAAAACCGGTTATAGGGGATTTCCCTTGAAAAAACCGCAGAAATGGTCGTTTTTGCAGAATTTCAGGGAGCGCTGGAAAGGAATGTACAATCATAGCTGCAGGATATCACAATACACGAAGAATACGTGAAGAAAAGCGGTCTTTGAACGCCGAGGGGGAGATTTGAACTCCCGAGGCGCGAAGCGCCAGTAGCTTTCGAGGCTACCGCCTTCCCGGGCTAGACTACCTCGGCAACCGGTTCTCTATTTTTTCTCATCGATTGCTCTAATAGTTATCTGAAAAGGAGCGGAAAGATAACTCCGGGCCTGTGAATTATTTTACAGAACGCGGTGTAAAAAAGGGACTGGATTTAAGGATATTTACATCATGGGCGGGGCGCCGGCCCTGCCACCCTGCTGGGTGATCATCATGTCGTCGACACGGATGAGCATGACAGCGGTCTCCGATGCGCTCTGGATGGACTGGCGCTTTGAACGCAGGGGCTCGATGACGCCTTCTGCCAGCATGTCCACGACTTTTCCCTCATAGACATTCAGGCCGGCATTCTTCTTGCCCTTGGAATGGACATTCTTGAGCTCGACCAGCTTGTCAATCGGGTTGAACCCGGAGTTTTCTGCAAGTGCACGGGGAATCGACTCGTATGCTGCTGCATAGGCCTCGATCGCGATCTGCACGCGGCCTCCGACCGACTGGGCATATTCCCGGATCTTCATGAGCAGTTCGGTCTCGACTGCCCCGCCACCAACAACATAGGTGCCGTCTTCCATGGCATCCATAACAACGCGGGTACCGTCGACTACTGCCCGCTCGAGTTCGTCCAGCAGGTAATCGCTGGTGCCGCGGAGGAGGATGGTGATGGTCTTGGGGTTCTTGCAACCGGAAATCCTGGTTACATTGCCTTCCGTGTCTTCCTCAACAAGGTCCGCGGATCCAAGGTCCTTTGAGGTCAGGGCATCCGGCTTTGAAACAATATTTGCATGGAGTGCCCGTGCTGCATACTTCATGTCCTTTTCCGGCACGTCTTCGATGGCAAGGACGCCGGCCTTGGCAAGGTAGAACTGGGCACTGTCCGCGATTCCCTTCTGGCAGAGGAGGACGTTTGCGCCGCTGTCAATGACGGCATCGGCGAGTTTATGGAGTGCCTCGCGCTCCTGCTCGGAGAATGCGGTGACCTGTTCGGCAGACGAGATCTTGATCTTCGATTTCACCTGGGTCTTGGTGATCTCGAGGGGTGTTGCAACCATCGCAACCTTTGCCTTGGCGATCTTCTTGGGCATGCCATCGTGGACACGGACCTTGTCGATCACAACGCCGCGGATCAGTTCGGCGTCGTCAATGGCAGCGCCTTTCTGCTTCTTGATCATGACATCTTCTTCATCGACCGCATACTTCCCGTTGACCTTCTCGGCCACGGTCATGACGGCGTCCACGATAATGCCATCAAGCTTGCCCTTGACCTGCTCGATGGACTTACCGGTGATCGCGGTATCAGCGATCTTGAGTAAGGTCTTCCGGTCGGTCGGGTCGACCTTGAGAGAGAGACTGTTCGTGATCTCAAGTGCCTTCACCATACCCATGCGGTATCCCTCGGCGATGACGGTCGGGTGGATGCCCTGTTCGAGCATACCCTCGGCCTGTTCCATCAGGGCGCCGACGAGGATGACCGCAGTGGTGGTCCCGTCGCCGACTTCGTCGTCCTGTGTCCGTGCGACCTCGATCACCATCTTCGCACCAGGGTGCTGCACGGCAATCTCGCCGAGGATGGTCGCGCCATCGTTCGTTATAACGATATCGCCCGAGCCGCTGACAAGCATCTTGTCCATGCCCCGGGGTCCAAGGGTCGACTTGACAGCACCGGCTATTGCCTTTGCTGCTGAAATATTCGAGCGCTGGGCTTCCTTCCCATAATTACGCTCCACATTTTCTTTCAGGATGATAATTGGCTGTCCAGATAGCATAATGGATCCTCCGATGTTGTAAAAGGTGGAATTGAACTTCTATATAAATTATGCTGTAAGAGTCTCAGAAAAAAGGAGAGATCAGTCGATACGGGAGATTTTGAAGAGCGAATAGACCGGGACGCCATCAATATCCTTGATACCGCGCTTGTCAAAGATCACCCAGATGGCGACCGGTGTGGCATTGTGCTTCTTGAGGTACTTGACGACCTCTTTCATGGTATTACCAGAGGTGATCACGTCATCCACGATGATACAGCGCTGGCCGTTGACAGCAGCAAAGTTTCCGCTGATCGATCCTGTCGGTTTGTCACTCTGGCTCTGCTTTGAGGGATGATAGATGGCGAGCTGGGCCGCTTCCTGGACTGCAATCACCGTGGCGAGCGGGATACCCGAGAGAGCGATTCCTACGAACACATCAGCTGCCGGAGATCCGGTGGTCTCATCCATCCGGGACTGGTAGTACCGGTTCATGAGCATCAGGGCGGTCTCTTCGAGCAGGGACGCCTGGCTGGAGACGGCGGTCCAGTCGATGTGGACGTCTTTGGGCGCGGTTGATCCCTTTGCCTGGGTCAGGAGCCACGTTACGGTCTCCATGGAAAGGGAGAGTTCATCAGCAATCTGACCCGGGCTGTGCCCCTCTGCAAGGAGCATCTTTGCCATGCCAATCAGATCGTCAAGCGAAGACATGAACAAAGCTTTGCTGGTATCTATTTAAGTTTTCTTTTAACGGTTGCGCCGCAGACCCGGCACTCGCCGTCGTGGTCATAGTACCGGCCACAGCCCGTACAACGGTATTTCCAGTGGACCCGCTTTGCCTTGCGCTGGCTGATCGGATGCGTCTGTACGCCAAGCACCGTTGCAACATTCTGGATGGCAAAATCGTCCGTGTAAAGGACCGCCTCCATCTCGAGGGCAAGGGCCAGTAGGTCCCGGTCGGTACCGGAGATCACGCTGGCATCCCGGCTCGTGGTGGCAGCAGCGGCCACCTTCTCCAGGCTCCCGCTGCCCGGGGACATGACCGCAAGTCCCCCGGCACAGAGCTTCTCATAGTTCCCTTTGGAACGGATATCGCGGAGCTCATCGCAGACAGAAGGAGTCGTGAACAGGTCTCCTTCCGGGTGCCAGTCGGAAAAAAAGACACTTGCATCGAGGACCGCTTTCATAACCGGGACCTGCCGGGATAAAAAAAAGAGTTCATGGAGGCGGACATGGGCTCAGGATTTCCGGATCGCACCGGCGATCGTCTCCGCAGCGGAGATCCTGCTGCATGCCCGTTCGATCGTATCGCTGCAGATCACGTCACGGATGCCGGTCGCCATCAGCCGGGCATATGCACCGCTTGAAAGAACGCCGTGGACACATGCCGCGTACACATCGGTTGCGCCCTGTTGGTAGAGCATGCCGGCGGCGGTCACGATGGTCCCACCGGTTGAGATGATGTCGTCGACAATGACCACCGGGCGGGAAGCAGCACAGAGCGTCTTTGGTGCCATCCTGACTTCAGCTCCGTTCAGCCGTGTCTTGTCGAGGTGATCGAACTCCCATTTACCCACCGATGCGACCTGTCCGGCAAACGCAAGGGCGCCGTCATCCGGGGCCAGGATGAGCGGGTCTTTGAGGTTAAGGGACCTGATGTAGGAACCGATATCGTGTGCAATAGAGAGGTTCTGCGCCGGTACGGTAAAGTGTGCCAGCACACCGGGGTCGTGGATGTTTACCGTGAAAATCTCAGACACGCCCCGGCTGAGCGCCTTTGCCACGGCCCGGGCGGAGAGCGGCTCACCCTTCCTGAACTGCTTGTCCTGCCTCGCATATGCCATGTAGGGAAGGACCAGTCGTGTACGGGAAGGTTCACAGGCATCGATCAGCAGCAACAGCTGGACCAGGGCGTCATTGTCGACAACACTTCCGACAATGATCGTGTCAGCGTCAAGATCTCCTGCAAGAAGGTAGTGCTCCCCATCCGGAAACCGGGAAAACTTTACATTGACAACAGGGACCTGGAGCACGTGTGCAAGATGGGCACCGAGGACCTGCGATCGTTCAGTACAAATCACTCTCATGGTATCGTTCCTGATTCCCGGAAACACCGGGCGGGGATATTCTCAACCAAGTAAATATACGATAAACTGTATTGTAGTTTTCCGCTTTGAATTGTTCGGGAAAAGCATGCACCGTCACGCCCGGCAATCCGGGTTTCGTCTTTTAGGGGGCCTGCCATCAGCTGAAAGTACTTAAACTATCGTGAGACAATGTATATGAAAATCCAAGGGTAGGAAGAGGGTAAAACCGCAATGGAAAATTCTGAAATACAGCCCCCGCAGGAAGAACCGACCCCGACGGAAGGTGCAACTCCTGTGGTGAGCACGCCAGAGGTTACCGGTGCAACGTCATCGCAGATCGAAGTCCCCGCCAAGCTGATCGACCAGGTGATCGGCCAGGAGCGTGCGGTCGAGGTAATAAAAAAGGCCGCGATCCAGCGCCGGCATGTCATGATGATCGGCAGCCCCGGTACCGGCAAGTCGATGCTCGCAAAGGCAATGGCAGAGCTCCTGCCAAAAGAAGAGCTGCAGGACATCCTTGTCTACCCGAATTCCGACGACTCCAACAACCCGGTCGTACGGACGGTTGCCGGTGGCCGCGGCAAACAGATCGTCGGGGCACACAAGGCCGAGGCGAAAAAGAAGACCCAGTTCCGGCAGACCCTCTTGATGCTCCTCCTGCTGGGAATTGCCGGGTATGCAATCATCACCATGCAGCTCCTGATGGGGCTTATCGCCGGTGCATTCGTGTTCATGGCACTGCGTTACTCCACGCCCCGGGAGGAAGCAATGGTCCCGAAGCTCCTCGTCTCGAACGATACGAAGAGCATCGCCCCCTTTATCGATGGTACCGGCTCCCATGCCGGTGCTCTCCTCGGCGATGTCCGCCACGACCCGTTCCAGAGCGGCGGCCTTGAGACGCCGGCGCATGACCGCGTCGAGGCCGGTGCGATCCACCGCTCGAACGGCGGTGTCCTCTTCATCGACGAGATCAACACGCTCGACCCCCACTCCCAGCAGAACCTCCTCACCGCCCTGCAGGAAGGGGAATTCCCGATCACCGGGCAGAGTGAGCGGTCGAGCGGTGCGATGGTCCGCACGGAACCGGTCCCCTGCAGGTTCGTGATGGTTGCGGCAGGCAACCTGGATGCGATCCAGGGTATGCACCCCGCCCTCCGCTCCCGTATCCGCGGGTACGGGTACGAGGTCTACATGGCCGAGAGCATGGACGATACCCCGGAGAACCGCCAGAAATATGTCCGGTTCATTGCGCAGGAAGTCAAGAACGACGGGAAGATCCCGCACTTCGACCAGAGCGCCATTGACGAGATTATCCGGGAAGCCCGCCGTCGCTCCAACCGCAAAGACCACCTGACCCTGAAGCTCCGTGACATGGGCGGCCTGATCCGTGTTGCCGGTGATATTGCCCGCCAGGAAAATGCAACGATCACCACGGCAGCGCACGTGACGACTGCGAAGAAGACCGCACGGTCTATCGAGGACCAGGTCTCG
This sequence comes from Methanoregula sp., assembly GCA_028679075.1. Lineage (GTDB taxonomy): Archaea > Halobacteriota > Methanomicrobia > Methanomicrobiales > Methanospirillaceae > Methanoregula. The sequence continues at coordinate 9,189 of JAJRCF010000030.1, read as the reverse complement.
GACGAGATCACCCGCCACCTCAGGGAATACGAGATGACCGTGGTGGAGGGCACCCGGGTCGGCAGGGTCAACGGCCTTGCGGTCACGGGCAGCGACGCCGGTTCCGTCCTCCCCATCATGGCGGAAGTAACCCCCGCACAGGGTGCCAGCGGCACGGTCATTGCGACCGGGATGCTCAAGGAGATCGCCAAGGAATCGATCAAGAACGTCAGCGCAATCCTGAAAAAATTCACCGGCAAGGATGTCAAGAACATCGATATCCACATCCAGTTCATCGGCACCTACATGGGTGTCGAAGGAGATTCGGCATCCGTCAGCGTGGCAACCGCCGTGGTGAGTGCAATCGAAGGCATACCCGTCAGGCAGGACCTTGCCATGACCGGGTCCCTGTCTGTCAGGGGAGACGTCCTGCCGGTTGGCGGTGTGACCTACAAGATCGAGGCGGCGGCGAAGGCCGGGATAAAGACGGTCCTCATCCCCCGGATGAATGTCGGGGACGTCCTCATCGAAGAGCGGTTCAAGCCGATGGTCACCATCATACCGGTCGACAGTATCGAGGACGTCCTCAAGATCGCGCTCGTCCCGGAAAATTCCGATGGTTTCCTCATCAAGCTCAAGAAGATGGCGATGAGGTCAACCGCGATGATCGCAGAAGTACCGGCAATCAACCCGTCAACAACGGCCTGAGCGCAATGCACGGGATCTCCTACTATGACCTGCGGCACGTGACCGGTGAGATCACCCATATCGAAATCGATAATGCCGTTGTGGAATCCGCCGGTACTTCCCTTTTTAACAAGGCGATCCTCCGCGTCCTTGTCAGATCCGGCTGGGGCATCCTCCAGATCGACAATTATACGCCCTGTTCAGGTACGAAGTTCGATGAACTCCTCGGGAGAGCCGCACGGCTTGCGGGTCTCACTGAAGAGCATGTCGTGCTCGGGGATGCCCCCCGGGGCATGCTCGCAGTACCGCAGCTGAAAGAGAACCCCCGGGACGTCAGCATCGAGGAGAAATCCGCACTCCTTGCCGACATCGAGAACAGTGCCAATAAGCCCCAGATTGTGAACCGCCGGGCAAGTTATATCGAGCGGATCGAAACTGTCCGGTTCTCCGACAGTTCCGGCAACGAGTACTCCTATGAGATGAACCGTTCGGGGTTCAACATCCTTGCGGTGGCGTCACGGAACGGCAATGTCCAGATGGGATACGAGCGGGAGCACTCCATCAACGGGTTCAACCTCCGGCACCAGCAGGAATCCGGGACAAAGGCCGCGGACATTGCGGTCGCTCTCCTGGATGCAACCCTTGCCAAAGGAGGTAAGATGCGGGCCGTGCTTGACCCGGAACTTGCCGGGGTCTTTGCCCACGAAGCGGTCGGCCACGCGAGCGAGGGCGACCTGATACAGGAAGGGAACTCTGTCCTGAACGGGAAGACCGGTGAACGGATCGGGAACGAGACCCTTACGATTGTCGACGATCCCGGCATCCATGAGTTCGGGTTCGATCCGGTGGATGCCGAGGGTGTCGCAGTGGCCCGCACCGAGATCATCCGGCGCGGCGTGATCAATGCGTTCCTGCACAGCCGCGAATCTCTTGCAGCAGTGGGGAACGGCGTTGCCGGCCATGCCCGTGCAATGCCCGGCGAGCCTCCTCTCGTCCGGATGAGCAACACGTTCATCGAATCGGGTGATTCGACAACAGAAGAGATCTTTGCAGAATGTAAAAACGGGATCTTTCTCAAAGGTTCGCGGGGCGGGCAGGTGGACCCGGGACGGGGCATCTTCCAGTTCAATGCAGAATACGGGTATCTCGTGGAAAACGGGGAGTGCACGAAGATGGTCCGGGATGTCTCCCTCTCCGGTGAGATCCTCACCACCCTTCACGGGATTATCCTGTGCGGGAACGACCGGCAGATGAGCCCCGGGTATTGCGGCAAAGGCGGGCAGAGCGTGCCGGTGAGCGACGGGGCCCCTCATATTCTCTTGAACGATGCGGTGGTGGGTGGCAGTGGCGTGGATTGAGCAGCTGATCAGGGAAGGCGAGAAAGCCGTTGATGAAGTCGAAGTCTACTTTGTTGAGGGAACCAGCGTCTCCGCCGACCTGAAACGGAAGAAACTGAGCCTTGCCACGATCTCGCAGGACTGTGGCCTCGGCATCCGGACGATCCACAAGGGACGGATCGGGTCGTCCAGCACCAACGATCCCGGCCGGTGGCAGGAATGCCTGGCAGCCGCAGTGGCGAGCGGGAAACTGGCAACACCCCAGGAATGGGACGGGCTGCCCGGTACAGCACCGCTCGATATGGCCCCGCTCTCGTTCGATGCATCCATGGTGATCGAACCGGACTCCGCGAAGAAACTCCTCGAACCGATGCTCGAGGGTGCCACGAAGCATACGGCCGAGGTGACATCGGGATCAGCAACCCTCTCCTCCATGGAGGTGACCCTGGCCAACAGCCACGGGGTCCGCTATACCGATCGCAACACGTCGGTATCGGTCTCCCTTGAAGCGATCCACGGGCAATCAACCGGGTACGAGTTCGACCAGGCGTGGTCGGTGAACCGCATCGACCCGGCGACCGTGGGAGAACGTGCCACCTTCTTTGCCCATGAATCCGCGGATGGAAAGGATATCCCGACCGGGGAATACGACGTCCTCCTCTCCCCTCTTGCCTATGCAGAGCTGCTCGGCAATGTCTTTGTCCCTGCCCTGAACGGGCGGAACGTCCATGCAGGGCGTTCCCGGCTGGCCAACGCCCTCTCGGAACGGGTTGCCGACCCGATGATCTCGATGTACGATGACCCGCTCCTTCCCGGGGCTGACGGGAGTGTCCGGTGGGATGCGGAAGGGTCCCCGACCCGGCGGATCGATTTCATCCGTGACGGTATCCTGTGCGCCTTCGCGTACGACCTCAAGACCGCGTCACGGTACGGGAAGAAGAGCACGGCAAGCGCAGTCCGGGGCGGGTTTGGCGGGTCACCGGCAATCGGGCATCACAATTTTGTTGTGGACGGGAAACGGGAAACCGTGGATGACGACCGTGTCGTATACGTGCACAACGTGGTTGGCGCTCACACGGCGAACCCGATGAGCGGGGAATTCTCGGTCGAACTCTCCAACGCGTTCTGGGTGGAGAACGGGGAGTTCCAGGAACCGATCCGGAGTGCGATGCTCTCGGGCAATGTCTTCGATCTCCATCACGCCATCACGGGGCTGAGCCACAAATCCCGTGCGATCGGGTCCCTGATCCTCCCGTCAGTAAAAATAAATAAACAGCGTATCATTGGTAAATAGGTAAAAGGTAAAGCCATGACCAACCTTCTCGTTGCCATTATCCTTGTCATTGCCATCGTCGCTATTGTCTGGTACCTTGTGAAACAACTCTCGGTCCTTCTGGTAAACGCGGTGCTGGGCCTGATCTGCCTTTTTCTCATCAATTTTCTCCACATCATGGAGTGGATGGGAAAACCCGATCTCGGTTACAGCGTTGCCACCCTCCTCATCTGCGCCATTGGCGGATTGCCGGGTGTCCTGATCCTGATGCTGCTGGGGATCCTCGGGATTACTATCTGAAAGACAGGGGAGAACAGATCTCATGCCCGATCCGGGATCCCGGATCCGACCCCCCGTCATTTCCCCGTCCAGCCTTTTCCACAGGATCCCGGTTCCCGGATGGATTATTCGAAGAAGGCCTCCGGCCTTCTTCTCAAGCTCCTACTGCCTTTCCGGCAGCAGTCGCTCATCCAAAAGGCAACAATTAGGCGATTTTTTGAGGCTGAAATGCTCCTCGTATGCACAAAATACCGTCAATAAAGCCTTCGTTCAAAAACCGTACTCTATAATTCACGAAAAAACGCGAGTATCCGGAAACCCGTTTCTCAAAATGGGCTCCGATCGTCAAACGGAGCGTTTTAAGAGGCGATTACTTTCTGAAGGAAAGTAAGAGCCGGAGGAGACGGAGTCTCCGACAGGAGATTGTTCCCTCAGGGAATACTCTCTGGAGAAGGGTGCCCGGAAAGGGCATTCTTCGATGGGCGATTACTTTTCAGGGAAACGTAAGAGCCGGAGAAGACAACGTCTTCGACTGGAGATAATTTCCAGTCTCCCTTGGTACGGTCTCACGATCCCGGGATGAGAGGTGGTGTTCCCGGGCCCGTTGGAGCCCGGGTTATCGTTCTTTGAGAGGGGAGTGTCTACCGGTGCTGTCGCACAGCTTCAGCAACACCCTCCTGCCGGACTATTACGGAGCGTGACCTTCACTTCATTCTGTGCCATCCGCTCGCTCACGAGCTGGTATCCCAGCCTCTCGGCTTCCACCTCAATCCATGGTGGCACGTGGTCGCACACGATCTCCAGCTCGGTGAATGCACCGTGCTGCACGAACGGCCGGAGCACCTGCTTGCTGCTCATCTCGGGACGCTTCCCCTGGATCTCGCGGATGGAGATGTAATATTTCCCGGGTGAGATCTCAAGGGGTGCCGGGATATCAGCGCCGGCAAGGACCGGGGCTTTGGCCTCCTGCCCCTCCTTTGCCTCCTGCCAGACCGTGTCGAGGAATTCCAGGGGCGTCCCGGCGATCTCGTAGACCTGGCATCCCGCCTTCTCCAGCCCGAAGAAGAGGGCGCCGCTCGCCGACCGGGCGACAAGGGTCCGGCACTCCCCGAGGAATGCTATAAGTTCCCCCGTCTGTTTACGCAGGCCGGCAAGCCCTGCATCCGCTTCGAGCGAGAACGGAAACCTTCGCTCCATCAGCCACGTTCTCCGCTCCCTGCGGTACACGACAACCGTGCCCGGTTCGCTGAGCGGGATGGTCCGGCCGTCACTGCCCATCATCACCGCAATCTCTGAGACACACATATAATCCTCCGGCCGTCACAGGGCAAGGCGCCCCACGGGCTCTCCCCCTTCGATGTGCGAGTCGAGGATCCCGGGTACGTCATCGGCCGTCACCGACCCGTACCAGACATTGTCGGGATAGACGACAACGACCGGCCCCTTCTCGCAGATGCCAAAGCAGCCGGTATTAGAGAGAAAGACCTCCCCGCCGATACCGCGTTCCTCGATCTCTTCTCTGAACTTCGCCATCACCTCAAGGCCAGCCTTGGTGTGGCAGAAACCTTTCTGCTGCCCGTTCGGCCGGGAGCTGGTGCAGACGAAGATGTGGTGCGTGGGTTTTTGCATTTCAGGTACCTTCCCTGATCTCTGTCCGGGTTGCCTCTTCGTACCGGAGCCGGCGGTACGAGCCGTGTTTCTCCTCAAGGAGCGTGTTTGTGATCCGGTCGAGCAGCGCAAGCGTGCCTGTATAGCCCGCGGAGAGAATGCGCTGGCCGCCGACCCGGTCGTGGACAGGGAAGCCGGTCCGGACAACCGGGATGCCGTGCCGTTCAGTGAAGAACTTCCCGCCGGAATGGCCGATCGCGATATTCGCGCCGGCATTGAGTGCCGCTGTTTCGATTGCAGCAAAGTCCGTCTCTTCCAGGACCACGGGCTGTTCATCAAGACCGGTGAGGAGCGGTTCGAGGCAGGAGGTCAGCCGGCTCGTCCGGGTCCCGCTCGCGATGACGACCGGGGCGATGCCGTTCTCGGTGCAGGCCCGGGTGATGGCATACACCAGTTCCGGCTCGCCGTAGATGACCGTACGGCCCTCTGCGTTGTGCTTGTGGGCGTCGGCCATGGCATCCAGAAGCCACCCGCGTTCGTTCGCGAGAGCTTCAGGACGTGGATGCCCGCTGATCTTTTCGAGAACGGCAATGAGCTGGTCGGCTGCCTCGATCCCTACAGGAAGCGGGAGGTTGACGAGAGGGACGCCGTACTCCTGTTCGAGCCAGAGGCCGGGCGAGAGGTTGTCGGGGCAGGTTGCGCCGAACTGGATCGTGAGCGGGGCGCCGGGCATTGCGGCGATCTCATGGGGTTTTGTCCCGCCCGGCGGGAGCTTCTGGTACCGCCCGGCAAACTGGCGGTCGAGGGTCAGGGAATAGTCGGGGATGAGCGTGATCTCAAGACACATGAGGGTGAAGATCCGCTGGATCTCCCGGATATCCGCGGGGCTGATATGCGGAACGATCACGTTGATGCGCCGGTGCGGTTCCGTGGGCCGGGCATAGTGGGCGATTACCGCTTTCGTCGCAGCCCAGTACCCTTCCGTGTGGCTCCCGCTGTAACTCGGTGTGGGCACCGTGATGATGTCAGGGCAGCCCGCCTCCTGCCCGTTCCGGTAATCGCGGATGATCCGGTCCAGGTCCTCGCCCATGGTCTCGGCAAGGCAGGTGGTCAGGACACCGATAACGGACGGGGCATAGACTCTCCGCATATTGTCGAGCGCTTTTTTCAGGTTTGCTTCCCCGCCATGGATCGTCTGCTTCTCGTTGAGCGAGGAGGAGGCGATGTCCACCGGCTCGTTGAAGTGGTTGACGCAGGTGAGGCGCATGTAGGTGCTGCACCCCTGCGAGCCGTGGACGAGCGCCATTGCCCCTTCGATCCCCCGGAACGCGATGATGCCCCCAAGCGGCATGCAGTGCTGGCACTGGTTCTCGTTCACCTGCCGGACGGTGCCGGCAGTTCCGGCGGGCGCCATTATGCACCTCCCGCCGGGGTCCGGAGATATTTCCAGACCGGCGAGCAGGTGCTGATGTACACCTCGCGGGCAAAGTTCACGGCGCCGTCGAACCCGGCAAGGCATTCCTTCCGGTCGTGGTTGTGGTCCACGAAGCCAACGCCCAGTTTGTAGGCGAGCACGCGTTCCTTGACCCCGCCGGCCATGACATCGACTTTTTTCTCGATAAGGAACCGTTCGATCTCGGCCGGGTTGGTGTCGTCGACCACAATCGCCCCATCGTCAAGAAGACTTGTGATGGTGGCGTACTCTTCAGTCTTGCCGGTCTGGGTACCGGTGAGGACGATCTCCATCCCGAGCTCGCGGAGCTGCCGGATCAGGGCAACGGCCTTGTAGGCCCCGCCCACGTAGATCGCGGCCCGTTTGCCGGCAAGTTTCTGCCGGTAGCGTTCGAGGGCCGGGCGGATTCTGGCAGTCTCCCGTTCGATGATCCGCTCGGTCCGTTCCGTGATCACGGGATCGTCATAGAACCGGGCGATCTTTCGCAGGCTCTCCGCAGTGTTCTCCGCGCCGAAGAAGTTGACATCCATGAAGGGAGTGCCGAACTCCTTCTCGAGCTGCTGGGCCACCCAGTGCATCGAGCCCGTACACTGCACGAGGTTGAGGCACGCACCGGGCGCCTGCTTCAAGGCCGCCACGGTAGAGTCGCCGGTGAAGGCGACATTGATCTCAATGCCCATCTCGGCAAGGTACCGCCGGGCCAGCCACATCTCGCCGCTGAGGTTGTACTCGCCAAGGAAGTTGAGTTTCTGTGTCTTTTCGACCTGTTCCCCCTCTTTCGGCGTGATAAGCCGCATGAGGGCGAGGGCTGCGGCCCGGTACCCGACCACCTTGTTGCCGGAGATGAAACCGCTCGACTCGACCGGGATCACTTCGGTGTCGTGGTGGCGCGTGGCTTCTTTGCAGACGGCAACGATGTCGTCGCCGATCATGCCGGTGACGCAGGTTGCGTACACGAAGATCGCGGGGGGATGATACTTCTCCACGATTTCGTCGATGCAGGCCGCGAGTTTCTTCTCTCCCCCGAATACCACGTCCCGCTCCTTCATGTCGGTCGAGAAACTGTTCCGGTACATCTCCGACCCGCTCGACAGGCTGCCCCGGATGTCCCAGGTATAGGCAGCGCAGCCGATCGGGCCGTGGACGAGGTGGACCGCATCCGTGACCGGGTTTAAGACAACCCTGGCCCCGCAGAAGACGCAGGCCCGCTGGCTCACCGAGCCGGCCAAGCTGTCGTCAGCGCAGTGGATGGCAGTCTTGCTCTTACCGGCCGTCTGGATGGAATCCTGGCGTTCGCTGATGCATGCCACCCCTCCGGGGATTACTGAGCTGGTATCCATGGTTCTTCTCCCGGGTAGTACCCGTTATAACACGAGTTCGAAATCCTCATCCAGGCAGTCGCGGTCCCGGCGGTCCAGGAGCGCGCTACTGATCTGCTCGATTAAGCGCAGGCATCCCCGGTAGCCGACCACCGGCATGAGCGGGTGGACGGCCCGGTCCAGGATCGGGAAACCGAAGCGGACAAACGGGATATCTTCTGCACGGGCAATGTACTTGCCATACGACGTGCCGATCAAAAGATCGACCGGGGCCTCTCTGATCCATTGCTGGAGTTCGAAGAGGTCTCCTTCCGCTTTGACCCGGCTTCCCGTTATGCCGGCTTCGGCGAGCATGGCATTGATCTCGGATTCGAACGCCTTGCCGGGCGTACCCGTGAGCACGTACAAGGGGACCATGCCCATCGTAAGCAGGAATTCAGTAAGAGCGATCACGTGGTCGGGATCGCCGAAGATCGCGACGCGTTTTCCCTGGTAGTGGAAGTGCGTGTCGATCAGCGTATCGATGACCTGCCCGCGTTCGAGCGTGAGCGATTTCGGGATCTCAACCCCGAACCAGTCCTTTACCGCCATGATGAAATCATCGGTTGTCCTGATGCCGATGGGGAGCCTGAGCGGAATACCCGTGACACCACATTTCTCCTGCAGCACGTCCGCAGCATCATGGGATGCAAACGCACCGAGCGCAAGGGTGACTTCCGAGTTGCCGGAATCGCGGATCTCGGCAACTGTGGTGCCTCCATCGGGATACATCTGGTACCGGCTCGTCAGCGGGGTGTCGAGCACGCCGGACGTGTCCGGGAACATGATCATCTTCACACCAAGAGCGTCCACGATGCGCCGGATCTCCCGCATGTCGCCGGGATTGACAAAGCCGGGCAGGACATTCATCTGCGATTTTTTTTGCGGGCTGTCGGACTTTGCCAGGTACGAGACCATCGCCTTGCACATGCCGGAGAATCCTGTGACGTGGGAGCCCTGGTAGCTCGGGGTGTTGACGTGGATGACCACTTTTCCTTCCGGGATCTCTGCTGTTTTGATGATGTTGGGCAGGTCGTCCCCTATCGTCTCGGAGAGGCAGGTGGTGTGGACCGCCATGATCTCGGGATTGTAGATCGCAAAGACGTTTTTTATCGAGGTCTTTAAGTTGGCAGCCCCGCCAAAGACCGAGGCGCCTTCGGTAAAGGAGCTGGACGACGCCATCACCGGGTCCCGGAAATGCCTTGTCAGGTGCAT
>JAJRCF010000029.1 GCA_028679075.1 Methanoregula sp. | reverse complement strand
TCGTGATAGTTGACGATGTATTCGATCTGCCCTTCCTTTGTCTTCTTCGGTTCGATGATCAGTTTTGCCATGAAAACTCCATCCCGGAGCGAGCGCCCGGAGTAATATTCTTGTATCTCACCCGGTTCAAAAAAGTGTTTTGGATTTCGGTAAAGCCTGCCCCGGATCTGGGAAAAGAGCATCGGATCGCCAGGACCCCCTTTGATCAGTAACAACTATATGGAATCGACAGAAAAATAGTATGCCGCAAGCATATGTGCAGCGGGCTCGTAGATCAGGGGTAGATCGTCACGTTTGCAACGTGAAGGCCACGGGTTCAAATCCCGTCGAGTCCATTTCCTTTTTCAAGTCTATTATCCAGGACCGCCAGGTCATGCCGGGTTCGAAGGGCGGAGCCCTCGCGTTGGGACGGGTTCAAATCCCGTCGAGTCCACTTTCCTTTTTCAAGTCTATTGTTCAGGACCGTCAGGTTTAATCAGGTTGTGTACAAGTCCCCGTATTGGTTTATTGAAGAAGTCTCCCGTCATATTATCTCGTACAGTATGAGGGCCCCCATACTTAGAAACGAATAAGGGCTGACGGATAGTATTCACAAAGAAAGACGGGGATAAGGGATGGATGCATCAACAGATATGACCAGAACCCTCAACGAAGCGCTTGAGGGACTGTCCGAATGGGTGCTGGTACTGGAGCCTGACGGTACGATCGCATGGTCAAACCGGGCATTCAATGAGTTCATGGGCAACCGTGAATTTTCGGCCAAGGGCGGCCATATCAGGCAGTTCTTCCCGCAATTTGCCAATGAGCTGATAGCAGAAATCAAAGATGTTGCCGGGTCCGGTGAATCCCGCGCCACACTGGTCCAGCCCGTGCAGGGAAAAGACGGGGAGAGAAGTGTGGTCAGGTTCACGGTTATACCCCGCTGCGATACCTCCGGCAATCTCACCGGTGCGCTGGTATATGGCCTCGACATCACCGAACTGGCAGAGATGGAGCAGTTCAAGAAGGACGCATATGCACAGATCGAGAAGAATATCGAACAGTTCGCCATCCTTGGCGATCACATAAGAAATCCCATCACCGCAATCATCGGCCTGTCCGATCTGCTCGAAGAAAAGGCAACTGCCGCTAAGATCCATACCCTGGCAACCGAGATCAATGACATCATCACCCGGATTGACCGGGGATGGATTGAGTCGGAGAAAGTGCGGAATATCATCAGGAAATACTATGATATCGGTGCAACCGGCACCCGGGAACTGGTGGCCCGGGCAATTCACGAGGAGTATCTCGAAAATGAGAGAAAGGCCGGTGAGACCCCGGAGACCAACTCATCCATGCGTCCCTGGAACGAGCTTCCCAACCGGTTAAAGGATTCGAACATCCGCCAGGCAGAGAATATCTGGAAGATGCTCCACCGGATCCATTGCACGATCGGACTCTCGTCGGAAACACGTGAGCCGCTCTTTGCGTTCACCGACAATGAAGTTGAACTTCTTGCCGAAATGGAACATGAACGATGGGTGGACGAACGGGTGAAGAAAGGGTGGGTGTATGTAAAGAACCGTGACGACATGCAGAAGATCCATAACTGCATTCTCCCGTGGTCAGACCTCACCGAGGAGCAACGCCAGAAGGACCGGAATGTTATCAGGGCCCTGCCGGCAATCCTTGCAAAGGTATACCTTAAGGTGGTCCGTCTCTAAAAGGGGAACACTAATCATCTCACAACCCAGAGTAAAAATTCACAGAGAGGGCAGGAGATCCACGTGATCCTGATCGGCATATGACGGATGAATCGTCCCGGAAAAATCCTAACCATCATGACGTCTTCATCAGCTATGCCCAGCAGGACAAGCCCATCGCCGATGCGGTCTGTGCAAAACTTGAATCCCGGAACATCCGCTGCTGGATCGCCCCCCGGGATATCCGCCCCGGAAAAAGCTTTCCCGAAGCGATTATTGAGGGCATTGAAGAAGGAAAAGTGCTGGTTGTCATCTTCTCTTCCTCTGCAAACAAGTCTCCCCATGTCACGAGAGAACTGACGCACGCCGTGAACAAGGGGCAGATTATCATCCCGTTCCGTATCGAGGACGTAGCTCCCTCCAAGTCCATGGAGTACCTGATCGGGGTCCCACACTGGCTCGATGCTGTCTCACCTCCCATGGAGAAGCACATTGAACGCCTGGTCGCGACCGTTGAACACATTATCAGACCGGGCATGACACGTATTCCCCCGGCCAGTGCTGAACCGGAGCCGGCGGACCCGCCGGTCCCGGTATCACCGGAGCCGGTCTCTCATGACCTGCCCGCTCCTCCTCCGGTTCCTGAACCTGCTGCTGTACCTACACCAGTAACGGAGCGTCCACGTGCACCGGCCAGTCAGCCCGCCGCAGCTCCCGTCCGGAATACCAGGGCACTTGTCATCGGCGGGGTCGTCCTTGTTGTGATTATCCTTCTTGTTGCCGGGACGCAGATGGGTTTATTCGGATTTCCCATGGGCCTGAATGCATCGGATTCGGCCAGATCCAATACCCCGGGACCGGTGAATTACCGGAGTTCGGATGCAGTCGTGAATACCGTTGTACTTACAACAGAACCTACGCAGACGCTGGCTAAAGATACCGAACTGTACGTGGATGTGAACAAGGACAACAGCAATGCAATGGTCACCGTCCGGTTCAACGGGGGCCCGGGAATGGGCCTCGTGAAAGAAAACAAGGTGATCCTGACACGGTCGGATGGAACAGTCGCCGAGGATAAACTCAACTTCAACCAGCGGTTATCGGAAGTCAGCCTGCAGGGCACCCGCGGTACCGACCGGATCCAGGTAATCGTGACACTCTACTCCGGTTCAGAAAAGACAATTGTCGACAGCCTGCTTCCATACCGGACGTATCACTGAAATATCGTTCCGGCGAGAGACTAATCAACCCAGTCGAGCATACGCCCGGACTTGTCCTTTGCTTCCCGGGCAATGATCTTCCGTTTCACATTCTTCACCGCTTCTGTTGCTGGTGAGGGTGCCTGTTCAAACCTGCCGTAATCCATATAGTCACGGGTAATCCAGTCCTCGCCGCCAGCGGTAATCTCATGGACTGGCAAGGGAGCGGGATCGTCATTGGCCATGGGCGGGTCCGGTTCCTCCTGCACCACAAGATCCTGCATCCGGGCCGGGGAGTGTTGCAGGGGGGAGACCGGGTCGGCTGCGAGGACCGGGGGGGTGTTCATCATGACCGGGGGGGGCGGGGACGTAGTCAGCGGGGTTTCACGGAAGTTATTCTTCAGGAGGAGAAAGTCTACAAAGTCCTCCACTTCCCTCCGCTGTTCCGGTGTCAGCCGTTCCATCCTGCTCTCAAGCGATTCCATCTGTCTCTCCCGGGAACTCTTCTTGGTAAATTGTCTCTATCGCCTTGTATTTAAGAGGACTGCGGGGCAGCCCGCAGAGGAAAGGTTATTCCCATTTGTGCTGGTATCCCCGCTTCTCTAACGGCTGGCCATCCACGGTAACGGTCTTTTCCGGTACTACGGTGCCGATAACCGTGGCCTCCACACCGGCAACCGGGAAACGGTCCGGTGCAATCGTGAAGATCAGTTCATAATCCCCGCCACCATACAGGGCGAGCTCGCGGGCCTGTGCTGCGGGAATACCAGCCGGAAGGGGGAGTTTTGAAGAGGCCAGGGCAAAACCGCAGTCATTCACGCTCATCAGGTCATAGAGCGAGAGCGCGATCCCGTCGCTGTCATCCATCATTGCACTCACACCGACCTTTCCAAGGGCCTGCCCCTCCTCAACACGGGGCTCCGGCTCGAATAAGAACTTCTCGAACTGGTGATAGCCGTCGAGCCATGCCTGCGCCTGCCCCGGGATACCGGTAATACAGATCAGGTCTCCCGGCCAGGCCCCTGTCCTCCGGGCAATGTCCTTCCTGTCCACCAGCCCGAGGCCCGTAGTTACTACCGTCAGTTCCCCGTGCCGGTCAATATCCCCGCCAATGATCTCCGCACCATACCGGGTACAGCAGTCCTTTGCCCCCAGCATCACCCCGGCAAGGCTCTTCCAGTCATCGAGCCCGACCGCGATCAGCAGGTATTTCGGCGCCGCTCCCATGCTCGCGATATCCGAGAGCGTGACTGCAGCGCTCATCCAGCCGGCCTGCCAGTCGGTCATCCCCGGGACAAAATCCGTTGACCGGTGGAGCATGTCGGTTGTCGCCACCATCACCTGTCCGCCGCAGGTAAATTCAGCACAGTCATCGAGGCACCGGTCCTTTCCAACGATACCCATCACCACTTTCAGGAGTTCCCGGTCATCCACTTTTGCGCACCTCCTTACCCCGTTCGCTCTTGTACTCCTTGAATATGTGCTCAATCATCTCGGTCTTCTTCTCCCTCTCGTGCTTCTCCTGCGTTTCCTTCCAGCGGTGCAGGGCTGCACCAAGCGCATCCTTGCCGCAGAGCCCCTGCTTTCCCCGGACCTGTGTACTGGTCTCACGGTCGGAGAGGAGAGGGATCGCGGCTTCCCGGAACGAGGGGCGGAGCTGGGGATCGCTCTCATTGAGGGTCTTCTCGCCCACTACGATCGCCCTGATACGGAATTCCGATAAGTCCTTGATCACGCTCCTCCCCCAGCCGTCCGTCCGGTTCACGTACACAATATCGCCCTCGACAACCCCGACATCATCCACAAGCCGGCGAAGTCCCTCCTTTGTCAGGGCCTCCATCACCTTTACCGGTACCACATCGCCGTCCATCGAGAGCTCGGCGAATTTCCTGATCCGGGCAAGGCGTTTTACCAGGTTCCGGTTATTGCGTTCCTCCTTATGCAGGCGCTTCTTGAGGCTCTGGATAACCGCATCCTTCTTCACCACTTCCGTATCCTTTGCCAGCTCTGCGTCCCGTGTCGTCTGGGCTTTCCGCAGGCGTGCCGAGAGCCGGTGGATCTCGTAGTCCTTCGCCTTCACCTCTTCCTGGAGTTCGGCAACAAAGGTCTTCAGGCGCTTCACCATCCCGTCAAGCAACCTGACCCGTTCATCGCGTTTCTCATCAACCGCAACCGGGGGCGTCGGGAGTACCGGCTTGGGAGCCACCGAGTTCATCTCCCCGATCACCTGATCGAGCGACTGGCCCCGGATCACCCGGGCCCGCACTTCGTCGAGGTCATGTCCCGGGGGGATACGTTTCATCAGGCTCTGGAAACGGTGACGGTACTGGCGGTACGCGTCGAGTGCCGCCGAGAGGGCGTCGCGCTCGTGGTCGTTTGCGTACGGGAACGGTGCGGTCAGTTCCATCTTGGTCTCAACGCTCGTATCCTGCTTTGGCGTGAACGCCACCGCCGCAAAGGCCCGCCGGATCTTCTCGACGGTAAAGGGCATCGGCTCGACATCGGATGCGATAACGAGCGGCTTTCCCGTCTTGTAGAGCGACTCGATCACATCTGACATATTCATCTGCCGGGAACTGGCGAGATGGAGCAGGTTGCCGTCAAGGTCGAGCGCCGCGATGCCCGTGGTAGTGCCGGGATCGATACCCACGATCAGGTACCGCGGTTTTACGGAGAGCGGGCGGAACCGGATCCGTTCAAGACGCTTGCCGCTGATCCGGACCTGGACATCCGCCCCCCGGTACGTGGAGACCGGTACCTGGTCGCGCGTGGCAAAGACCCGGAACGCCACCCTGCTGCAACCACCGAATGCCCGCGTCTCCTTCTTCTCGTACCTCAGACCCGCAGCAACGAGCGCCTGCTCAATCTCACGGCCTTTGAACTGGACGGCCCCATGCATCTTCCGGACGTACCGGTTCTGGCTCCACCCGCCCTTTCCCGGTGAGCGGTGCCGGCTGACCACAACCTCACTCTCGTTCTCGAACGCGATCACTTCCGCACCGGCACCCAGCGTTGCGACCTGCGCCGTTGTCCGGGCTTCCGCGAACGGATCGAACTTGTTGAAGCTGATATTGTACCGGCCGGCAACTTTCTGGAGCGTCTCCTTACGCTCTCCCCCGGTCACCTGCACGAGCCGGGTCTGCGGGGGCAGTCCCTGGAGGAAGTAGAAGAGTTCGTGCTGGTCGGCTGCGATCTCCTGCAGGCTGTCGACAGCAAGGATATCCGGCTGCTCTGCGGAGAGGAGGCGGAAGAGGCGGAACAGGGAGACTTCAGACTCGCTCTCGATCTGAGAGCCCTCCATCCGCACAAGGGCATACATTGGCCGCCGGGATCGCGACCGGATAGACCCTTTGATGATATCAATGCCAAAGACCTTCAGGCGATCACGCATTGCAACGCAACCTCCCGGTCGCGCTTCAGCTTATATTTCCGTTTGAAGAATGCCAGGATGTTATCGATATCCCTCCTGACAATCGCATCCGCATTCTGGTGGTCGGTCCCGACCCACTGGGGCCAGTCGATGAGGATGCACTTTCCGTCCTCGACCATGATATTGTATTCGGAGAGATCGGAGTGGATGATGCCGGCCCCGTAGGCGATCCGGACATTGTCAAGGATCTCGTCAAGCACCTCGGTCGGGGATTCAAGGGTACAACGGTTGAGATTTGCCCCGTTGATCCGCGACATCACGACCGTGTGCCGGTTCTGGGCGATGGGGAGCGGGACGCTTACCTTTGGGTGGAGGGCCCTGATGGCCTCGTATTCCCGCTCTGCGGATTTCCGGGACGCGAGCAGCCAGGGGCAGTGCCCCTCTTCCATGTACTCGCGGTTGAGCCGTGCGGAGGAGAACGAGCGCCCCCCCACCCGGTGGAACTTGATCGCAACGGGCCCAAGCCCGAGGGCTTCGTACACAATGGACTCTTTTCCCTCTCCAAGCATCGTGCCCAGTGCCGAGATCGTTCCTTTCGCCGTGAGGGTGGCGAGTGCAAGGGTATCGTATCCCCCGAAGACAAGGGCATACCCGTCGTACGGTACCGGGTTGAACCGGACCATCCCCCATGCGATGAGCCGGGAGAGCCGGTAATTGATCTCCGATTCGGACAGTTTTGTGGAGGTCTTCAGGTGTTCCAGCGGCACCCACGAGTACCGCTTCATCCCGCGTTCGAGTGCAAGCAGGATGGCCTTTTCATATTTATTCAGGGTGCGGATATGTTCCGCTGCGACGACCATACTCGTTAGAGTGGTTATGTGCGAGAGTATAAAATCGCATCTTTCGTTCCAGTGAGAGGATATCAATCCTCGAACTGAAGAGAAAGAGCCAAAGATCTTTCGTTCCACCAGAGGGTCATCAGACCCGAGGGGGGATAGGAAGAACGAGAGTTCTTCCGTGCCAGTGAGAGGATATCAATCCTTGAGGTGAATAGAAAGATCTGCTCTGGAGCAACCTTTTTTGATATGACATCCCTCACTCACCCAATTAGTACACCGTCCGACCCCCGCTCCCCCATGGAGCCAGGACAACCCCTTCCTTCAGACGGTAAACTGCATGAATCCGGCCCGGAAATGGGAGGGGGCGTGCGGGGGTCGGGCGGTGTACTTTGATATTTTATCGCCCGTGACCAACAGGTCCGTGGGAAAATTTCCGAGGGTACTTTCCTGAATCACATTGGTTTGTCCGCACGGGAAGTACACCGCCCGACCCCCCCCAACGAGTGCAACGTAAGCCCGGGAGCACCAGTATCCCGAAATGATCTCTGCAGAGCAGAAAGATCCTGAGATCTTTCGTTCCACCAGAGGGTCGTCAGACCCGAGGGGGGATAGGAAGAACGTCAGTTCTTTCATTCCATCTCCTTCACCCGGCATAACCTTAAACATCTCTTATCATCCAGAATTGATTGGATCAGAGGATGCAGTGCAGCAAGTGTAAGGAAACGGCAGTGATCTTCCAGCACTATTCCGGGCAGTATCTCTGTGGGGACCACTTAACGCTCGACATCGAGGCAAAGGTCAAACGGTTGATACGGCAGCAGCAGTGGATGCGGCCGGGCGACCATATCGCTGTAGCCCTGACAGGCACGGCAGCGGATAACGCCCTCCTCCTGTTCTTCCGGAACCTTACCGGCAAACGGAAAGACATACAGGTGTCAGGAATCCCGGTATCAGGGAAGATCACCGATCATTTCGCATCTGCACGCGAACAGGGCATCACCAGGATCGCCCTTTCCACCACCCTTGAAATGTCAGCGACATCACTGCTGGCGGATATCCTCCGGGGAGATATTGAGAAATGCACAGGTTCCGGCCCGGCACATACCGGTACCCCGGTGCTGATATCCCCGTTCTGTCACATACCGGCTGAAGAGATTGCAATATACGCCCGGATCCATCGGGCAGGGGGAGACCCGCATGCACCAGAGAGGGGTGACGATCCACTCCTCGCAGATGTGCGCACACTGCTTACAGCATATTCACAACGCCACCCTGCTGCACCTCACGCGATCGTGAACCTGTGCGATACACTCAGGAACACCGTGGATCATGACCGGGTCACGTAACCGGAAACAGGGTCGGGAAGTGACACTCTCCCGTATACCGAACAGTTGAAAAGGATCATCCCATAACATTTACAGGAGTACAACCATGGACGTGGACAACGGGCTCGGGTGCCGCATGGGCCGGGTGGAGCAGATGATCCGGTATGCCTACTGGAATACCGGGTGCAAGGGAATTGTTGTGGGGTTGAGCGGCGGGATCGACTCTGCCGTAGCAGCGGCGTTCTGCTGCCGGGCAGTCGGGCCGGCCAATGTCCTGGGTCTCTCCCTGCCAACCTCGGTCAGCAACCCCGACGACCTCCGGGATGCAAAAGAATTATGTGACCAACTGAAGATGCCCCATCAGGTGATCCGCATCGATCCCATGCTCGATGCATACCGGTCCCTCCCGGGATTTGTGGAGACACCGTATCTTCTCGGGAACCTGATGGCCCGCATCCGCATGGTCACCCTGTATTACCATGCGAACCGGGACAACCGGATTGTCTGCGGTACCTCCAACCGGAGCGAGTACATGCTGGGCTACTGCACCAAACACGGGGACAACGCCGCAGACATCCAGCCCCTTCTCCACCTCTACAAGACCGAGGTCTATGTCGTGGCCAGGGAGCTGGGCATCCCGGAACCCATCATGCAGAAGGTCCCCTCCGCAGGCTTATGGGAAGGGCAGAGCGATGAGAAGGAGATCGGCCTCACGTACGCTGAGATCGATGCCTCGCTCAAGGCCCTTCTCCGGCAGCAATGGCAGGCGCGGACCCCGGCGGAAGAGAAGGTGCTGGCCCTCGTGAAAAAGAGCGAGCGCAAGAGAATTGCTGCCCCTAATCTTTTAGCAGTATGTCCAGAATAGCGGTATAGTCTTCCGGCTTGTTCAGGAAGGCCAGGGCTTCCGCATTGCCTATCAGGCTGTACAGGGGCCCCCTGAAGATCCGGTGATCGCCGTTTCCGGATTTTGGCCGTGCGGATCTGACCGGGGGGATCGCGGGATAGCGGGGGTTCTTTTTCAGTTCCCCGGAGCATAACTCAAAATATGCCGCCCCATGGTGTGATTCATACTCCCCGTACTCGCTCTCGAACGCGGTAGAGACGATGTTTGCCATGGCAAGCGTCTCATCTCCCGAAGGATTGATCGAGATGTGCCCGTATTCCGGGGGAATGACAACGATATCGCCGGCAGTCGCACTGATCATGACGATATCGCGGAGGTCACGGGACTGGAGGAGATAGTGTGCCTGACCCTCAAGTACTTCGTACATCTCCGGGTAGCCCACACCGGCCGGGTTCTTCGGGTGGTAATGGCCCTTGGTCTTCACCCATTCGCCGCAGAGGTCGCGGGGAGGGATTACTGTAAGGTCATACCTCAGGTGGTGGGCATGCAGCCACCGCCAGTCAGCATCCGACTTTGCCAGATCGCGGTACATGAAATACAGCGGGTCGCTGCAGGTACACGACGAGTCGGCAAGGACAGGGCGCATCTCCTCGATTGTCCGGACCGCAGGGGGTGGTAGCTCCCCGTCCCATCCAAGCATCACCAATTCTTTTTCATTACAAGTAAATAATACCCGGCGCCCGGCACGACCCGGACAATTATCCCGAGATAACCGTCAGAAATGGTATCCTGGAGTCATAACGATCTCCATGCAGCGCATTCGGATCTGTCCGGTATCGATCAGTACGATGACAACCAGCTGTGGGTGTTTTCCCGTTTCAGAAATCCCGGATCTCTTCCAGTTCTGAAATATCCATCAGGCCTTTCAAAGAATTGGTCTGTACCCACCGGCCCCCCTCCCGGATTGCTGCCATGGCGTTCGTCCCCCCGACTGCAGCAATTCCGATAAACTCCGGATTCACCGGGACACCGAGGAGGGGAATATTGGGCATACCCACGTCAAGGATTCCTGAATAACTGCTGCTCGAAAGTTCGTCGAGCACCTCCCCGACGAGAGGTTCCGCCTCCATGTGAAACTCACGGATATTGGCAAGGAGCCTCCCGCTGCCCATGCGCATCACGTTTGTTACCGAGGTGGTCTTATGGGACATCAGTACCTGGAGCGGATCGATCGTGGTGTGCTCATAGAGGATCATGTCCGTGAACCTGATCGGTGTCCGGTTCTCGATCTCCACCACACCCCCGCCAATCGGATTGACCGGGACACCACGCCGGATCAGGAGACCGTCAAAGGTGATGCTGCACATGGTACAGATCCCCGTGCACCCTTTCGGAATGACAAAATCCGCGATCTTCTCTCCCGATGCAAGGAATTTGACCAGTCCGCTGACGCTGACACCGGTCTTGTTCGCATCCTTGAGAACAGATACTGCAAAATCGAGGTCTTCGTTCCTGATCAGGGAAAGGTTGTACACAACATTGCCTTCCCCTGCCGTGGGATCAAAAGTTACCTGAATGGCAAAATCCTCGATATTATGATTGACAAATTTCAGGGAGGGCATCATTATCCTATTCTCGGGCATTTCAATAGAAAAATTGTTCTATAAGACCATGAAAATGTATCTATGATGGAACAAGACATGCGGGAAAAAGCCAAGAATGCAATGAGACTCATTCTTGAAGCGGCTCGTTTTGAGGTGGAAGAGGTTGACAATCCTCTCGACCTGTCGGCGGTCCGGGACAGCACATGCCTCCTTGTGCTCTGCTCAAACGACCGTGCCATGATCACCCAGTTCGACAAGACCAATTACAGCCTCATGATCGACGACAAAGAGATGACCTGCAAGAAGCTCCTCTTTTCTCTCGAAAAAGACCTCGGGACGGAGAACTGCATCCAGTGGGGTGTTGACGAGTTCGTGCGATATACCGGTGAGGCCGTGCTTGCCGACATCGTGGGTCGCGAGCTGGCACTCGATCTCACCCCGGCCACGGCAAAGAGGGTCGCTGTTGCTGCCGCAGCCGCCGAAAAAGAAGAGCCATCAGGGATCACCATCCCGCATTTCCCGATAAAACTCACCGAACAAGCTGCGATCCGGGCCGGAGGCGTCCAGGGAACCGCAAAACTCCGTTTCATACCGTACTTCCTCTTCCACTACACAAGCATAGGGGAACAGGTGTACAAGGACCGCCGCATCCCCTTCGATGCAGACGGGTGGGGGGCAATCAATGCAATCAACGGGATCAGGATCGACCTTGACGGAAAACTCGTGGAAGAGAAGGAGATCCCCGGGGGGGCAGAGGTCTGTGATCCCCATATCCGGAAGGATGAGGCAACCGAACGGATTACCAACGAGCTGATCGACCGGCTCACCCAGAAGGTCCGCATCAAACAGGAGAAAGGTGACGCCATCTTTTACGAGGAGAAGGTCCTCAAACCCGATAAGAAAAATATCACGGTCGATACAAAGCAGGTCTATATTCCCGTATGGCAGATCCGGGGCAAGAAGATCGTTGAAGTGAACGCATTCACCGGCGAACTGCTTTCAGAACCGATGGACGAAGGCGTGGAAGTCTTCTGAAAGCGAATGAGTTTCCAAACCTCTTTTTTCAAAAGCGTTCCATCTCCCGCAAGAACCACTATTATTTATTTCATGGATGAGGGATTTTCATGATTGTAATCCTTGGAGGAGGACCGGCGGGGAGGCTGGCCGCGGTCCGTCTGGCATCTGCCGCCAGGGAAGTCACCCTTATCGAGAAAGGCGGGATCGGGGGGCAGTGTCTTCATTTCGGGTGCATGCCGGTCTGCGCCATGAACGATGTCGCCCGCCATGTCCAGGCTGCTGCTCTGTTCAACGGTCTTGGGATTACCAGTTCCGTCCCGAAGGTGGACTTCCCGGCACTGCTCAGCGAGATGAAGAAGGTACAGGCAACGATCGCCTCTGTGCTTGACAAGGAGACCAGGGATGCCGGTGTGGAGATCGTGTACGGGAAAACGGGCAGGTTTGACGGGAAGCAGGTGATCCTTGGTGATGAAAAACTGGGTGCCGACGCGGTTATCCTCTCCACCGGCTCCCGTCCTGCGATCCCGGCAATTCCCGGAATCACCGGTACCAGCATCTATACCCCCCATTCCCTCCACAGCATGGAACGTCTTCCTGATCGCCTTGCCATCATCGGAGGCGGGATCATGGCCGCGGAGTTTGCCTACATCTTCTCCCGGTACGGGAGCACCGTCACGGTCCTGTCCCGGAGCGGTTTTCTGAAAAATCCCGATGAACAGATCCGAAAACGGGCGGTCCGGGAGCTGTCCGGTGTGGATATCCGGGAGAATTGCAATGTTCTCTCGGCTGAAGGAACGCGTGGAAGTCTCCGTCTCGACTTCAGGGACGACAAGGGCACCGGAACTCTTGAGTGTGATGCCGTGCTGGTTGCTGCCGGTCTCACACCCAACTCGGAGATGCTTGACGGGGTTGCCAAACGGCCGAATGGTGAGGTGATCGTGGACGAGTACATGCGGACGAACCTCCCCGGTGTCTATGCCGGAGGGGACGTAACCGGCCCGCCGTTCCTCACTCCCGTTGCCCGCCAGCAGGGGATCGTAGCTGCGGACAATATCCTTGGGAAACACCGGAAGATGGACTATTCGCATGTCCCCCAGGCACTCAACCTGGGCTATGAACTCGCGTTCTGTTCGGATGGCAACCCAAAAGCAAAGCCACTTGTTATACCGGGGCTCGCCGGGCCGGGCACGTTCTGGTCGGTTCCTGCTTCTGATACCGGTTTTGCGAAGATCATGGTTGCACCGGACGGCTCACTGAGTGGGATCAGTTCCGCATCGCCCGGAGCGGGACTGATCGCCGGCTACATGGCGTTCCTGATGAAACGCCACTTCTCCGTGCACGACTTTGAGGACTTTATTGAGGTCCACCCCTCAACGGACGGGGTTTACGGGCTGGCGAAATATGCGTCCGGGGTCCTGAAGAAACGAAAAAACCAGTAATCCTGGATATTCCCTCTCGCTTTTTTCCGTCGCAGATGCTGAAGGTATTATTACTTCCGGCATCGCATTATTACGATACATACTCTCCCCATCCCCGGGTGTTTTCCCATGACCGACCCCACCGAGAATACTGCATTCGAACAGACACGGCTCGACAAGATCGTGGCCCTCCGCGAGAAAGGGCACTGCATGTTCCCCCCGACATTCGACCGCAGGGATACTGTCCTTGATATCAAGACAAAATATGCGGATATCACCCATGACAAGAGCGCAGAGAGCGTCTCTACCGCAGGGCGCATCCACATCGTGCGGAACCATGGCAAGACGATCTTTGCCGACCTTGGTGACGAGAGCGGCAGGGTTCAGCTCTACATCCGCAAGAACGATCTGGGTGAGGAACAGTTCGAGCTCTTCAACCAGTATGTTGAACGGGGAGATATCATCGGGGTCGAAGGGCACGTCTTCCGGACAAAACTGGGCGAGATAACCATCTGGGTGGACAAATTCACTCTCCTCTGCAAGGCAGTCTGCTCACTTCCGGAAAAATTCCACGGGCTGAAGGATGTTGAGAAGCGTTACCGCCAGCGGTACGTGGACCTGATCGTGAACGAAGAGAACCGGCAGACCTTCCGGAACCGGAGCCGGATCATCTCGCTCCTCCGCAGGTATCTCGACGACCACGGGTTCCTCGAGTTCGAGACCCCCATCCTCCAGCCGGTCTATGGCGGTGCAAATGCCCGCCCGTTCACCACCTACCACAACTTCCTCGACCAGAAGCTCTTCCTCCGGATCGCACCCGAACTCTATCTGAAGCGTCTTGTAGTCGGCGGGTTCGAGCGGGTCTTCGAGATCTCGCGGAATTTCCGGAACGAAGGAGTGGACACCGACCACAACCCCGAGTTCACGATGGTTGAGATCTACTGGGTGTACCGCGACTTCCGGGACATGATGGAACTCACCGAGAACATCGTGACGTACATCATCCAGCAGGTGCACGGGAAATTCGAACTCCCGTTCGGCGAGACCACGATCAACTTCACTGCCCCGTGGAGGAAGCTCTCGATGGCAGATTCCGTGAAGGAGATCGGAGGTATCGACATCTTCGCCCATTCCGTTGATGAGCTCCGCAGGCTTGCGCACGAGCACAAGATCGATGACCCGGACAAGCCCCAGTCCCAGCGCGAGTACCTCATCGCCTTCTTCGAAGGCCTTGTCGAAGAGAAACTCATCCAGCCGACCTTCATTTACGATTACCCGGTCGAGAACTCTCCGCTCGCAAAACGCCACCGCGAGAAGGAGGGCTTCACCGAGCGGTTCGAACTCTTCATTGCCGGTATGGAAGTGGGCAACGGGTTCTCGGAACTGAACGACCCGGTGGACCAGAAGGAGCGGTTCGAGGCGCAGGACGAGAAACGCCGGCTCGGGGATGTCGAGGCCCAGATGATCGACTACGACTTCATCAACGCCATCGGGTACGGTATGCCCCCGACCGGTGGCGTCGGCATCGGTATCGACCGGCTTGTAATGCTCCTCACCAACAACGATTCCATCAAGGAAGTGATCCTCTTCCCCTCCATGAAGACTTTCAAGGCAGGCGATGAAGAGACTGAAGACAGCGAAGAAAAACCGGAAGCAGGTAACTGAATTCTTCTTTCCTTTTTTTCGTATACTATAAACAGAGAGCCGTTTTATTCTCTGTATGGATTCACGGGCTGTTCCTGTTATTCTGATCCTTCTCCTCATCTCACTCACAACCCTTGCCGGATGTTCTTCCACAACAAAGGTCCAGAGCACAGTGACGCCATCACAGGAGACCGGTGTTGTAGGAACCGCCAGTACCGTAGTGGCGGAGAGCACAATTCCTGTGACGACAACTCAAAAAGAAAACATCACCGGACAACTTGCCTCCGTCCGGTCCACGAACCCGGTCTGGCTTGAATCCTACCGGATGTTCCGGAACATCAAATCCACCGAATATATCCACCCGCCGTACATGGATGACGATGCCGCAGGAGTCTACAAGTTCGACTGCCTCGGTTTCGTGGATCATGTGCTGATGAACGCAACTCCGGACTCGTACAGAAAGATCGGAAGGGGTGTGAACCCGTCGATCGAATCCTATGCCACGTATTTCCATACTCTCGATACAGCGGTTCCGGATTCCCTCGGCTGGACCAGAGTGGCACGTCCTGCCGATCTGAAACCTGGGGATATCTGCCTCTGGCTCAGGCCATCAACACTCGACACCGGCCACATGTGGATCATTGCCGGGATCCCTTCCGTCAATCCGAAACGGACAGACGAAGTACTTGTCCGGATCTTCGACTCAACCGGTACCGGTCACGGAGACGACTCCCGGACCGGTGCTGCGTTCAGGACCGGCCTTGGCTCCGGGATTCTCGGGTACATGGTCGACAGGGACGGCCAGCCGGTCGGCCTCTACTGGGAGGGGGCCGCAAGTACCGGGGCCGGCGAGAAGGACACGACGATTGTCTGCGGACGGCTGAACCGGTAAACCAGAAAAAGAGAGGTTCTTACCCCCGCATCACGCTTTTTTCACAGAAACGACCCAGTTATCCATCAGGAAGAATTCCGGGTCGGTATCGCAGGTGTCGCAGACTGCCTTGGGCGACTGGACAACCACATCGAACATCACGGCATTGCCCTGGGAGGGCGTGAGCGGGATATCCACGTCCTTCTGGATGATGTAGCGGTACGGGTCAAGGTTGTTCGCATAATATGCCATGTACTGCTGCCGGTCCTCATCCGTTGCTTCATACGACCACTCGGCACCCTCTGCAATCGTTACGTCATTTGGGATCCAGCCATAGCCCGGGAGGTAATACTCGGACCAGAAGTGTGTGCCCTCGTGGCCCGGGACGAGCTGATAGCCCCCGACGGCACGGGCCGGGATGCCAAGCGATCTGCAGAGAGCGGCAAAGTACATGCTCTGCGTCCCGCAGTCACCAAAGCCGGTCTCCAGCATGTACACCGATTCCGGCATGCCCCGGGCGCCCAGCCTGACGTGGGGGACGTTGCTGTAGGGATACGAGATGACATGCCAGTACAGCTTCTCTGCCTGCAGGTAGGGATTGGTCTCGTTACCAACGATCTTGAGCGCCTTTGCCTTCATCTCCGGTGTAACAACGATGTTATCACCGGACGCGGTGTACTGCCGGTATTCAGGGTCGCTCGTATTGTACTTCCCGACTTTGGCAGGATCGATCGTGTAACGGACCTCGTACTGCGTGTAGCGGAACCGGGCAGTGATATTGAGGAAATCACCTTTCACTTCCTCCAAGGGAATTTCGAGGTATGCAAGTCCAAGATCGGCGCCGGTGCCGGTCTGTGATCTGACATACTGCGCCGGCTCAACAGACAGGATCGTGACATTCCGCTGGGAGGACGTCTCAATGGGCAGGGGGACCCAGAGGCGGAGTGTGCCGGTCTTCGGCAGCAGTCCTGCCGGGATACTGAGCGTTTCTGTGCCTTCCCATTGGACCGGATTGACGTAATTGCCTCCACCCTCAACGGATGGTGATGATGCAATGGACTTCATCTGGTCATAAAACGGCGTCTCGCCCTTAGATTCGGTTCTCTGTCGCATCAGGTCGATGTTGTGCGACCAGATATTGTTGATAGTGTTGGCGAAGAACAAGGTCTCCCCATCGCTCGTGATGCACTGGCTCGCTTTGCAGGGAAGCCATGACGCTCTCCGTTCCGCAGGTACCTCCGGGAACGTAGTATCGATTAAAGCGGTCGTAACTGACCGGTTGTAAGGGAACTCTGCCGTCATCCGGACCGAGAGCGAAACCTTGTTGAGGGCGTCCTTTGCTGCGGTAATATTCCCTTCGGCCCGGTACTGCCGGAATGCCTGTTCGTACAGCTCCGCTGCAGCCTGGAAGTTGTCCTTTGCATATTCAGTCCCTGCCTGCGCAAAGAGGGTATCGCCCTGCGACGCGGGCGCAGGGGTCTGTTGCCGGGTGGACGTACAACCGGCTGTGAGAATAGCGGCAAGCAGGATAATCATGGTAATAGTCAGGATCTTTTTCATGCAACACCTGGTAATATTACAATAGCCGGCACTCTGTATTAAAAATGGTCGCGTTTTTGAGGTTTTGGGCCCGGAATGGTTATCACAGTCCTGTCCTAACCATTCTTACTATGAGCTCACCTGGGTCTCCCGCGCAATCCCGGCACCACCACGAGGTTTTCTCCGCAAAGAACGCAGCGAGCCTCGATACGCCTTTCCGCCGGTTCCTCTACCACCCTGATCGGCTGGCAGAGCGGTATGTAAAATATGGCGACCGCGTGCTCGACTTCGGCTGCGGACCGGGGTTCTTCACCCGCGAGTTTGCAAAACGGGTCGGGGAGATCGGGCAGGTATACTCTGTCGACCTCCAGGAGGAGATGCTTGCTATCCTCCGGAAAAAGCTGGACCCCGAAGAGCTGATGTCACGTATCAGGACGCACCAGTGCCGGCCGGACACTATCGGCCTGCCTGCAGACCTGCACGGGACATTCGATACCGCGTTTTCCATCTTTGTTGTGCACGAAGTCCCGGACCCGGAACAGCTGTTCCGGGAAATATTCACCCTCCTGAAGCCGGGCGGGACATATTTCTACACCGAACCCCCGTTCATTGTTTCCGGCAGGGAGTTCAGGGAGAACCTTGCGCTGGCGGAGGAGGCCGGGTTCCGGCAGGTTGACCGGTTCTGGTACTTTGTGAACCGGGCAGCCGTGCTGAAGAGAGAGTGACCGTATGTGGCCCGGTCCTCCTCACAACGGGGAAATACCCTTCAGCAGGTTTTCCGTGTATGACCGGAGCGCAGGGTCCGCATCCTCATCCGCAGTAAACTCCCGAAGTCCCAGCAGCGCCCCGGTACTCCGGATCATAAAGAGCGCATCGGCGGCCTGCTCACGGGTGATCATCCGCTCATCCCGGTCCCGTAGCCGACCGATCAGATCCTCCACGGGCCGGCCGCTCTTCAGCTGGCCGAGCGCAGTTGTCGCAGAGAGCCGGATCTCCGGGTCCGCATCGCCCAGAAGGTCCATTAAGGGGCGGACTGCCCGGGGATCGTCGCTCTTCCCGAGCGCGGCAATAACGCGCAGCCGGGCTGCGGTGTCCGCGCCGGACGTGGCAGCAGACACGAGGTCGTAAACACCCCCGCGGGGCTGGGCAGGATACCATTCACTTTCCTGTTCCTCAAGAATTAAACTCATACATTTCACCGGTATAACCCGAATATTCACAAAACAATACCAAGTCCCTGCTCTGTCCTGAAAGCACAGAACCTAACAGATAAAGAAAAGCAGCCGCTTACCATAAGCGGCCTGCAACCTAGTCACATTCATCTTCCCGGATGGAACGGACAGGTACATTGTTCTATAATATATGTAACCCGGCAATAAATAATTTATCGATAAAACCAGCCTGATCCCCGATCCTCTTCATTACGGGAATGATCGTGCTGAAAATGTTCCGGATTTTAAAAAAGATTGGGGCCTGATCAGGTTTTTCAGCTGAGCAGTAAACCAACAAGCGCACCCGCAATGGCCGCGGCAGCCGCGATCGCACACGTCTCAAGCACGGTCCGGAACATCGGCCGTTCTCCCAGCTTTGCACGCCCGATGCCGAGCAGGATCAGGAGCAGGGCGGTCCCGAAGATAAAGACAATTTTTGCCTGTTCCAGCGGGAGAAATATGAACGGGATGACCGGGGTCATTGCTGCGATGAAATCCGCAACCCCCATCCAGCAGGCGTGCGTAACCGGGGAGGTCTTCTGAGCCGAGGTCTCCTCTTCACCAGCCACCGCGTCCTCGAACTTCTGGATCGCAAGGGGATTCGCCTTCATGTCCTCGCGGATCGCATCAAGACTTTTTGTGCTGAGGCCGGTCCCCTGGAGATCTCCGATCAGCTTATTTATGGCACCATCGGGATCCTGATGGATCTCGGCTGCCCGTTCCTTTGCCTCCACCCGTGCCTCATCCCGCTCGGACTCGATATCGAGGAAGACACCGGCCATCATCGATACCGTGGCCGCGATCGCCGCCGTTGCACCGGCGAGGAGGATCACATCCCCGGACTGGGCGCCCGCCACCATCCCGGCCACAAGCCCGAAGATGGAGACGACGCCATCCGACATGCCAAACACGATCTCGCCGGAACAGTCATGGATCGATCGCTTCATCCGGTGGAAGAATGAACAGTCTGGTGTTTGTTCTGTCATTTTCGCATCAGCCTCATGGCATTTCCATTCATCCAGACAGGTGTGGCAAGATGGGGTTTAATCCTATGGTCTTCCGGTTCCGCGCGGGATGCCGGAGATACAGGATTCTGCACCAAACGTAACTGTATTAACACTTCGCGCATGTACTCAGTGTAATGCTCCACGTCCTGTATATCGATGATGAGCCCGATCTTCTCGATATCGGTAAAACATTCCTTGAGGAGACCGGGGAATTCACGGTGGATACGGCCCCGTCACCCCGCCTCGGACTGGAGATGCTGGAGAGAACCAGGTACGATGCGGTCGTTTGCGACTACCAGATGCCGGGGACAGACGGCATCAGCATCTTAAAGACACTCCGGTCAAAAGGCAACACCATCCCTTTCATCCTGTTTACCGGGCGCGGGAGAGAGGAAGTCGTGATCCAGGCCATCAACAACGGTGCCGATTTCTACCTCCAGAAAGGCGGCGAACCCGAAACGCTCTTCATCGAGCTGGCGCACGTGATCCACCAGGTGGTCGGGAAACGGAAGGCCGACGAGCAGCTCCGTGAAACGAACATCTACTTAACGAACCTCATCGCGTTTGCTGCGAACCCGATCGTTACCTGGGATGTCAACTCGAAGATCACCCGGTTCAACCAGGCATTTGAGAAGCTGACAGGCTTTTCCGAGACGAATATTGTAGGTCACGACTTCGACATCCTCTTTCCCGAGGATACCCGGGCGAACTCCAATGACCTGATCTGCCGCGCATTGTTCGGAGAGAAATGGGAAGCGGTTGAGATCCCCATACGGACGGTCCACGGGGGTATCCGGACGGTGATCTGGAATTCGGCAAACATTTACGCACCGGACGGGATCACCCCGGTAGCAACCATCGCGATGGGGACCGACATCACCGAGCGTAAAAAAGCGGAGACAAGCCTGAAAACCGCGTACGAGGAACTGGCTGCAACGGAGGAGGAACTCCGCCAGCAGTACGAGCAACTGGGAGGTCAGGAGCGGACACTCCGGGACAACCAGGAGCGGCTGAACAGCATCCTCCGCAGCACGCCCACCGCGATCGGGGTGGTCAAAGACCAGGTCCTCTCCGAAGTGAACGACCGGTTCTGCGAGATGACCGGGTACTCCCGGGACGAACTGACCGGCATGAACGTCCGTACCATCCGGGCAAACGCTGATGAGCATGTCCCGGAAGAGGGAGGAAACCGTGAAAGTGCCCGTGACAGGGAAGCGGGGATGACAGAGACCCGCTGGCGAAAAAAGGACGGGACGGTCATTACCGTTGTCCAGAGTTCGACGCTGCTCAATCCGGATGATCCTGTGGCAGGGGCAACCCTTACCGCACTCGATATTACCTCCCGCGTGATGGCAGACGAGGCGTTACGTACGGCCAACAAGAAACTTAACCTCCTCTCGAGCATCACCCGCCATGATATCCTGAACAAGATCTCGGTTATCGAAAGCAACCTTGCCATAATCCGTCGCAGGGATGTGCCCCCGGAGATCACGGGATTTCTCGATAAGATCGGGACCGCAAGCAAAGCCATCCAGACCCAGATCGAATTCAGCCGGATCTACCAGGACCTCGGGAGCCACGAATCCCGCTGGCAGAGTGTGTCCCGGATCCTCTCCGGCGGTATGGCGGTGCCGGATACCACCCGGTTCCATACCGATCTCAATGGTATTGAGGTATATGCAGACCCCATGCTGGAGAGGGTATTTTTCAACCTTCTCGATAACTCCCTCCGGCATGGCGGGACGGTGCATGAGATCCGGGTCTCATACCGCGAGTCGGAGACCGGACTAACCTGCATCTGGGATGATGACGGAGTGGGGATACCAGCCGATGAGAAAGAGAGGATCTTCGAACGGGGGTACGGCAAGAAAACCGGCCTTGGCCTGTTCCTTGCTCAGGAGATCCTGGCAATTACCGGTATCAGTATCAGAGAGACGGGTACTCCGGGAAAGGGTGCACGTTTCGAACTGAGCATCCCGAAAGGCAGTTATCGGTTCCGGGAAGACCGGAACACCGGTGGACTGCCGCGGGCCTGATACATGCCTTTGGTCCTGACCCTTCGTATTGTCAGGCAGTAATCGCCTTGATCTGCATTGTTAAGGATTTTGCAAAATCCTCCCCGGCAAAGATCCTGAGGGGCTCATACAGGTCATCAGCAAGGACGGGGACCGTATCTGCAGTGATATTTTCCGGTGTAATCCCGAGCTTCTTGCATTTTATCCTGAGCACGGACTGTGCCAGGGCCCGCCCGATCTTCGGTTCGAGGACCCCCATGATCCGGTCTGAGTATTCCGTCATGGTTTCTCCACCTCGAACAGGTGCAGGAGCCGGTAACCGGCAAGGATGAAGCAGCCGGAAGCTGCAACGTATCCGATGGACTGGAGCCACCGGAGGGAGTACTCTTTCGTGAACCCGAACTCCGTCCCGTCGGCAAAGATCCGGAGGCCCCCGGTGATGATGGCAAAGGCGGCAAACAGGATCAGGGAATCGATGAAGATCCGCATCTTCTCCGAGTAATACCTGCGGGTAAAAACATAAAAACCCAGCACTACGAAGAAGATGAGCGGGACGATAATTTTCAGGATAAGCACGAGGGGGCTGGTGTTGTAATCAAGGAGATCGACCATTTATTTCCCCCCTTCCAGCCCGAAGGCTTCTGCAATTTCCGACAGGTTCGTATAGACTGACCAGGCAACATAGACGCTGACAAGGGCAAAGATGATGGCACCGGTGCTCTCGAGCCATTTGAACTGTACAAGGAAATCTCCGGCAAAACGGGCGCCGGCACCGATGCATCCTGCAATGCCCCCGCACATGAGAGCCCCCGCTATTGTCTTCAAATTCCCCCCGAACTTCTTCCAGGCCCGGTAATAGTACCAGGTGCCGATAGCGAACAGGGTGAAGATCAGGAGCTTCAACAGCGGGTTGAGGATGCTGGTTTTGTATGAGAGTATCTCGATGACCATATGACCTCCCTGTGACGAATTCAGCACTTGTATAAGAAAAACATATCGGTATTTTCCCTACGTACCCGGGAGGCAGGTCATTTATGGTAAGGTTCGCCCCGGAGGATACGGAACGCCCGGTAGATCTGCTCGATGAGCAGGAGCCGGGCCATCGGGTGTGTGAAGGTCATGCGGGATAAGGAGAGCCGCAGGTCGCTCCGGGCAAGGACCGCAGGAGAGAGGCCGAGGTCCCCACCGATGATAAATGCTACCTGGTTCCGGCCCGCCATCTCCCAGTGAGAGATCGCTTCGGCAAGGGCCGTGCTCGACCAGTCTTCCCCAAGGATAGCGAGCGCGATCACAAATGATCCATCGGGTATCGCTGCAAGGATCCGTTCCCCTTCCTTCTCCACCGCGACCCGTTCCACGGATGGCGATGCCGATGCCGGCCGTTTCTCCTCGGGCACTTCGATTACCTGGACCTTCGCATAGGGACGGAGACGCTTTTCGTACTCGGCAATACCCTCCTGCAGGAACATCTCCTTGATCCTGCCGACCGCAATTATACGGATCTGCATAGTGTACCAGTAAAAGTCAGTTGCTTTTCAATAACGCAGGCTACAGGGGGGCGGGAAGAAGTGGGGAGAAATGTTACCTATGAATTACCCTTGGCATCTTTTGTATCGATTTTCTGGTGGGATAACACATCCAGCAGGACTTCTTTCATCATATTTTTCATGAGTTCCCGGCCCTCATCCGATGACATGTAGTCCTTGAACAG
This sequence comes from Methanoregula sp., assembly GCA_028679075.1. GTDB lineage: Archaea > Halobacteriota > Methanomicrobia > Methanomicrobiales > Methanospirillaceae > Methanoregula. Next base: position 7,196 of record JAJRCF010000029.1, on the reverse strand, counting down.
CTCCTTGAACTGTCCCATATCGTGGTGATTATCGACGAAGGCTAATAAAGCTTGCGTGATACAGTCCGAGACCGTAGAGAACTTCTTTTCCTCGTACACGAGCTTATTGACCTTCACGTAGATATTCGGGGGCATTTTGTAAGAGATCGCAACACGCTCCCCGCGGCTCGCCGGTGCTTTTTCAGCCATTCCCTAAAAAGTAGGGTAAAATACTATAAATAGGCTGTTAATCGCCCGCAATATTCCGTAAGTAATACAGTTTTTCCCACGTGTAATCCTTAAAGCATCCTTATAGAATCCTTTTTATAGCGCGGCAGTTAAAGGGAGATTATCGTGAGGTGAGCATCATAAACGAAACACTTCTGTTACTCCTGCCGATTGTCGGTGTCTTTGCCATTGGCTGCAGTATCGCACTCCTTGCTCTCGGAAAAATGATCGACCGCTTTCCCACAGGCGATGAATCGAAACGCGAACGCAGCCTCGCCAGCCCCATCGAGTCCACGAAGATTGCAGTCCTCATCTTCTGGGTGCTGTTTATCATAGGTATCTGGGCGGTTATCCAGGAGACCCGGTTCGGTCTCATCCTCGGCATTACTACGCTCTTTGCGGGCTGCCTGTTCATGTTCACGGCGCTCGGGTTCTCGTTTGCCGTCCTTTCCACCATGCGGAGCAGACAGAACCGGATCGAGCAGCCGGTACTCCAGGTGGGCACGCAGGACGAGATTGTTACCATTTCCCAGCAGGGATACGAACAACCGGCGATCGTGTCACGAAAGCGACAGAGTAACTTCCTCACCGGTCTCATGCTGGACACGATATCGAAAAAAGACTAAAAAATTATCCAAAAATCTTTTTTGACTGCTCGAGGGCATCGACCGCGGGAAGTTTCTTGCCGGTCAAAAACTCAATGCAGGCTCCGCCGCCGGTCGAAATGTGGGTGAAGTCCTGTTCGATCCCCAGTTTCTCGATCACGGCAGCAGTATGCCCGCCGCCAACAACCGAGAACTCAACATTCGCTGCGGCCCTGAGGAGTTCGAAGGTGCCGGTGGCAAAATCGGCATCCTCGAAGACACCGGCCGGGCCGTTGAAGACCACGGTCCCGGCTTTCTTGATGTTCTGGACAAGCGAGGCGATGGCATCCATCCCGAGATCGAGTACCGGGGAGTCATCGGGGATCTTCCCGATATCGTATTCAACGCGGCGGTTGTCCTGCCGGACGGCAACGGACTCCGGCATCACGACCCGGTCGCGGTGGCGGGAGAGGATCTCTTTTGCCTTCTCGATCTCCGGCTGGTACTTGAGCTGGGCAATCAGCTGCGTGGAGGGTTTACCGATATTATAGCCAGCCGCGATCAGGAAGACATTTGCGACCACGCCGATCACGATCACCTGGTCCGCGATACCGGTGTCCAGCACGTGCCGGGCAACGTCGATGGAGTCGTCCACCTTCGTGCCGCCGAGCACCATACAGACAGGGCGGGGAGCGCCGGAGAAGACGCGTGACAGGGTGGATACTTCCTTCTCCATGAGGAGCCCCCCTGCCGATCGCATGGCAAGGGGCAGGCCGACGATTGTGGGCTGCGAACGGTGGGCAGTACCGAAGGCATCGTTGACGAACACGTCCCCCAGGGACGAGAGCTTCCGGATAAGATGGGTCTTTTTCGCTTCTTCCGGTTTGAGGGTGAGGTTCTCCTCTGCATTGAACCGGACGTTCTCCAGCATCACCACATCGCCAACCTTCATCCCGTTCACCGCTTCCCGGGCATGGCACCCGAAGATGCTGTCTACGTAGGTAACAGGTCTGCCCAGCAGCTGCTCGAGTTTCTCTGCATGGGCCTCAAGCGTGGTGAAGTCCTTCTTACCGGGCCTGCTCTGGTGGGTGATGATCGCGACCCGGCTTTTTTCAAGGGCACGGATGGTCGGGAGGTGTTCCCGGAACCGCTTGTCATCAAGAATAAGGCTGGATGTGGGATCGATAGGGGAGTTGAGGTCGAGCCGGAGGAGAACGGTTTTTCCCTCAGCTCCCAGGTCCTTTATCGTTCCAATCGGCATCGGTACGCCCCTTTAAAAAAATTATGCGGTATTCCGGGATTTGATCTTCTTCATCCGGAAGAGCTCTTCGCGTTCCATCTCGTCAAGGCGCATCTTGATGAAGTCCCGTGCTGCGGTAAGCTCGGGGATCACCTTGAATTCCAGTGCATTGACACGGCGCTTGGTCTTCTCGATCTCATCGAGCAGGCGCTTCATCGTGGTCTCGATCTCGGCACTTGTGATGATCGCTTCCACGAGCTCCTCAAATGCCGATGCGGTCTCGTCGATGACGGTCGAGGTTCCGAGGACACCGTAACCGCGGTCAGCGAGGGTCTTGCGGACTTTCGAGGACTCGATCTGGGGCACGACAACGCCCATGATGTTCTTGCTCTTTAAGGCGATCTGGGGGACTTCCTTGACGGAAAACGCCGCGGATTTCACCCCGATCGCTCCTTCCACGGTGTTCGCGAGTGCCATCATCTCGACGGCGCGGGCATGCTTCTGGAGAAGGTCTCCCTTGCAGTCCTTTGCATCTGCGAGTACCTTGAAAAATTCTAAGATCAGTCCATCGCGCTTCATCTTGAGGATCTTGTAGCCGCGCTCGGAGAGCTGGATCTTCCTCTTCAGGTTGATCAGTTCCGAACGGGTTGGCTTGATATCCGCCATGGACTTTTACTCCTTCTTTGCGCTGGTCTTGATCTTGGGGTGGTACTTGTTGATGAGGTCGCGGTCGATACGGGTGAGCTGCTCAACCGGCAGCGTTGAGAGGATGTCCCAACCGATGGTCAGGGTGTCTTCGATGGAACGGTCCTCGTCATATCCCTGCCGGACGAACCGGCTCTCGAAGAGGTCCGCAAACTCGAGGAGCAGGCGGTCGCGCTCGGAGAGCGCATCCTTCCCGACGATGGCCACGAGGCCGCGGAGGTCGTTGCCTTCTGCGTACCCTGCATACATCTGGTCGGAGACCTTCTTGTGGTCCTCACGCGTCTTCCCTTTGCCGATACCGAGGTTCATCAGACGGGAGAGCGATGGCAGCACGTTGATGGGCGGGTAAATGCCCTTGCGGTGCAGGTCACGGTTGACCACGATCTGGCCTTCAGTGATGTACCCGGTCAGGTCAGGGATCGGGTGGGTGATATCGTCACCGGGCATGGTCAGGATCGGGATCTGGGTAACGGAACCCTTCTTGCCCTTGATCATACCGGCACGCTCGTAGATGCAGGCGTGGTCGGTGTACATGTACCCGGGATAGCCACGGCGTCCGGGCACTTCTTCACGGGCTGCACCGATCTGGCGGAGCGCTTCACAGTAGTTCGTCATATCCGTCAGGATAACCAGCACGTGCATACCGAGCTCGAAGGCAAGGTATTCCGCAGTGGTCAGGGCGAGACGCGGGGTGATGATACGCTCGACCGCCGGGTCGTCCGCAAGGTTGAGGAAGACGACGGCACGCTCGAGGGCGCCGGTGCGCTCGAAGTCCTGCATGAAGTAATTCGCTTCTTCCTTCGTTATACCCATGGCGGCGAAGACTACCGCAAACGTCTCGGTCGAGCCGGGCACCTTTGCCTGCCTTGCGATCTGCAGCGCAACATTGTTGTGCGGCAGACCTGCTGCCGAGAAGATCGGGAGCTTCTGGCCACGGACAAGGGTGTTTGTACCATCGATCGTGGAGATACCGGTCTGGATGAAATCCGCCGGCATACCGCGGGCGTACGGGTTGATTGCCGCACCGGTGATGTCGAGGCGCTTTTCCGGGACAATCTCCGGACCGCCGTCGATGGGCTTACCGCCACCGGACAGGATGCGGCCGAGCATGTCTTTGCCCACCGGCATCTTGATGGTCTCACCGGTAAAGCGGACGCCGCTGTCCTTGCCGATACCCGTTGTGGTCTCGAAGATCTGGACAACGACGAGATCGTCGCTCGTGTCGAGCACCTGGCCACGCTTGATCGTGCCATCGTAGAGGACTATGTTCACAAGTTCCTGGTAGGCTACCGGCTCTGTCTTCTCTACGAAAACAAGGGGGCCGGCAATCTTACTAATCGTCCTGTATTCCTTCATGCTGCCGACCTCAGGGTGTTGAACTCTGCATCCATCTGCTTCTCGATCTTTGCAAGTTCGGGCTTGTAGTCCTTGATGAACTTGATCTGGGGCAGCTCGTTCTTGGCCTTCACGCCGATGATCTGCGCCGGGCTGACACCGGCAAGCTGGGCTGCGTAGGCAAGATCGGCAAATGTCTTGATCGCCTTCATCATGTCGTACTGTTTCTTCATGTCACAGAACGTGTCGACTGCGTCGTATGCGTTCTGCTGGAGGAAGATCTCACGGATCATACGGGCGACCTCGATGGTCACCTGCTCTGACTCGGGCAGGGCGTCGGAACCGACGAGCTGCACGATCTCCTGGAGTTCTGCCTCTTTCTGGAGGACTTCCATGGCCCATGACCGGAGCTTGTTCCACTCGGGTGAGACTTCCTTGTCATAGTAGTCCTGGAGAGCTTCGAGATAGAGCGAGTAGGAGTTCAGCCAGTTGATGGCCGGGAAATGCCGGCGCTGGGAGAGCTTTGCGTCCAGTGCCCAGAAGACCTTGACGATACGCAGGGTGTTCTGGGTGACCGGCTCCGAGAAGTCGCCACCAGGTGGTGAGACTGCACCGATAACCGAGACGGAACCAGAGGCTCCGTTCAGGGTCTCGACAAGACCGGCACGCTCGTAGAACTCCGAGAGCCGGGCTGCAAGGTATGCCGGGTATCCTTCTTCACCAGGCATCTCTTCCAGACGGGAGGAGATCTCACGCATGGCTTCTGCCCAGCGGGAGGTCGAGTCTGCCATTAAGGAGACATCGTACCCCATGTCACGGAAGTATTCCGCGATGGTGATACCGGTATAAACCGATGCTTCACGGGCTGCCACCGGCATGTTGGAGGTGTTTGCAATGAGCACCGTCCTCTCCATGAGGGGCTTTCCGGACTTCGGGTCTTCGAGGTGCGGGAATTCGGTCAGAACTTCCGTCATCTCGTTGCCGCGTTCTCCGCAGCCGATGTAGACCACGATCTCGGCATCCGACCACTTGGCCAGCTGCTGCTGGGTAACGGTCTTGCCGCTCCCGAACGGGCCGGGAATTGCAGCGGTGCCGCCCTTGGCGATCGGGAAGAGACCGTCGAGGATCCGCTGACCGGTGATCAGGGGAATCGTCGGGTTCTTCTTCTCTCTCACGGGACGGGGGACACGGACCGGCCAGCGCTGGAGCATGGGGTACTCGCGGCCATCATCGAGAACACAGATGATCTCGTCGATGGTGAAGTCCCCGCTCTTGATCGTCTTGACAACGCCTGATTTTACGTTGGGTGGGAGCATGACCCGGTGGACGATGTTGGTCTCCTGGACTTCGCCAAGGATCGCGCCCGGCTCGACCTTGTCGCCGGCCTTTACGAGCGGCTTGAAGGTCCACTTCTTTTCATGGGAAAGCCCGGGTGCGGTCACACCACGCTCAATGAAGTTGCCCATCTTTTTGACGAGTACTTCAAGGGGGCGCTGGATACCGTCGTAGATGCTGGTCAGGAGACCTGGCCCGAGCTCCACGGCAAGCGAGAGGCCGGTATTGGAGACCGGTTCGCCTGGGCGGATACCCGAAGTATCCTCGTACACCTGGATGATGACACTATCACCCTGGATCTTGATGACTTCTCCCATCAGCTCTTCTTTTCCGACCTTCACCACATCGTACATGTGGGCGTCAAGGTTGACTGCCGTAACGACAGGGCCGGCGATCCTTTTAAGGACCCCTTGTTTCTGCTCTTTTGCATTTTTTGCTTTTACTTCCACAGATCAACACCCACCGATCTCTTGATTCTCTCCCGCATGGAGAGCCCGCCCTCTTCTTCGCCGCCGATCGCGATCACGGTCGGCTTTACGGAATTCTCCAGCGTGGCGCGGAGCCTTCGCGGGATCTTGTCCATATCACTGCTGTTGAGGACGAGGATACCGACCTCGCCGTCCTGCAGCACCGTGGTGATGTGCTCGTTCAGTTTCTCATCGTTCTCGGCCGCATAGGTCTTGCGGATGCCTGCGAGACGGAACCCGAGAATGAACTCACTGTTGCCGATTACTGCGATCTCCATTTACATCACCAGGTATTCCGCGATCTTCTCGGACGGCAGTCTCGATTCCTTGCCGCGGGCAAGCGCCCGCAGGTTGAAGACCTCGTGCTTCTTCTTCTCCAGGTAGACGAGGATCGGGTGAATCGAGAACGGGTTTCTCTTGCTCATCTTCTCCATCTGCTCGAGCTGCACGCGGGTCAGCCGGATCTCGATGTCATGCATGGCCTTATGGCCCTTCATCTCATCGAGCAGCGTGTGGAGGGAGTCATTTCTCACGCTCGCCCTGAGCTGGTCAATGAACTCGTTTGAGTCGCGGATCGCGTTCAGGCTCGTAAAGTCTGTTTGCGAAAGCGTCCCTCCGGAGATATACATCTCCCGTATACCCTCGGGGGCCTGTGCATCGGCACGGAGCCGGAAGAGGGTCTTCACGTTCTTGATATCGATCTCCAGCTGGATGTAGGACAGGAACGATGCCCCTCCCTTGATCCCGGCCTTTGCGTCGCCCAGGATCTCGGCATAGAACTGCTTGTACAGCTCATTCTCCATATGGGAGAAGGACCCGGACTCCTTGGCTGCCGGAAATTCCCGTGCAAGGACGGCATACATCCGGTGGCCTTTTAAGAGCTCGATGATCCGGTCATTGCTGTCTTCGGCAAGCAGCCGGTCCAGCACAACCTTATCCAGGCTCCCGGCGGGGATCAGGATCTCCTTAATCTTGCCGGTCTTCTCACCCTGGACCTTCCCCCGGAGGATGGTCAGGATATTCTGGATGTCCCAGCGTCGCAGATAGTCCTGGGTAAACGCTTTGAGCGTCCCCGGCGCTATCTCCTGGATCTTCTGGTATTCCTTCGCGAGGTTCCAGCTCAGGGCGACTTCCAGTAAGTCCATGCCTTTGAATGCCGTCCCGAGTTCGTCGATCTCCTGTTTGTATTCGGTTTCTCCGATGATACGGGTGATCTCGGCAACGCTCATGTTGAGCATCCGCATGTACTCCTCCTTGGGGAGGAGTTTTGCCTTCCGCACCCGCATCCTGGTGCACACATAGATGTACGGTGCTGAAATATTC
>JAJRCF010000028.1 GCA_028679075.1 Methanoregula sp. | reverse complement strand
GTTCAGCGGCGCAACTGCAACTGTGAAAGTTGTAAAGGGCGACAGCGGCATGAACAAGATCTCGTTCGATGTTGACTCCTCAACATTCAAGCCGGACGAGTACATCGTTACCGAAGATGCAGTCCTCCAGACCGCAACCGGTACCGCACTGTTCAATATCCTCGAGTCCTCAGCAGTTGTTGTTACAACTGCACCCGCAGTAGTTACCACTGCACCCGCAGCGGTTACAACCACTGCACCCGCAGTTGTTACCACAGCACCTGTTGCAACGACCAAGCCCTCACCCGGTTTCGGTGCACTCATTGCACTGATTGGCCTCGGTGCAGTAGCTTTCGTCGTTGTGCGCAGGCACTGAACTAAAATCTAAACATCTTTTTTTTCTTCGTCCCGTTAAAAAATCGTCATTGAAGAGCAATGGCGTTTTATTTATCAGTCTCTCTCCTGAAATTTCGTTCCAGACCTGCCCCGTGTGACACCTTTTTAAATCCCGGGTGGTCAACGTAGATCTGAAGACGCCGATCCGGCTCAAGAGCAGGATCTGTGGAGGTGCAGGCAGTGAAACTGGCAGCAAAAAATCTTGATATCGCGACACGGGGGGTCCTCCTTAACCGGCTGGACGCACGGGGCATCGGTGTGATGAACGGCGACCGTGTCCAGGTGATTAACCCGAAAAACGGGATCTCCGCTACGGCATTTGTGGAGACTACATCAACGATTGCACAGCAGGGAACTCTCGGTGTCTACCGTATCACGAACGAGCGCCTCCAGCTGGAAGATGGTGCCGAAATCGAGATCCGTGAAGCCGGTAGGCCGGCGTCCCTTGATTTCATCAAGAAGAAGATGGACGGGCACAAACTCACCAAGGAAGAGACCCTCACGATCATCAAGGATGTGGTGCGTGATGAGATCTCATCTGCGGAACTTACGGCCTATATCACAGCCTCGTATATCAACCCGCTCGATATGGATGAAGTCGAATACCTTACCCGGGCGATGGTGGAGACCGGGGAACAGATCACGTTTGCGTCACGACCTATTGTCGACAAACATTCCATCGGGGGCGTACCCGGCAACAAGATCACCTTCCTCGTCGTCCCGATTATCGCGGCGAGCGGCCTCAAGATCCCAAAGACCAGTTCGCGTGCGATCACCGGTGCTGGCGGTACGGCGGATCTTATGGAGGTGCTGGCATCTGTTGAGTTCACATCGAGCGAAGTCCAGCAGATGACCGACAAGGTCGGGGGCTGCATCGTCTGGGGAGGGGCCACAAATATTGCTCCCGCGGATGACCGGATCATCATCCAGGAATACCCGTTCAAGATTGATGCACGGGGCCAGATGCTCGCGAGCGTTATGGCAAAAAAATTCGCGGTCGGTGCAAACCTGGTGGTCATTGATATTCCCGTTGGCCAGAACACCAAAGTACCGAACATGCAGGAAGGCCGGAAACTCGCACGGGAGTTCATCGATCTTGGCGAACGGCTCGGCATGAGAGTTGAATGTGCCCTGACCTACGGGGATATCCCGGTCGGGCACAGTATCGGTCCGAAACTGGAAATCATCGAGGCCCTGAGGGTCCTTGAAGGTTCGCCCGAGCCGAACTCCTTTATCCAGAAGAGTATCTCGATCGCCGGGATTGCGCTGGAATTGGCCGGCAAGGCCCCCCGGGGCGAAGGAATGGTAATGGCACAGGATCTTCTCACGAGCGGAAAAGCGCTTGACAAGCTGCGGCAGATCATCGGGATACAGGGGGGAGATCCGAACGTCAAATCCTCTGATATTATTCCGGGCGAACACCAGTTCGTGGTCAGGGCACCGGCATCCGGTTACGTGATCGAGATGAACAACCGGTCCCTGATCACCCTTGCGAGGACTGCCGGTGCGCCACAGGACCTCGGGGCCGGGCTCTTACTCCACGCAAAAAAGGGCCGGCTCGTGAAGGCCGGCGAACCGCTCTTCACCATCTTTGCTGACCGGAACTGGAGGCTGCAGAATGCAATCGAGGAAGGCCGGCGCCTCATGCCAATCCTTGTTGAAGGGATGCTCCTTGACCGGGTGCCCTCGGCCCCGGAAATGTAGACCGATGTGCTGATATATGAGCAGGTGGCGATAAATTATCATGTATAGTCCCCGTCCTCGTTTCCTTTTTGCCCTCCTGTTTATCCTGCTTCTCTGCAGTTCGGCACAGGCAACGACAAACCTGCAGATAACTGTGCAGGACAGTATCGATACTACCACCATTTCTCAGGCTAATGTCTTCGTCAACGGTGCAAACTATGCCCGGACCAACTCCTTCGGGCAGGTGTATCTCACCCATCCCGGGCTGAACGATCAGGAGATCCGGGTCACCATGAACGGGTATAATGACTGGAGCCAGACGGTCAATAAAAGCACAACCAATCTCAAGGTAAACCTGAGCCGCAAGACCCTCACATTTACAGTTGACCTGTTTGATTCCGATACCCTTGGACCCATTTCGGGTGCAAGTGTCAACCTCACAGCAGGTAACCTCTCGCAGATGAAACAGACCGATGCCAGTGGATCGGCAACATTTGCCGTTACGGGGGCCACACTCTATTCGATGGATATATCAGCCTCCAATTACGAGACCCGGAGCGGGACCATCGATATTGGGTCGGAGAACCAGAAAGTACAGTACAAACTGCTCTCCGGGAACAGTTTCTCGTTTATCGTAACGGACAAGGACTCCGGCAAAACAGTTCCCGGTGCAGAGGTACGGCTTAGTGCCATACTTGCCGGGAAAACCGATGAACGCGGGATCCTTATCACACCAATTACCCGTGGCAAAACCTACGTGATAGAAATCAGAAAGGACGGATACCAGACATTCACCGAGTCCAGGGCGATCAGTGCTTCCGATGCCGTCTACTATGCATCCTTATCGAAAGCACCGGTGGGTGCGTTTGTCTATATCACGGATGAGTCCCGCAAACCAATGAGCGGTGCCGACGTATATGTCAACGGTTCCCTCTCGGGAACCTCCAACGACTACGGGCGTATGAATTTACCGGACCTTGTCTCCGGGGACTACCTCATTGAGGTCAGGAAAGCCGGGTACCTGTCGCAAAGCCGCGCCGTAAGCATATCAGGCAAGAACCAGGATTATATCATCGTCCTTCCCTATGAGAATGCCGCATTGACAATCTTTGTACAGGACCGGGACAAGAAAGTGATCCCCAATGCATCGATCGCTGTGGATGGCACCACTGCCGGTGTAACCGATGACAATGGGCAGATCCTTACCCATATCCCCTTCAATACTGATGTCAACATCTCGGTGACGAAAGATGGCTATGCGCCCCTGGCAGTAAAAAAGCAGGTCATGACAGGGAACGCTACTGCAACGGTCACGGTTGTCCTGGAAAAGAATATCGACTGGGGCCTTATCAGTATGATCGCGTTAGGTGCGATCGGCATACTTGTCCTGTTTGCCATTATCCGGATACTCGGAAGCAAGGGTGGGCGGCGACACGTCACGCGGAGAAACGAGATCTAAATTTTTTACGTGTCTTTTAATAACACAATCCAGTATCCTGTAATCCGCACATTTCTCCTTTTTCCGGCAGATCCTGTGTTGGTAAAAACGCCTTATATATCCGGCAACCAATAATTCAAAAACAGGGAAAACGGACCCAGCGGGAATCGAACCCGCGTCCTTGGGTTCGAAGCCCAAGAGGATATCCTCTACCCCATGGATCCTTCTCTTCTTCTTTACCTCAAAAGATATTAAGTATTTTCTGCCGAAAGATTACTCAATGATTCTGTCAGCATCCGAGATTGCCCGTCGCCTTGAATGTGACCCGGGTTCAGGAAAGCTTGTCATAACGCCGTATATGAGCGAATGCCAGCAACCGGCATCCTATGATCTCCGTGCAGCCTCGGATATGTCATTGGTACAGGGTAAATGCACCCTTGTACCAACCCTTGAATGGGTAGAACTCCCAAAGGATCTCGCCGGGACCCTCAGGTGCCGGTCGTCATTTGGCCGGAAAGGAGTCCTGCTCGGGGCGGGTTTTGTCGATCCGGGGTTCCGCGGGCAACTCACCCTGTGCCTGACGAATATGGGAAATGATCTTGTTGTCCGGAAAAATGACCGTATTGTCCAGTTGATCCTGCATGAAGTACGCGGGGGAGACGAGGGATATTCGGGCCGGTACCAGGATAGTATCGGGGCCGTAGGGGCAAAGTGACCATGATACGGACAGAGCGAAAATATATCGAGATATTGAGGATCCTCAAGGAACACGAGGGTCCTGTGGGTGCAAAGAGGTTGTCCGAACTCATGTCGGAACGCGGTTTTGTCCTGAGTGACCGGGCAGTCCAGTATTACCTCAGTTATCTCGACACCATGGGTTTTACGGAAAAAGTCGGGAACCAGGGGAGGATACTAACCCCTATCGGACTCGAAGAGACCGACAACGCGCTCGTTGATGACAGGATTGGATTCATCATATCGAAGCTGGAACGCCTTGCGTACCGCAACACGTTCGATCCCGTCACCAGTACTGGTGATGTTGCCTATAACCTCTCCATCGTTCCGCTGGAATCTGCCGAGAAGATCAAATCCGCGTTTGATGAAGTGATCAAAGCGGAATGCGGGTTCTTCAACTCCTACCGGATGATCGACCAGGACCCCCGTATTCCCCATGGCCATGTCGGTTTCATCACGATCTGCAGTATTTCCATGGATGGTGTTTTCCAGCGAAAAGGAATCCCTGTTAAGATGGCATTCGGGGGGAGGCTTGAGATCGAGAACGGGACACCCCGCCAGTTCAGGGACCTTATTGCGTACCGTGGCACTACGATCGATCCTCTCGAGTTGTTCATCTCCTCCGGCCTCACCTCCATATCAGGTTTTGCACGATCAAAGACCGGTATCGCCCTGGCAAATGTCCGGGAAGTACCCTGTGCAGCCCGTCCTCAGATCCAGGAGACCATCAATGATATGAATGCCTGCGGTTTTGTGTTCCCGGTGGCCCTGGGAAACCAGGTACTCAACCTGCCCCATAACCCCTACCGCCTCTCGATCGTCGCATTCAGCGGCATGAACTATATCGGGAATGCCGTGGAACATGGCATAAAAATAAAGACGGAGATCGGTGCCGGAAATATTGCATTTTCGAAAATAATCGATACGAACTGATCAGATCCAGGAGATATCATCCTTTTTCTTCAGTTTTTTACCTCGTTGACGGTCATTGGATGATTCGTTCTCCTGATCAGGGATCTCCACCTGTCCATCATCGCGGTCTGCCTGCCCTGCGGGCTTTTTTGGTTTCAGGTTCGTATGCATGAGAGAAGCATCCCGTGCCTTTGGCACGGCAGCAGTATCACGGATGCCTTTCCCCAGGAATATATCGTCTTTTGCCCGGAACGATGAATCTTTTATCATCACAGGATTTTCTTCCGGTGCCGGTATATCAGACGTATCCCGGGAGACCAGGTTTTCCCTCCCGGTCTCTTCCGTGGCCGGGGATTGTCCTTTTCGGGCTTCCGGGTGATGTACGTCTGGTATCTCCGGAGCAGGACTCCGCTTCCGGATAATCACGGTCTTCTTCTCGGCCTCCCGAGGTAGCTCCTGTACCGGCGCCGGAGCAGGTGGTACAGGTTGCGCCGGAGGGCTTGATTGAATGACCTGCCGCTTTGGCCTGACAACTTCCGATGGTCCACGTTGGGGGATAACCGGTGCATCTCCCGGCCTCTCCTGTTTTCCGGAGAGTGCCATCATCCGCTGTCGCTGCAATTCCTGTTCTATCCGTTGTCGGGCAGTCTCCTTTGAATATTCCGTCGGTACATGTTTTGGCACGGAACTGGTGCCCCTGGGGGGCTCACGGGATATCGGTTGTTGTGCCGGATACCTTTTTTCCGGCATAGTGTGGTCATTGGTGACAGCCTGCGGAGGGGATTGTGTCGCAGAGGGTGCCGGTGCCGACGGGTATTTTTCTTCTGTCACGTGTGCTCTTCTTACGGGGATCCCATCTGTTGTAAGGGGTCGGGAAGCCATTCCCGGAGCCGTGATCGGCTGCTGTGGGGGAGATACCTGTCTGTGTAAGGGGCGATCGGTTTCGATCATCTCTTCGCGGACTGGTGACCTTGCACGGGGAGCATCGTCTTCCGGGTGCCGGTGGTCCGCGGTCACCTTCTCCATGTTTTTGGGGAGGATAATCATCTCGTCACGGAGTGATCCCGGATCCTGATACTGGTGGGAGGTGGTAATGCCCGTGTCCTCAGATACTGCCCTGCTTACCGGACCGATACGGGCCTGTTCGCGGATCTCCCTGAGTTCGTTGACCCGGGGTATGTTCTCAAGCCCCGACAACATGATGATGATGGCGACATTTTTTGTGCTCATGATCGGGTAATCGCCGGATCGTGTCTCAAGTCCCCTGATACTCCGGTCGATCCATTTTCTCACGGTCATGAACCCCTGCATCGAGAGTTCATGTGAAGGCCCGGCAACAAGGACGAGGGCCTTGTGGGCGCTGGTCATGTCACAGGGTGTCGAGATCTCATGGTAGATCGCCTGTTTTGCAATCTCGACAATACGCGATGCCCTCTTTTTACCCTCCTCATTGGTCAGTCCTGCTGGTTTCAGCTGGGAGAGGAATGCCCACGGATTGCTGGAGAGCTTCTCCACCGCATAACCGATAGTGATGAACCCCCCGTCTTTCATGGTGTTCAGCACTTCCCCGGAGTCCAGCACGACTTCGGCAAGATCGATGCCTCCGTCAGCCCGGAACTCTCCTGCTTTCAGGATAAGGCTTATTCTCCTGACGATTGCCTCATTGAGGCGATGGTAGGTCGCCAGTTCCGGCGATATTTCCGGTTCCTCCTTGCCGAGCCCGAACATCTGTGCAAGCCCTTTCTCTTTTTTTGCCGGTGGTGCAGGAATGGCTTTGATCTTCTTATACCAGGTTTCGTTGTCGAAGAGGATCATGCCATCGAGCAGCGGTGAGAGGATATCGATGTCATCGGCCGCCTTGCCGGAACGTTTCCTTCCTTCAGCAAGGCAGGGCAGCGTGACGAGCCCGAAGATGGGTTCAACGATCGAGGCGCGGAGTCCTGTAATAACGTGAGGCACGATGTCGGCCATACTCCCGCCAAGGCCGCAGCAGACAAAAATTGCGTCGTTCTCCCCGGATTCAAAATTGTGGATGCGGGAGATAATCTCGGCGATATCGATCGTTGCAGTCGCTCCTGCTTCACCGGATTGTTCTGGACTCATCGGATCAAAAGGAGGGTAGTACATTTTTAGGGAATCCGGCAGTCCTCCCAGCTGCTGCAGGGTGGTCTCGTCAACGTCAACTACCAGTCCCTCAACGCATGAGATCCTGCTGCCCCGGCGGTCTATGGTGTAGAGGCTGTCGACAATCCTGCATCCCGCTCCCCCCAGTCCGATTGCAATTATCCGCATAGCGTTATCCTGTGAAACCGATTGCCCCTGCAGTCATGGTGTATAGTGTAGAGAAATATTGTCCGGTCGGTGTTCAATATCCTATAGGATCATTGATCATGGGGAAATAAGGCTTTGTTGGCAATACCGGTTATGGCAATGGTACACGATCAGGATATGCCCTTTTTTTAGAAAACGTGTTATTTATGAGTGGAACCGTAAATGGTGCCAGAACATGGATAGCCTGCTGCGATCATCCCCGTTTCCCGAAAAAAACCGGGCTGATTTTAAAAATAAACGCCATTCTGGCCGATTTACGGACCGACCGTCGTTTCTTTCCAACGTAAAATGATAATTTATTTAAACGCGTGTACGGTAATACTCAATGAGGTGAACAAGCCTTGACATATGGAATTGAATTCGTACCAGGAAATGTCAACGTAAAGCAAGTTGTTAACTTCTGTAAACTTGCTGAATCCAAAGACATTGATTTTGCATGGATCACCAACCACTACAACAACCGCCACTGCTACCCCACCCTCGCCGCGATTGCGCAGGCAACCACGACCTTAAAGATGGGACCGGGTATCATGAACTCCTTCACGGACACTCCCGCTGCAATGGCATCCTTTGCCTGCACGCTCAACGAGATCTCTGACGGACGTGCAGTCCTCGGTATCGGACCGGGCGACCTCTCGACCCTCCCGAAGCTGGCTATCAACCCTGAGAAGCCGGTCGGACGGCTCGAGGAAGCAATCGTCCAGATCCGCAAGCTCACTGCCGGTGAGGAAGTCAAGAAGTCCGGCATGAAGTTCTTTGACTACGACGGTGCAAAGCTGACTGGTGTCACCCTCCCCGGAAAGAAGGGAATCCCGGTCTACGTTGGTGCACAGGGCCCCAAGGTTCTTGAGCTCGCCGGAAGAATCGGTGACGGTGCACTCATCAACGCATCCAACCCCAAGGACTTCGCCATTGCAATCCCGATCATCAAGGCAGCCTGCGACAAGGTAGGCAAGAAGAACTTTGATGTCGGTGCATACACCGCAATGTCCATCGACCAGAGCGAGAAGAAGGCCCGCAATGCAGCAAAGATCGTTGCAGCATTCATTGCAGCCGGCTCACCGCCCGACCTCCTCACCCGCCACGGCCTCGACCTGAACAATGTTGCCAAGATCAAGGCAGCACTCGGCAAGTTCGACTTCAAGAGCGTTGGGGAACTCGTCGGTGACAAGGAGATCGACGCATTCACCATTGCAGGCACTCCTGAAATGGTCAAGCAGAAATGCGCAGACCTCACCAAGGCAGGCGTCACGCAGATCATCTTCGGTTCACCACTCGGTCCCGACATGACCAACTCCATCCGCCTGCTCGGCAAGTACGTTGTATAAGGACAGAGCACAATATCCTGCCCCCATATAACCGAAAACGGCGATGGTGCCTTGGCAGAAAAATTTTTTTTTATTTTTTATCCGGACAGACCTGTCTCAAATCTACCCTCGATGTGCAAATGACTATCTGATCCTGCCGGAAATAGTAACGTGAAGGGAATGTTCACCATTACAGAAGTTGCAACACCGAAAGGAGTTGTACAATACCGGGAAGAACGGTTCACCGGTTTCCGGTGCAGGATCAGCCCGGACCGGTCGAAGCGGCATGTTCTCCAGTCCCTTGCATTTCCCCCGGATACGGGAGACTGCCCGTTCTGCCGGGACCGGATCTTTTCTGTTACGCCGGTGTTTCCTGATGGCCGGCGGATCATGCACGGCGAGAGCATCACGTTTCCCAACATGTTTCCCTTCGGGCAGGGTCACGTGGTGACGGTCATAACAGGTGAGCACCGGGTGGAGACATTCACCGGACAACAGATTGCCGATGCATTATCAGGACAGGTAGAGGCACTCCGCCGGTATGACGGGTATCCCAGCATCAATATGAACTTCCTTCCCTCTGCGGGGGCGAGTATGGTCCACCCGCACATGCAGGGGCTCTCTGATATCAGGCCATCGCGTGTTATGGAGCTCTATCTGCTGGCAGGCCGGCAATACCAGCAGGACTATGAAAGGAACTACTGGGAAGCATTACGGAAGGAGGAGAAAACCTCGGGGCGATACCTTTTTGGCGATGAGATCCTCTGGTCGGCCCATGCAGTGCCATGCGGAGAGCGCGAAGTCCGGGGATTCCTGCCGGTGTCCTCAATCAGCGGGATGGATTCATATGTCGATCTTCTTGCACAGGGAATCCTCGAAGTGCTTGCGTTCTACCGGAGCATGGGGACGTATGCATTCAACATGTCCATATTTTTCGATAAGGCCGGTGAAGATAACGGGTTCCATGCGTTCTGCTCACTCATATCCCGGATCAATCCCAACCCGTCATCCATGAGCGATTCTGCATTCATGGAGCGGATGCATGGGGAACCAATCGTAATGACCATCCCGGAAGAGATGGGCGAACTCTACAGAACCGGAAAAAAATAAAAAAAATTTACTCGAATTTTGCAACGAGTTTCTTCTTGGCGACGAGCGTGCCGTCTTTCTTGTGGGCCTGGCGCAGGATGCTGTCCCCTGCCTTCTCAAGCTCACGTGCTTCGTCACAAAGAACTGCTGCTGCTCTCATCATCTCGTGAGCGCTTGCAACGATCGGGATGTATTTCTCCCATTCCTTGGTCATGAAGCAGCCCTTGACGTTCTGGCCTGCAACAGCCATGGCGATCTCGTGGGCAGCACGTGCCTTTGCCAGTGCGAAGGGGTTGGTGAACTCTCCGTCGACCGCCTTGTCGGTGGTCATGATGATCTTCGGGAGCTCGATTGCATCGCCCTTCTTGCCTGCCTTAACCTGGTCGATGACCTTGTCAAGGGCAACCTGCATCTTGCGGAATGCACCGGTGAGTGCCAGGACTTTGACGAGGTTTCCGTTGTAGTCGGACATCTCGACGGGGTCGAGGAACTCGCGGCGTGCACCGATCATGGAGTCTGCCTTCATGATGATGTACCCGAACTTGCTGGCCTTGACGCCTTCCCACTCCTTCTTGGTGGTCACGTCATCGGTGATGATGACAACGGGGATACCTGCTGCAGCGAGCTGCTCGCGGGCACCGGTCGGGCCGGGGAGGACTCCGTTGGGGGAGACGACAATACAGAAGTCAGGCTGGTATGCCTTCAGGTTGGAGACGACACGGTCGACATCTGCCGGCTCGAGTTTCGTGCCGCTGGTCGCCATGAATGTCTGCATGTCTTCACGGTCTGCTCTCTCATCGAGGAGGAGCTCTGCCATTACACCACTTGCAATGTTGCCTAATTTAGCAACGCCTACTTTAACAACCATCTAATTCACCTCGAAAATGTTATGACACGTTATTATGACCCGGTATTCATATAAACATTTTGAATTGTCTTCTCTCGTCGGAAAACAGGGGAAACCCGGCATCGTTTCCAAATTTTTTCCCAATATAATTGAAAATAATTGCTCTTGCAGGAACTTTTCGGGATGCTAGCGCTCCCGGGCTTACGTTGCACTCGTGGAGGGGGGTCGCGTGGTGTACGAACAGGGTGAGTGACTGATGTCATATCAAAAAAGGTTTTCTCCAGAGCAAAAATAATTAAAAATTTTGCCAATGCCCGCCGTCCACTGTGCCAGAATTCATAAAAGTTAACGAAAAGTGTTTAAGTCCGGATTGAGAAGGTGTTACTATGAAGGACGGGCTGCTTACTGAACGGCAGATGGAGGTACTCAGGTACCGCAAGCAGGGGCTGACCCAGCAGCAGATTGCGGATATCATATCCACATCAAAAGCCAATGTCTGCACCATCGAAAAAAGTGCAATGGAAAATATCCGCCGGGCAAAGGAGACCCTTGAATTTCTCTACACGCTCGATGCGACTCATCTCTGTACAATCCCTTCCGGAACAGATCTCTTCAATGTCCCTGCCATTATTTTCGGGGAGGCAGAGAAGATCAATGTCAAGGTCAAATACGATACCATATCCCTCATCAACCGCCTGAGGGAATCGCGGGCACAGGCCTGCAAGGCCCGGGTTGTATGTGAAGATATTATCGTCTATATCACCGATCAGGGAGAATTGTATTTCGTGTAAATCATACATTATTCTGATTGTCTGGTTCAATACCCGGAGCCCATTCCGATAATGCCTGAACTACTGGCATATGTTTATATCCTCTTTTATGCAATAGTTATGGAAGCCGATATGAGGTTATCCTATGCAGATCAGCATGTTCCTTCGTCTGGAGCATGCCCGGATCTGTGAACGGCGGAACCTGCCTCCGGACACTGGAATGGCGGTTATGCCGTGGGAAAACCCCGATTGGTGGACCCCCCGTAATAACGGGGGTATCCCGAGAAGGAGTTGTGATTCGTCACAACAGGCTGACAGAGTGGGTCTGATCAGGCGCAAGGGCCAACGTTCGTGCAACGCGCCCCCTCCACCTTGAATAAGGTGGATGCGCTATTGTCAGGATCTTCTTTCGCGAGACAGGAATGCTGGTGCACACCGGCACAAGCGCTTGAGATGATATCTCCTGCGCATCTCCATAACGGGTGAAACGACCGGGGTCAGCAGTGCAAAAGATCCCCAATGGATCGTCAGCACTGCATGCCATTACCGGTCGATCGCCCCTGTCGCGTGTTGGCTTCTGAAACAAGCGAAGTTATCACACGTCTCGGATTAATCTCACAAACGTGTCGCAATGAGAATAACCTACACGCAAATGAGGATGGATTAACACATGCCAAAAATTAACAGACCACGCCGTGGTTCTCTTGCATTCAGCCCGAGAAAGCGTGCAAAGAGCCCGATCCCGAAATACCAGTCGTGGGCCTCCACAGAGGGAGCTCCGATCCTGCAGGGATTTGCCGGATACAAAGTGGGTATGACGCATGTTATCATGGTGGATGACCACAAGAGCAGTCCGACCGAGGGAAAAGAGATCATGGTCCCCGTCACTGTTATCGAAGTCCCCACGATGAAAGTAGCAGCGATCCGTGCCTACAGCAAGGATACCTACGGCAAACACGCATTCACTGAAGTCTGGGCAGACCAGCTTGACAGCGTTCTTGGACGCAGGATTACCCTGCCCAAGGAATATGACCAGAAAGCAGCACTGAAGAAATTCTCAGATGCTGTCAATGCCGGAACCGTAGCCGAGATATACGCAGTCACCTACACGCAGCCTGCTGCCCTCAGCGGTGTACCCAAGAAAGTCCCCGACCTCATGGAGATCAAGGTCGGCGGTGCAGATCTCAAGAAACTCTTTGAGTTTGCACAGGGGCTCCTTGGACAGGAAGTCACCCTCAATAACGTGATCCAGACCGGAGCCTATGCAGATATCACTGCGATCACTACCGGTAAGGGAACACAGGGAGCAGTCAAGCGCTGGGGTATATCCCTGCGCAAGCGCAAGCACGCCGTTGGCGGCAAGAAACGCCACCTCGGTACCCTTGGACCGTGGAACCCTCACCATGTCAGGTGGCAGGTCCCCCAGATCGGCCAGATGGGATTCCAGCAGCGCACTGAGTTCAACAAGCGTATCTTAAAAGTCAGTGAGAACGCAAGCGAGATCACTCCCGCCGGTGGATTCCTCCACTACGGGGTACTCAAGAACCCGTACGTGCTCATCAAGGGGTCAATTCCCGGCCCGGTAAAGCGGCTTATCCGTATCAGGCCCGCAATCCGCCTGGGTGAACATGTCGTGAGGATGCCGACAATCCAGTTTGTGAGCGTCCAGAGCAAGCAGGGATGATCAGAGATGAAAGCACAGGTTAAATCACTTGAAGGCGGAGTCACAAAAGACATCGAGCTTCCGGAGATCTTCTCCGAGGACTACCGCCCCGATCTGATCAAGAAAGCAGTCATGGCACTCCAGAGCGTCCGGAGACAGCCGCCCGGGACCGACCCGTTTGCAGGCATCCGCTCGTCTGCAGTCGGCTGGGGTAGCGGTCGCGGTTCATCCCACGTCCCCCGTCTCAAGAACGGCTCCCGCGCGGCGAAAGTCCCGCAGGCAAAGGGCGGGCGTGAGGCGCACCCCCCGAAAGTAGCAAAGATCCTGGTAAAGGAGATCAACCAGAAGGAGAAACAGAAGGCATTCCGGTCAGCAGTCGCGGCAAGCATCAGCGCAGAACTGATCAAGGGCCGGGGGCACCTCTTTGACGGCGCAGTACCCATCGTTTTCGAGGACAAGTTCGAGACGCTCGGCCAGACCAAGGACGTCATCTCCGCACTCACTACCGTTGGTGTCTACAATGATATCGAACGGGCAAAGGACAGCAAGAAGGTCAAGGCAGGACGAGGCAAGATGCGTGGCCGCAGGTTCAAGCAGAGGAAGAGCCTGCTGATTGTCACCGCAGAGAAACCGCTGCTCGCAGCCCGCAACCTTGCCGGTGTCGATGTAGTTACTGTCGACCAGTTGAATGTCGAGCACCTCGCACCCGGTATGCTGGCAGGACGCCTGACGGTCTGGACTGAGGGCGCACTTATACGCCTGGAGGGAAGGTAAATGACCCTTAAATACCCGTTTGTAACGGAAAAGGCAATGGTTCTCCTCGAGAACCAGAGCAAGCTCCAGTTCCTTGTCACCCGTGAGGCGACCAAGGACGACATCAAGCGTGAGATCGAGAAGTCATTCGGCCAGAAAGTCAAGAGCGTCCGCACGCTCATGAACATGCACGGCCAGAAGAAGGCCATCGTGAGCTTTGAGAACAACAAGGCCGCCGAGGAGATCCTCAGCCGGCTCGGCATAATGTAGGTGGGGAACATGGGACATCGAATCACAACACAAGCCCGCGGCAAGGGAGGCCCGACCTATCGCGCCCCCTCTCACCGGTACAAGGCTGAGCTGAAGCACATCGGCGACGACACGCAGAAGATCACCGGGACTGTAATCGATATCGAGCACGATCCCGCACGCAATGCACCGATTGCCCTCGTAAAGCTTGAGGACGGCGCAAAGGTCTACATGCTGGTCACCGAAGGGCTTGGAATCGGAGAAGTTATCACCTGGGGATCCAGCGGGGACGTCAAGAACGGCAACACGCTCACGCTCCAGAACATCCCGACCGGTACCTACATCTGCAACATCGAGGCACGCCCGAACGATGGCGGCAAGTTTGTCCGTTCATCAGGTGTGCAGGCAATCGTTGTTGACAAGTCGGAGGACCGTGTCGGCGTACGGATGCCCAGCGGCAAGACGAAATGGTTCAACCACCGCTGCCGCGCAACCGTCGGCATTGTAGCCGGAGGCGGCCGCGTCGAGAAACCGTTCGTGAAAGCAGGCAACAAGTACCACAAGATGCAGAACACCGCATCCAACTGGCCGCGCGTCCGTGGTGTCGCGATGAACGTCATCGACCACCCGTTCGGTGGCGGTGGTCACCAGCACACCGGTCGCCCGAAGACAATCGCACGGGGCACATCCCCGGGCAGGACTGTGGGATCTGTGGCAGCACGCAGGACAGGTAAGAGCAGGAAGTGATGGGTAATGGCAGCACCTAAAAAGACACAGAAGAGAATGCCAAGACGGCGTGAGGAGTTCACCTATCGCGGCTACAAGATCGACGAGCTCAAGGCGATGGGGGTCTCCGAACTCCTTCCCCTTATGCCAGCCCGTCCCCGCCGCAAGATCACCCGCGGTTTCTCCCGCGGTGAAGAGACCTTACTCGAAAAGGTTCGCGCAGGCGACGAGAAGATCCGGACTCACCTCCGTGAAATGATTGTCATGCCGGAAATGATCGGCAGGACCATCGAGATCTACAACGGCAAGGAATTCGTCAAGGTAGAGTTCCAGCCCGAGTCGGTCTTCCGCTATCTCGGGGAATTCGCACTGACACGCAAGAGGGTTTCTCACGGAAGCGCCGGTATCGGTGCAACGAGAGGAAGCAAGTACGTTCCGCTGAAGTGATGGACATGGCACGCATTGATTATTCCAACAAAATCAAGGGTGACAACGTAGCAAAGGCAAAGGCCAATGAGCTGAACATGTCGCCAAAACATTCGATCGAGATTGCCGGGTTCATCAAGCACCAGCGCGTGAACGATGCAATCGCGTACCTGAATGATGTCGTCAAGCTGAAGAAAGCAGTCCCGTTCCGGCACTTCAACCGGAATGTCGCGCACAAGCGCGGCCTTCCCGGTAACTGGGATGCGGGCCGGTACCCGGTCAAGGCATCGAAGGAATATATCCGTCTCCTTGAATCGGTCAAGAAGAATGCCGAATACATCGGTCTCGACGCGGAAAACCTCGAGATCATCCACGCATCTGCAAACCGCGGACGCGCCCAGAAGGCATTTTTCCCGCGGGCAATGGGAAGGGCAACCCCCAAGGTCCGCGAATCCGTGAACCTCGAGATCATCGTCCGAGAGGTGGCGTAATGGCGGTAGAGAGAAAATTCATCGCTGAAGGTGCCAGGAAAGCCCGTGTTGAGAAATACCTGTCAAAGGAACTCAAACGCGCAGGCTATGGCGGTATGGATATTGCCCGGACCCCTCTTGGGACCCAGGTCACGATCTTCGCGGAGAAGCCGGGTATTGTGATCGGTAAGGGTGGCAAGCTGGTCCACCAGCTCACCCTGGACCTTGCCCAGAACTACGGTGTTGAATCACCGCAGATCGAGGTCCAGCAGGTCACCAATCCCAGTTTCAATGCCCAGATCATGGCGGAGAGGCTGGCAAACGCTCTTGAGCGAGGCTGGTACTTCCGTAAGGCAGGATCCAGCATCATGCGCAGGGTCATGGACTCCGGCGCACTCGGCTGCGAAGTCGTCATCGCCGGGAAACTGACCGGGGCACGTGCCCGTACCCAGAAGTTCACTGAAGGGTACATCAAGCACTGTGGTGAACCGAGCAACACGATCGTCGAGAAAGGCTATGCCGTCGCGATCAAGAAACTCGGTGTCATCGGCGTCCAGGTAAAGCTCGTCCCGGCAGGCGCAAAACTGCCCGACCACTTCTCTATCATCGAACAGGAGAAGAAGCGCCCGGCCCCGAAGACTGCGGTCACAGCAATTGGCGACACTGACCCGGAAGAACCGGCCCTTCCGGATGAGGAATTCGCGGAGGAACAGTAATGGCAATATTCAGAGCCAAGGATGTCCAGCAGCTCTCCGATGTGGAACTGCAGGAAAATATGGGAAAACTCCGGATGGAGCTCGTCCAGCATTATGGCAAGGTCAGTGCCGGCGGCGCCACCGAGAATCCCGGACATATCCGCGAACTCCGGCGAACCATTGCCCGCATGATGACCGAGCAGAACCGCAGGAGAACTGCATGATCTGTTCCCAGAATGTCCTCCGTCATGAACTGATCGGGCTGGACATTCTGGTATCGGGAGCTGCAAATCCAAAGCAGAGAGGGCTTTCCGGCCGTATCATCGATGAGACAAAGAACCTGCTGGTGATCGAGACCCCCACGGGGGTCCGGCGTATCCCCAAGATGTACAGCACATTCCAGGTGCGCCTTCCCGGCAGGGAACTTGTTGAGATAGACGGATCCGTGATGGTTCTGGCTCCTGAGAAAAGGATCAACCTGCACGAAAAGAAGAGGATACAATAATGGCACAAAACATTGGATTGAACGTCCAGGCACCCCAGGAAGTGTGCAAGGATGTTAACTGTCCGTTTCACGGCACTTTACCGGTGCGTGGCCAGGTGATCACCGGCAAAGTCGTGAGCGATCGTATGATGGGTACGGTCGTGGTTGCACGGAATTACATGCACTACGTCCGTAAGTACAAGCGGTACGAGAAACGGAGTTCGAAACTCCATGCCCACAACCCCCCCTGCATACAGGCAAAAGTTGGTGACATGGTGAAGATCGCCGAATGCAGACCGCTGTCGAAGAGCACGACTTTCGTTGTTGTCGAGGTGCAGAAGCCATGAAGGCAATGCAGTCCAAGACACCGAGGTCTCTTGCAACGGGGACGAGGCTTATATGCGCCGACAATACCGGTGCCAGGACAGTACAGATCATCTCTGTCTTCGGTTACCACGGTGTC
Organism: Methanoregula sp.; assembly: GCA_028679075.1. Classification (GTDB taxonomy): domain Archaea; phylum Halobacteriota; class Methanomicrobia; order Methanomicrobiales; family Methanospirillaceae; genus Methanoregula. The sequence goes on along the minus strand of JAJRCF010000028.1, from coordinate 17,401 downwards.
AGGCGTCGTCAGCCCAAGCTGGGCCTCGGGGACCTTTGCACGGCGAGTGTCCAGAAAGGCACTCCCGATATGCGCCGCAAGCTGGTGCGTGCAGTCGTCATCCGCGCGAAGAAGGAGATGCGCAGGCCAAGCGGCATGCGGGTATCCTTCGATGACAACGCTGTTGTTGTCGTGGATGAGAAGAACGAGCCGAAAGGTACCGAGATCAAGGGACCCGTAGCCCGCGAAGTTGCGGAGCGCTACCCGAAGCTCGGTTCCATGGCAACGATCATCGTATGAGGTGGGTACATGGTAAGAATTGAAAGCGAACAGCCAAGAAAACAGAGAAAGGCACGCTACAACGCACCCTCTCACGCGAGGACCAAGTTCCTCAACGCACCCCTTTCAGATGACCTGAAAGAGAAATACAAGAAGAAGACGCTGCGCGTTGTCAAGGGTGACACGGTCAAGGTTACCCGCGGGGATTTCGTTGGCAGCGAAGGCGTTGTTGATGCAGTCGACACCGGCAAGTCAAAGATTGTCGTCCACGGTGTTTCTTCAACAAAGGCCGACGGAACCGAAGTGCCCCGGGCAATTGATCCCTCGAACGTCAAGCTGACAAAGCTCAAGCTCGATGACAAGCGCCGCGTGGCAAAACTCGGGGAGGCGGAATAATGTCAGACCACCTGAAGCGATTAAACGCCCCGGACTCGTGGCACATTGCAAAGAAGACCACGAAGTTCATCACGAAGACCGCACCCGGCCCGCACAATGCGAACGCGATGCCGATTGCCGTCTGGCTCCGTGACCACATGAACTATGCACGGAACTTAAAAGAGGTCAAGCAGATCCTCGGCCAGAAAGATGTCATCGTCAATGGAAGGCCGTGCCGGGATCCCAAGATGGGTGTTGGTATTTTCGACATCATCGCTATGCCGAAGATCAACAAGTATTACCGCATCCTGCGCGACAAGAATGGCCGGCATATCTCGGTTGAGATCGACGCCGAGGCCGCAAAGAGCCGTCTCGTCAAGATCAAGAACAAGACGACCATTACCGGTGGCAAGGTTCAGCTGAACCTCCGTGACGGTGCCAACATCCTCGCGGACAACACCTACAAACCCGGTGACTCTGTCGAGGTATCCATCGAATCCGAGACCCGGTTCAAGATCCTCAACCACTTCCCGTTCGAGGCAGGCAACATGGCCATGATTATCGGCGGGAAGCACTCCGGTAATGTCGCCCGGATTCTTGAGATCATCAAGATGCCAGGCTCCGTCCCGAACAAGATCATCCTCCAGGATGAGAAGACGGGAGTAAAGTTCGACACGATCGCACCTTACATCTACATGGTTGGGAAACAGACATCCGCAGTTGCAAAATGGGGGCATGAAGAGTGACCTCGATGCGCGATATCTACATCGACAAGGTCGTTGTCCACATGGGTGTTGGCGAAGCCGGCGAGAAGCTCGTGAAAGCCGAGAACATCATGAAGGCGATCACGAAGCAGACCTCGATCCGGACCATCGCCAAGATGACCCAACCGGCATTCTCCATCCGTAAGGGACAACCCCTCGGCTGCAAGGTGACCCTCCGCGGCAAACCCGCCCGTGACTTCTTCGAGACCGCCCTCAAGATCGTTGAGAAAACGCTCTTCGAGAGCCAGCTCGACAAGAGCGGGAATTTCTCATTCGGTATTGAGGAGCACACGGACTTCCCCGGCATGTCCTATGACCCGCAGATCGGTATCTACGGTATGGATGTCAACGTTGTGCTCGAACGCAAAGGTATCCGGATCACACGCCGCCGCATGGCGCAGAAGAAACTCCCGGCAAAGCAGCGCGTGAGCAAGACCGATGCAATTGCGTTCCTTAAAGAGAAGTACCAGGTCGAGGTGCGCTAATGGCAGGAGAAAGGAAGAAAGTCTACGGTCGCGGTGCGAACGAATGCAAGATGTGCGGGCGCAAACAGGGGCTCGTACGCAGATACCATATCATGTTCTGCAGGCAGTGCTTCCGCGAATGGGCCCAGAAGATGGGCTTCAAGAAGATGAGCTGAGGAGTGAGCAAGAATGACACGATCTAATACCATAGCAGACGGAATGTGTGCCCTGAAAAATGCAGGTGACACCGGCAAGTCCGTATGCGTTATCGAACCCGCAAGCAAGCTCCTCGGCGCAATGCTCCGCATTATGCAGGATGCCGGGTATATCGGCAGCTTCGAGTTCATTGAGGATGGCAGGGGCGGACAGCTCAAGGTCAGCCTCAACGGCAGGATCAACCGCTGCGGCGCGATCAGCCCCCGGTTCTCCGTGCAGCTGGATGAGATGGAATACTGGGAGAAGCAGTATCTCCCCGGGAAGAACTTCGGTCTCCTGATGCTTTCGACCTCCCGTGGCGTAATGTCCCACGAACAGGCGAGGAAAGAAGGTATCGGTGGCGAGCTGCTCGGGTACGTGTACTGAGAGGTGCGATGATGTCAGCAGTACGAAAGGTAAAAATCCCTGACGGCGTAAAAGCCCAGCTTGACGGCTCGCAGCTCAAGGTGACCGGTCCCAAAGGCCAGCTCTCCCGCAACATGCGATTCCCGCAGGTCACGGTTACCTGTGACGGCAAGGAAGTTATTATCACAACCGAGTCCCGGAGAAAAGAGATCATAGCGATGGTCGGCACCCTCGAAGCACACACCAAGAACATGTGCCGTGGTGTGAGCGAGGGTTTCGAGTACCGCATGAAAGTGGTATACAGCCACTTCCCCATCCAGCTCAAACTCCAGGGCAGCCGGCTTGAGATCGCCAACTTCCTTGGTGAGAAAAAGGCACGGTCGGCACGGATCGAGACCGGTGTAACGGCAAAAGTCGCAAATGATGAAGTCGTTCTCACCGGCATCGACCGCGAACTGGTCGGCAACTCGGCAGCAAATATCGAGCACGCCTGTCATATCCGGAACCGCGACCCGCGTGTATTCCAGGATGGCATCTACATGGTCCAGAGGGGCTGAAGTCAATGGCAACAGAAGTAAAACGGTTAATCCGGGTACGCGTTGACAAGGGCGCAAGCTTCAAGCGTGACGGATATGGCAAGAAACGCCAGCTCTCCGACTCATGGAGAAAACCCCGCGGCCAGCACAACAAGCAGAGGGAGCAGAAGAAGGCAAAGGGAGCACTCCCCAAGCCGGGATTCGGCAGCCCCATTGCCGTCCGCGGTATGCACCCGAGTGGCTTTTTCGAGGCACTCATATCCTCAATTAAGGAACTTGAGGGCCTCGACCCCAAGACCCATGCAGTCAGGATTTCCGCAACTGTCGGTGACCGCAAGCGTGTTGCACTCCAGGATGCAGCAATCGCAGCAGGTCTCAAGGTGCTCAACGCCCGCACGGTAAAACCCAAGGCAAAGAAGGCACCGGCAAAGCCTGAAGCCAAAGACGAGGGAAAACAGAAGAAGGAAGAGAAGAAGCCCTCGAAGTCCAAGGCACCGGCACCTGCAAAGAAGGAAGCCGCAAAGGCAAAACCGGCACCCAAGACTGAAGAGAAGAAGGCACCGGCAAAGAAGCCGGCCGCCAAACCCAAGGCAGATGCTGAAGAGAAGAAGGCACCAGCCAGGAAAGCCGTAGCAAAACCCAAGACTGAAAAGACAGCCGAGGCAAAACCTGCAGCAAAAAAGTCCACGAAGTCCGGGGTGAAGAAGAATGAGTGACGTCGCCAGCCAGAAGCGCATTGCAGCAGCAATCCTGAAATGCGGCATCAACCGTGTCTGGTTCGATCCGTCCCGCATCTCGGATATCGAGAACGCGATCTCGCGTGAGGATCTCAGGGGACTTGTCACCGAGGGTGTCATCAAGGCACGCCAGAAGAAGGGTGTCAGCCGCGGCCGGGCCCGGGCACGGATCGCACAGCGGTCCTACGGGCACCGGAAAGGCGCCGGCAAGAGAAAGGGTGCGGCAGGTGCCCGCAACCCGAGCAAGACCGCATGGGTCCAGAAGATCCGTGCAATCAGGAAAGTGCTCGTTGAACTCCGCGAGGCCAAAACAATTGACCCGCACATGTACCGCATCCTCTACCGGAAGGCGGCAGGCGGCCAGTTCAGGAGCGTCGCGCACATGAAGGTGCAGATGGAGATCCTCCTTGGGAGGATGAAGTAACATGGCAACAGGATCACGGTATTTTGTTCCCTTCCGGAGACGGAGAGAAGGCAAAACCGATTACTACCAGCGGACGAGGCTTGTCGTTGCGGACGTACCCAGGATGGTCGTCAGGAAGACAAACCGGCACATCATCGTGCAGCTCGTTACGGCTGAGATGGACGGCGACCGTACCCTCGTAGCGGCTAACTCAAAAGAGCTCGAGAAATACGGATTCAAGGGATCAACCGCCAACACCCCGGCAGCATACCTTACGGGCATGCTCTTTGCTGTCAAGGCAAAGAAAGCCGGGCAGGACAGTGCGGTCCTCGATATCGGGCTCAACCGTGCAACACCGGGGGCCCGCGTATTTGCAGCACTCAAGGGTGCTGTCGATGGCGGACTCGACATCCCTTACGGAGAGGAGATCCTCCCGTCCGAAGAACGCCTCAAGGGCGCTCACATCGCAGCATACAACAAGAATGCCGGCGATATCGTCAATAACGTCGAACAGGTGGCAGCAGCCATAAAGAAGGAGATGGCGTAACATGGCATACGAACGAGAAGAATGGCAGCCGGTCACCGGTCTTGGCAAGCTCGTCGCTGCGGGGGAGATCAAGAGCATTGATCAGGTCCTCGAGAGCGGCAGGCCGATCAAGGAACCCCAGATCGTCGATGCGTTCCTCCCCGATCTTGAGGATGAAGTCCTCGATATCGCCATGATGCAGCGCATGACCGACTCGGGCCGCCGTGTCCAGTTCCGTGCCGTTGTCATCGTTGGCAACCGCAACGGGTACATCGGCTTCGCCCAGGGCAAGGACGTACAGGTCGGCGACGCAATCAAGAAAGCAATCGTCAAAGCAAAGATGAACCTCGTCAAGGTCCGCCGTGGCTGCGGCAGCTGGGAATGCGGCTGTGCTGCCACGCACTCGATCCCGATGCAGGTTACCGGCATTGCCGGCAGCGTCAAGGTCACCCTCAAGCCCGCACCACAGGGCACGGGACTTGTTACCGGTGACATCAGCAGGAAAGTGCTCGAACTTGCCGGCATCAAGGATGCCTGGACGTTCGCGCGCGGACAGACCCGCACGACCATCAACTTTGCCAAGGCAACCTTCAACGCACTCAAGGCGACCAACATGATCCGGACCGGGGGGTCACAGTAAATGTACGCGGTCGTTCAGGTCCGCGGCGTTGTGAAAACCCGCCAGGACATCAAGGACACCTTGAAGATGCTGCGCCTGCACCACATCAACCACTGTGTGCTCATTGCGGATACACCCGAGAACCTCGGTATGATCCGGAAAGTCAAGGACTACGTGGCATTCGGTGAAGTGGATGCAGCAACCGTTGAGACCCTCCTGCAGACCCGCGGCAGGGTTATCGGCGATGCGCCGCTCACGGACGAGTATATCAAGTCCAACTCGAGCTATAGCAGCGTTGCAGACTTTGCAAAGGCACTTGCAAGCGGAGAGACAAAGCTGCGCGACATGCCGGGCCTCAAGCCCGTGCTCCGCCTGCACCCCCCGCGCAAGGGATACAAGACCACCAAGCGGACCTTCCCCCAGGGTGGAGCGCTTGGCTATTATGGTCAGGAGATCAATACTCTCCTCTACAGGATGAGGTGAAGAGGATGCCAACCAACAAGCGTTCAAAATACCGCGGCTCGAGGACATGCGGCGGAGACACCCACAAGAACCGGCGCGGTGCAGGAAACCGTGGCGGCCGGGGACGTGCCGGCATCAACGCCCACCACTTTGTCAAGTGGTACAAGGAAATGGGTGGACCGGTATTCGGTAAGGACGGGTTCTGTAACCAGACCCGGACAGACGTGACGACCATCGATATCGGTACACTGGACCAGATCGTGCCCTCGCTCCTTGCGCAGGGTATTGCCAAGAAGGACGGGGATGCGATTGTGATCGATACTGCCGATATGGGAATCGAGAAGGTTCTCGGAACCGGTAAGATCACCCGGAAGATCAATATCTCCGCACAGGCCTTCTCAGAGATCGCAAAGGCAAAGATCGAGAAAATGGGCGGAAAGGCCCAGGTTGTCTGATAGACAACATATTTTTTTGGTGAAACAATGGGAGACCTGCTGGATCGAATGGAACCCCTGCTCGCTGCGATGCCCGCAGTAAAGAGCCCGGAGGGCCACGTTCACTTCAAGAATAAACTGATCTGGACCGTGGGAATTTTAATTCTGTATTTTGTCCTGACGAACATTCCGGTGTTTGGACTTGCACCCGACAGCGCGGATATGCTCGCTGCCTACCGTGCACTCCTTGCCGGAGCAACTGGTTCGATCGTACACCTCGGTATCGGGCCAATCGTCACGGCCTCCATCGTGCTCCAGCTCTTAAAAGGTGCAGATATCCTGCGCATCGACACGAGCGAGACGCGCGGGCAGGTCATGTACATGGGCCTGCAGAAACTGCTCATCATGGTCATGATTGTTGTCGAAGCCGCCCCGAACATTGTCGGCGGGTTCATGCAGCCCGACACGATCATCGCAAACCAGTTCTTCGGCGGCAACCTCTTTGCAGTATCCCTCCTGATCTTCATCCAGATCTGTATCGGCGGTGTCCTCATCTTCTTCATGGATGAAGTAGTGACAAAATGGGGTGTCGGTTCCGGTGTCGGACTGTTCATCATTGCCGGTATTTCCCAGGCACTCGTCAACGGGTTCATCAGCTGGGCCAACATCCAGGACCAGTATCCTGTCGGTTTCTTCCCCCGTCTTGTCGCCATCGGTCTTGACGGTGGAAATTATATGGCGTACTTTGGTACTGACCTCCTTGCATTCGTCACCACTATCACTATCTTCCTGATCATCGTCTATGTTGAATCCACCCGTATTGAGATCCCGCTAGCTCATGCCCAGATACGCGGGGCACGGGCGCGCTTCCCGGTCAAACTGATCTATGCCAGTGTCCTGCCGATGATCCTTGTGCGTGTGCTCCAGGCAAACATCCAGATGCTGGGCATGTTCCTTTCCAATGTCGGGGTTACGATCTTCGGGACGTTCAGCGGATCGACACCCCAGAACGGTCTCATGTGGTACCTTGCCCCCATCAACGGTCCTTCGGACTGGATGTGGTGGACAACCGATCTCGGGCACGAGATATGGCAGGTGCTATTACGGATGGGGATAGATATCACATTCATGGTGGTCGGAGGTGCGATCTTCGCGCTCTTCTGGATCAAGACCGCCGGGCTCGACAGCAAGGATGTTGCCCGCCAGATCCAGATGTCCGGTATGTCCATCCCTGGCTACCGCCGGAATCCGCAGGTGCTTGAGAAGTACCTTGACCGGTATATCCCCCGTGTAACCATCATCGGTGGCGTCTTCATTGGTGTGCTCAGTGTTATAGCAAACCTCTTTGGTGTCATCGGATCGGTGAGCGGGACCGGTCTGCTCTTGACGGTGAGTATCACCTACCGGCTCTACGAAGAGATCGCGAGCCAGCAGATCATGGAGATGTACCCGTTCATGCGGACATTCTTTGGAAAAGAGTGATTTTGTAGGAAAGGGACAAGGATGGAAGGAAAGAAGGTCATCATCACCGGTGTTCCCGGTGTCGGCAAGACAACGGTTGTCAATGAAGCACTGAAGAACCTCAGGGAGCAGGGTGTCGAATACCAGTCAATCAATTTCGGCACCTTCATGTTCGAGGTTGCAAAAGCGGATAATATCGTCAAGGACCGGGACCAGATGCGCACGCTGGACCGTGCAGTCCAGAAGCGGTTGCAGCAGCGGGCCGCACAGGCCATTGCCAAGATCCCGGGAAATGTCCTGATCGATACACACGCCTCAGTAAAGACTCCCAAAGGCTATCTCGCGGGACTTCCCGAATGGGTGCTCCGCGAAATCATGCCGGATATCATTGTGCTTGTCGAAACTGATGATGACCAGATCCTCATGCGGCGCCTCACTGATGAGACGCGGTCACGGGACAAGGAAGGAGCCCGCTCGATCGCGGAGCACCAGCAGTTCAACCGGTCGATCGCCGCAGCATATGCGATGATCACCGGCTGCACAATAAAAATGATCACAAATGCAGATTTCCTGCTCGACCGTTCGGCAGCCGAGCTTGCGGAAGTCCTCCGGTGAACCCATGAATTTTAAAAAGATCTGGGATGACTACAGCCTCTGGTTTACGTTCGGCTTCATGTTCCTCATGATGTGGGCGTATACCGTTGACTGGCTGCGGACCGGTGTCGGCCGGGCGATCGATGCGGTCTTCGCACCGTTGCTCACGACGTTCGGTATCCCGTTTTATATCCTGATTGTTATCCTTTCCGCGCTGACCGGCCTGTACTCCTCGATCGTGCAGAAATACACGATCGATTACGACAAGATGGCCACTTCGCAGGAACGGATGAAGGAGTTCCAGGCAGAGTACCGCGAGGCCACTCTCTCCCAGGACGAGAAGAAGATCAAGAAACTGGATGCCAAGAAAGACCGGGTGATGAAGGAACAGCTTGAAATGTCCCAGCAGCAGTTCAAGCCCATGACCTATATCCTCGTCCTCTCCGTCCCGATCTTCTTCTGGCTCCTGTACCGGCTTGCCCAGACAACCGCGACCATCACGATGCCGTACTTTGGCATGGTCGATCTCAACTCTCCTGTCATCTGGATCATTCCCGCGTGGATCTTCTGGTACATGATCTGTTCTATTACCCTAAGCCAGGTAATCCGCAAGGCCCTCAACATCGGGGGACTCTGATGCGGATCACCGTGAGCGGGTTGCCCGGGACCGGGACAACCTCACTCTCACGGTACCTTGCAGAGCGCCACGGTTTTACCATGATCTCGGCGGGGGAGGTCTTCCGCCAGCTGGCAAAAGAGCACAATATGGAGCTTGCGCAGTTCGGGGATCTCGCACGGCAGGATCCCTCCTATGACAAGATGATCGATGCCCGCCAGAAAGAGATCGCGCAGGAAAAAGACGACATCATTGTGGAAGGCAGGCTGTCCGGCTGGATGGTGGACAATGCAGATCTGAAGATCTGGTTGTACGCACCCATCGGTTGCCGGATCAAGCGTATCGTCTTCCGTGACCAGGTCGCGGATGAAGAGACAGCAAAGAACCTGACGCTTGAGCGCGAGCAGTGCGAAGCAGACCGCTACCGCTCCTACTATACTATTGACATTAACGATCTTTCCCGGTATCATATCATCCTGAACTCCGAACACTGGGATGTTGAAGGGCTGGGTGCAATCATCGATACGTCCATTGCCCGGCTGAAGCAAAACCGGCACAACCCGTGAACGTTCATCCGGTAAATATCCTGTTTTCATGATCACCATTCCCTGGAGGATGGTACATACAGAGAATTTTTCTAGAGAACCCATGTAACTATTAACGAAAGGTGTGACTGCGATGGAAGGTGCGGTGGTCATCCGGATCGTGGATGCATGGGACCAGGAAGAGATCGTGCATCTCTATCGTGCGGGAGGGTGGTGGAAGGACGAATATGATCCCGGCTCCGTTCCCGACCTGATCCGGGGAAGTTTTGCGTTTGCCGTTGCCATTGACAAAAAAACCGGGCATGCCATTGGCATGGGACGGGTGCTTTCAGACGGGATCTCTGATGGCTATATCCAGGACCTTGTCGTCCTCCCGGAGTTCCGGAAGAAAGGGATCGGAAAAGAGATCGTTGGTGCCCTTTTTGGGCATTGCACCCGTGCCGGCATCTCGTGGATCGGCCTCATTGCAGAACCGGGCACAGAATCCTTTTACCAGCCTTTGGGATTCCGGCCAATGAAGGGATACGTCCCGTTATTGTGGACGAGTGATCGGCCATGCTGAGACCGGACGATTTCAAGCCCGTTACCCTTGCGGACCGGGCATTTTTTGAAGGACACTATGCGCATTACCCGCAGGCGCATTCTGACAATACCTTCACAAACATGGTCTGCTGGAACCATTTTGCCCATTACACCTACGCGTACGTGGAAAAAAATATCATCATCGCCAGCACCATCGGCAGCGTGACCCGGTTCCGCCCCCCGATCGGTCCCCGCAACCCGGGGCTGCTCCGTTCCCTGATCCGGCTGGCCTCCGATGTCAGCGACAATGAACCGATCGTCCTGATCGACCCGGAGACTGCAGTCTGGATGCGTGAGGTCTGTCCGGGTATCAACCTGGTCCCGGACCGCCACCACTATGAATACGTCTACCTGGCTGCGGACCTGGCAGAACTCCCCGGAAAAAATTATCTGACAATCCGTCGCCAGCTCAATAAGTTCCGGAAAAACTGTACAAATGTTGTCGAACCGATCTCACAGAAGAACTGGGAGGAAGTGAAACGGTTCCTTATCGAATGGTGCGAGTGGAAAGGGTGCGAAGGCGACCCGGTCCTTGCCCATGAGAAGGAAGCAGTCTTTTTTGCTATCGACCACTTCAACGAACTCCCGCTGGAAGGACTGGTCATCAGGGTCTTCTCCAAAGTCGGTGCCATTGCCCTCTATGAACCGATGACCAGCGATACCGCCCTTGTGCATTTCGAGAAAGGCCTGCCCGACTGCGAGGGGATTTACAAGGCGATCAACAATGAGACCGCTCTTCGCCTTGCAAAGAATTTTACCTATATCAACCTGGAAAGCGACCTCGGTGTTGCCGGTCTCCGTGAAGCAAAGCTGCGATACCACCCGCACCACATGGTGGAAGTCTTCTCTATGAAGCGGGATTCATAAATCCCGTCCCGGTAAAAATAAAAACCTGTCCGGGCATTACGCGGCGATGATCGTCAATATGCCGGACACAATGAGATTTACCGCAATCGCGGCAAGGAGCATGCCGAGCACCTTTCCCATGATATCGGTAACAACTTCCCCAAGAACCTGCTGGATAAGTTCTGAATAATACAGGATGACCCATGTGGCAAGGAGCGAAAGGGTGATCGCGACAAACGGAATGAGGAGCCCGTAGTCCTTCGAGAGGAGCATCACCGTAGTGATGGCCCCCGGCCCACAGAGGAGAGGGGTCCCGATTACCACGCCCGCGGCAGTCTTGGCCACACCCTTGGAATGGCCAAGCTCGATGCCCAGCGCCTCCTGGATACCAAGAAGGAAGAGCAGGACGCCCCCGGCGATCTGGAAGCTGGGAATACTGAGCCCGAGGATGTCGAAGATCAGCTTGTTGAAGATCAGGAACAGGTACATCAGGCTGCCGGCTACTGCAACAGCGATGAATGCCTGCCTGTGGATCTCTGCCGGTGCCTGTCCCTTGGTCATCGCCGCGAATATCGGTACGGAGAGGAGGGGGTCGAGGATGATGAACAGGGTGGCAAATGAGTAGATGATGCCGGGAATAAGGTCCATTGTGGTTCTGATCAGAAGTGTGCGTTGCACAGGAATAAAATTGCAGGTTCCCTATAGCATCACAAACGAAATGCCAGCAACCTACACGATAAAGTAAATGACAAGAATTGCCGCTGTCGAGAGTGCCCCGACAGACGAGATCAGTCTCGATTTTACATCCGTTACGAGGATCCACGAGGCACAACAGAAGAATATGTAGGGAATAAGTGTTGTGATGACGGAAATGGTTGCCAGTGCCTCGAACTGGTTGGAGAAAAGCAGGAGTACGGCACTGGCAAAACAACCAGCTGCGAGGGCGTATGCGGGAATACCGCGCCCGCTCAGGTCCATGAGTTTTGGTATGGACAACCGGCCTGAAAGTGAATGGAGCACCCGGGACGTACCGATAATATATGCATTCAGCGCGGAGAGCATTGCCACTATCCCGATGAATGCGACGAGAGTACCGGACTGCGCGAAAACGATCCCCGCCGCTGTCGCGATCGGAGCCGGCGATGCTGCGAGGGATATAACCCCTACGCTGCCGATCAACGCGACATTAAGGATGAGATAGATGGAGACAACGATCCCCATCACGATGAGAAGCGACGTCCGGATCAAGGTGGGGTCGCGGGTCTCCTCAACAGGAATCGCACTGATCTCAAAACCCGTAAACGGCCAGTAAACGATAATGATGGTCGCAAGCAGGCCTGAGCTGGTCAGGGGCAGGGTGCTGGCAAAATTCTCCGGCCGGATGAATGGCAGGAGTACGAGGGAGATCACGACAAGGGGCACGATCTTGAGCGTGGTCAGGACATTTTCCGTCATGCCGGAAAACGAGATGCCGATAATGTTGATGAAACAGAACAATGCGATGAGAGCAATTTCGATGAGCAGGATGTGGGAGAGATTAAAAAACCCGATGTACTGCCCGATACCTGCCGCAATAGTCGAGACGCCGAATATGGACGAGATGATGTACAGGACCATGAGGGGGATGGCAACACGCGCTCCAAAAACCGATTCGAACAGGGAAAAAAAACTGTTCCCGTGGGTAAACCGGTTGGAAACATATGACAATGAAAGGAGGACGCAGGATGCCGAGATGGCGACGATCACCCATGCAAGCAGGGACCAGGACCCGCTGAGCCTCGCTGCCACCCCGGGAACAACGAAAATACCGGAACCGATTGTCCCGCCTACCCCGAGGCTGACGAGTTCGAATAATCCGAGTGAGCGTTTATAGGCCCTGTTCCCTGTCACGCGAGCGCCTTCTTTTATCAGTTCTTTATTTTTCTCTTATCCACTCTGTAGATTAATATCGCGAACCTGCAGGTGACATATGGGTCGTATATGCCCCCGGTTCTGTATCTTTTTTGTGCCACACTCTACGTTTGCATTATCCATAATATATAATAGCCAACACCCTCCATGTTCAGGTAAGGCGGATCCTCTTCTCCGTCATGCGCAGGAGGGGCCGCATGGGTGAAGCATCTATGGCAAAGGCTGTAAAACCGATTCCTAAAAAAGGCGTAAAAAAGGCCACCAGACCTGCTGCAAAGAAGAGACCCGTTGCAATGGCTCAGAAAAAGCCGGCTGCATCCGGGAAAACTGCGGCAGGAAAGGTTGCCTCTCCGGTAAAGAAGAAAACGGTAGTAAAAAAGGCTGCAAAGGTCCCTCCGAAAGGATCCGCAAAAAAACCGGTGGCGAAAAAAGCATCAAAGGATATGACCCGGTACCGCTGCAAACTCTGCGGGTACATCTACTCTCCTCTCCGCGGGGAACCGCATAATGGTATCCCTGAAGGCACGGCATTCGATGACCTTCCTGAGGACTATGTCTGCCCGGTCTGCGGTATGCAGGGAAAAGGCAGGATCGGGAAGTGGGGCTTTGATGAATGGAGGCCTACCCGCTATCTCTGTTCCATGTGCAATTACGTATATGACGAAAAACGCGGGGAGCCTCACCGGGGGATAAAACCCGGCACGAAATTCGAGGACCTGCCGGACGATTATGTCTGCCCGGTCTGTGCGCTCGATCCGAAGATCCGCGTACAATTCGGGAAGGTCTTCAAACAGGGATTCGAACCCCTCAATGTCTGACACACAAGTCTTTCCCCACAACCTTTTTTCTCCCTGACGGGGATTGTGACTCCTCAATGATCATCAACTCCTGTACCTGTAGTGTCTGCCCGGGAAAACGCACGAACTTATAATCTTAAACATCCATCCTTCATAGTAAACACTGGACTGCATCACCGGCAATAGTGTACCGGGGGCAATTGGATGCAAGACATACAGGATCCCACATTCTATCAAAAGCGGCAGGCTCTGGCGGCATTTCTCCACGTTGATCCGGGGATCCTCCGGGAATCAAAGGGAACCCTGTATAGTTTCAGGGCTTTTTTCAATGGGAATGATGAGGCATATCTCGTCCTCAATGATGTCGAAGCAACCCGTGCCGCGGAACATGCCGTATCAGAAAAACTCTGGCTGATCTGCCTTGAGACGCTCTTTGCCTATTTTGACATCGATGCCTATCCCTCGGATGTCCTCGGGAAGATGAAGACCCAGGAGATCCGCCGGCTGAACGATGAGCTCAAGGCCCTTATCTACAACACCACCGGCATGGACCAGCTCAAAAAGAAGATGCTCTCCTATGGCAACCGGAAGAACCTCCTTGCCGATTATGACCAGGCCGAGCATTTCCAGGACGGCTACTACATTTACCGCCTGTATTGATACGGCAAATCCTCAACAATCCCTCTTTTATTCCCTCCTCCTGATATCGCTACGTGGCGATGTCCATCACATCCTCACAAATCTATAAACCTACCGGCGGTTTACTCTATATCCAGTGATACCTTTGGCATTTTTTTCACGCGACCTGGTGAATCATTTCCGTTCAGTTCCCCTGATCGTCTGCCTGTGTGCCGGTGTGCTGGTTGCTGCCGTATCGGGCTATGGCTACAGCACGGATTACGAAGGATATCTCGGGGAGACGATCGCCCTGCACGGTGAATCCTATAACAGCGATCAGGTCTACCTGTTCATGACGGGTCCCGGCCTGCCTGAGAATGGTGTGGCCCTTACAGACCCGTCACAACGGGCCGATCAGGGAAAATTTACTACGGTTGACGTTGACAGCAGCCAGCAGTGGTCGTTCAGATGGGATACCTCCCGGATTGACAACGAGATCGATCCCGGGACCTACACGGTATACGCAGTCAACGCCCCGGTCGACAAGTCAGACATCTCCGGCCACAGTTACCAGACGTTGAGCGTGTATCTCAAGGATGGCAGTCTCTCAAAAGACCGGGTCAGTATCGGTACGAAATACACCATGAACCTGGCGTATGATGATACCCCGGTGACAACTACGGTTACTACGGTACCCCCCACATTACCTCCGACGACAATTGTGCCGGATACAACCGCAACAACCGCTGTGCCAGCGAGCACACCCGCACGGAAATCCGCTGCACCTCCGCTGGCCGCACTCACGGGACTGATCACCGCAGGCTGTATTTTCTTCATCTCCAAAAGAGGATAATCCATTTTTCATCGTTAACCTGGAATTATCCCGGCGGTCCCTCTCCTTTTTCGATCTGCGACGTGAATGAAAAGACCTCCGTCACGAAGCAGCAAGGTATTATCAACCCTTATGTGAATGGTAATATGAGTGGTATGGACGTACCGGCACTGCTTGATAAAGCGCATCACCTCATGAAGGTCGGGCGCTATGACGAGGCGATCTCCCTCTATGACCAGGTCCTGGAAATCAACGGGAACAATACGAGTGCACTCGAGAATAAGGGCAAGATCTACTATTACCTTGGCAGGCACGAAGATGCGATCGCCTGTTACGACAAGGCGATTGTCATCAACCCGAACCTGATCACGGTCTGGGTTGAGAAGGGGTACACGCTCCGCAAGATCCGCCGGTACGAGGAATCAATAAAATGTTTTGAACGGGCTCTTGCGATCGACCCGGAATATACCTTCGCCATCGCCAACAAGGGATACTCCTTAAATGAACTGGGGAGATATGAGGACGCGATCCGTTGTTTCGATACCATCCTTGAAGCAAGCCCGAAGAACATCCGGGCGATGACCTCCAAGGGAATCGCCTTGCGGGAACTGGGTAAAAACGAGGAAGCACTTGCTTATTTTGAGAAGGCAATCGGTCTCAACCCGATCAATTCCTTTGTCTGGTACAACAAGGCAATCACCCTGCGTAACCTGGGGCGGTCAAAAGAAGCAGATGACGCGATTAAGATCGTAAACTTCCCCCAGCGCACGGGGACGAACTGATTTTAGCGATACCTTAACCTTTTTTGGAACTACCGGTGACGAACCGGTATGCAATTCTCATCTGTTGAATTGAAATTCTTGTGGTTTTTTAAGACTCTCACCAACTCGATAAAGTCCATCAGGACTTCGAGATAGGGAAGGGAGGCGGAGCCGACCTTCGAAGAACTGCTGTGCAGTTCTTCTCATCCTCGAGGTCTGCGACCACTCGGAATTCGAAGAAATCTGATGATTTCTTCTCATCCTCGAATCTCGCTTCGCTCAATTCTTCGGAAAAAAAAGATTAAATGAGTTTGAAGATTGGGTGGCTTGGCGCCTTGCACTCGATCCCGAGCTGGCGGGTTGCCTCGAGGACGGTGATGTCCGTGTAGGCCTGTGCAGTGATCATTGCTTCTACGTTCTCGATAGGTCCGTACATGATGAGGTCTGCACCGAGGGTGGATGCAATCATGTTGCAGCCGATATCGGGTGCGGACCATGCGGCCTGCTTTATGCCCTCAATACCGCCAAGGTAGTGGTGGGACATCTGCTTGAGGAGGACATCCTTGCCCTCGTATCCGGCTGCAAGCTGTGAGGGGGTCTTTGAGGTGCCCTTCCAGCGCTTGAGCCAGGTCCAGGAAACGGTCATGTTGTGGTATGCACCACCGGTCGGGTACCCGTGGATTGCCTTGCAGGCAAGGATCTCACGGTATGAACCGCCGCTTCCGAGGCCGAGGGGGGTTGCTGCAGTGTCGAGGATCGGGCGGGTGATACCGCAGTACTCTGCGATCTCAAGCATACCCTTGGTCTGACCTGCAACGCCACCTTCGACCAGCACCTTCTCCCTTCCTGCGACCGAGGGGTCTGCAGGGTTGAAGGCGAGGACGATTGCTGCGTCGACGTCGCTGTTCTTGAGTGCCTCGATGCTCTCCGGGAGGATTGAGCCGTTAATCGAGTTGTAGATCGCACGCTTTGCGAGACCGACTTCGGTCACGTATTTACAGGCGTGGGCAAGTGCCGTGGGCACTGATGAGTCCATCAGGAACGCGGTCTTGTTGTCGATCGAGTCGAACCAGTTGAAGTAGCTCTCGAATGCTTCCCCGTATTCCGCGATGATCTGGATGAAGTGCGGAATGCCGGTCATGTCCGAGAGGACCTGACAGCGGTTCCAGAGTGCTTCTGCCTTTGCCTTGTCGATGGTGCCTTTCTTGTCGTCAAGCACGCACTCGTGCTTGTTGTAGAAGATCGATGCACCCAGTACGGTCGGGTACTCGCCGGGCTGACCACCAATCATGGTGCCGTTGAAGTCCCAGACGCTCTGTTCTTTTTCGAATCTGAACATGTTCTATCACACCTCCATTATACCATTGCCATTAATTTCTGGTACAAAAACAACAGCATCACAAATACGATAACGCCTGCCATCAGGCCGTACAGTATGCCGATATCCCGACCAATTTTTCGTCCAACACGCTGTGCAACTTCCGCATCCACGAACTCGATCTTCTTCTCGATCTTGTCCAGGCGCTTCTCGACCTCAAGGAACTGGGGGTTGGCACTTGCTGCGCCTACTTCCTGTCCACCGGCAGCTTCCTTGACTTCGACGACCATTGCATCGGCAGCGAACGCACCCGGGTCTTTAGCCTTGAGTTCGTTGATCTTGGCCTTGATAGCGCCGAGATCTTCGCTTTCCATGATGTTG
>JAJRCF010000027.1 GCA_028679075.1 Methanoregula sp. | reverse complement strand
TGGTGATAGCGGCCATAGCTGTCGGGAAACACCTGGTCTCATTCCGAACCCAGCAGTTAAGCTGACACACGTAGTATGCTGTACTGAGGTACGCGAGTCCCCGGGAACCATACCAAGCTGCTATCACTTTCCTATCTCTACACGGTCTTCTTGTAACGTTTCAGTAAAGAGCGGAGGCTCTCCCGAAAAATGTCATACTGCCATCACGGGCAGCATCAGGTTCACGACCTGGATGATATGTCGGAGATGTGTGTAAACACATCGACGAGGAGAAGAACTGCACAGCAGGTCTTCGATTTTGGAGAGGTTCATCAGAACCTCGACAAAGAGAAGATTGCGGAGCAATCTTCGAATTAATTCAGTTACGACATCGTGGTGACAGCGGCCATAACTGTCGGGACCAACAGGCTGCCGTATCCGATAATTTCTTCTCATTATATTCCGATACACGCCCCTATGGCGCAACCGCTCATCCTTGTCACGGGCTCCACGGACGGTATCGGGAAAGCCACCGCAACCGAACTGGCTGCCGGGGGGGCTGAGGTGATCCTCCACGGGAAGAATGAAAAGAAGGCGAGACGGGTGCAGCGGGAACTGGAAGAAAAAACCGGGGCCGGCCGCCCTGATCTCGTCATCGCCGACTTTTCCCGGCAGGACCAGATCCGCGGAATGGCAGCGGACCTTGCATCACGCTATTCCCGTCTCGATGTCCTCGTCAATGACGCGGGGATCTACCAGAAGGCCCGGCATGTGACGATGGACGGGATCGAGATGACGTTTGCCGTGAACTACCTCGGCCCTTTTCTCTTGACAAACCTGTTGCTCCCGCTGCTCCTGAAGGGTCACGGGGCCCGCATCGTCACCGTTGCTTCCAGCGCCCACTTTGACGTAGACAGGATCGACTGGGACAACCTGCCGCAGGAACGCCGGTACGATCCGTGGGGCGCCTACTCGCTCTCGAAGTTTGCTGATGTGACCTTCACGTACACCCTGGCCCGGAACCTCGAAGGGACCGGGGTTACGGCAAACTGCCTGCATCCCGGTGTCGTCAATACGAAACTTTCCCGTTCCGCGGCTCCCGGCATCTCTACCATCACGTCGGAAGAGGGGGCGCAGACCCCGGTCTTCCTCGCCCGTTCCCCGGATGTGGCCGGGGTATCGGGCCGGTACTTCGATGAGCGGCGCCCGGTCCGGTCTTCGGACCTGTCGTACGACCGTACTATACAGCAACGGCTCTGGAGGATCGCAGAGGATCTGACCGGGATCTCCGGGAAACAACCAGGTGCGAAGCCGGCGTGACTATAAAAAAATAGATGACAGGGTCATCCGTTCAAAAAAGATCTTCATGCCGCTTCCAGATTACAATTCCCGCTGCCACGACGATCGCCATGGGCAGAGCGTACTGGAGTGGGGCAGGCTGGGTTGTCTGCCGGGCCGGGGCGATCATTGAGGCTGTTGTGGCGATTGCGGTTGTTGCCCGGGGTGTCGGATTTCCTGCATCAGTGACTTGGGACGGGATTGGTGTCGAAGGGATCGTTGTTGGAACGGTTGTCAGAAATGATGAGTTTGTTCCAATTGCATACAGGTTCTTATCTTCATTCCCAACATAGACAATACCGTTTGCCACTGCCGGGGATGAATACACCCAACCTCCCGTAACGAACCTCCACATCTCTTTACCTGTCATGGCATCAATGGCATACAGGTTTTTATCTTCACTTCCGATATAGACAATCCCGTTTGCTACTGCCGGGTCTGAACCCTCAGAATTTCCTGCAGCGAACCTCCACATCTCTTTACCTGTCAGTGCATCGACAGCGTACAGATTTTTATCCCTGCTCCCAAAATAGATGATACCGTTCGACACCGCCGGAGATGAAATCACCCGATCGCCCGCCGTGAACCTCCACCTCTCTTTTCCTGTCAGTGCATCGATCGCATACAGATTATTATCTCCGCTCCCGACATAGACAATACCGTTTGCTACTGCCGGAGAGGAATATACCCAGTTTCCTGTAACAAATCTCCACTTCTCTTTACCCGTCACCGCATCGATGGCATACAGGTTTTTATCTTTACACCCTACATAGACAATACCGTTTGCCACTGCCGGAGAGGAATCCACATAATCACCCGTAGCGAACCTCCATTTCTCCTTTCCTGTCACAGCATCGATGGCATACAGGCTGTTATTTACACTCCCTACATAGACGATGCCGTTCGCCACTGTTGCTGATGAATACACCCAGCCTCCTGTAGCGAACCTCCACATCTCTTTACCTGTCATGGCATCAATGGCATACAGGTTTTTATCTTCACTTCCGACATAGACAACACCATTCGCCACTGCCGGGGATGGCGTCACCCGATCTCTCGCAGCGAATCTCCATCTCTCTTTCCCTGTCACAGCATCGATGGCGTACAAGTTTTTATCTTCACTTCCGACATAGACAACACCATTCGCCACTGTCGGGGAGGAAACCACGAGATCTCCCGTAGTGAACCGCCATAGTCCGGTATTCCCCGGTTCGATACCCCCGTTATCATAAACTCCGGTATGCTCCGGGTTGGCCCGGAACATTGCATCTTCCGCTGAAACGGGAACAACGGAAATAAAGAAAAGAGGAACGATCAGGAATAGTAGTAAAAATAAGAAATGCCCTGGACAAGGATTACTGAATCCTCTCCCGGAACGGGGCATGTCTTGGTTTGCCATTACTTTTCACCTTGTTCTTTGATCTTACGTCTTTCTCAGGGTTTCAACAAAGCCTCATTTTAAAAAAATGATCGTAATGCCTTTTCCATATCCCCGAGCAGACCGTACTGGGCAGGGGCGGTTGCAACATCTGTTGCCTGCGGCGTCTGACTTCCTGCATCAGTGACCTGGAACGGGATCTCTGTATAGGTGTCATCACCCGTATCGGGGTCACTGAACGCAGCAACGAGTGCGTCTGCCGCATCGCTGCCCTGCAGGCTTCCCGGGCCGGAGATCCTGAAGAGGTTCGTACCGTCGTTAAATTGCAGGCTGCGGACGTAATCTCCGCTGGCATCGATGTCGAACTGGTTGTTCTGCATCGGGTGCTGGACAATCACGAAGTACTGGCCGCTTTCAAGGTGACTGGTGACCTCCCGGGGGACTACATACTTGTACGAAGCATCAGAGTTGACGGATTCAATTGCCTTGGAGTAGTAGTTCTTACCGAGGATCCAGACCTGGACCGTTTCGGGATCTCCTTCCGCAAATCCGGAGACAGTAAAAGGCAGTCCCTGTGAAATTGATGAGGGGGTGATCTCAGCAGTTATGAAGGGTTTTTTCAGGATAACCCCGACATTGGCGGCGTCGGGACCCAGCTGGTCACTTGCTTTTGGCTGGCTCACGGCAAAGATGATATACGTCCCGGCATCCACCGGGAGATTGGTGGTGTAAAAGGCATATTCCCAGGTCTTATCCGGTTTAGTTTTCACGGTGGTGAATGAATCCGGATCCCCGCTGATTACATTCTGCAGGGGAGAGGTAAGTTTTCCCCCGCTGGTGGGGATGCCGGGGCCGTTCTTGAAGGTGCCGGGTCCGGTGATGAAGAGGTACGTGGTATCCGAATCATAATTATGGCCACTGAGAACCACTTTTTCTCCCAGGTAATATGACTGATCTCCTTGTGCGGCAATGGTAACTCCCGTGGCTGCGGATGCACCGGATACCGGTCCTGCATCAGTGACCTGGAAGGGGATCAGGGTATACGTGTCATTGGTCAACGTCTTATCGTTTGCCTCCTGATCGCTGACTGCGGCAATGAGTGCGTCTGCCGCATCGCTGCCCTGCAGGCTTCCCGGGCCGGTGAGCTTGAAGAGATTCGTGCCATTGTCCAGTTTCAGGTTGCGGACATAATCCCCGCTGACAACGAAGTCGAACTGGTTGTCTGCCATCGGGTGCTGGACAATCACGAAGCACTGGTCGCCTGCAAGGCGACTGGTGACCTCCTGGGTGACTTCGTACTTGAACGAGTCATCATCAGAATTGACGGATACCGTTGAGTTTGAATAATAGTCCTTACCGAGGATCCAGACCTGGACACCAGGTGGGATTCCTTCCGCAACTCCCGAAACCGTAAAAGGCTGTCCTTGTGAAACTGGTGATGGGGAGATCCCTGCGGTTATGTAGGGTTTTTTGTATATTATGCCGACAGTACCGTATGTTGTCAGATCGTTGAACTGGTCTTTGGATTCGGGCTTAGTCACTGCATAAATCGTATACGTCCCGGCATCCAGTCTGACATCAGATGTATACCAGGTATATTCCCAGGTTTTATCCGGTTTGGTTTTTACCAGGGTGAATGAACCGGGATTCCCGCTGACCGTATTTTGATTTGGCGAAGCAAGTTTTCCCCCGCCTTCGGCAAGGTTGGGTCCGGTTATGAAGAGGTACGTGAAATCTGAATCGGTATTCATCCCGCTGAAGACCACTTTTTCCCCCATATAATAGGACTGATCGCCTTTTGCCACGATAGTGACGAACGGCTTCTCCGCAGATACGGGAGACAGCGACAATACGACAGCACCTGCCATAATGAGCAGCAGGATTATTTTCCAGGACCCGTACGGGTTGTTGCTGGTTTGTTTGGACATATGTAAATGTATAGACATTTACAATATAAAATCATTTTCTTTGTTTTCAGGCAACATCATCTCACCGGGATTACCTCCCAAGTGTGGATCGAAAAAAGTTATGCGTGAGGTTCTGGTCCCGGAGATCCGGGCATCTGCCTGCTCTTTGCGGAGGTGTAAAGATGGAGCGCAGCGATCCCTCCGACGGTTGCCACGACAAACGCAAAGGTTACAAGTGCGAGATTATAGAGGAGGGCCAGAGCAATCCAGGTAACGGTGGGATGGAACATCACCGTCTCGTAGGGTGACACGATCCCGGATACCGCCTGGACAAGAAGGTACGTAAGAAATACACCGAAGACGACAACGCCAAGGAATGCGGCGCAGGTAGCGATCTCGGCCCAGCTCTTTTTCATCAGGGCAAACGATCCCGCAACTGCCTCCCTGAGGGTCTTCTGCTCGAGTACGATGAGGGGCACGACAAATGGGGTCAGGACGAAGAGGAGCAGGTTGATCACAAGGAAGTTCATCGCCTCCAGAACCCCGAACGGATAGATCAATAACAGCAGGGATCGTCCCCCGTAGCCCGGAAGTTCGGTTAACATGGCCCAGTCGAGCGTCCAGTTGAAGGGGAACTGGTTAATCGTGCTGTCAAAGAAATAAGGCCCGAAGGTATTGAACCGGAAATCAGGTGGCAACCCGGTGAATACATAACACCAGATGCGGAAGAGCAGTATGCCTGCGAGTGCCAGGACAAGCGACCACAGGAAGATTGGTTTCCAGTATTTTTTTGCCCCGGCAAGTCCTTTTGAGAACGATGCAGAACCTCCTTTCTTTGACGAGAGGCTCAGGACAAGGCCCGCCAGCAGGAGCAGCAGGCAGAACACTGTGATAAACTCCAGGAAAAAGTCTAGGACATAACTTACGATGATATCCGGTTGCAGGATCCTGTCGAGGTAGCGGAGTGCTGCCTGGCCGATGGCATTTCCCGCCAGCACAAGCCCGGCAAGGAGCGTAAACCAGAGGAGCTGTCGGTTCTGCGCCAGCGTTTTCGTGCCTGACAGGGCTGCCCCGATCCCCCGGCGAATAGTGCCCGATCCGCCGCCCCCGCCATCCGGGAGTCCCTCCCAGGCAGATCCCATCGGGATACCGATACCCGTCTGCAGTGCATGTACTGCCGGTGGCTTCCGGCACAGGCCAAACCAGTGTTCGGCAATTTCAGATACGAGGTTCATTCCCGATCCTCCCTGACCTTTGCAAGCAGTTCCTCAGCCATCTTTGTCGGGTCCTGAGTCTTTTCGAGTTTTATCCCCAGCTCGGTTGCGAAGTCCCAGATGAACTCGATGCATTTTGTGAATTCATTGCAGGAGATGCAGTCGCCGTCGTGCTCGTACCAGACCTGCATGCCGTGCTTCTCCGAGACGAAAATATATGCATTGGTCTGGAACGGGATGGACCGCCCGAACAGGACGCCCCGCTCCACATCGATCTTCTCGATCTGGATCCGGTTTGCCTGCGCCATCTCCCGGAGCGAGGTCTCGATCTTCTCGTTCATCGCGAGGAGTGCCTGGGAAACTCCCTGCCGGGTAATGCCGAGCTCGTTTGCAATAGAGACATTCGACATCCCGCTGCGTCGCATCTTCCAGAACCCGAACTGTTTTTCGTTCATTGGCAGGAACATATGTAAATGTATTGACATTTACAATATAAAAACATTGGGGACAGCGGACCGGGTTTTCCCGGCAGGTGAAAAAAAGGGAGAGAAATGGATTGCCTGCCGCCTGCTCTACACGACCATTCCTGAAAGCAGACCGGTAATCACGGACGAGGCAAACCGGGACGGGGAAGACAAGGCCTGCTGTTGTACCGGTGCGGTTGTGACCGGTTGTGTCTGTTTTGGAGCGTGTCCGGTCTCATCCACCGTAAAAACTGCCATTGTATAGGTGTCCCTTTCATAGTAGGTCTCATTCCTGTGTTCGTTCTCATTCAGTGCAGAGAAGAGCGCCTCTGCGGCATCGCTGCCCTGCAGGCTTCCCGGCCCGGTGACCCGGAAGAGTTTCGTACTGTTTTTGCCCTCCATGGCAGTGACGTATTCCCCGTTGAATACGATGTCGAACTGGTTGTCTGCCATCGAGTGCTGCGCGATGAGGTAATAGTCTCCCGCGGTGAGGTTTTTGGAGAACCGGGCGTCGGCAGTGAACGTATAGTTCGCTTCACTGTCGACCGGGACGGTTATGAGGGAGAAGAAGCTGTTGCCGAGTATCCAGAGCTGGACGCTGGCCGGGTCACCTTCCGCATAGCCGGTGACCGCAAACGGCTGTCCTGTCAGGACCGGCTTTGGGGAGATCGCTGTGGCGATAAAGGGTTTTTTGTATATGATACCGACTGTACCATAGGTTGTCAGATTGTTGAACTGGTCTTTGGATTCGGGATTAGTCACTGCATAAATCGTATACGTCCCGGCATCCAGTCTGACATCAGACGTATACCAGGTATATTCCCAGGTTTTATCCGGTTTGGTTTGTACCTGGGTGAATGAACCGGGATCCCCGCTGACCGCATTTTGATTTGGCGAAGCAAGTTTTCCCCCGCCTTCGGCAAGGTTGGGTCCGGTTATGAAGAGGTACGTGGTATCTGAACCGGTATTCATCCCGCTGAAGACCACTTTTTCCCCCATATAATAGGACTGATCGCCTTTTGCCACGATAGTAACAAACGGCTTCTCCGCAGATACGGGAGACAACGACAATACGACTGCACCTGCCATGATGAGCAGCAGGATCATCTTCCAGGACCCGTACGGGTTGTTGCTGGCTGTTTTTGACATACGTAAATGTATTGATATTTACAATATAAAAATGTAATCCTTTCTTTTGTCCACGTTCTTAAGCGGGGACGGTGAGCGCACTGCCGGCGGGAATACCCAATGTTGCAGGGCCCGGCGTATCAGTTGTCTTTTGGTTCAGTTGTTCGCGTTAAAGATCTCTTCACGGGAGAATGTGTAAAACGCGAGGAAGATGAGCGGGATAACGAATACGCAGATCGCCCATGTCAGCGGACGCCATGCAACAACATCTCCAAAGAGCGATTCCATCTTAAACTTCTCCCCGGCATGCAGCGTCCCGGCATCGTAATAGACGAGCAGTGCGTAAAAGATCCCGGCAAGGGCGAGCATCCTGAGGTCCACAAGGCAGAACAGGCCGGCCACCAGCAGGAGGACCAGGAGGAAGTTCTCCTGGTAGACCGGACGTGGCCCGGAGGGGGTAGCGGTTGTCGCGGGTGATGGGGCAGCTGGCGCAGGAAATGGCCGGGCGGGTGCCTTGTATGGCTCCGCCGTACCGGTAAAGACAGGGTTTTTCCGGGACGGTTCTCCCTGTCGGCACAAACCAACTTTTTTCCTGAGGTAATCCAGGGATAATGTCATGGTGTCTTCTCAAGCAACCGGGTAATCTCACCCGGATTTTCACTGAAAACTGTAATTCTTTCTTTTCTGTTCGTAATGATCACTCCTTTTTCAGGAAACGACCGTACGCGGGAATGATTGTAAAACACCAGGAAGAGCAAGATGAGGTTGATGTAGAAAATGAGATCGAGGAGGAACCGTGAAGAGGTAATCTCTCCTGAAATCAGGTCCCAGTATTCTATGAGAATGATGGCGGCAGAGCAGGTGGGAATGACGCAGACATTCAATATCTTCTGGTGCCAGAGCGGGTAAGGCAATGCATTTTGCCGGATCTCTACCGTTGCGATATCGTCCCGCAGGATAACCACCGGCTTGTGAAAAGGCCTGTGGAGGATGAGGGTATCAGGTCTAATTTCCAGACGGGCCTTTTTTATGTCCCGGTACAATGTGACAATGGCGAACAAGAGAAGAAATACACTGAACAGGGTACTTGCCTGACGAAATGATATCCCCTTGACGATAAAGGGAAACACCAATACGATTCCGAAGAGTGCGACAACCACTCCTATGATAAACCATTTTGTGATCCTGCCTGTCCCATAATCAACGACAACCCCGTCATTGATATATGTCCTGTTTTTCTCATGGGCCTGAGAATCCATCTCAAAGGGCAGCGCCGCGTTCCTTGTCTTGACGGCATACCTGTCCGGACACAACCCGAGCCACTCGTGGATCACATCGGAGAACCGGGTCATCGTGAAGGCTCCCCGACCGCGGTCGTATTGCTCTTAGGCAACGGGTGGACTGACCCTGTTCTCCCGTACGTATGCAGTTCCATAATGGCGATCCCAAGGATTGTCGACCCGAGAGCCATCAGCACGCAACAGCCCAGGAGGAAGCCGTAACAGGTAATGGTCATCAGCACCTGCCCGCGGGACATCTGGAGGAAGAAGTCGTAGTCATGGTTGAGCAAAAGGGGCGATTGGCCGATCAGGAGCCCGACCGCAAATACCACAAGGACGAACGCCCCGAGGACGAGAATGCAGCCCAGCAGCTCGCGCCAGGTCCTCTTCACGAGACTGAAAGAACCTGTAAGGGCCGGGAGCAGACGTCTGCCCTCAAGCACAATGCCCGGCACAACGTACAGGGCCAGCAGGAACAGGAGGATGTTGATGGCCATGATCCTGAAGGAGAAATAATACATGGACGTGATCCCGTTCGGGACATAGTACGCATAGGGCAGGTTGAACAAGGCCATATCAACCGTGTGCAGGACCCCTCCGAAGAACTGGTTGTGGGTGACCAGTTCAAACACTACCGTTGCCACAAACGCCATCGCGACGGATAACGCTGCCAGTGTGCCGGTATGGGTGTTGACTCCGGCGAACGCCTTCCGGATCGTGACCGGTCCGTTAGCCCTGCCTGCGCTCCGGTGCAGGACCAGGCCCGCGAGGAGGTACGTGAAACTGGACAGGCAGACCGCCTCGATCAGGAAGAGCTGCATGTTAAACACAACAAGGGACGAGTCCCCGAAGGGAATCCAGATACTGTACGGCAGCAGGTTGAAATCATGATGCGTCACGCTCCACCCTTCTGCCACGAAGAGGAAGAGGAGTACGAGTCCTGCAAGGAGCGAGAACCAGAGCAGGTGCCTCTCCACAAACAGGGTTCTGATGCTCTCCGTGGCGATACCGATCCCGCACCGTACCCTTCCTAAGCCCCCGGCCGCACCGCCGGCATCCGGCTGGATGGGATGGGCGGTTTCGACCTCTCCCAGCATCACCGCTGTCGTTGTCTGCATGACAGGCCTTTTCCGGCACAGCCCCAGCCAGCAGTCCGCAACGGTGGTGATGTCTGTCATCCCGCACTCTCCCGGTCCTTTGCAGACGTGTAGAGGTCCAGTGATGCAATTCCTCCGACGGTTGCCACGATTAACACAAGGCTGGACAGGGCAAGAATGTACAGGAAGCCGAGGGCGATCCACCCATCGCCCGGGAGCAGGGATGAGTACATGTTGCTGCCGATGCTCTCAAAATGATAAATCCCGGTAACCTGGAAGAGCAGGTACGCGAGCAAGGCGGCGAATACTACCATTCCAAGGCCAAGAACGCAGGCCGCCACCTCTCCCCAGCACTTCTTCATCAGGGTAAACGATCCAAAAACCGCCTCCTTCAGGCTCTTCCCCTCAAGCACGAGCAGGGGTACGACAAACAGGGTCAGGATGAACAGGAGTACGTTGATTGCGGAAAGGATCAGTGTTCCCACGAGCATATGAGGAATTCCTATCCTCCCCACATCCACATCGTAAACGAGGTAGAAGGGGAACTGGTTGAGCACGTTGAACAGGGGTACCCAGATGGCTGAGTACAGCATATGGGAATATTCACCGACAATGAAGATCAGGGTGCCTGCAAGTGCCACGACCACGGACCACCCGGCCAGTGTTCTTGTGTTTTTTCTGGCCATTGCGAGCCCGCGAAAGAATGAGACCCGACTGCCTTTCTTTGAAGAGATGCTCAGGACAAGGCCCGCCAGCAGGAAGACCAGGCAGAACACCGCCAGGAGCTCGGCCACAAATGTCAGGGCAAACGATGTGAGCAGGCCGCCATAACCGTGGTAGGGATCAACGAAGAGCAGCCACCGGGGGTTGTGAACGAAGAGGACTCCTTCGACGATGAAGGGATGGACCAGGAGCAGAAAGCCTGCGAGTGTCACGACCACGGATCCCCCGGCAAGTAGTCCCAGGTATTTTCTGGCCATGCTGAGCCCGTGAAAGAATGAGACCGGACTACCTTTCCGCGAAGAGATGTTCAGGACAAGGCCCGCCAGCAGGAAGACCAGGCAGAACATCGCGAGGAGCCCGACCGCAAATGTCAGGACAAGCGATGGGAGTAAACGGGCATCAGCGAAGGACCGCCACTCCATGGATTGGGGGAGTATGAAGAACGCCCACTGGGCGATGAGGTGCGCGACCAGCACGAGTCCGGCGAGGAGCGAGGACCAGAGGAGTTGCCGGTTCCGGATCAGCGTTTTCGTGCCTGACAGGGCGGCCCCGATTCCCCGCCGGGCCGTTCCCGATCCACCGGCCCCGCCATCCGGGCTTCCCTCATAGGCCGGTTCAGGTGGATCACCAATCACTGCCTGCGAGGCACGGACCATTGGTGCTCTCCGGCACAGGCCGAACCAACAGTCCGCTATCGTCGAAAGAAATGTCATCAGGCATTCTCCCTGTTCTTTGCATGCGTGTAGAGGTCCAGAGATGCAATCCCGCCAACCGTTGTCCCAATACATGCAAGAGCGCACAAGGCAAGCATGTAGGCCACGGCCGCTACAATCCATTCAACACCCGGGTACCATGAGAGAGACATCCCCGGTGCCACAATCCCGTATACTGTCTTGAAGAGAGAGGACATAAGCAAGGCAGCGAAGACGACGATTCCAAGAACCAGGACGCAGACTGCCACTTCACGCCAGACGTTCTTCATCAGGGCTACCGATCCATGGAACGCTTCCTTCAGGCTCTTCTTCTCAAGGACGAGGTGCGGAACAACAAACAAGGTCAGGACAAACAGGAGCACGTTGATACCTGAAAGGAACAGGGCATAGGTGAGCCCGTATGCGATTGCATACGTGCCATTCCCCATGGAGCCAATATTGTGGTTCTCCTGCACGAGGATGAACCCGAAGGGAAACTGGCTGAAGGCTGATTGCAGATTCACTATTCCCGGGAACAAGAAGATTGTGAAACAGAGGAACACGATAAAGGCCAGCATGCCGGCAAGTGCCAAAACTATTGACCAGTTCGCAAGAGGCCTGATGTATTCCTTTGCCCGGGTAAGCCCTTCCCGGAATGATGCGGGGCTGCCTTCCTTCTGCGACAGGCTCAGGACAAGGCACGCCAGCAGGACTGACAGGCAGAAGACGGATGCAAGTTCGGTCGCAAACGTCAGGACAACCCAGCGTGGAAGATCAATTGCTTTGTAGGGGTACACACTCAGCAGCCGGATGATGTAATGGGCGATGAAGATCCCGGCAGACACAAGACCGGTGAAGAACGAGAACCAGAGGAGCTGTCGGTTCTGGATCAACATTTTTACAGCGGACTGGATCGCCGCGATTCCCCTCCCGACCGTTCCGGATCCCCCTGCCCCACCATCAGGAAGGCTCTTGCAGGTGGTTTCAGGTTCCAGTACCATCACTGCCGATGATGTACTGATCCCTGGTGGTTTCCGGCACAGGCCGAGCCACCCTCGTGTATCCGGGGAATGCTGGTTCATGCGGTGCTCTCCCGGATCTTTACAAGCAGCTCCTCTGCCATCTTCGTCGGGTCGGCGGTCTTCTCAATCTTGATCCCGAGCTCGGATGCAAAGTCCCAGATGAACTCGATGCACCGGGTATATTCGTCGCATGCCCCGCAGTCGCCGTCATGCTCGTACCAGACCTGCATGCCATGCTTCTCCGAGACGAAAATATATGCATTGGTCTGGAACGGGATGGAACGCCCGGACAGGACACCTCTCTCCACATCGATCTTGTCAACCTGGATCCGGTTTGCGTGGGCCATTTCAACGAGCGAGGCCTCGATCTTCTCGTCTATTGCGTGGAGTGCCTGGGATACCCCCTGCCGTGTTATGCCCAGCGCGTTTGCAATGGAGACATTCTGCATTCCGTTGCGACGCATCTTCCAGAACCCGAACTGTTTTTCGTTCATTGGCAGGAACATACGTAAATGTATGAATGTTTACAATATAAAAATAGTGGGGTGCCCGACAACAACAATGTGCTGTATTCCGGATGTGATGTTCGGGTACCCTCAGCCCTCCCCGGATCATATCAGCAGTCCGGATCATAGGGTGTATTACCGATTTTCCCGGTTTCCCCCGGTATTACCGGATGCCCCGTTGCCCGTCTGGATACGGTTGAGCTCTTCAACCGCAACACCCGCTGCGGTAAAACCCGCCGCCATCAGGACCATGCAGGCAAGGATGAACCCGTAATAGACGACCATTATGAACGGATGTCCGCTGGCGGTGGGGTCATTCTCATAATGGAGCATATAGGGCAACTGGCTGACCGCGAACGCGACGGCAATGACCCCGATGACGATTGTCCCGCCGACAAGAATACAGCCAAGTACCTCCCGCCAGGTCTTCTGTATGAGGGCCATCGATCCCCCGTGACCAGGGACCCCTGCCCTCAACTTCAGCACGATGGCCGGTACCAGCCAGAGTGCGGCGAGGAACAGGATGATGTTGATGAACAGGAGGATGAATGTGATATAGAACGCCACAACGTCCCCGTACGGGATATAGGCGTTGGGAATCCAGAAGGGCGCAAGGATCTGACCCACAATCATATCCGTGAAAAACTCGCCCTTGTAGAAAATCTCAAATCCCATGGTCGCGATAAGCGCCATTCCATTGGAAAGGAGGGCAAGCGGAGCGGCATAAGCGACGGTCCCGGCAAATCCCTTCTGGATCATAACAGGGGTATTTTCCCGGTCCCCGTTCCGGTGAAGGACCATATCTGCCAGTACGAAGATGAAGCAGGACAGGCAGATCAGCTCGACGACAAAGAGCCACGGGTCAAATACAATGGACGTACTGCCGGATGAGATGGTGACGAGAAATGGCAGGGTGTCGTGAAAATGCTGGACATCCCACATTTTTGCCACGATCAGGAAGAACATCGCGAGCCCGGAGAGGAGCGAGAGACCGAGCAGGTACCGGTTCCGGACTATCTCCTTCAGGCTGCCGACAGCAATATGGGTTCCAAGCCTGATGCTGCCGGATCGGCCGGCGGGTCCGCTGCCATCAGGCCGGTCGGCATGCATTGTTTCAGGTGGGACCATGAGAACGGCCGGGGCCGAACGCAGGACCGGGGAGTTCGGGCACCAGCCGGTCCACTCGTAAATGATCTCCGAAACGCGTAGTAATGTCATACAGGTGCCACGCCCCCCCTCTTTCCTTCAAACATCTCCGGCAGCCGACCGGTCTTTCCATAGGTATACAGGCCGACGAGCACGATGCCCATCAGTGTCGTACCGATCATGACCAGGACCATAAGGATAACCAGGTAGATGCCCATGGTGATGCCGAGGAGTCCTGTGCTGCCTGAGGGGAACCCGATAGCAACGGTGGGGATGAGGGCGAGGAATGCAATGACAAACGCAAACAACCAGAGGGTGAACATACAGAGAAGTATCTCGGCCCATGTCCGCCGGAAGATGGATACGGATCCCGTGATCGCACTGATCAGGCTCCTGTCTTCGAGGACCATGAGGGGGATGATAAATGATGTCATAAATCCAAAGATACAGATGACAGCCATGGAAATGAATACAAGAAGCAGGTCTCCCGGATAGAGGGCCGTGATGAACTGCTGTTCAGTGCCTGCAACTGCCATAATCGCAGCCCAGCCGGCTATGGACCCCGCGTGATTCTTCGCGTGGGACAGGCCTTCGCCAAGGGTTGCAGTCTGGCCGGAAAAGAGGCGGGAGACGCAGGTGATAAGGCCGGCCAGCAGGAATACCGTGCCGAATATGGCAACCAGCTGGAACACAAAAGTCAGCGCAAGCCAGGTTGGGGATCCCTGGACAAGCAGGGGAGTATCAGGTACGGTAACAAGACCGGTTCCCGCGAGCGGGGAGATCCCGGAAAGGGCCTGGATGCCAAACGTGGTGATGAAGCTGAACAGCAGTACAAGGCCGGTCAGGAACGAGAACCAGAGCAGCCGCTTGTTCAAAAAGAGGATCCTGATACTTCCCGTTGCCAGGGTAAAGCTGCGGTCAAGCCGCCCCGGCCCCCCGGCACCACCATCCGGCTGTGCCGGATTGATGGTCACCGGTGGTGTTGCGATACCCGGCGGTGCGGTACGGATTGTTCCTGCATTCGGGCACCAGCCGAAGTGGTGCCGGATAATTTCATTCAGTTTTGCAAACATTGTTTCATCTCCATTCCCGTTCCTTCCTTTGCCAGCCGGTACGACCAGACCACGATATAGACGGTGACACCAAGGATGATCACGAGCATCAGGGCCATTGCCCACATGCCGGCAACAAGGCTCCCGAGCACGACAAGAACTCCGGCACCGGCGAAGACCGGCCCGCCGTGCTCGTGGGTCTTCTTCCAGACCTCCTCGCTTTCAAGTGTCCACGGCAGGCGGATCCCCATCGTTGTATTCCGCCCGATATGGGGCATCAGGGCTCCCATCACGATGAAGAGGACCCCGATGAGCATCGGCATGATAATGACAACGGGCAGGTCAATACCAGCAGCGATCAGGAGCGCGAGGACCTCAATGCAGAAGAACATCGCGATAGTTGCAAAGATGATGATGGCATAGATGTCCTGGAATGCGGTAAGCGAGAACTTCACGGAATTATACCGGGGCAGCACCAGCAGGAGGACCATGATAAGCGTCATGATTCCCGGCAGCCCGAATGTACCGGAAAGCCGGTTCGCGAACCCGTTGGCCTCTCCGTGCAGGCCCCAGTGGACCGGGATGACCTCCGGGAGATACGGCAATGCGAGGAAAGCGATCACCCACGAGAGGATGACGACCCCCCATGACAGGCGCATGAACATTGCTGACCGGCGGGCAACCGGGCTCCCGTCACCTGCGCTGTCTCTCTGGCGGAGTTCTCCCTGCGATCCCTTCGGGGGATAGCGGATGGCAGCCTGCATCGGGCACCAGCCCATGGCGTCCCAGACAAGTGCGGCAATCTGTGCCATGTCACCGCACCTTCCGGATGTGACGATAGTACCAATACGCAAGGCAGACGATCAGGACCGCCCCGACAAAGACCGGCCACCAGATGTTCCCGCCTACAAAGAACGTGGCAAAGAGAATCACCAGTGCTGCTGTGGTCATCCAGTGAGGTACTGCGAGGGCAGACGCGGATGTGCCGGGGCGGGGGTCTGGATCGGAAATTCCCGTTTGGTCCATCCCGGTCCTGATACCGGGTTCCGGAACCTTCAATGCATGTGCGTTCGGGCACCAGCTGAGCCGCTGGTGGATGAGTACTGATATCTTCTCGAATCTGATGTTATCTGTCTGCATGGGTCATCACCAGAACATATTGAGGCCGATGATCGCAAGGGTGACGGAGATCGTCACAATACACCATATCGCAGGCCGGAGAGGGGATGTATCGGTCTTTCCCTTATCGATGAATGTCGGGTAAGTGACTACCAGACCCGAATATATGATAATCCAGATCACGAGGTCCTGGCTGAGTTGTTCAACAGGTATAAGAAGGACTTTTTTCAGGACGGCGACCAGAACCAGAAGGCAGGCAGCGTTTGTCAGGGCGACAATCAATGCCCCATGACGGGCGAATGGATTGATAGCATGAGTTCCATCCCCACCGCCGGGACTGTCGGAAGGTTCCTCGTCAACCGGTCGTGTCCTTGGCGGTATTCGTCTTACCGCGCTTGCATTCGGGCACCAGCCCAGCCATCCCCGGATCACTTCGGAAACCCGCATCATCTCATCATCGCCTTGACTTTTGCAAATAATTCCTCGGCCATCTTCGTCGGGTCGGCGGTCTTCTCGATCTTTACCCCGAGCTCGGTGGCATAGTCCCAGAGCAGCTCGATGCATTCGGTGTACCGCTGGCAGGTCCCGCAGTCGCCGTCGTGCTCGTACCAGACCTGTACGCCGTGTTTTTCCGAGACGAAGATGATCGCAGCAGTCTGGAACGGGATTGACCGGCCGAGAAGGACGCCCCGCTCCGCGTTGATCTTCCCAACCGAGATCTGGTTTGCCTGTGCCATTTCCCGGAGCGTGCTCTCGATCTTCTCGTCCATGAGGAGGAGTGCCCGTGACACGGCCTGGCGGGAGATACCGAAGCGGGTGGCAATCCCGATGTTGGATTCCCCGTTCCGGCGCCGCACCCAGAACCCGAACTGCTTGTCGTTCGTTGTCAGGAACATATGTCAACATTGGAATGTTGACAATATAAGTTTTTTGGAATAGCCGCAATGCGGTCTTAAAAAAAAAGATGATCTTCTTTAGAAAATCCCTGACAGGAAACCCCATGCCTGGTCCAGCAGATTGCCCGTTTCTGCCCCACTCTTGGTTTGTCCGGCAACCGACTGGTTCTGTGTTCCGGCAACCTGGTCCTGCATTCCGGGAACGCTTTCACTGGATCGGGTTACTGCTTCTGTCGGAGGGACCATGTCTTTTGGCGGGCGCATGATGAACGATATCATGTTAGAATGCGTACTGTTGATATGAGGGATATCCCGGGGCGTACTGGCTGCATAGACCATGTACAACCCGGAATCAATGGCAACATTATGCGTGTCCCACGTGTAGGACCATGTGTTATCCGGCCCGACACTGACTGCCATGAACGTGGATGCATCGCCGTCAGTAACAGGATACTCACGCGGACGGTCCTTCTGGATCTGTGAACCGTTTATGTCCAGGTTGGGTCCGGAAAGGATGAGATACGTTGTATTGGAAGCGGTATTGATACCGGAGAACGTGATGGTATCCTCCCCAATGAAATATCTGGGATTTACAAGGGGGGCTATTTTTACTATTGGCATGTTCCTGTCTTTCGGTGGAAGCATGAGGAACGATATCCTGGTGAAATGCGAACTATTGATATGAGGGATATCCCGGGGCGTACTGGCTGCATAGACCGTGTACGTCCCGGAATCAATGGCAACATTATGCGTGTCCCACGTGTAGGACCACGTGTTATCCGGCCCGACACTGACTGCCATGAACGTGGATACATCCCCGTCCGTAACCGGATACTTGCCCGGCCAGTCCTTTTGGATCTGTGAACCATTTATATCCAGGTTGGGCCCGGATAGGAAGAGATACGTTGTACCAGAATCGGTGTTGGTACCGGAGAACGTGATGGTATCCTCACCAATGATATATCGCAGATTCACGAGCGGGGTTATGGTTACGGGAGCATCGCCTCCGGATGCTGCCGGGCTCCCCCCGGCAGACCCTGCTACCGGAACTATGGCAATCACCATGCACAGGCAAAATACTCCAAGAACAAACAGTTTTTTTTCCACAAATATTCACCAAACCTTTTTCTCTCTCCTGCAAGGCAGTACGTGCCCGGAACCCGGACTGTTTGTCGCAGGTTGCCAGGAGTATGTGTCAACATTTGAATGTTGACAATATATATTTTGTGGAATAACCGCGATGCGGGCACCATTGCCAGTTTCACCCCGCGCAGCCCCACCTTATAACCCGGGGGCGCCTCGTTTATTCAGGAGCCGGATATGTTACCAAAAGTCATCCTCCACACGGCCACGAGCCTTGACGGCCGTATCACGAATTTCCCTGCCGACCTCGAACTGTACTATGCGCTGGCGGCACAATGGAACCCTGACGCGATCCTCTTCGGAAGCGAAACGGTCCTTGCAGCGGTCCGTGAGAATCCTGCGCTGGAAGTCCCCCCGGAGCACGAGGAGATGTTCACCCCGCCGGCAGATGCCAAAAGCGATCCCCGCCCGCTGCTCGTTATCGCCGACAGCTGGGGGAGGGTACGCTGCTGGGACGCCATCCGGAAGTGGCCCTATATGCGTGACGTCCTCGCCCTCTGTTCTTCGTCAACCCCCGGGGAGTATCTCGATTACCTGAAGGAGCGGCGGATTGGGGTTATCATTGCAGGGGAGGACC
This sequence comes from Methanoregula sp., assembly GCA_028679075.1. GTDB lineage: Archaea > Halobacteriota > Methanomicrobia > Methanomicrobiales > Methanospirillaceae > Methanoregula. Next base: position 17,395 of record JAJRCF010000027.1, on the reverse strand, counting down.
ACATCGACATGCGGGCGGCTCTTGAGACATTATACGAAAAGTATACCGTGAAGGTCCTGCGGATTGACAGCGGCGGGACGCTCAACAGCGTGCTGCTGCATGCCGGGCTCGTGGACGAGGTGAGCGTCCTCATCCACCCGTTTATCGCCGGGGGAAAGGCCTCCCCTTCCCTCTGCGACCCGCTGAATGCCGGTATCCCTGAGCTGCAGGTCCCCCTCACGCACCAGAGTACGAAAGTCCTGGCAAATGGCATCGTGTGGTCCCGGTACACCACGCAGAAAAACCGGGCGGGTCTTTAAAAAAACAGGAAAAATCCCCAACATTTATCTCGTTTTCCCGCCCACATCCCATCCATGAGACGATCCTACTGCCTCTGCCTTTGCCTTTTTATCATACTGCTTCTTGTGATTTCCAGTGGCTGCATCCAGCCGACAGCGACCCCCCCGGTAACAACGGTCGTGCAGACCGCCGTCACTCCCGTTCCTGTTGTTGCAACAACGGATACAGAAAAACAGCTGACCTTCATCGTTACGAAAACCGAGAAGACCGTGAATGTCACGTATACCGGTGGACCTGATGCCGCAGACCTGCTGGCCCTCAAAGTACGGATTAACAACCAGGATTCATCGGTAATTGAACAGACCTTCCCCCAACCCGCTGTCGGAACTCCCTTTGTCTTCACGTACATGGGACTTGCCAATCCCACCACCGTGAATATCATCGGGACCTTCAAGGGCGGGTACCAGCAGACGGTACTGATGTATTATTTTTAAAGGCAGGCACATCCACCTTTTTTCCACTGTGATCCCGCGACACAGGGACCCTTTTTAATAAACGGTGATGGAATGCCCGGGTGATCAGTTCCGCCCTTCCGGGCGGACTGCAAGCGTCAGCAATCCGCAGAGCACGAGGCAGGCACCCGCAGCGACCAGCCCTGCATCTGTTGTCCCGGTAACCTTGGTAAGATACCCGACCATAGACGGGCCGATGAACCCCCCGAGGTTTCCTATCGAGTTGATCACCGCGATGCCGACCGCTGCCGCTGCTTCCGCGAGAAAGACTGACGGGAGCGTCCAGAACGGGCCGAATTCACAGTAGATGCCGGCCGTTGCGACAATGATCAGGACAAATGCAAGGAGGGGGACCGGGACGAGACCGGCGCCTGCAAGCGCAATACCCCCGATAATGGGCGGGATTGCTGCATGCCAGACCCGTTCGCCCGTCCGGTCCGAGTGGGCGCCCCACGCAACCATCGCACAGAGTGCGACGAGATAGGGAATGACCATGACGAGCCCGATCTCGAAGTTAGTAAATGACGGGCTCATGGAACGGATGATCTGCGGCATCCAGAACCCGAGGCCGTACAGCCCGATGACCACGGTACAGTAGATGCAGGCAAGGTGCCAGATCCGCCGGTCCTTCATGACCGACCAGAAATCCTGGTGAGTGCCCGCGGCCTCCTCGTTCTCCCGTGCAATCGTACCGGCAAGCCAGTCCCGTTCCTCAGGCTCAAGCCATGTCGCATCCTCTGGTCGGTCCGTAAGCCAGAACCAGGTGACGACACCCAGCACGAGCGCCGGCAGGCCTTCGAGGATGAAGAGCCACCGCCAGCCTGCAATGCCGAACCAGTGGACATTGTCGAGGATCCATGTCGAGACCGGCGCACCGATGATGTTGGAGACAGCGAGCGCAGCCATGAAGAGTGCAACGGCACTTGCAAGGTCCTTCTTACGGAACCAGCAGGTGATATAGAGGATGATACCGGGGAAGAACCCTGCTTCTGCCACACCGAGGATGAACCTGAACGCAGCCAGCTGGAAGGCGTCTGTTGCCGCCGCGGTAACGATCACCACGATCCCCCAGCTGATGATGATCCGGCTGATCCAGATACGGGCGCCGATCTGCTGGAGGATCATGTTGCTCGGGACCTCGAAGAGCAGGTACCCGATGAAGAAGATCCCTGAGAGGAACCCGAAGACTTCTGCGGAGAGGCCGAGGGCGCTGTTCATCTCGAGCGCCGCGTACCCAAAGTTGACGCGGTCAAGGAACGCGACAACATAGAGCAGGAAGAGGAACGGGAGCAGGCGGCGGCCGACCTTGCGGACGGTCCGCTCCCCGATCTCATCAGCGGGATGCATGATCGTATCTCCTTCTTGCGCCAGATATGCGTTCGGTTTTGCACCGGAACGGCACCCGCTGCCCGGAACCGGTAGCCTGGCACCCCCTCAATTTATTATCCAGCCTCTCTAACACAGAGAATAATGATCCGCGAGTCACCGGATGAGCTCCTCACAATCATCAGATCGCACGCACCTGACTTGAACAGGCCCCTGGCTGCCGTGCGGAAGGACTATTCCTCATTTTTTTCGGAGATGCAGGAAGAGATCGTTGAGGAAGGCACCCATTCCGTGGAAAAGGTCCCGATCCGGGACGACCTTACCGGGTACTGGATATCGGTCCCCGAATCGGATCCGGGCTATGTGGTCCTCTTCTTCCACGGGGGGGAATTCACTCGTGGTTCGACACGTGACCATCTCGGCCTCTGTATACGGCTCGCCCGGGCTGCCCGTGCCCAAGTCTTCTCGGTGGACTACCGTCTCGCACCCGAGCACCTGTTCCCTGCGCCGGTGGAGGACGCGATTGCCGCGTACTGGTACCTCCAGAAAAAGGGATACCTGCCCCACCGTATCATCCCGACAGGCATCTCTGCGGGGGGGAATCTCGTGCTCGCCTCCCTGCTCTCCCTGTATGCCCAGAGGCATACCCTTCCCCCGGCAGCGGTCTGCATGTCCCCGGTGACCGACCTGCAGTTCCCCGGGGAGTCGGTGACGAAGAACGAGCACCGGGACTGGCTCACACCCGCACTCCTCCAGTCTGTACGGACAACGTACCTGGGCAGCCATAAGCCGTCCGAACCGTTTGCATCCCCGGTCAACGGGACGCTCAAGTTCCTTCCCCGCCTCTATATCCAGGTGGGCACGCACGAGCTCCTCCTCTCCGATATCGGTACGTTCGTGGAAAAAGCCCGGTGGACCGGCGTCCCGGTCCAGGTCGAGATCTGGGAAGGGATGTTCCACGCCTGGCAGGTGTTTGCCGGTCAGCTTCCCGAGGGGCAGGAAGCGATCGACCACGCCGGGACGTTCATGCGGAACGTGCAGGGCCGCTGAACCGGCTCGTCGTGGTGTGTGGTGTGGCAGGACCGACACCTCTATCAACCGTTACGTAAAACCCTCTTCTGACGATACTCTATGAGACCGATGATCCGTTCCCTGCTGTGCGGGTGCATATTGCTCCTGCTCATCGTACTTCCTGCTGCTGCGAGTCCCATCCTTTCGAGCGAGTCATTCACCCCGAATCCTCCCCTTACCCCAGGTGGGCCGCAGCAGGTCGTGGCCACGTTCGCGATCCCGAGCGGCACGACGTTTCCAAGGAACCACGAGCTCCAGATGCAGACCGGTCTTGTGGATGCCCGGTGGAATATCCAGGTGATCCTTGACGGCAACAATGCGGCCCAGCAGACGGCGTCGGGTTCCACGGCATTCATCAACGGCGAGATCCTTTCCTATTCCGTCAACCGTGACGTACGGTTTACCGTCACCGTCAGCGGTACCGTCCCCGCATCCGCAACAGGTCCCGTGACCGTCCTGCAGCTGGTGGAGCTCGATAATGCCGGCAGCCCGGTGCCGGGAAGCCAGATCGTCATCAGCCAGCCGGTGGCAGGGGCGGCCGTTTCCTCCTCCGTATCGGAAGTCCCCACTCTTACCCCTCCGCTAGTCACGACATCCCTGCCGGTCACGAAATCGCCCGGTTTTTCTGTGGCGATTGGCATCCTCGGGTGTGCCCTCGCCGGTCTCGTATGGATGCGCCGCAGGCAATAATTGCCCGTACTGGTCCAACAATTCCACCCTTTTACCGGAATATCCCGTAATCTTCATCTTGCACCGCTCACCACGCTGATCTATGTTTGAAAGTATTGGCAGGAGCCTTGCGCTCGTGAAGACGAGCTGGGATATCCTTATGGCGGACAAGAGACTGCTTGCGTTCCCGGTCCTCTCCGGGATCGTCACGATCCTTGTTGTCCTCACGTTCATTCTCCCGATCCTCTTCACCGGCGGATCCATGGCATCAGGCAACCTCGTCTCCCTCGTGTTCCTGTTCCTTTTCTATGTAGTGAGTTACTTTGTCGTGATCTTCTTCAACACGGCGCTGATCTCGTGCGTGAACGCGAGACTGAACGGGAAGTCGATGACCGTGGGCGAGGGACTCTCCCATGCGGCAAAACACCTGCCGTCGATCATAGGATGGGCGATCATTGCTGCAACGGTCGGGCTGATCTTAAACCTTCTCGAAGAGCGTGCAGGATTCATCGGCGACATCGTGCTCGCGGTCATCGGGGGCGTCTGGAGCCTGGTCACCTACTTTGTCGTGCCGGTCCTGGTGCTTGAAGACAAGGGTGTCGTTGACTCCCTCAAGGAATCCGTGAACCTGATCAGGAAGACCTGGGGCGAGAGTATCGTCGGGTCTGCATCGATGGCGATCATCTTCGTGGCCATCGGGATTATCGCCGGCATCGGTGTATTTGCCACCATGATGCTCGGGAACTCCACGGTCTTCATGGCTGCGCTCGCGTTATTCCTCCTCCTTGTCGTGGTCCTCGCGGTTGTGTACTCAGCCATGCAGGGTATCTTCGTGACTGCGCTCTACACGTATGCAAAGACCGGCACGGTGCCGACGGCGTTCAACCCGGACCTGATAAAGAACGCATTCCAGCCAAAACAGGGGAATCTCCAGGGAAATATCTGAAGGGGAGGCAGGAATCCCACCCGCTGCATTTTTCCGATATCAGGCTGAACATGTGTGTTACTATGAGCATGATGAGAGATGCAATGGGTGCAAAGGGTCAGCCGAAATGGTGGTATAGTATCGCCGTTATGGTGATGATCTGTGTATTTTTTATAGGGATGGATTTCTACCACAATGGTAAGATCACCTGGTCCGTCTGGCCTGTGGCAGCAGTCCTCTTCTTTGGGGTGGGTTTTACCCTTCTCAACAAATTTGGGCGAGAGTGACTGGTTCATCAGGACCAGGAACCTGATAAGATTTCCCATAAGAAATCTTCTAGTTGTAATTTTTTTCAAATCTTTTTGACCCCTGCGTTCACTGCCTCATATCGTTATATTTACCCGTCCTGCCGTCCTTTTATCTGTATGCTGAAACCAGCCGCATGGGCCGCCGTGCCCGGCACGACACCTGTGGAAAAACTCGGGCGCCTCGGTATCATTCCCGGAACAACGGCGGATATCCGGAAACTCGGGACGATCGCCGATAACTATGGTGTGGCAATCTGGCTCTTCTTCGAGGAGGACCTGGCCCGGACCCGGCCTCTTGAATCCGTCCTTGCCGAATTTGCCGGCGTTCCCGAGTACGAGCGCCCGGTGATCTTGGTGGAGAGTTTTCTCCGGTTCACGCAGGAGAACGACCCCTCGTTCGTACAAACCCTGGAGGAGTTCCCGCTGATGGTCGGGATCGTGCAGGTCGGGCAGACCCCCGCAGGCACCGGTTCTCCCGCCGAACCGTATGTCACCTGCCTGATGCCATTTCTTGACGAGCTGGATATCAGTGCCGAGCCCCCGCAACCCGGCCTGCAGGAAGTCCCGCCCGCCAGGAAATAGGCCGGCCCGGACAAGGCCGTCCGGATCCCGGTTTTTGGCGATCGCGATTTATAAATGACAGGAAAGCATATTAATTAAGACATGAGCCTGCTCCAGAAGAAAAATCTCTATTCCGTTTTTGATTCTGTCATCCCGAGCAGGTATCTCCTCAAGTTCCGCAAGGCGATCTTCTTTGATCCGTTCATCGGCAACGATATCGCGAACCGGGGCAGATTATCCCATTACGGGTGCGACCGGAGAAAAGAGTTTGCAAAGAACCTAAAGAAGATCCGCAAAGAGACCGAACTCCTGCTCGAGGACATCGAGGCCTACCATATCTACATGGCAGTAAAGACGACCCAGAAAGTCCCTGGCGACATCGCGGAAGTCGGGGTATACAAGGGCGGTTCTGCCAAGATCATCTGTTCGGCAAAAGGGGACGACAAGGCCCTCCACCTCTTCGATACGTTCGAAGGCCTGCCGAAGGTCGAGGAGATCGATATGGTCTGGCCGTTTTACGAGGGGAAGTTCGCAGCATCGTACGACAGCGTCAGGGAGTACCTCAAGGATGGCAGTAATGTCCATTTCTACAAGGGCATCTTCCCCGCTACGTCAGGACCCATCAAAGATACGAAGTTCTCGCTCGTGAACCTTGATGTGGACTGCTACGAGAGCACAAAGCAGTGCCTCGAGTTCTTCTACTCCCGGATAAGCCCTGGCGGCATCATCATCTCCCACGATTATATCACCGCTCCCGGCGTGAAGAAGGCTTTCGACGACTTCTTTGAAGGAAAGGCAGAACCGGTGCTGGAGACCGCAGGTTCCCAGTGCCTTGTCGTCAAAATTTAAAAAAAAAGAATTTCTGATTTTTCTGTTTTGTATCAGTCTTTGAATATCAGGATTCCAAAGACCACGAGCATCAGGCCGGCGAGCAGCACAACGATGCCGATCAGCCCCTTGACTGCGACGATGACGTCCGGCAGGAACGTCCAGATTGCAAAACCTCCAAGGGCACAGAGAACCAGCCCGACGATCAGTGAAATGACTCCAACTTTATCCATCTCGTTTCCTCACATCAGGTTCTCACCGGGATATTATAAGCCTGTTGCATTTTATTGAATGGCGGTTCCCCCGCTCTTGCGAAACAGGGTCTTCCACGGGTAGGGCAGCACGGCCATCAATACCACCGCAGCGGCAATAGGGATGGGGATGGTGCCAAGGGCAGCCGCAAGGGAGTAGTGGTCGGCGATCATCCCGTTGACTGCGACCCCGAGGCCGCCAAAGCCGATCGCAAGGCCCATCATCATGCCGGAAGCAAGCCCGACGTTTCCCGGCAGGAGTTCGTGGGACATCGCGACCGCCACGGCAAAGGTCGACCAGAGGAAGAACCCGAAGAGGAGGACCGCGAGGACCGAGAGCACGCCTGTTGTGGCAAAGAACAGGTAAAAGCACGGTATCGCACCGACAAGGCCGAAGACCATGAACTCCTTTCTCCCGATACGGTCGGAGATCCGGCCCCCGGCAACCTGCCCGGCAACCCCGGCAAGGAGCATCAGGGTCATGACGGCACTTGCGGTCACGAGGTCGTATCCCTGCGTGACGAGGTACATCGGGAGGAACGTGATGGCGGCAAAGACTGCCCAGGCCCGCAGGATCGATGCGGTCATCAGGATTGCAAACGGCTTCAGCGACCGGGTTTCCGCTGGTGCCCGTGCAGGTTTTGCATGCAGCTCGCAGGCCCCGGCGATGCCGCCCGGGAGGAGGTGCCGGAGGGCAAAGACCATGACCGCCGCGGGGATGATGAGGAGCAGGAGTCCCGGAAGGCCCAGCGACCATACAAGCACTCCAGCGAGTACGGGGCCGATCGCATAGCCGAGGTTTCCCCCGACCACGAAGTACGACGTGATCCGGCCCCGGTTTTCGTCCGTGCAGAGCCGGCTGACGAGACTGAGTGCGGTCGGGTGGAAACAGGCGTGGCCGAGGGCCGCGAGGACCGCAAAGGCCATGATAAGGTAATAGTTATGCGCCACTCCCATGAGGGCGATGAAGACCGCGCTGATCAGGAGGCTGGCGGTCACGCTGACCGTGAGGCCCTTTGTGTCGGAGAGCCACCCGACCACCGGCTGGGTGAATGAGGAGGTGACGTTATAGGCCGTGACAAGCAGCCCGGCTGCAAGGTACGAGTAGCCGTTGTTCAGGATCAACAGCGGCAGGATCGCCGGCAGCACCGGCATGTAGATGTCGGTGACCATGTGGGCTGCGGCGAGCCCGGTGATGGTCTTCTTTATGCTCCCTGGTTCTGCTATGGTACCCGTTTCAGCCGTAGGATCTCGACCTCGATCTCCTGCACGTCTTTTGTATGGAAGGCAAAGGTGCGTTTAATCGGGAATGCCCCGCCGATCTTCTCGGTGATCTCTGCCCTCTGTGCAGTGTATGCTTCAACAAATGGGATGGATCCCGCATTAAAGATACTGTAGGTGACTCCTGCAACGGCAAGGGCACAGTCGATAAACGGCCGGTCCGCATGGGCCTTCTGCGCCCCGAACGGCGGGTTCATGATCGCCGTGTCGCAGGCACCGATACGTTCCTGGCATCTTCCCTCCCGCAGATCCAACGCAGTGAACGTCACTTCTGCATCGAGGAGTGCTGCATTCTCCCGGGCTACGGCAAGCGCCCCTTCATCGATATCCACTCCCGTAACCGATGCAGCCCCGAGCAGAGAGGCGCCGATCGCCAGGATGCCGGTCCCGCACCCGAGGTCACAGACCGTTTTCCCCTCAATGTCCCCCTTCATCAGTGCATGGTACAGCAGCCGGGCTGCAAGGGGTGCCGGGGTCTGGTACTGTTCGAGTGCCGCCTGTGGCCGGGAGAAACCGGCAAGGCGCTGGAGGGTCATCTCAAGCTGTTTTAATTTCATGGGATCTCGTCGATCTCGTACTCGTCCCAGGTACGGGCGCCGCACAGGATCTCGAACTCCTGCGGTGACAGTACCGGGACAGGGAACCGGACCTGGTCATCGTACGCGAGCCGGGGACAGGCGGTATTGACGTAACAGCCAAACCCGAGGTTCAGCAGTTCGTCCGGGCTCGCCTCCTGCATGGTCACGATCACGGCGGTGGGGGAGAGACCGGCAAGGCGCCGGGCAAGGTCCATCCGCCGCTGCCCGCTCTTGGTGCTGACGATGATCCCCACGCTCTTTGCCCCCCGGGCTTTCTCGATCACCGCAAAACGCCGTCGCAGGAGTGCATCGCCGCTCACTTCCTGCGCTGCGCCGGTGAGCGGGTCGAGCGCAATAACACGTTTCCGCGTGGTCAGGGCGATCCCGACCGGGTGGAAAATACCCGTGCCCACGAACAGGACCACTTCGGCCTGCGTGTCCCTTGCCGCGGTGAAACAACACCCGAGCACCTGCCCCCGGAGCGGGGTCCTTCCCCGCCCATCGGCAACCCTGATGTCAACGCCCTTCGAGCGCAGGTATTTTTCCATCTCCGGGATGAGGTGGACGTGCTGGACCGTGGTGACCAGCCCTGTTGTTTTTCCCTCAAGAAGCGGAACTACCTTGTCCAGCACGGGCATTACAAAACCGATCGTATACGGCACGAAGATGATATCCGGCCGGTCATCGACCGGGGCATGCCCGACATGGACGAGCACATCCGCATCCGGAAGGGTATTGAGTGCAAGGTCGCAGGCCCCGTAGCAGGGATCGCCGCTCACGATTACTTCGAAGCCGGCCTTCCTGAGCCGCTCTGTATACTCCGGTGCCTTCCGTTTCAGCCCATCCGGGAACTGAAGGGCAACCCGCCGTGCGCCCCGCTCCTTCAGCTGACGGATAAGGTCAGAGGTATCGCTTGACAACATGCACCCGGTCGTCCACCTCGATCTTCACGAGGGACTTGTAGGGCCTGCCGATGTCGGGGTCGCCCCGCTGGATCGCGATGCAGACATCCACGACCTCGGCGCCGGCAATCTCGAGGGCTTTTAAGAGCGCCTTCATCGTCCCACCCGTGCTCACGACATCGTCGATAATGACCACGCGGTCACCCTTGTACACCCCGTTGAGGTACAGTTCCCCTTTCGAGTACCCGGTGGTCTGGTGGACGGGGACCTCGTGCGGGAGCTTGTATTCCCGCTTGCGCATCACCGTCATCGGGATATCGGTCATGGTGGAGAGGATGGAGCCGATGTGGATGCCCATGGCCTCGACAACAACGATCTTGTCCACGTTGTTCAAGTCCATCACCCTGACCATCGCGGCGGCAACGTCGCGGAGGAGTGCGGGTTCGACAATCGGTACGCCATCGGTGATGGGGTGGATGAAGTAATTGTACTCTCCCCGTTTCACCATGGGGCAGGTCTCCAGGGATTCTACCAGTCTGTCAAGCATGTGGTTCACCGTGTCCTGTTTTTCTGCATATCCGTTAAAAACGCTTCAACCCTTCCTGCGTGCACGTGCGGCATGCAGACGATCCGCAGGTGGTTTTTCCGGGTCCAGGAGACCCTCCATGGACCGGGCACGAGCTCTTTTGGACAGACGAATGTCGCCACGTTAAGGTCCGGGGTTGCGGCCCGCGGATAGCCGAGTGTCTCCATGCCCGCGATGATGCGCTCCGTGTTCTTCATGCACCCGGCAACCACGGCTTTCATGCCCTCGGCGCCAAGGTAATCAAGCACAGCAAGCGCCCCGGCAACAGGAGCGCCCGGGCGGGTGCCGGCAAGAGTATATTCCTGTTTCACCGTGAGGTACGGCGTGTCAATATTGAGGGTGTGGAGCATGGTCGGGTCGCGGGTGAGGAGGCAGCCGCAGGGGATCGTGCTCATGCCCATCTTGTGCGGGTCGACCGCGATGGTCGTGACGCCCGGGAGGGCAAAGTCGAAGGGGACCGGGCGGTCGAGGAACGGGATCACCATGCCGCCGAACGCGGCGTCCACGTGGAAGAAGAGCTCGTGCTGCTGTGCGATCTTCGCGAGATCGGCGATGGGGTCGACCATGCCGTACTCGGTGGTGCCGGCAATGCCGACGAGCGCAATGGTATTCTTATCAATCAGCCCGGCTGCCCCATCTGCATCCATCCGGTAGTCCTTACGGAGCGGCACGCTGCGTATCTCAAGGCCGAGCATGTCGCAGGCTTTCTTGAAGGAGAAGTGGGCGGACTCCGGCACGATGACGTTCGGGGACGTGATCCCGCATTTCTGCACTTTTGCCAGCCGGAGTGCCTGGATGTTGGACTCGGTGCCCCCGCTTGTTGCGTATCCTCCTGCCTCCGGGCAGTGGAAGAGGGCGCCGAAACGGCGGATAAGGAGCTGTTCGATCGAGTACGTGCCCGGGAAGAGTCCCGGGTCCCCGAGGTTCGTCTCCATGAACATGCAGTGCGCCCTCACCGCAACGGAGTGGGGGATGGTGCACATGGAGCTCAAAATAAAGTCGTGGTCAAGGTCCTCCCGTCTCTTACGGGAGAGAAAAGTGAAGAGTTCTTCTTCAGACTGACCCTTATTCAGCATCTTTGGTTCTAGCGGCTTCGAGGATGATGCGTTTCTCTGTCTTTGCGACGGCTTCGCGGATCTTCGCGATGGCATCGATATTTGCAGAGATGCTGGAGATGCCATGCTCCACGAGCCAGATCGCCATCTTCGGGTCGGATCCGGCCTGCCCGCAGATCGAGCATTCGACATTATAGGCCCGGCACATCTGGATCGCGTTGTGGATAAGGGAGAGGACCGCCGGGTGCTGCGGGTTGTACATATCCGCGACATTCTCGTTGTTCCGGTCAATGGCAAGCGTGTACTGGATCAGGTCGTTCGTGCCGAACGAGGCGAATTTGATGCCGGCCCGGATGAAGTCCTCGATCATGATGGCGCTTGCCGGGATCTCGATCATGATGCCGAGCGTCACGTTCTCAACGTCCACGCCGCAGGCACGCATCATCTCCTTGCCGACAATGAACTGGTCGGGGTGGGAGACCATCGGGAACATGATGCCGAGGTTCTCATAGCCCTCCTTCCAGAGGCGCTTGAATGCCTCGATCTGGAGCCGGAACTGGTCGGGGCTCTGGAGGTCGCGGCGGATGCCTCTCCAGCCGAGCATCGGGTTGTGCTCGTGCGGCTCGTGCTCGCCCCCTGCCATGTTCCGGAACTCGTCGGTCGGGGCATCGAGGGTACGGACCCAGACGGGTTTCCCGGGGAAGGCATCGAGCACGATCTTGATGCCGTCGTGGAGTTCCTTGACAAATTCCTCCTCGCGGTTGTTGGTGATATACCAGCCTGGGGTCTTGTTGAGGCCGAGGATCAGGTGCTCGATCCGGAGGAGTCCGACACCATCGGCGCCGGTTGCTGCCGCCCGTGCCGCTGCCTCGGGAATGGAGACGTTCACCTTTACGCTCGTTGCGGTGATGATCGGGGCGTGGCCGATGATGGCCTGCGGTGAAACCGCTGACGGTGAAGGGCCTGCCGAGGTGACATTGCCCTCGTAGACGAGGCCCATCTCGCCATCAACGGTAATGAGCTGGCCGTTCTTCAGCTGGTTCGTTGCCGTCTTCGTCCCGACAATTGCGGGGGTGCCGAGTTCCCGGCTCACGATCGCCGCGTGGCAGGTCATGCCGCCTTCATCCGTGATGATCGCGGCGACCTTGCGCATTGCCGGCACCATGTCCGGGTTCGTCATCTTCGTGACGAGGATGTCCCCTTCCCTGACCGCACTGGTGTCCTTCACGTCCCTTACAATGATGACCTTGCCGGAGGCGATACCCGGTGCCGCTCCCTGGCCCTTCAGAATGATCGTTGCGCTTGACTTCTGACCTGTCATGCCCTTTGCCTCCTTCTTCCCGATAGTCGTGATCGGGCGGGACTGGAGAATGTATATCGTCCCGCCCACGACACCCCACTCGACGTCCTGCGGGACGCCATAATGGTTCTCGGCGATCTTGCCATACATTGCGAGCTTGGCTACTTCCGCATCGGCAAGCACCCGGGCATCCTGCCGGTCCTTCGGCACATCCGCAATCTTCGTGCCATGGTCGCCGTTCGCAATGATCTCGACTTTCTTGTTGGCGATGAACGTGTCCACGACCTTCTCGCTCCGCTGGTCGAAGACATATTTGTCCGGCGAGACCGAACCGGAGACAACGGCTTCCCCAAGGCCCCACGAGCCCTCGATGATCGTGAGGGGTTCGCCCGTGATCGGGTGAGACGTGAACATGACACCGGCCTTCTCCGAGTGGACGAGCTGCTGGACAACGACTGCGATATTCACGGTATTGTCGTCGAAGCCCTGCTTTGCCCGGTAATAGATCGCCCGGGCACCGTAGAGCGATGCCCAGCACTGCTGGACCGAGGAGATGAGGGCCGCTTCGCCCTTGATATTGAGGTAGGTCTCCTGCTGGCCGGCAAAACTGGCATCGGGCAGGTCCTCGGCCGTGGCACTTGACCGGACGGCGACGATGAGTTCCCCGTCCGACATCTTCTTGTAGGACTTCCGGATGTCGTCACGGATCGATGCCGGCATCTTCGCCTTCATGACGAGCGCCTTGGCATTGTCGGCTGCCTTCTCCAGTGCCGCGTTGTCCTCCACATCGAGCCGGTCGAACGATGCAAAAATCTTCTTTTCAAGACTGGTCTCGACTAAAAACCTGCGGAATGCCTGGGCCGTTACGACGAAGGCTTTCGGGACGGGGAGACCAATGGAGGCCATCTCGCCAAGGGACGCCCCTTTGCCCCCGACGGAAATAATATCCTCTTTTCGTATCTCCTCGAGCCACAGAATATTCGGCACATCTTTCATGCTCGCACCACTTATGATCTTGCCGCCACCCTGTTTAAGGGTTATGATACCCCGTTTCCATGGTGCGGCAAAACCCCATTCCCGTGCAGATCTTTTTTCCCCGGTGCCGGAAAGCGCCAGCCGCACGAAGAATAACCCTGATTAAGTACGGCGCAAATAGTATATGGGTTTTTTATGGCAAATGCGAGAGTGCTCGTCAGCGATCCGCTGGCGGAAGAGGGGCTCGTTATCCTGCGGCCGGTCGTTGACGTGGATGTCAAAACCGGGCTTACGGAAGACGAGCTCTGTAAGATCATCGGGGACTACGATGCCCTGCTGGTACGGAGCGGCACCGATGTCAACGCGAAAGTAATCGAAGCCGGGAAGAAGCTGAAGTTCATCGGCCGTGCCGGAGTCGGCGTGGACAATATCGATATGGACGCGGCGACCCGGAAAGGGATCATTGTGGCAAACGCCCCGGAGGGCAACACCCTTGCGGCGACGGAACACACGATGGCCATGATGCAGTCGCTCGCCCGGAACATCCCCCAGGCGAACGCGAGCCTGAAGAAGAAGGAGTGGAAACGCTCGAAGTTCATGGGTGTCGAGCTCAACGAGAAGACGCTCGGTATTGTCGGCTTTGGCCGGATCGGGCGCGAGGTTGCGAAGAGGGCCCAGGCAATGGACATGAAGTGCATTGCCTACGACCCGTTCATCACAAAGGAACGTGCGGCGCAGCTCGGCGTGGAGATGATGACCATGGCCGACCTCTTCAAGGTCGCTGATGTGATCACCGTCCACACGCCGCTCATCCCCGAGACAACGCATGTGATCAACGAAAAGAGCATCGCCACGATGAAAGACGGCGTCCGGATCATTAACTGTGCCCGTGGCGGCATCATTGACGAGAAGGCGCTCTACGATGCGGTCAAGAGCGGCAAGGTTGCTGGAGCCGCCCTTGATGTCTTCGAGCAGGAACCCCCGACCGAGTCCCCGCTCCTCACCCTCGACCAGGTGATCGTCACCCCGCACCTCGGGGCAAGCACGGTCGAGGCGCAGCTGAACGTTGCGGTCTCCGTGGCAAAGCAGTGCATCGAGGTCCTGAAAGGCGGCTCTGCAAAGTACGTCGTGAACGCACCGATGGTCCCGCCCGAACACGCGGAGATCCTCGCACCCTATGCCCAGCTTGCGGAGAAGATGGGCCGGTTCGTCACCCAGATCGCGGGCGGCAGGCTCTCGTCCGTTGAATGCATCTATGGCGGGGAACTCTCCGCGTATGCCGGCAGCATGAAGTTTGTCACACGGCTTGCCCTCAAGGGACTTCTCGACCCGATCCTCCAGCAGCCGGTTAATATTGTCAACGCGGACTTCATTGCAAAGGAACGCGGTATTGCGGTCAGCGAGACGGTGACACAGGAATCAAGCGGGTTCAAGAACCTCATCACCATCAGGATCAAGACCGACAAGGGCGAGGAGTCTGTCAGCGGCACGGTCTTCTTCAAGGGCCGGACCCGGATCGTTGCGGTTGGCGGCTACACGATGGACATGATCCCCGAAGGCCACGTGCTGGTCTCCCGGCACCTCGACAAGCCGGGCGTGATCGGGCGGGCGGCAACCATTCTCGGGAAGAACAATATCAATATCGCCGGCATGCAGGTAGGCCGGTTCAAGCCCGAGGAACCGGCGCTGATGGTCTTAAACGTGGACAGCGATGTCCCGCAGGCCGTGATCGAGGAGCTCCGTGGCCTTCCCGGCATCTTCTCCATGACGTTTGCCAAGATCTCGGATGAGAAGATCTAATTTTTTTTAATTAACAATCTGGTTTTTTCAATTCATAGTGGATAGCACATCTTTCCTGGTTGGTGATTTTTAAGAAAAGCTGCCCCCAGCCCCCCTAGGGGGCATCGCAAGCGCAAAGGGGGGCGATTATGATAACACATCCAGCAATTTCAACCAAACCTTATTGAATTTTTTTTCATCGCGATCACGACTCTGATCAAAAACCTGATCTGGATCAATCAGACTTTGATTAATTTTTTTGAGCAGACCCTGATTGAATTTTTGAAGAATGAAAAAAGATGAAAAGAATCCTTCAGGATTCCTCAAAGACTTTCACCGGCACCGGCATAATGTCCGGCCGCTTGTCGGTCATGAAGTACGTGTAGGGCAGCACATGGATCATGTACTCGAGATACCCTTTGATAAGATTCGATAACGCCTCGTTCCTGCACCCGAGTATGAGGATGTGCAGCCACTGGACAATGAGGCAGATGCACGCGATGATCCCGTATACCCAGAGGACAATGGCGATCAGGATCCAGTACACGATACGTATGAGCAGTTCAAGGCGGCCTGCATCGTGCTCGAACACGAAGAGCTGCTGCTGTGACGGTGTTCCATCGGTCATGGTAATACCAGATGAGTTCTTGGGACTTGCGGAAAATAAAGTACCCGGAATTTTACCCGGGCTTTTGCCGTATTCAGGCCCCGGGCACGGAACCGGTTACACTAATTTTTAATAATACCAGAGCAGATGTTATAGAGCATCAGACTTACGAGGGCTCGTGGTCTAGTTGGCTATGACGTCGCCTTGACATGGCGGAGGTCCTGAGTTCGAATCTCAGCGGGCCCATTCTTTTTCTTTTACGGTTTCTGCGAAGAGCGGGAGCGATTTTCACGCTTCTATTAAACAAAATACAATCGAGCAATCCCGGAAAAATGTAACAATTTCTTCGAAGAATTGCTGCGCAATTCTTCTCATCCTCGCAGTTCTAACGAACTACTCGGAGGTCGAAGAATTCTGGTGGAATCTTCTCCTGCTTCAGGTCTTACGACCTTCAGCAACTCGAAGAACGCTGAAACGTTCTTCTCGCGGTTCGGGTCTTATGCCTCTCAACGGGTCGAAGAACGCTGATGCGTTCTTCTCCTTCTCAAGGTCCTGATGGACCTTTTCGAATCTAGAAGAACTTCTTCCGCCACATGAAGAGGCCGAGGAGCACCGAGACGATGCACGAGATTGCAAAGATGATCTCAAAGGCAAGGGGTGTGTCCTTGAGGGGCAGGTCCGCAACGTTCATGCCGTAGAAACTGGCAATCATCGTCGGGATCGCGATGATGATCGTGGCCGAAGCGAGGAACTTCATCACGATGTTCAGGTTGTTGGAGATGATGGTGGCAAACGCCTGCGTCATGCCGTTTAAGATGTGCAGGTAGATCTGCGACATCTCCATTGCCTGCTTGTTCTCGATGATAACGTCTTCGAGGAACTCTGCATCGTCTTCGTACATCTTCAGGGGCTTGGTGCGCAGGATCCGCTCGAGCACAGCCTCGTTTGACTTAAGCGATGTCGAGAAGTAGATCAGGCTCTTTTCGAGTTCCATCATCTGGAAGAGCTCCTCGTTCTTCATCGAACGGTGCAGTTCCACCTCGATCCGTGAAATTGACCTCTCGATCTGGCGCAGGTGGTGCAGGTACGAGGAGGCGTTGCGGTGAAATATCTGGAAGAGAAAGAGCGTCCTCTTGACCGTATGGAAGTGCCTGACCTTTCCTGTGAGGAAGTCGTCAAGGATCGGGACTTCACGGTTGCAGACCGTGACAACCAGCTTGTCAGTGATGACAATTCCGAGCGGCAGGGTCGTTAATGTCCGGATTCCCTCCATATCGGAGACCATAGGGACATCGAGAACAACCAGGACCACTCCGTCCTCGGCATCGATGCGCGGCCGCTCCTCCTCATCGAGTGCCGCCCGGAGGAACTCAGGAGGGATGCAACAGGATTCAGCGGTCTTGGCCAGCTCGGCCTCAGTGGGGCTGGTCATGCGAACCCATGCGCCTTCTTCCGGTACACCTACGATCTCGGTGACTACGGGTTCGCAGTCTTTCTTTGACCGGTATATCTGTATCATGTCCCCACCTCCTGAAAGGAGCCTCCCTGGCGCTGATGTGATCAGCTAATGGTATCCGGTATTGTTTATAAGCCTGCGTTCCG
>JAJRCF010000026.1 GCA_028679075.1 Methanoregula sp. | reverse complement strand
TGGAACACCAGTTACCGGTCTCGATGATGCCCTGGTCGTTGACCTTGAGCGTCAGCTTGGAGTGTCCCTCATGTCTTGTGGTTGGGGAAATCTCTACAACTTTCGACAATATTATCGCCTCATTTTATGTTGAGTTGTTCGAACTACAGTACAAAATTACTCTATACATCTCTCATCTCTAGAGATAGGTGAGCGTACAAAGTACGTTCATCTCTATCTTGTACCATCCGTTTTATAATCTTTATGAAATGATTTCACGGCGGAAAACGCCATGATTTAAGGTTATTTTAAGTCCACGGAGCCAAAAACGCCTGTTCCGGAATATTCGGCGCAAACCGGCGCCGGGTTTATAAATAAAAGGTAATTATTTTAAGTTCTCAATTATTTATCGGGGATTTGAAATACAATTCAGTCGGAATTATGCTTTTCCCCGTTCAGTTCATCGACCAATTCGGCAATCGTGGCTTTTCGTTCGGCATAGGCATCGTGCTGGTGGATGCTCTACTCGTTGGTCTGCTTGATCGTGACCATGGAATCCCCGGAAAGGTACTCGAATTCTGCAAGAACTTTCTTCGCCATCTCCCGTACGCAGTCTTCAACAAACCGCGGATTCTTGTGCGCGGCGAGCACCACGGCACCTTCGTCGCCACGTTTCAGGAGTTCATAGATGCCGCTGCTCATTGAGTTCTTGAGGATACTGATGACTTTCTCGAGGTCTACGTGCTGGTCGTCGTCGGTCTCGATGCAGAGGAACCCCTTGCCGCGCTGGTTGTGGGTGGCCATGGGGACCTCATCGAAAAACGCATCGATCTTATCCTTGCTGACGTCGAGCCCCTGGAGGACCCGCATGGCACGTTCTTTCATGATGTTCTGGGCGCAGGGGCAGGCAGTCATGCCCGTGACCTCCGCACCGATGCTCTTCCGCACGATCGGGGTCCGGAACGTCCGGCGGGCGATTGCCCGTGCGTGTACTTTCACGACCTCATGGCAGGCGGTGTGGCTGATCGGGGTTTCGCGCTTGACCATGAACTCGCTGCGCATCAGCACCTCGGTCCGGTCTGCGTACTCGTGGCGGTCAAGGAGCTTACGGGCAACAACGCTGCAGAGCTGTTCGATCTGGCTGACGTCCCCGTCGATTGCCTGCTGGAGCACCTCGTCGATCACTTCAAAGTTACGGGAAAGGTTTGCACCCTTGAGGCTGCCGGGAAGGTCGACAAAGACGTCGAAATTCGAGATAAAGACCATCGGGCGCTTGCCGGTCCTGTGGACTTCAACGAGCTTCTTGACGTTTTTTACGCCGACTCTCGTGAGGTTGATCCGGACGTCAGGCGATGAGGCCTGGATGTCCGGCAGTTCCCTGGTGAATGATTTATCGGATATCTGATCAGCTGGTGTGCGGGTAATAGGTCATCGCATCCAATGGATTTCGTGTGTCTGTTTAATTTTTTTATATAATATTTATGTGCTTTGTTGCAGATATCAAAGGGATCATCTATGTTAAAAAAATATTATGAGGCTGATGCGGATCTTGGCGTGCTGAAGGGTAAGAAGATCGCCGTGATCGGTTTTGGGTCACAGGGCAGGGGCCAGTCGCTGAACTTACGCGACAGCGGGCTTGACGTCGTCATCGGCCTGCGTCCCGGGAAGAGCTGGGATGCTGCCGTCAAGGACGGCATGAAAGTGATGAAGGTGGCAGATGCGGTCAAGAGCGCCGACATCGTACAGATGCTTGTTCCTGATGAACTGCAGGGTTCGGTATACAAAAACGACATCCAGCCCAACCTCACCGGGAACAAGTGCCTCATGTTCTCGCACGGGTTCAACATCCACTTCGGGCAGATCGTGCCCCCGGCAAACGTGGACGTGATCATGGTGGCGCCCAAGGGCCCCGGGTTCATGGTCCGCCGGCAGTACGAGGAAGGCAAGGGAGTCCCGGCCCTCATCGCCATCCACCAGGACGCGAGCGGCAACGCCCATAAGATCGCCCTTGCCTATGCAAAGGGGATCGGTGCCACCCGGGCAGTCGTCCTTGAGACCTCGTTCCGCGAGGAGACCGAGACCGACCTGTTCGGTGAGCAGGCCGTGCTCTGCGGGGGCTGCACTTCACTGGTCAAGGCCGGGTTCGAGACGCTTGTCGATGCCGGCTATGAGCCGGAGATGGCTTATCTCGAAGTCTGCCACGAACTGAAACTGATTGTCGACCTTATCTACGAAGGCGGCCTGACCAATATGCGCAAGTACATCAGCAACACGGCGCAGTATGGCGACCTCACCAGGGGCCCCCGCGTTATCGGGCCGGAAGCCTATGAGGCAATGGCGGAGATCCTGGAGGAGATCCAGAGCGGGAAGTTTGCCCGGGAATGGATGCTCGAGAACATGGTGAACCGCCCGATGTTCACCGCGCTGACAAATGCTGATGAGGATCACCTCATCGAGGAAGTAGGCAAAGAAGTACGCGGCATGATGCCGCAATTCCGAAGATAACTCCTGATGGAGTTATCTTCCTCTCCGTTCGGGGATGAACCCCTCACGGTTCCATTGCTAATGCGACGTCACATCTCGGGGAATGCTGATGCATTCCCTCGATGTTCAGAAGATAATTCCTGATGAAATTATCTTCTTCTCCACTCGGAGACCGCTGAAGCGTTCCCTCGTGGTTCAGGAGATAATTCCAAATAGAACTATCTTCTTCTCCGCTCGGAGATGCCGAGGGTCATCAGAATGTCAAAAGTCATCAGACTTGAGTCAGAAGAAGAACCCCGTGGGTTCTTCGACCCGAATCAGGAGAAGACCCCTCGGTCTTCGAATCACTGACGTGCTCTCTCGCGGTTCAAGCAACACCTCCCCTCTTTTTTCTTCTGGTTATCCAACCATCCGGAATTCCCCCAGTCCACCGGCACAATCATATTCATAGTTTTTTAATCCCTGTTGCCTATACTACAGCAATGAACGTCTGCATCATCTACCACAGCGAGACCGGCAACACCCGCCATGTGGCCCAGCATATCGCAACGGCGTGCGACGGGAAGCTGATCGATATCACGGACCGGGGCAGCTACAACCGCCTTACCCGGTTCCTTGTCCAGTGCAAAATGGCAATGGGGGAGGAGAAGACCGAGATCGAACCGGCATCGATCGATGTCTCCGGTTACGACCAGCTGGTGTTCGGGTCACCGGTCTGGGCGTTCAAGCCGACACCGGCGATCCATGCTGCAATCGATGCGCTGAAAGGGTGTGAGGGGAAAAAAGCGACTGCGTTCTGTACCCATGGCGGCAAACCCGGCCAGACTGCCGAGGTCTTCCAGAAATGGATCGAGGCACGCGGCATGAAATGCGTGGGGAATGCAAACCTGCACCAGAATGATATAGAGAACGAGAAGAAGACAAAGGAACTGGTGTCTGTCGTAATCAAGGACCTGCCCTCTGCATAATCCCGTCTCCTGCTCCCGGTTGTACCGGGGAAAGCCTTTTTGTCAGCCGGCGCCATTATTGTATACAATTATGACGGACCCGTATGAAAAACTCCTCAAACAGGCATATTCCAATATCACGGAAAGGACCGAGTCCTCGGAACGTTTTGTAGTTCCCGAGGCAAAGGCCTATGTCGAAGGCAAGACGACCGTCCTTGAAAACTTTACCGATATCGTGGGGAAGGTCCGCCGCGAACCTGATCACCTGATGAAGTTCCTGCTCGGCGAACTGGGCACCAGCGGGAAGATCGACGGGAACCGTGCAATCTTCAACGGGAAGTTCGAGATCTCGCTCATCAAGGCGATCATCAAGAGCTATGTCGATGACTACGTGATCTGCTCGGAATGCGGCAAGCCCGACACGAGGCTTGTGAAGGATGACCGGGTCATGATCCTCCGCTGCGATGCCTGCGGGAGCCACCGCCCGGTCCGGAAGCGGAAGGCCAGGACAGAGCCGGTATCGGAGAACCTCGAGGAAGGCCAGATCATGGATGTCGAGATCCAGTCGATCTCAAAGCGGGGCGACGGGGTTGTCAAGATGGGCCGGTATATCATGTACGTGGCCAATTCCAAGCCCGGCCAGCAGGTGAAGATCAAGATCTCCCGCATCTCCGGGTCCATCGTCTTTACCGAGCGGGCGGAATAATCCCGCCTCGTTTTTTTAGTTTCTTTTTATATCTGTTGAATGGTTCCCGAAATTCGTGAACCGTGCCGGGTTTTATCATGCATTCCCACGGACGGCAGTCCGGAAGAATGATGGTAAAGTAAGGGTCAGAAAAAAGTATTTGGGAGAGAAATGGCCCGGGGATCAGTCCTTGGCCTTCTTAATCCCCTTGATGAGCTCGTCACAGTTGCTGGTGATCCGCTTGCAGGCCTTCTTGATGATGGGCAGGGGGTTTTTCTTGTTCTTGGTGGTGACGAGGAGTTCCGGGTCCGAGAACTGGAACTCGATGTTGTATCGTGCGACATCGACGTCCTTGTCGCTTAGGATCTCTTCAACAAGGGCGTTCATGAACGTGTGCCCCTCTCCCTGGATGATGAGCCGCACCTTGTCTTTCTCGAGCTCGAGTACTTTTACAATCATGCACCTATGTTTGGGCACCTGAAAACTATTAAGGTATGGGTCGCCCTGTGCCGCCACCGCCCGCCGGACCCGTGGCCCGGGAACAGGTCAGGGAAATTCGAAGGTCTCCCCGTCCTTTCCGGTATGGGGGAGGTCCCAGGGCATCATGTGGCTCATGTGCACGCACCGGAAATCGGCAGGGGCGAGTTGCGCGGCCAGGCTGCAGGCGTCAAGGTAGTTCATGTGCTTGGCGATCCTGATGCTCGATGGTACGATCGCATCGAGCAGGAGGAGGTCAAGATTCCCGAGGAGGTTGAGGCTCTCCTTGGGGATATCGATATTGGTGTCGGATGTAAACCCGACCCGTGACTCCTTCGTCTCGAAGAGTATGCCGCAGGTGAATGCCGGCGGGTGTTTGACGACAAACAGGGTGACGGTGATGCCGAAGATGTCGAACGGCACGCCGGGCTCGATTGCGACCTTGTCAAAATTGAGGAAGCGGAAGTAATCCGCACAGTAGCTGAGTACCGGCGCTGCGGCAAAGACCGGAGGGATGTTCTGGACCCGGTAGAACTCGCCAAACCCGATGAAGTGGTCGTAGTGCCCGTGGGTCCAGATCACTGCGTCGATATGGGGCGAACCGCTCCGGAGGAGCTGCTGCCGCAGGTCCGGTGACGAATCGACGAGGAGATGTTTTCCTTCGTTCTCGACAAGGAGCGAGGTCCGGAGCCGGGTGGCGCCGGTCGATTTCGCGTGCGTGCACTGGGGGCAGTCGCACCCGATCCGGGGTGTGCCGACCGCATCGCCGGTGCCGAGCAGCGTGATCTTCATGTTATAACCAGTTCTGGTGCCGGATTGCTTCCCGGTTGCGGACCATGGTGACGCCCTTCTTGATATCGGCCTCGGTGATCTCCTGCCGCGTGTCCATGAGCGCCGAGAGGATCGCCTCCTTGATCATCATGCGGAGGTCGGAACCGGAGAACCCTTCGGTCTTTTTCGCCAGGGCCTGGTAGTCGACAGAGCAGTGGAGTGTCGACGTCACCTTCTTGAGGATGTTCTTCCGCATCTCTTCGTCCGGGAGGGAGAACTCCACCACTTCGTCGAACCGTCGCCATGCCGCTTCATCGAGCAGCTGCGGGTGGTTGGTGGCACCGATCATCAGCACGCCGTTCTTGACCATGTTGATCCGGTCAATGTTCTTTAAGAGCGAGTTGACCGCCCGTTTCATTGCGCCGTGGTCGTCGGCAGTGCGGCTCTTTGCCACGAAATCGAACTCGTCCACGAAAAGGATCGCGGGCGAGAGCTGCTTTGCCAGGTCAAAGATGCGGTCGATGTTCTTGGAGGTCTCCCCGAGGTACTGGGATGTGACCATCGAGAGGCGGACCTCGAGGACCGGCATGTGCATGGTGCGCGACATCGCAAGGGCGAGCGAGGTCTTCCCTGTTCCGGGCGGGCCGACGAAAAGGAGCTTGCCGATCTCGTAGATCCGGTGGCGGTGCAGGAACTCGCGGTGGTCGAGGGCATGCTGGAGTTTGCCGATGAGCGCCAGCTGGTCGGCCGTGCAGACAAGGTCGTCGATATGCTGCTCGACCTCTTCCGGAGCGCTGACGATGACAAGGTCCAGCGCCCCCCTGAGCTTCTCGTCCTCGCTGACCAGTTTCGAGATCTTCGCATCAAGGTACGCCTTGGTGTCCTCATACGGGGGGTTGGCCTTACGGACGGTTGCGTAAGAGCCTCCGTTCGAGCCGGTCTTCTCGAAATAAAAGGCGAGCGCCGGGTTCTTCTCTACGAGCGGCTTGCCCCCCTGCTTGAGGAACCATTGCGCTGCCGAATCAAGGGCAGTGATCCGTATCCGCTGCCCGAACTCCTCGTAGGCGATGAACGGGTTGGCAGCAAGTTTCGTGTGGGCATCGGCAATCGAGAGGGTGCGTTTGATCAGTCCGTCGCTGACAAAGACCGGGCGCTTGGCATCGGCGGTGCCGGTGGAACCGAAGATCTCGCGGCACGGCGGCGTCAGGTCATTGATGTCGAGCTCTGGGTTCTGATTGAATATTTCGGCGGTCAGAACGATCTCCATTATGCGCAGGGTATCAGAATCTCCAGACATGGCTGTAACCTTAATTAATCTCCCCCGGGATGCATAAGGCTTCTCATCGTGTGGTCACGATGCAGCCATCACCGGTTACGATGACGGTGTGCTCGTGCTGGGAGACGAGGGAACCTGCAATGTCGGAGAGGACCGGGTAGACATGCAGGGTGCCCGACCTGACGAGAGTTGGGAGGGCAAGGTCGAGCTTCCGCTCGCCAAGCCAGCGCCGGGAGAATGGCAGTCCCTGGCGGTCCCGGATCTTCTCAAGGATCGTACGGCCCGCCGGAATGCGGACGGGTTTTGAGGAGAGCTGGGAATAGATCTCCATTCTTGATTTCTCTCCCACGTGGCCGCTGCCGGTGGTGGCGAACGGCTCGATCGCAAAGACCATTCCCTCCTCAAGGACGACGCCCCCGCCCGTCCCGATGTTGGGGATGGTCGGGGAGCGGTGGAGGACGTAGCGGTCAAGCCCATGGCCCGTGAGATTTGCGATCGGGCGGTACCCCCGGCTCTCGATTTCTTTCTGGACGGCGGCCCCGAGCACTCCTGCGGCAACACCAGGCTTTACCGCCCGGATGGCGGCCTCCAGTGCTTCTGACGAGGCATCTAGGAGCAGGGAGTTGTTCCCGAGGTCAACGGTGGTTGCAGTGTCCGCGATATAGCCGTCGATCTGCACACCGAGGTCAAGCTTGGCCACGTCGCCTTTTTTGAAGACGCGCTCATCGGCCCATGACGCGGTGTCGTGTGCGGCGTCCTCGTTTAAAGAAAGGTTGAGCGGGAACGCGAGCTCTGCCCCATCATCCTTTACCCGTGCCTCAATCGATTCGACGAGTTCGAGGTAGGACGCTCCCACGCGGATCTCTTTTGCCCCCTCCTTCAGGATCCGTGCGGCGAGGGAACCTGCCGTGCGGTACTTGTCAAACACATCGTCCTTCACAGGACCAGCTCCTCTGAGAACTTAGTGAAATTGTCAAAGCCCCGTGCGGTAACCGCCCCGATATCTTCAAGCCGGACCCCGCCGGTGCCGGGATAGTAGAGTCCCGGCTCGACCGTGATCACGTTGCCGGCAACGAGCGCTTTACCCGCCGGTCCCACGGTCGGGAGCTCGTGGATCTGCAGGCCTACGCCATGCCCGAGGTTGTGGACGAACCCCCGTGTGTCGCTCTCGTACCCATGTTCGGCAAAGAAATCGACAACTGCCTGGTACACATCCGCTCCCGAAACTTTTGGTTTGATGAGCGAGATCGCGAGCTGTTTTGCACTGCGCAGGGTATCGTACATCTCGCGGATCTCATCCGATGGTTCGCCTTTGACCACCGTGCGGGTCATGTCGGCATAATACCCGCTCGCCTCCTCAACCGGGAAGAGGTCGATGATGATCGGCTCGTCCGCGTGGAGGGGGCCTGTACCGGTCATGTGGGGGATTGCCGTCTCCTTTCCGCACGAGACGATCGTGTCGACCGCGGTGCAGCCACAGGAGAGCAGGTGGCTGTGCATCGTAACCTTCACCTGCTCGGCAGTCAGGGGCGTGCCTTTGCTGTAAAGGATCCCTTTCCTTACGGTAGATTTTTTGATCAGCGCAACGCCGAGCCCGAGCGCGGTTTCGGTCACGTTCTGGACGCGCCGCATTGCCGTGATCTCCGCTTTTGTCTTCTTCGCCCGCATGGACATGACCGTCCCGCTGTCAACCAGGACCGTGCAGTACTTTTCGAGTGCACGGGTGAGCCCGGTCGGGAACTGGGGCGGGACGAGGATCTTCTTTCCTGCCTGTCCTGCGATCATCTTCGCGGTTGCACGGAGGGGGTCTTTCTCCTTTTTCAGGATATCCGGAAGACCCGCCTCGGCCCGGGTCATGACCGCTGCCGGTGACTCGCGGGACGCGCGCAGCACCTCCATCTGGGAGATGATGATCGTGCCGTTCTCGCCCGGCTTCCTGAAATAGACGAACGGGTCGCTCGTGGTAAACCTCGTCAGGTACCGCATATCGGCGTCACGCGAGGAGGCGTACATAACGTAGGCATCCGCCCCGTTCTCCTTAATCGCATTGGAAAGTGGATCCATCTGTCCATACTATATGCGGTGAAACGTCAAGTACTTTTATTCCGGAGGTGACATTGAAGCGATGGACGCAAATGCCAAAGACCAGTTCCGGTGGAAATTCTACCACCTCGCCGTGGAGCTGAATATCATCATCCTCCTTGTCGCCGTATCCGTCCTCATATTCTTTATCCTGCCGGGGCGGCTGGAGAGTTACCGGGTTCCTCTCATAGCGGTCATGCTGATCGTTGCCGGTATCCTCTCTCTTGATTTCCGGAAACGGTACACTCAGACAAAGGCATGGCTTCATGAGCAACCGGATAAAAGTGATGATAAGGAAACCGTGGGGTAATACCGCTCGGAACGGGAGGGGAAGCGCATGCTCGAAAAGATGAAGGACGAGATTGAACTGGTGATCCGCCACCTCGAGGTGGCACGTGCCGTGGCTGACCACCAGCCGATCGGGATCATGAAACTCTCCGAGCTGCTGGACCTGCCCTCCCACCGCATACGGTATTCCCTCCACGTGCTGGAGCAGCTGGGTTATATCCGTGCTTCTCCCGATGGTGCCGTGGCGACCACCCGGACCGTTGAGCTGTTTGCCCACCTGAACGAGGATCTGGACGAACTTATCCGGATGCTTGAAACGATGAAGCGGGACGAATAGAACGGTAGTTTTTCCCCAGGGAACGATCTCCCCGCCTTCACAACCCCATAGTTACCTTTAAAAGTACTCAGAAAGAATCTATTAGGACGCGAAGACGCGTGCCTCCCTAACTCAGTTGGTAGAGTGTCGGACTGTTAATCCGAATGTCACAGGTTCGAGCCCTGTGGGGGGCGTTTAGGGGCCCGTAGCTCAGTCCGGTTAGAGCGCCCGGCTCATAACCGGGCGGTCATGGGTTCGAATCCCTTCGGGCCCACTGCCTGTTTTTCATTCTTTTTCCCGCTGGTCGTCGTTTCCGACGCCAGTCTCCGTGCAGCACGATTTGAAAACCTTTGTATCGGGGGACTTTCATAGGAAGCAACATGAAGTGTCCCGTGTGCGCAATGGACTGCGTGAAGTCCGCAAAGGACATCCTTGCCACGCTGCCCACTATCTTCCAGCCGTGCGCTGAATGCAGCATGCGGACACTGGACAAGCGCATGCCCCTGCCGTCGCCCGCGTACGGGGAGCCCTGTTCCTGCGGCAAACGGTTCATCGATGAAGTGTTTGCTCACATCTGGGTGGTCATGGTCGGGGAAGGTGACCTGAAAAAAACGGACCCGCTGATCGCGGCGGGTTCGCCCCTCATCCATCCCGGTTTTGCGATGGACCGGCCCCCGTTCCTGCCGGAAAAATCCCTTGTCCTCCTCTCCCCGCGGGTAACAAAAAAGACCGCGGAACGTCTCGTGCGTGAGGTCCCCGAACTGCGGGGGGTGGTCCGGACCGGTGATTTTGTCCCGGGAATTGCCACGGCCGGCCTTGACTCGGTCCCGAAGGTGTACGAGCTCCTTGCCGGTTGTGATGTCCGGGCAGATGTTTTCCCGCTTGCCACCGGCCCGCTGGTGATGTACAAGCAGCAGTCGCTCGTCCATATCGAGTTCCCCCGGGCCGGCTACCCGAAGATCCGGTCCGTGGAGCAGCACGTGGGAACACCCCCGGTGCCGTATTTCATCGATGCCTGTTCCGGCGTGGGCACGCTGGGCCTTACTGCCGCGTGCCTCGGTGTCCCCCGGGTGGTGATGAACGATGCCTGGTATGCCTCGGCGTTCTGGTCCGCCTTCAATCTCGAAGTGAACCGTGAGTACCTCTCCATCAGCCGCGTGAGGATCTTCGAGCAGCTCCATGACATGGCAAAACACCCGGTGGTCCGGGAACCCGTGAAGATCGCGGAGACCGAAGGGGCGCAGGTCATCGAGGTGTACCAGGGTGATTTCCGCGAACTCCCGTCCGTCCTCCGGCAAGGATCGTCCCCGCTGACGGCCCTTGATATTTTTGAAAAGAAGGACAAGGTGGCGGCCGGGAAGATCCAGAGGGAATGGCAGGAACGGGTTGGCGGCGACGTGTTTATCCCATGAACGCCCTCTTTTTGATAGTGATCCGGACAGGCCCGCATTTTCCTGCGCAGGGTAACAAGCCTTTATTGACCGGTGTACAAAAGTATATGGGGACTAGCCCGGGTGGCTCGGCGTCACTTGTAACCCGAAACCGTCGGTACGCGGGGGGCGAAGTTTGACCGAGGCTGCAACGGCCTTTGGGATCCTGTGCGTTCTGACGTTGAAACCTCGTCCCATGAGGTCGATGGCCAGAAATCAAAATTCCGGAGGGAATGGCGATCTGTTGCTGCGGGGACCGGTTCAGGCCCGGAAGGGAGCAGACTTACCGCAGACATCCGGCGCCCATGGGGTAACGGGGCGGAGGATGAATGCTTTGGTGAACAGAGAAACGTACAGTCGACCGAGAACACGTCCCCATTTACGATTACCATGGCAAAAGTGACCATTATCGGCGCAACGGGCAATGTCGGCATGTTTGCCGCCCACGCAATTTCGGACATCCCGCACGTGAATGAGATCCTCCTCTATGGGCGGGAAGGCCGGGAATCGATCCTCCAGGGTATTACCCAGGACCTTGGCGACTCTTTTGCTGCGCGGGGAACCGATACCCGGGTCAACTGGACGACCGACCTGAACGATGGTGTCGGCTCGGAGATTTTCATTATCATAGCAGGAGTGCCGCGCAAGGCAGGACAGGACCGTCTCGATCTTGCGCTCGAAAATGCACGCATCGTTGCCCCGATTGCCGAGACCGTTGGCAGGATTGCACCTGACTCCAAGATATTTGTCGTCACGAACCCCGTCGATGTCATGACCAGCGTTGCCCTGAGATACTCGAAAATGAAACCAAGCCAGGTCTTTGGTCTCGGGACGCACCTGGACTCGATGCGCCTTAAATCCTTAATCGCATCCTACTTCCATGTTCATGTCAGCGAAGTACATACCCGTATTATCGGGGAGCATGGCGACAGTCTCGTACCACTCTGGTCTGCGACAACCATTGGTGGTATCAAGATCTCGAACTTTCCTGAGTTTTCGCAACTGCCGGTAAGGGAGATCGTCGAGTCGGTGAAGTGCAGCGGCCAGCAGATCATCCAGAACAAGGGGTCCACGGTATATGGCCCCGGGGAAGCGATCGCGTCCCTTGTACGGACCGTCCTGTCCGATGAAAACCGTATCCTGACCGTGTCTGCTTTCATCCATGAGGAAGTGCATAGTATCGGTAATGTCTGCATCGGGGTACCTGCCCGCATCAACCATGACGGCATCTTCCCGATTACCATCAGGCTTGACGAGTCGGAAGTGATCGCGTTCCGCGAATCCGTGGAAAAGATCCGTGCCAGTACCGATGCGGTAATCAAGGCGCTGGAAAAAGAACGGCAGCAGTAATCCGGATCGGATAAGAAAATCTGAAAGAATCAGAAAAAAGAAACGGCCTGACGGGATTTATGTCAGGGTCACTTCTATAATCTCTGCCCGCTCGACACCGGGTATTGCACCGATCGTCTTTTCGAGCATATCCGTCTCGCCACCGGCATCGTTGACGATGGCGGCGAACTTGATCGCCTTGAGGCCAAAGCCGATCGGCTCTTCCTGGATATCCTGAATGCCGGGCAATTTCTCTTTGAGTGCTGATTTCAGCTGCTCGAGGTTCACCTCAGGTGACTCGGGCATGACCCTCATGATGACTGCGACACTTCCCATGTTTTACGGTCCCCCGAATCCGCATTTGGGGCAGGTATAGGGGATACTCTGCTCACGGCACCGGTAGCACCGGCTGATCTCAACACCGCACGCGGGGCAACCGAATTCCGTTGCGCCCTCATCTGCAAGCGGAGCGTTGCAGGACGTACACTTTTTATCTGTCATTTGGCTCCTCCAAGGATTCCTATAGTATCTCTTTTGGTACCTTTAAAAGGTTGTACTGATGCGCGTGCCCGGGACCGGGTCGCCATGGAGGTATCCGGCAAGAAATTCCGGGCGCGACCCGTTGAGAATAAAGGTATCCACCTTTTTTTCAAGGACGTAAGGGATCAGCAACGGGTCAACCACATCTGTCTCACCAGGGGCAGTCACCTGTTTTTTTAAGATGGCTCCATCGCGTATGCCGTCCACGGATTTGAGGAGAAGGAGGTCGAGGTGCAGTTCTGCTGCCATCCACGCCGCGATGGTATCGGAGGTGACGTCCCACGAGTGGGGGAGGGGGTCCCGCTCCCGCAGGCTGCGGCCCGGGAGAACGATAACTGTCTGGTCCGGGACCGCGAGCTGGTCTGTGACGGGAAGTCCGAAAGAGGCAATATACCGGCCATACATGTCCATCGCCACGATCGCTTCCCAGTGTGCGGTCTCGTCGTCAAGCCCGGCCTGCCGCACGGCATTGGCAAAGGGGCCCCCTCCGGGGACGATGAGCAGGGGGCGATCGGACGACCGGAGGAGCGGGACGATGTCGGGCACGCTGCTGTACAGGCTCCCCCCGAGTTTCACTACAAGGGGGGTACGACATGGTCCTGGGGAGTCGGATTTTTTCATGATCATATCATTATGAAAATATTTCATATATTATATCCAGTACGGGGACAAACATTTTTTCCATGCAAAGGCTCCCGGTCCTGATCGTCCTCCTGGTACTCGTTGTGGTGCACGCGGGGGCGGCATCCCCGGTACGGATCACTGAGTTCTGCCCGGATCCTTATCTTCATGATGATGCTGACGAGTATATTGTCCTTTCCGGGGAGGGTCCGCTGGACGGGATCGCGGTAACTGATGGGAAGGGCGGGTTCCGGTTCCCGCCCGGCGCGGCCATATACGGGAACCTCACGATCGCCCGGAGCGGGACCGCATTTGTGCAGAGCCACAGGAGGTTCCCGGATTACGAATTGCTGGATACATCTCCTGATATACCGGATGTGATCAATGGCAAACCCCTCCGCATGGCAAATACCGGCGACTCGCTTATGCTGTATCAGGACGGGCAGCTCGTGCAGAACATTACGTGGCCCGGCACCGTCAGGGCGCGCGAAGGGCAGGTGCATACCCTTGAAGGTGACGTGTGGGACCCGCGTCCTCTTATGCTCGGGCAGTCGCGCTTCGGGCCCGCGGAATTTAAGGATGTGACCGTGACAGCGTTCGTGTCTCCCGACTGCGCAGATGATGTGTTTGCGGCAGTTATTGGCAATGCCTCGCAGGAGATCCTGCTCAATGTCTATGAATTTTCAAGTCCGTCAATGGCCGACTCGCTTGCCCGTGCCCGGGCCCGGGGTGTCGGGGTGTTGGTGTTGATTGAAGGCGGGCCTGTGGGTGGAATCGGGGAGGATGAGAAGGCGGCGCTGTGGCAGGTGAACCGGAGCGGTATTCCTGTGTACGCGATGGTATCGTCAGAATCCGCACACGCCCCTTACCGGTACGACCATGCGAAGTACGTGGTGGTTGACCGCAGGGCCGTCCTCGTGGTGAGTGAAAATTTCAAGTACAGCGGGTTTGTGCCTGCGGGGATGACCGGCAACCGTGGGTGGGGCGTTGTCCTGTCAGACCCTGCCACGGCATCCTATTTTGCGACGGTGTTCACCACCGATATGCAGAGTCCTTCAGTCGTGCCCTACTATGGCGAACCGGGTGGGAATGAGACGCTGCCAGTGGAAAGACATGCAACGGAATTCTCTCCGCAGACGTTTGAGGGAGCGGTGATCCGCCCGGTCCTGGCGCCGGATACCAGTGCTGAGGTATCGGACCTGATCCGTTCTGCGACCACCAGCATCGATATCGAGGAAGCGTACATCACGAACGAGACCCGGCTCACGCTGAACCCGTATCTCTCCGAGGCGATCAATGCTTCCCGGCACGGGGTCCGTGTCCGCGTCCTGCTGGACTCATACTGGTACAACGTTGAGGGGAAGAATGACAACGATGAGATGGTCGCCCTGATCAACACCCTCGCAGCAACGGAACACCTCCCGCTCGAAGCGCGTTGTGCGGATCTCCGGGCAAACCAGATCGAGAAGATCCACAACAAGGTTGTGATCGTTGACGGGAAACGGGTCCTTGTCAGCAGCATCAACTGGAACAGCAATTCTCCCCATTTCAACCGGGAGGCAGGTGTCATAATCGACCATCCCGGGGTTGCCGGATATTTTCTCGCGGTGTTCGAGGACGACTGGGACCCCGCGGTCAGGTCACCGGGAACAGGGACTGACGTTTTGAAGATCGCAGTCGCTGTGCTGGTCGTTATGGTGCTGGTGGCGTACTGGTGGTATCGCCGGAAACGGTGAGCCTCTGCAACGCTCCTGAGAAAACAACAGGAAAACGCGATCGTGAGAAAAGAGTCAGGAATTCAATGGTTCTTTTTTGCGCACTGGCATACATCGCAGAGGTTGATGTCGCTCTCTCCGGTCACTACGGCAAGCGCCCATCTGTCGATCATGAGATCCATTTCCGTTGAAATCTCGACCTCTCCTGCACCCCGTTTCCTGCTCATGTACTGGGAGACTGCTGCCCGGGTGACGCCAAGCCGTTTTGCGGCATCGCTCTGGCTCAGTCCCTGCTTCTGCACCAGCCGGGCGACCATCTCGGCCCTCATCGGGGGCAGGAGGTTCCTGACCATGGTATCGCAGTGCATCAGGGTACAGCAATGTTTCGTCATGCGGATGCTGTCTGGGGCTTCGTTGTCTGGGCAGTCTTGTTCTGGTAGATGATCTGGCGTGCATCGCGGAAGTTGAACTTCTCGATGATGAGGCCGCGCTCCTTAAGTTTCTTCAGGGCATAACGCACGGTCCTTGGAGCGAGGTGGCTTTTCTGGACGAGATCCTTGTGGGTCATCGCACCGCCCGTATCCAGTATCTGGAATACCGTCCTCGATGAGGGGGGTAGTGTTAACGTTTGCATGGTAATAATGTTAACACTGTTAACATATCAACCTGTCGATCATTTATACTTCCGTTTTTATACAATCTGATATGCTCTGGCGACAGGAACGCATTGCCCTGGTCCTGCTGGTGGGAGTTGCCGTAACGGTTATCGCAGCTCATGCGGTCCTCAGCATGATCGGGAAGCAACCATTTGCCCGGCCGTTCTCGGAAAATTCAATGGATGGCGAACTGGTGATCGTGGAAGGGACGGTTGGCCGGGCAACGCTCATAGAGAACGGCGGGCACCTTGCCCTTACGGTAAACAACACCACGGTCTTCGTCCCGGCAACGGCCGCGCAGGACCTTGTCGTGCATAAAGGCGATACGATCCTGGTGTACGGGATTGTCCAGACCTATCGCGGAAAGAAGGAGGTTGTTATCAGCTCTTTTGAGGATATTCGCATCACGACAACCCCGTGATCGCGTATTCGTGGTCCTTGTCCGGAGGGGGCCGGAAAAAAGGGACCGGTAGTGTAACAGGATATCAGCAGGTTTTGTGATCGTTTATTGTACGGTTATTACCGGTTCAGCTTTTGATCAGCGACAGCGCGTTCTTTGCGGCATCCCGGACATTGCCATCAGGATCATTGAGGGCTTCAGTCAGGCCGGTTTTGGCCCGGCCGTCAGCGATCGAACCAAGGGCCCATGCCGCTTCTTTCCGCACCCG
This sequence comes from Methanoregula sp., assembly GCA_028679075.1. Taxonomy (GTDB): domain Archaea; phylum Halobacteriota; class Methanomicrobia; order Methanomicrobiales; family Methanospirillaceae; genus Methanoregula. The sequence goes on along the minus strand of JAJRCF010000026.1, from coordinate 21,011 downwards.
TTTTTTCCCGTCTTTTAAGAGGACGAGGAGCCGGTCAACCGCCCGCGGGTCTTTGAGTTTGCCAAGGCCCCATGCGGCTCCGGCCCTCAGCCATTTGTCGTCCGATGTCGCTGCATCGAGAAGAGGCCCGAGCGCCCGTATGTCGCCAATCTGCCCGAGCGATTTGGCAGCAAGCCACTGGACGTCCACGAACGGGTCTTTCAGGGCCTCGATGAGGGAACCAACCGCCTCGGGGTCCCGTTCCGTTCCCAGCATCTCCGCTGCATGCCAGCGGAAATTGAGGTTCTTGTCTTTCAGCAGGGCGATCAGACCGCGGACACGGCGCTTCCGCTTCTCTTCGGTAATCGCCGGATCAGGTTCGATAAGCTCAGGGTGCTCGTCCGCTGCCGGAACGGATATTTCTGCATCCGCCATTCCAGTTCCCCACAGCCTCCCATTGGGGATATCCTGTCATTAACTTTTTCACTGGTCTTTTTGCCCGGCCAAAACTGTATTCAGAAATGGATGAACTCACGAAAAGCCACTGGTTAAAAGAGATTATTCCATCCCCGCCTATACCGGCTGGATCTCAAGGCTTAAGGAAAAATTTTTCACGGTATGCGTGAGTGCACCCATGCTGATAACATCGACACCGCAGGCTGCATATTCACGGAGCGTGTCTTCATCAATCCCGCCGGAAATTTCGATAGTGACCCGGTCCCGGAGCCCCTTCTCGTTCAGGGCTGCGATGGACTCCCGTACCTGTGCAGGTGTCATGTTGTCGAGCATGATGATGTCTGCTCCGGCAGCGGCGGCCTTTACCGCGTCAGCCGCAGACTCGACCTCGACTTCAATTTTCTTATACGCTGAATGGTTCCGGGCCGCACGCAGGGCCTCTTCGAGCGGCACGAGCGCAAGGTGATTGTCCTTGATCAGGATGCCGTCGCTTAAGTTCATGCGGTGGGGGTCACCCCCCCCGATCTGTACCGCCTTCTTGTCGAGCCTGCGGAACCCGGGGCAGGTCTTACGGGTCCCCGCCACCCGGCAGGACGGGTTTTCTGTTCTTACGATCGCCACCATCTTTGCGGTCCGGGTGGCAATGCCACTCATCCTCCCGATGATATTGAGGGCGGTCCGTTCAACGAGGAGGACCTTCTTTGCCCTGCCGGAGAGTGACAGGACCACATCCCCGCTCTTCACGCTGTCCCCATCGTTTTTCCGGGAGGTGATAACGGTCCCGAAATGAGAGAAGAGTGCAGCGGCTTCCTCAACACCGGCAAGGACCCCGTCCTGTTCTGTCCGGATCACTGCGGTGCAGTGAACATCAGGAATGATCGCATCGGAGGTGACATCGCCGGCCGGAGTATCTTCCTTAAGGTATTGTAACAGTTCGTTGAGATCCGTCACACGTATTCCCCTGTTTGGCCCTCATGTCCCGATAATGATCGGGTCTTCGATCTTTTCCAGCAGCGAAAGGACGGAGAGTGCGGCAAGGTAACTGGTTGCAGGATTGTCCGGGCTGGGCATGTTGGTCACCCGGATGTAGGTCTCGCCAAAATCGCCTTCGATGAAGAGTTCGTGAACATTCTGGTTTACCGACGGGTCGACATAGAGTTCGACATCGGTGTCCATTCCCGCCGCGAGGCTCATGGCAACGGAGACGTTCACATTCTTGGGATAGGCCTTGATGCACTCGTTGGCCTTGCCTGCAAAGATCTGTTTGCGCTCTTTTGCCTCGATACCAAGGGCCGCCGGGCTCTTCGTGGTCCGGAGGAGCAGCTTCTTTATCGTCGAAATCCGGCCGATCTTAAGATTGTCGAGGCCGAAGATCGCGCCGCTCGGTATGTAGATCTTCCTGCCGTTCTCCCGTGCCTTCGTGCGGATTGATTCCCGGAACCCTGCATCGGTCAGGGCCCCGACACTCATGATCACCATGTCCTTATGGTGGGAGAGGACTTCGGGGGCGTACCGTTTTACCGCGCTGACCGAGGCCGCTTCTACAACGATATCGAAATCAGCACTGATAAAGGAGTCAAAGTCATGGTACACGGTTGCGCCGGAGATCGATGCGATCTCGTCCGCCCGTGCAGCGACCTGATCGAAAACTGCGGAGATCGTGAAACTGCCGGCATGACGTGCAATGATATGCCCGATGTTACCGCAGCCAAGCAGTCCGATCCTCATCATGGTAAACAGGTTATGGGTGCAATCGGTTAAGTGTTGTGTTCAGAAATAACATAGTGTATATACCGTGAACCTGGCATTTTCGGGCAGCATATCCCATGAAACCGACAATCCCTGAAACGAGCAAGCGCAATACCCTGCATGGCAGTGAAACCGGTTGCGGTGATGCCTCCGCAGGGGAAACCCTGGCGGCACTCTGTAACCGGCGGGTCTTCATCGAGACCTACGGGTGCCGGTATAACTTCGGGGATTCTGCCAAGTTAACCGAGGTCCTCAGACACCGGGGGTGCACGCTGGCGGATTCACCGGACGACGCCGATGCTGTCATTGTCAATACCTGTACGGTGGTCGGGCCCACGGAGCGGAGGATGCTGCGCCGGCTCTCTGCGCTGAGCGACCGCGAGCTCTATGTCACCGGCTGTATGCCGGCAGTCCAGCGGGAGGCGATCCTTTCCGTCTGCGATCCTGTCATAATCCCGCCGGATGCCATACGGGAATGGTACCGCGATGTCGGGACCGTGACGGGGGGGAGTGTCGGGATCGTCCAGATTGCGCAGGGATGTAACGGCGCCTGCACGTACTGCATCACCCGCTTTGCCCGCGGGCCGTTACGCAGTTTCCAGAAGGAAGAGATCCTGCAGCAGGTCCGGGCCTTTACCGCAGCCGGAGCAGTGGAGATCCAGTTCACTGCGCAGGATGTGAGCTCCTACGGGCAGGATACCGGGCATTCGCTTGCCGGCCTGCTCACCGGTGCGGGAGACGTACCCGGGAATTATCGCATACGGGTTGGTATGATGAACCCGGCAACCGTGATTGAGGATCTCGATGGGATTGTCGACGCCTTTTCCGGGGAGCGGATATTCAAATTCATTCACCTGCCGGTCCAGTCCGGATCAGACGAGGTATTGGAACGGATGGGGAGACGATATACCGTGGAAGACTTCTGCGAGATCGTTGCCGCGTTCCGGAGAAGGTTCCCGGATATCACCGTTGCGACCGACATGATCGTTGGTTTCTGTGGTGAAACCGATGAGGCCTTTTCGGCCTCGCTTGAACTCGTCCGCCGTACCCGGCCAAACAAGGTGAATGTGACCCGGTATTCCTGCCGCCCGTTCACCTCCCTGTCAAAAGAGAAAGACTTCCCCGACTCGGTCAAGAAGGACCGGTCGCGGCTCCTGCTTGCCTGTGCCGAAGAAGTGTATGCCGACGTAAACTCGGCCTGCCTTGGAAAAGAGGTCCCGTTTATCGTCACTGAAACGGTCAGGAAAGGATCGGTCATGGCCCGCTCTCCCATGTACCAGGGCATTGTCATCAACGAAGACCTGCCGTGCGGATACGAGGGACGTGTCGTCCTTAAAAAGGACCGGAAGTATTTTTTCATCGGGGAACGGGTCTTCTGAACCCTGGTAAAAAAAAACGAGTGCCGTTTTGCCGTTTTACAATTGATAATGCCGGTATGCTGCAATACATAGTGCCGCAAGCACCGCGAGCACCAGCATGTACAATATCCTGTTGCCTTCAACGGAGAACCCGCCAGGGCCTCCACCACTCGCCTCTTCTCCGGCCTCGCCCGTGCTGATGCCGGCAGCAGCATTGAACCGCTCTTCGATGCCCATCGGCCCTGTTGCAGCGTATGCGGCGAAAGCGCCGATGAGTACGATGATGGCGATCAGGCAGAAGATGATAAGCCCTCTCTTATCTCGCACTACGTCCTTCATGAGCGGTTCTCCCCAAGGATGTCGGGCCGGATTTTTCCAATGTACTGCACGACGAGGCCGGTGATGATGGCCTCGATGACGGCGACGCCCATGTTCACCGCCATGATGAGGGTGAGGCCGGCCAGGATTTGGGAGGACGACTGGGTGACCCCCTGGATACCGGAGATGAGGATGATTGCCACCATCATGAGGTTGCCGCAGAAGAGCCCGGCAAAGGTGGCAATCCCTGCCCGGGAGAAGAGGTCCGGGATCAGGCCGCGTAACCCCCGGAAGATAAGGTAAGCAACCACAACTTCACTCAGGTTCACCAGTACGTTCGCCCCGACCAGCCCCCAGCCCCCGTGGCCGATCGCCGCGGAAAGGATATTGATGACGAGGACGACAAGGGTGCCAAGGACCGGTCCTGCCAGGATACCAATCAGCGGCGTCAGGTTCAGGTGCACGCCGCCAAAGAGGGGGATATTGATCTGGAATATGGCAAATGCCGCTGCGGTGATAAACGCGGCGATCGTGATCCGCTTCTGGTTATCCTGGCCCTGCGACCGCAGGAACCAGAGCGCAGCCCCGATACATACAAGGGCAATGATCCACCAGATAAGCACCCACACGAGCGTGAACGATCCGTCTTCAAGATGAATGTGTGCCATGATGGATCTCTTCTAAATCCCGCAACGGGTTGTATGATCATCCATTATTGAGGGGAGCATAAAAACATAATGAAAAATTTGGACTCAGTCCAAACTTTTCCGGCCCCCTTGACCCGCAGATCTCTCCAACTGCGCAACCAGTTCCGTCCTTGTGAGGGGTTGTTCTTTTGAGGCCATCCCTGTCCCCCGGCAATATTCGAGCCAGGTCATCACCGTGTCCGGCAGTTTCAGCCCTGCCTCTTCGATGAGCGCGGTATCGTAAAATACTTCCCGCGGGCTGCCTTCAGCATAGATGGCGCCGTTCCTGACAAGGCAGACCCGGTCGGCAATACGGGCTGCGAGTTCGAGGTCGTGGGTTGCAATCACCACGCTGATGCCGAACCGTTTCTTGAATTCAAGGATCAGCCGCTCGATCATCGCGCTGTGGACAGGATCGAGGTCTGATGTGGGTTCGTCCAGCGCCATGATCCGCGGCTTCATGGCGAGGATGCCGGCAATGGAGACCAGGCGTTTCTGCCCCCCGCTCAGGTAGTTGGGGAGTTTGTGGACAAGGTCTGCGGCACCAACCGCTTCGAGCGCCTTCATGGCTTCCGTTTTTGCCTCTTCCGGTGACAGTCCCAGGTTCAGGGGCCCGAACATCACGTCATCGAGAACCGTGGGGGCAAAGAGCTGGTCTTCCGAGCGCTGGAATACGACTCCCACTTCTTTCCAGAGATCGGCACGTTCACCCCGCGCGATCGACCGGCCATTGATCACGATGTCTCCCTCTGAAGGAAGGAGGAGGCCATTCAGGTGCTCGATCAGCGTGGATTTGCCCGATCCGTTTGGCCCGCACAAAGCAACGATCTCATCCTTCATTACGTGGAAGCACATCTCGTGGATCCCGACGCTCCCGTCAGGATAAACGTGGCTTGCGCAGTCAACGTGGATCAGTTCCCGTCCGGGATCGACATGGTTACAGTGCCGGTGGTCCGGGTCATGGCGCATGATGGTCATTGCTCACCACCCCCCGGCGTGTGGTACCAGCCACATCGTCATGATCACGGCAAGGCCGGATATGCAAATCAGGCCGTATTCTGCAATGCGGGGTTTCGGGATGGCGGTATGTGCGGCAAAAGAACCGTTATATCCCCGTGCAGTCATCGCCTTCTGGACTCTCTCTGCCTGCTCGAAGGAGCGTATGAAGACGAGGCCGAACACCCCGGCAAAGAGGCCCCCCTGGACGCGGACGGAACGGATGAGCCCCCCGCCCCGGGACCGCACTGCCTTGAGTATGGACGCGGCCATGGCAAGGGTCAGAAACAGGAACCGGTACGCGAGGAGAAAGATCTGATCGAGCGGGGACGGGAAGACCCGGGAGATCATGGCGGAGAAGTGGGCGTACTTCGTTGTCATCAGGAAGAAGAGCGAGAAGGTGACCGAGATCAGGGCCTTGATAAGCAGGGTGACGATGAGCAGGATGCCCTGGTCGGTGAGCGTGAGGATAAAGCCCGCTATGGTAAACGAAAGCACCGGGACCCCCGGCTGGTTCCATGCCATGATGCCGACGAGCGAGAGGACAAAAACGGCCGGCATGGCATACCATGCAAGGATCTTTCTCATGGGGAGGCCGGCCATAACACAGGCAATGAGGATCGCGGCATACATGGCGAGAAGGATCACCAGGTTGCTGGTAAGCGTGATCATCAGGACAATGAGGATGAGCAGGATACCTTTCGTCCACGGGCTCGCACGGGAGACCGCGGAGTCCTGTCGCTCCCCGTATGTCGTAATGAGATCGATGTCAGGAATATGTTCCGAGATCATTGCCGCACTCATGACATCTCTCCTGGTGTTGTCTTCATCGTTCTCTTCCCCTTCAATGGTGTTTTCCTGCAGCCATGCACCCGTCGTCGTGGGTGATCTCACCACAGATGCCCTGCTGGGGATGGCCCATGGACCTGCACATGGTGTCGACGGCATCCCGGGAGATGAAACTCTCGAAACGCGACACCTCGTGGCAGGCCTGTGCATGGGAGAGCCCGTTCCTCACGAATATGAGACTTAAGATGCGGTGGCGCTTGACAAGGAATCCTGCATATGCCTTTCCGCAGTCAGTAAGGGTGACGCCATGGTAGGGTGTATGCAGCAGGTACCCGGCGTCAGCAAGCTCCCCGATGGTCTTGGTGATCGTGGAGGGGTCGACACGAAAGTGCGTAGCGATCTCTGTTGTCCGGACGGCTCCTCCCTGTTCGGACAGGAACTTGAGGTATTCCACCTTCCTCGGTGTAAGTTCGAGCCCCTCCTCGGTTTTCATGTACGTGGGTTTGATGGCATCCAGAATAAAGTTTGGCCTCACTCCAAAATATGTCCTGTCCGGATCCGCCACCGATGACGTACGAAAAAACCGGAAACGAGTGATTTAATAGCGGCGGCATGAACACTTCTTATCTCCCGGCATATATGTCATGGAACGTGGTGAACGATAATGGACGAAATTGAGAAAGGGTTTACTGCCCTGATGCAGAAGATTGAAAAATCGCAGGAAAGCGAGAAAGCGCTGACGGATAAACTGAAAGAGAGCGATGCGAAACTCTTAAAAAAGATGGCCGTATCTTCTTCATCCGTTGTGAAGATCGTGGGCCTCAACATGCTGAAGATGGGAAAGCAGGATACCAAGGGGGAGATCTACGACCCGGCATATTACCCCCAGAAGATGATCATCCTTGGGAAATCCGAACAACCCGCCGCCTTCCGTCCTGATAACCCGGCCAAGACCGTCACCGACCAGTTCTGTGTCCTTTCGGCAGACGGGGACCTCTTCGAGCTGATGTACAGCTTCGACGGGTTCCTGACCGATTCCTATCTCAACCCGATCGATGCAAAAATGGCGCTGGACCAGTATGGGTACGATATCATGTTCATGCTCTACCGGGCAATGAAGGACTATCTCCAGGGAGAAGAGAAACTCCTCGATTCCCTGGAAACCGTTATCGGGTACGTGTTCGCCAAAAAACCGTGAGTTGAACCGGCATTTGGTTTGCCGGCATTTTTTTGATATTTTTTCGTTATGCAGTCAGCTTGAAAACCGGAATCTGAAATAATTGAACATGAAGCATTTCCGGATGCGGGAAGTGCCGCCCTTTTTAAAAAACTGTGAAAAACGAAGATGGGCCCGATGTGATTCGAACACATGACCTCCCGGTTATCAGCCGGGCGCACCACCTGGCTATGCTACGGGCCCGATTGTTGCCTGAATTTACCCTAATTACTACTCCATCAGAGTTTTTATAGGTTGTGAATCCACAAGCGAACTACAAACACCTTTAGATAGGGATATGTGTAAAAAAATCACGGTACGTATACGGAACTGGGATCATGGAACGAAAATATCTCCTCGGGAATGAAGCAATAGCGCATGCCTGCCTGGAATCGGGCGTGGACTTTGTCTGCGGCTACCCCGGCACGCCGTCATCCGAAGTGATCGACACCCTGCGGGCGCAGCCGGAACGGTCGTACTATCTCGAATGGTCGGTGAACGAGAAAGTGGCGCTTGAGAATGCCCTCGCCGCTGCCTGGTGCGGGGTCCGTGCACTCTGCACCATGAAGCACGTGGGGCTGAACGTGGCGGCCGACCCGCTGATGACGAGCGCCTATACCGGGGTGACCGGGGGGCTTGTCATCATGAGCGCAGACGACCCGTTCGCGCACAGTTCCCAGAACGAGCAGGACACCCGCTGTTATGCGCATTTCGCTCGGGTGCCCTGCCTCGATCCCGCGAGCGTGCAGGAAGCGCACGATATGATCCCGTCGGCGTTCGAACTGTCCGAGGAGTTCGGCCTTCCTGTGATCTTCCGCCCCACTACCCGTATCTGCCATTCGAAAGGCGACGTGGGACTGGGGCCTGTTGTTGCAGGCTCGCGCAAAGGCGAGTTCCACAAGGACCCGCGGCAGTACGTGGTGATCCCGGCCCACACCCGTGTCCTCCACAAGAAACTCAATGAGAAGCAGCCGGCGATCCGCAAGCGGCTGGTTGAGAAGGGGTTCAACCGGTACGAGATCCGGGGGAAGACGGCAGTCATCGCGAGCGGGATTGCATCGTCCTACGTGCAGGAACTCCTGCCAGAAGGGGTCTCCTTCATGAAGATCGGAGCTTACCCGATCGATGAGGAATGGCTCGGGGAGTTTGTCCGGAAGCACGAGAAGGTACTCGTGATTGAGGAACTTGCTCCGGAGGTCGAGGAGACCGTCCGGCAGGTCGCGGGCTGCGTCCCGGTCTTCGGGAAGAAGAACGGTTATGCACCGTACGAGGGAGAATTATCCCCGGCTGCCGTTGCAACGATCATGGAGAAGGCAGGATTCCTGAAGAAGAACCCGTTCGTGCCATCCGAGGTGGTCCAGAACCTGCCCGTGCGGCCACCGATCCTCTGTGCCGGTTGCCTGCACCGCGGGGCATTCTATGCGATTAAAAAAGTGTTCAAAGATGCCATTTATCCCAGTGACATCGGATGCTACACGCTCGGACTCCAGCTTGGCGTCGTCGATACTACCATATGCATGGGCGCGTCTATAACGGTCGCGAGCGGTATCGCGCATTCCGGCGAGACCCGTGACGTGGTCTGCACGATCGGCGACTCCACGTTCCTGCACACCGGCATCCAGGGGCTGATGAACGCGGTCTACAACGGGGCAAACATGACCGTGGTCATCCTCGACAACCGGATCACGGCCATGACCGGTCACCAGCCGAACCCGAATACCGGTCTTACGGCATGCGGCGTGGAGACGCCCCCCGTCTCGCTCGACGCGGTCTGCCGCGCCTGCGGAGTCCGGTTCGTGGAAACGGTTGACCCGTACGACCTCACCGATATGATAAACGTGCTCCAGGAGGCGAAGAAACGCACTGGCGTGAAAGTGATCATCGCCAAGCAGATGTGCGTGATCTCCGCCCGCCGCGCCGGTGTAAAGCGCGGGAGGTACACAGTCGACACCGAGGCCTGCACCGGATGCGGCACCTGTGTCCGGTTCGGCTGCCCTGCAATCGAGTTTGCCGACGAAAAGGCGCGGATCAACGAGCTCTGCAGCGGCTGTGCGGTCTGCGCCCAGCTCTGTCCTGTCGGGGCGATCACGCGGGAGGGGAAGAGATGACCGGCAGTTACGATATCCTGATCGTTGGTATCGGCGGCCAGGGCACGATCCTTGCGTCAAACATCCTCGGCGAAGCATGCCTTATCGAAGGACGGCAGGTCAGGGGTGCGGAGACCCACGGCATGGCCCAGCGCGGTGGTTCGGTGGAGAGCCACATCCGCATCGACGGACAGTACGGCCCCCTCATAACCCCCGGCCAGGCAGACCTGCTCATCTCGTTCGACCTGCTCGAAGCGCTCCGTTACTCCCACTACCTGAAAAAAGACGGGAAGATTGTCGTGAACCGGCACCTCGTGCTCCCGACATCGGTCTATACCCAGAAGCTTGTGGCCCCCACGGAAGAGGAGATCATTGCTGCGCTGAAGAACCACGAGCTCTGTCTCCTTGATGCAGACCGGATCGCGACCGAAGCAGGGAGCCCCCTCTCCCAGAATGTGGTGATGCTCGGGGCTGCATCCAAGTGGATGCCCCTCAAACCAGAGACGCTCCTCGAATCGGTGAAGCGGCTTGTCCCCAAAAAGACGATCGAGATCAACGCGAAGGCATTCGGGATGGGACGGGTCGCCGGCGGGAAAAACTGAATGAAGAAGAAGCTGGGCGCATTCCGGGAGGACACCCTGTATGTGGGTGACGCGCTCGCACTTCTTCCGAAGATTCCCGAAGGTTCCATTGACCTGATCGTCACCGATCCCCCGTTTGCCATCGACTTCCGGGCCCAGCGGCTCAACTACAACCGGAAAGGGTCGAACGTCATTGAAGGATACAGGGAGATTCCGGAGGAAGAGTACGGGGAGTTCACCCGTACGTGGATGGTGGAAGCGGCCCGGGTGCTTGCCCCGACCGGCAGCATGTACATCTTCTCCGGCTGGAACCGGCTCCGGGATATCCTTGAAGGAATTGATGCAGCAGGTCTGACCACGGTCAACCACCTGATCTGGAAATACCAGTTCGGTGTCTTTACGAAGAAGAAGTACGTGACCAGCCATTACCATATTCTCTTCGTGGTGAAGGACCCAAAACAGTACACGTTCAACAAGATGGACCATTATCCCGAGGACGTCTGGGTGATCAACCGGGAGTACTGGAAGGGCAGGAAGAAGACCCCGACAAAACTCCCCCCGGAACTGGTCAGGAAGATTCTGATGTACTCCAGCAACCCCGGCGACCTCGTCCTTGACCCGTTCCTCGGTTCCGGGACGGTGGCCGTCGTGGCGCAGCAGGAAGGCCGGCATTTCCTGGGATTCGAGATCGTGCCGGACTACCTTGCATTTGCCAACGAGTGCCTCCAAAAACGCTGAATGCAGCGGTAACGATTCACCGGATGATATGGATCCGGTTTTGAAATGTGCCTTTTTTAGTCTGAACGCAAAGGGGGGTACCCACCCCTCCCAGGATCCCGGGCCGGATCCGGCGCCAGGGACCCCCCCACCACTGAGGGGAGGGGTACCCGCCCCCCTGGGTATGGAAGGGGGGACTACCCCCCCTTGTCTGCGAACTCATTTCCGCAGGAAAATTGCCTCTCCGTCTGAAGTTCCAAGAGAACCGCTGCCCGTGTGCGTGCAACCAAGGGGGGGTGGGTACCCCTCCGGGGCATGGAGGGGTGGGTAGGGGGACCCCCCTCCGGATTTTAAAGTGGGGGCCAGGGGGGTCCCTGCCATTGTTGGTGGGGTAGCTACCCTCCCCCCTCCGGATGTGTGAATAACCGCGTTCTCCGAAGGAATGGGGTGGGAAACACCATGGCTGGTTATGGCAAAGGTGCGGGGGGGAGGGGGTACCCCCCCTTCCCGTACCAGAAAACAACAAAACGCTGAGGGGGGGAATTGAACCCCCGAGGCACTTTCGCACCACAGGCTTTCCAGGCCTGCGCCCTACCGCTAGACTACCTCAGCAAAAAGTGTATCCTATTTGTTAGCCGGGGCTTTTTTTAATGGTATCTCTTCCTTTGGCCCCGGTCGTCCGGTTTCCGGTCGGATCTCCCGGATGGCTTCCAGTCCGGGCGCCACCCCTGCTTTCCCGCAGGCTTTGATGAGGGCTTCTTCCCTTTTGTCCTGTCACCCTTTTTCTTCTCCGGGTAGACTTTATCGGATTTTGTCCATCCGCGGGGGTAGGTGCCGGGTGCCATGAATACCGCGGTCGGAGCGATGACGAGCCCGGTGTCACCGGGCTTGAACGAAGCGGAGGGCACCAGTGTCTGCCCGAGGCAGACAAACTCCTTCTTCTCCGACAGGACTGCAACGGTCTGGCCCTTGCCAAACTCCATGCAGCTGGCCACGCCGACTCCTGCAAGCGAGGCACCATGGCAGAGCGCATCGATTGCCGCGTCGCGGACAACCACGATCGGCAGCTCCGGGACCGCTGCATCAACGGACACAACCATGGCCTCGAGGGCGGAACGGTCGCCCTCACGGGCAGCGACTGCCGCGTCCTGCACGTCGTAGAGTGTGTACATCGACTCTTCGGTGAATGTCCCCGACCGCGTGCGCCGCAACTCCTGCATATGCCCGCCAACGCCCAGTGCGAGCCCCATGTGGTGGCAGAGCGACCGGATATAGGTGCCGGCTTCGCACCGGGCGCGGAAGAGGACAAGGCGGCCGTCAACATCGAGGATCTCGAGCTCCTGGATCTCCCGGATGCGGAGGTTCCGCTTGACCGCGCTCTTCCGGGGCGGGCGCTGGTACAGCCTGCCGGTGAACTCCTCCGCGAGTTTCCCGATCCGCTCCCGGTCAACATCGCCGTGCAGCCGCATCAGGCAGATGTATTCCTTGTCGTGCTGGAGGAGGAGCGGGGCGAGACGGACGGCGTTGCCGAGCATGATGAGCAGCACGCCGGATACGGCAGGGTCGAGTGTGCCCGAGTGACCTACCTGGCACCCGAGCATCTTCCCTACCCATGCAGAAACCTCGTGGCTGGAAGGGCCCCGGGGTTTATCGATAACGATGATCCCCGCCTTGTTCCAGAGGTGGACTGGTTCCTGTCCCTGCAGTGCGGTATGGTGCTCCATATCAGTGTCCTCTCCATTGTGCGAGATAATCATTCAGTGCCTTTAATGATCCCTCAAGCGATCCGTCCCCCACAACCGTGGGAACCGTTCCTCCTGCCCGCATGGCTGCGGCGGTGATGTCGCCGATCGCCATCACGAGGAGGTCGCCGCGGGGAGCCCAGCGGGCTTTGGTATAGGACATCGCGCTCGTGAACAGGACTGCACCGGCCTGCCCGAGATCGAGTGGTTCGCCGGTTGGTTCAAGCCCGTAACACCGGAACTCGTGCACGATCCCATCCGCTGCCGTGATTGCATCGAGGAGTTTTAAATTTGGCACGTCTGCCCGTGGGATGCCGATGTGTTTTCCCTTGATCCAGTCACCCAGGTACGGCACGAAGTCCCGCGAATAGAAACCCGGCAGGGTCTCGCAGGTGATGTTGTATTCCTGGAGTTCCTTTGCCGTCTGGGGGCCGATCGCGATCACCCGCGAACGGGAGGTGAGGCGGGGGGCAATGATCTTTGCCGGAAGGGCGCTCGTAAAGAAGATGCAGTCGAACGTTCCGCTCTCTGCCTCTTCGATGAATCGCGCGATCTCGTCCTCATGGAGCTCCGAGTGGAGGGGGTGGACGCTGTAGCACGAATGACCGTACTCGCTACAGCGTGAGGCATCGCTCTTCTCCTTTCCTTTCAGGCGGGTAACTGCGATCTTCATGGGGATGCTGCTTCGTGATAGTATTCGCGATATGATGATGGTATGCATTTCGGTTGACTTATATTCGCAGTGTCATATATTCAATCAATGATTGAGATCCTGCTTGGCACTCTCCTCGGCATAATCCTCGGTACCATCAGCGGGATCATCCCCGGTGTGCATGCAAACACCCTTGCCGGTATCCTCCTGAGCCTTCAGCTCGCCCTCATTGCAGTGCTCGGGCCGGTCGCACTTGCGTGCACCCTGTTTGCCGCCCTGATCACGCATACGTTTGTCGATGCGGTCCCCTCGACATTCCTTGGCATTCCGGACGCAGACACATCCCTTGCCGTCCTGCCGGCTCATGCCCTCTGCCTTGAAGGCAATGGCGAGGAAGCGGTGCGGATTGCGGCGCTCGGGAGTGCCTGTGCGATGATCATCGCAGTCCCGCTCTCGATCCTCTGCTTTCTCCTTCTGCCCGCACTCCAGCCCTACTTTGACTGGTGGATCGGCATCCTGCTGATCGCGACGGTGGGCTATATGGTCGTCACGAGCGAGGCGCCCGGCTGGGGGCTGGTAATCTTCTTTGTTTCAGGTATTCTCGGGCTGTTTGCCCTGCGGTATGCCTTCCTCGGGTGGCACACCCTTGCGGGAGGCAGCGCGATCCTGATGCCGCTCCTCACCGGGCTCTTTGGGATCTCGGTGCTCCTGACGGCGTCGCGGGGGATTGTTCCGGCTCAGCAGTTCCAGGGAATACGGATGGATGACCGGACCCTGGTGAAATCATCACTGCTCGGAACGATTGCCGGTGTTGCCGTAGGATGGCTTCCCGGGCTGTCGACTGCGTCGGCCAACGGTGTACTGGCATCAGTTATCGGGTACGAGAAGGACCGGCGGGCATACATCCTTGCGACCAATGCGGCAAACACGGCGAACGCGTTCATCGGGCTTGCGGCCCTCTTTGCCCTGTCCCGGATGCGGAACGGGGTGATGGCAGCGCTCTCTGAACTTACCCTCCCTCCCATGAGCGAGCTGATGGTTGCCGGAGTACTTGCCGCGTGCGCAGCGTACGGCATTACGATCTGGTTCTCCCGCTCTGCCTACTTGATCGGCAATATCGACAGCTTCGCTTTAAACCGGGCAGTGATTTTCTTTGTTGTCATCCTCTGCATTGTCCTCACCGGCCCGTTCGGTCTTGTCGTCCTTGTCCTTGCAACGGCGCTTGGACTCGTGCCCCATTTCATAAACCTGCCGAGGGTTTATTGCATGGGTGCGATCATGGTCCCTGTCATATTGTACTCTTTTGGTATTGCATGGGTATGACGGGTGTTGTGATACCACTGTGATATGCGATCTTTATTGCCGCCGGCGTCCATCTTTTTTCATGCAATCCTACTGGTTCGGGGACGTTGACGGGGAGGTATGCACGCCGTTTACCGGTGATGCTGCGGCCCGCGCCCGGCGCATACGATCCCTCCGGGCCACGATGGACGGTTTCATCCCCCTGACATGGAAGGATGCAGTCGCATGCGGTGTGTGCAGCGACCGTTCCGGGTACTTCTCGGCACTCCGCGAGCTCTGTTTTGCTGCTGCCGAGCAGGATATCCGTGAGCAGTATGCGGGCAAGGATACCGAGCTGCTCCAGATGGTGCGGACGCTTGACGGGATGGATGAGATGATCAACCTGCTCTCGGAGCGGGTGGCGGAGTGGCACCAGGTCCGGCACCCGGCCTTCTCCCGCAAGTATCACCGGACACCGGCGCACGTGCTGGTGAAAAGCATCTCCCAGAAACAACGGGGGGCACTCGGGCGGGTTGCCCAGCAGGTCGAGCAGCTGGCAGCAGCGAGGACCGATCTTGCCCGGGAGGTCTCGTCACGGGCAAACCTGGTGATGCCCAATACCAGTGCGCTGATCGGGGGACTGGTCGCTGCCAGGCTCATGTCCAATGCGGGGGGGCTCCTCCCGCTCTCCCGTCTTCCGGCAAGTGCAATCCAGGTGCTCGGGGCCCGGACCGCCCTCTTTGCCCACCTGCGGACGAAGTCTCCCTCCCCCAAGCACGGGATCATCTTCCAGCACCGGCGAGTGCACAATGCGCCGAAGGAACGGCGGGGAAAGGTCGCCCGGGCGCTTGCCGGGAAACTGGCCATCGCCGCCCGGCTCGATTACTTCCGTGGTGTTCTGGTGCCGGAGTTCCTCGAAGGAGCACAGGCACGCATCGATCGATTGGGTGCAGGGGATAAACCATGATCCGGATTGGGGATGTACTGGTATCGCAGGGTGAAGGAGGGGTGTATAGCGAACGGATGCTCGCCGGCGCCCGGGTCTGGGACCCGTTCCGGAGCAAGCTTGCGGCGCTCTATTACACGGGCAACGGGGTGGAACTGACCGCGGATATGCGGGTACTGTACCTCGGTGCAGCGAACGGGACCACGGTCTCGCACGTGGCCGACTACGTGGAGGTGGTCTACGCAGTCGAGTTTGCCCCGAGGCCTATGCAGGACCTGCTGGAAGTGGCACGCAGGCGAAAGAACCTCGTCCCGATCATGGCAGATGCGTCGCGGCCGGAGCAGTATGCCCCGCTTGTCGAAGAAGTTGACCTGCTCTACCAGGACGTGGCACAGCCCGATCAGGCGGCAATCCTTGCGAGGAACTGCGCCTTCCTCAGGCAGGGTGGGCATGCGATCCTCATGCTCAAGACCCGGAGCGTGGATATCCGGAAGACTCCTGAAGAGGTATTTCACGACACAATCGCCGAGCTCGCGGCAGCCGGTCTTGAGGTTATGGAAAGCGTCTGGCTCTCCCCGTACCACAAGGACCATGCGGCGATTGTCTGCATAAAACCCGGGAGGAAATGATCCATGAGTAATGGTATCCGGATGTACTCGGCAGGGCCGCTTTCCATCATTGCCCTGATCCTTCTTATCGGGCTGGTCATTCTCATGATCCCGCTCATCTTTCTCGGGCTCGTGGGGGCGGCCTTCACCCGGCTTGGTTTCTCGTGGATCGCAGCGCTTGCGGTAGTCCTGCTGATGTTGTTTGGGAGTTTTGTGAATATTCCCCTGTACCGGATCAGGCGCGATACCATCCGGGTCGATAATGCGGCACTGCCGTTTACTGGTGCAGGAAATCCGTTTTCCCATCAACAGGCATGGGAGACCGTAGTCTCGCTTAACCTCGGAGGGGCGTTGATCCCCATTGCAGTATCGGCCTACCTGCTCTATCGTGCGACCACCGTCCTGGGTATGGCAGTTCTCCAGCCCGTTGTGATCAGTATCGTTATTGTTGCCGTTGTTGCGTGGCTGGCCACGCGCTCGATACCCGGCTACGGCATCCGTGCCCCCGTGTTCATGCCCGGGCTTGTCGCAATTCTCTGCGGGCTCCTGCTGGCCGGAGGGGCCGGTCTGTCGGCGGGAGTGACGGCATTTGTGGCCGGTACCGCGGGCACGCTGATCGGCGCGGGTATCGCACAGATCCCCCGTATCCGGGATATGGAAATACCCGAAGTCAGCATTGGCGGCCCGGGGATGTTCGGCGCGATATTCCTTGCATGTATCCTTTCAGCCCTGATCGCATAATGCGGATATCTGACGGGATGTGTCCTCCGGTATCAATGCAGGAATTACGGTAATACAAAACTCTGCGAAAAGAAGTAGCCCGGAGCAGATTCGAACTGCTGTCGGGGGATCCAGAGTCCCCCATGATTGACCGCTACACTACCGGGCTATTTGACCCATATTTTTTACCGCTGTTGCTTAATTAAGGTGACGGACAACCGCCACCCCCTTCACATTGGTTATGTCCCATTGGTTATGGTTATACGGACCCGGCCCGGTCACAGCTCTGGCAGGCCCTGCAGACTTCTTTCACCGGCTGGATGAGCTTGCCCCGGCCGCAGAACGGCTCGATGTCGTGCATATCGCGGATGTAGTAGATGTGGGGGATGAGCGAGATGTGGGTGTAGGTCCCGCACGGGACGCCGAGCTGGTCGGCAATGGATTTCTGGAGCTGGACGAGGGCGTACATGTTTGCACCGGCAGCCGTCAGCATGTCATTCGATCTGAAGATCACCCGCATGCCCAGTTTTCCGTCCCGCAGCACGCACTGGATGAGCTGGAGGCAGGGGCAGTCATCGAGCTTTTCATCGATGACCGGGTTCCACGTGATGGCGATTGCCCGCCGCGACACCGGTGACGATCGGAGTTTTTCCACGATGTATGCGATCTGGTCGACATGTACCGGCTGCCCGTCAACGGAGAGCCGTTCGCCCCAGTCGAAGAGCCGGCCGTGGTAGTCATACTCGAACGAGGCATGCGAGCCATGCAGCAGGTCCTTTGCGTACTGCTCCACGAACTTCTGCTGGAACCGGGAGTGCGGGCTCACCATCGGTTCTGCAAGGGGGGTATCGACCTGCATGGCGATCTCCTCGAATTCAACGGTTGCTTCGGCATCTTCCGTAGTGAGCACCCAGCCTTTCTCCAGGATCATCTGGATGACCTGCTCGTGTGCCTTCCCGATGCTTGGTGCACGGATCACTCTCATACCCAGGTATTTGTTATGACAGATTGTATAACTGTTGAATTGTGGCTCCGGGCCTGAATCATTGGCAGGCTTGGTTACATACTACTTAGAATGCTAAGGTAGAATGCTGAGGTGATGCAATGCGATATATGGTGAACGTGATAAAGAGGGATCGAGCACTGATTGAGTGGCTCTATCAAAAACAATGCTCAAAAAACCGATGAGTACATATGTACACTGATGTGTATAGTAGTATTATGGAATGTTATAACGTCATGCGCGTGATATATACCGATTGCATAGTATGTATCGCACTGACCCCTCTATGAAAAGGGACTGGATGCAGGACAAAAAAACCGTATTGTGGGCTTTGAATTGGAAAACCGCGTTTTTTTATACCCGGATTAACCAATAAAAACAACCACAAAGGATATATTGGCACTTTTACAAATACTGTTTCATATTCCGTCTAAACGGAGTATGGGGCTCGCAGAATCGTTATTCGGCATTTGTCGAACGCGGTTCGCGGCTTGCAATGTATGATGTAAACTTTGGAGGAATTGAACACATGACTAAGCGATTATCTATTGCACTCGTTGCAGTCGCTCTGTTCGTACTTCTTGCAGTTATGCCAGTCTCGGCAGTAACTGACACTAACTCGAACGGAACGATTATTGCACAAGGTGCAACCGTATTTATCGGTGAGGAGGGTCTCAACCTGACTCACGCACTGAACACCGCACAAACCAACTTTAATTCTCTTGATAACGCTCCGGCGTTAATGACCATCGGCTGGTGGGCATCTGCAGCAGATCTGACAGCCTCATCACCGACCAAGAAGCTCGTTCTTGACAACACGTACAAGAACTTCCAGGTCTCTCCCACGGACTTTATCGGATACACCGGGAACTGGTATGTGCTTGAATCTAATGGCAAGACCCCGATAACATCTGTCGGTCCCGTGTTCAACGTACAGGACCCGACCATTTCAGTCGCCGTCTGGGACTGGGGACAGTCCAAGGATATAACCGGTCTGCAGGTCCCGCAGGGTCAGCACCTTACGGTACAGGTTAACACCAACATGCACCCGGTAACGCTGGCTTCCCAGAGGAACAACACGATCTGGTCCCAACCATTCGGTATGGTAGATGCTGCTGGTGGATCCTCGTTCCTTCCCGGTGGTGCCACGTCCTCATGGAACATGAACAGTACGGGTTTATCCAACCAATCGGTTGCTGTATTAGTTTCTGGTAATATCTACAAGGTTACCAACACGACTTCTGTTGCTGGTAGTGTCATTAACAAGCAGACATACGGCTATAACTTCACTGGTACCTACACTGAAGTATACTGGAACAACACTGCTACTATCGATTGGCAGAATCCATGGACTGCGCAGAACTACACGGCAGATTCCACTGGTGCGACACCCATAGGTACCGCCTCATGGCTTACCACGTATCAGCACACAGGTGCTCTCCCGGTATTCGGCCCCACCACTGCAACTGACGGGTACATCACCATCAAGGTGAAGGACGAGGCAGGAGCCACGTACAGCAGCTTGATCGTTGGTGCGCAGAACGGAAAGTACAATGCAACCAGCATTACCAAGCAGTTTGTCAACCAACAGCCATGGTACTTCGGCGACTCCAACAACTACTGGGTTACCGATGCAACTGACAGCAACGGCCAGTACAGCTACCCTGTCGGAACCTACAGTGTCTGGGCAGAATCCCTGCTCAACAAGATGAAGGACAACTACAAGAACGCAGGCGCTGACTACACCGGCAAGACCATCTCGGCAACCGGTACCGTTACCCTCGTCTCTGACACGGTCAAGATCGAGGCCAACAAGGACTCCGTCGTCCGTTCCAAGGCGTTCTCCGTGACTGTCACCGGTAAGCCATCTACCTACTACTACGTGTGGGTCAAGGGCACCAGTGCAATGACCGGCGGTTATGATGACCAGCCCCCGCAGATCGTCAACAACCAGGCTGACGTCAACTTTGATAATGCAATTGATGCATCAGGTATCAACTCGACTACCGGCGCGGCACAGACTGCCATACACAACTATGGTGACTACCAGTACGAGAATGGTGCAGGTAAGACCATCTGGCGGGATGTTGCAGCAAACAAGACCACCGTTAATTCTTACAACAAGACACGGTACTACGCATACATCAAGACCTCAAACTCAGGGACACGGACTGTAGAATGGACCACTAACAACTGGACCAAGGCACAGAAGTATACGATCCGTGTTGAAAACCTCTTCGGCACTACCTACAAGAGTGACGAAGTTGATGTCAACGTCGAGAAGGGCGCAGTCACCATCGTAGCAGCAGGCGACCAGTCCTACTACCTCGGCGAAGAGATCAAGTTCTCCGGTACCAACACCGAGACGTACAAGACCTACCTGTTCATGGTCGGACCGAACCTCCCCGAGGACGGCGCAGTGATTAATGACGCCGACAAGGACCCGAGGAACGCAGGATCCCTGAACCCGGGTGTCGCCACCAACGTGATTTCCGACTTCAAGGAAGTCGACGTCAACGGTGACAACACCTGGTCATGGAAGTGGGGAACCGCCAGCTTCGCACTCGATGCAGGCACCTACACCATCTACGCAGTAAGCCAGCCGTACAACAAGAAGAACCTTGCAAATGCGGCATACGGCACTGTTTCCGTCATCATCAAGAAGCCCTTCGTTTCCGCGACTGCATCCCAGTCCACGGTTGCCAAGGGTGACAGGATCTACATTTCAGGTACCGCACAGGGCGACCCGTCAAGTGTCCAGATCTGGATCATGGGTAAGAACTACGCAGTCCTGAAGTCTGCATCCGTCAACTCCGACGCCTCGTTCAAGTACGAAGTCAAGCAGGAAGACACCAAGACTCTTTCCAGCGGCCAGTACTTCGTGGTTGTCCAGCACCCAATGCAGAACGGCGAATTCGATGTCGCTCTCCATGCACTTGACGACGGAACAAACCCGGGATACGTCTACAACAAGCAGCTCATCAACAGCGGTGCCACTGGTTCGACCACCACCATCTTCAAGCTCCTCGGATCAAACAGCCTCCAGGGCTCCGATGCAGCTGAAGCACTTGCACAGGGCATCAACGACGCAAACGTCGACGATACCTACACCAAGCTCCAGTTCCTT
>JAJRCF010000025.1 GCA_028679075.1 Methanoregula sp. | reverse complement strand
TTGTTCCCGCACTTGGGGCACTTGATCTGGATCGTGGGCATGGTCTTGATGTTGGTATCTTCATCGTCCACGATCGTGATCTCGTTCTCCGTGCGGTCCTTGGTCTTCTTCATCTGGTCCTTGCTATCGATATTCCTGATATACCCGCACTTGCGGCACTTAAGCTGACCTCCGGATGACATCATAAGAGTCTTACATTCAGGACAAAACATGGGTATAGTATGCGTTACGATAGAAGATTAACTCTCGTGTAATACAGGTTATGATTTCCAGAGTCGCAATGGTCCCGGCCGGGCCCGGGACAGACCACGGAGAGCCGGGAAAAAACTGGCGGTTCAGAATCCTTTTTTTGGTATTGCGTGAATAATTTAATAATGATCGAGTATCTGGTTTTGTTGTCGTGTGCCGGATTTCTGGCATTCCTCATACCCGGTCGACATCGGAAGTACGCAGCCATCGCCGGCTGGATATTCATCGTCCTGACCCTGTTTGCGATGCTACCGGAATTTTTCAAGGAATACAATTTCATGTATCCCCTGATCGCCGCAATGTCCGTGCCATTCCTCGCGATCACGATAAAATATCTCCTTGTTGACGATGAGCGGGCGATCAACCTCTCGCGTGCGGCGGCAGTCGCGTTCCTCATCTACGCGCCGTTCGGGTTCACGCAGGTACCCCTCTTTGCCTGGCTCGGGGACCAGCTCATCTCCATGGTTGTCGGGCAGGTCATCTGGATCCTCGATGCCCTCAACTATACGGTCTCGCTCACCTGCATGAACGTGGCCACCGAACGGGCAATGGACCCGGCCACGTGCGGGGAGATTCTCCGCGACACGATCACCCGCAACGGGTACAGCGTCCAGATCGTCCTTGGGTGCACGGGCATCCAGAGCATCGCGATCCTGCTCGGCGTCGCAGCCGCTGTCCCCACAACGCTGCGGCAGAAGGTCTATGCCTTCCTCATCATCGCACTGCCCATCTATTTCCTCAACCTGCTCCGGAACGCCTTTGTGATCATGGCATACACGGACCAGTGGTTCCCGTATTACCCGGAGATCGCAAGCAACGGCGAATTCGGGTACGAGAGTTTCTTCTGGGCGCACAACGTGATCATGGAACTGCTGGCGCTCGTGATCCTGGTCATGCTCGCGTACTGGCTCTTTACGCTGATCCCAAGGCTCGGGAAGTTTGCCGACGAACTTTACCAGATGTATACCGGCGAGATCAGGAAAGCGTTCTGTAAAGGTAAATGATCCGCTGCAGCGCAGAAAGGTTCGTGCAGACGGCAATAATGATCACCGCTGCCCAGATGATCCCAAATACTCCGCCGATAATTAAAACAACGAAGGTCTCCGGCCTGCCGAAGAACCCGACACCCTCAAGGGGGTCGTCGATCTTTCCTTCGACTTTTTCCCGGTAACCGATCTCCGCGTATACGACCGGTTTGATGAAGGTGTTCATCAGCGAGCCGATGATGGCGAGCGCAACAACACAGAAATCTGCCACCGGGGGGACAGGATAAAACTGGCTGACGATCTGGATCCCGGAGAGGCCGATGCCGAGGATGACCAGGCCATCGACATACTTGTCCACGATCCAGTCAAAGACCGCACCGAAGTTGGTGTGGGCGCCGGTCTTCCGGGCAACACTCCCGTCAATGAGGTCAAACACCGCGGAGAGGAGGAGGAAGAGCGCTCCCAGTAAGAACTCGCGCTGGAAGAAAAGTACAGCGCAGACAATACCGGCAGCGAGCGAGAGGAGCGAGATCTGGTTGGGCGTGATCCGGAGCCGGACAAAGACATCTGCGACCGGCTCAAGATATTTGATGAACCTTGGCCGGAGTGCAGTAATATTCATAACTTAAATTCATGCGCAGATCAACAATTAATAGTTGCTCATCCGGCGTTGATCTGCCATCCTGCCGGGAATTTGGTCCGCCGCTATCACCACGTTATTTATATTTGCCACCCTATTATTCCGGAGAAAAGAGGCTCACATGACCAGTACACAAGACCGTCCGCACGTGCTCATGATGTCGGAGATCACGGCGGATGGCAAACTCACGCTCAAGAAAGGGGCATCCTCAAAGATCCTGATGAAATACATGGCGCACGAGACCGAGATCCTGCTCCACGAGACGCGGGCGGAATATGATGCGATCATGGTCGGGGCCAACACCATCAGGATCGACAACTCGTTCCTTACGGTCAGGTACATCGAGGGGAAGAGCCCGCTCCGGGTGATCCCGTGCAGCATGGCCGATATCCCGCTCGATGCAAACGTGCTGGGCCCTGACGCCCCGACAGCGATCGCAGTCTCGGAGGCAGCACCAAAGGACAGGGTCGACGCGATCAAGAAGAAAGGCGCCCACGTGATCGTGGCCGGGAAGGACCATGTCGAACTCCCGCTGCTCATGAAGATCCTCAGGGAAAAATTCGGCGTGAAGAAACTCATGATCGAAGGCGGACCGACCCTGAACTGGCACATGCTGCACGACCGGCTCGTGGACGAGATCCGTCTCATCCACCTCCCCTTCATTGTCGGCGGGTCCGACACCCCGTCCCTTGTCGGCGGCATGCACATCGATAACGAGAACGAGATGATCCGGCTCAACCTGAAAAAATACTATATGTGCGGGAGCAACCTGGTCTCGGAATTCGATGTGCTCTACACTCAGTGAGGAACTATGGACATTTTCGAAGAACAGATTACAACTGCCAGTAAAAAATCCCATTCACACCTGAAACTCGCCCTGGGGATTGCTGCCGGGCTGCTCCTCATTGCCGGGCTGATGCTCGCCACGTATTACATGACCCGTTCGGACACCCAGGGAGTGACCGTAATACGGATGGAGGGGACGATGCAGACCGGGGATGTCTCTGACGGCGCGTCAATCGGCAGCGAAGTGATCGGGAAAGAGCTGCGCGAAGCCGCTGATGACCCGCTGGTAGAAGCGATCGTGCTCAGGGTGGACAGCCCCGGTGGCACCCCGTCGGCAGCACAGGAAATTATCGGCGACCTCGAATATGCAAAGACAAAAAAACCGGTGGTCGTGTCAATGGGGGACATCGCCACATCGGCTGCATACTACGTGAGCGCCCATGCCGACAGGATCTATGCGAACCCGGATACATTTACGGCCGGCGTCGGGGTCATCTGGCAGTTCTCCGACATCAGCGGCTGGATGAAAAGCGAGGGGTATAATATCAGCGTGGTGAAGTCCGGCAGCAAGAAAGACATGGGCTCTACCGCCCGCCCGCTGACCGAAGAAGAGACGGCGTATGCTGAGAAGATCGTAAAGGACAGCTTCGAGAATTTCATCACGGACGTGACCACCCAGCGGTCGATCTCCCGTTCCGATATCGAGGACGGCAGGGTGATCCGTGGCGCCGATGCGCTCAAGCTGAATGTCGTTGACGAACTCGGGAACCTCAACGACGCAATTGAAGGCGCAAAAGAACTGGCAGCGTCCCGGTCTAGATCATCCTGACCGGGTCTGCCTTCATGAACTCGCGGCAGACGGTTGTCGCGTAGTGGCCGGGCGGCAGGGTAAATTTCAGGCGCACACTGTTTTCCGTCACCGTTGATTCCAGTTCTGCCCGGAGGGAGATCGGGCGGAAGGCCCCTTCGAATTTTGTCTCGACAAAACGCGAAGCCCGGTAAAAGTCGTCCGGGGTGATCCCGCGTTCCGCAAGGAGGGCGTCCATGACCGGTTCGACCGGCCCTCCCCCGCCCGCTTTCTCTTTTCCGGGCATAAAGAACGCGATGCTGCACCGGCCCCGCGTTATGTGCATGGCCGCGGCGGTCACATTTGCCGCAGTCACCGTATCGGTCCGCCCGTTAAGGAAGACCAGGTGGTCGCCCGGGACGGGTCCGGTGAGCTGGTGGCCGTCATCGAACCGCTGGCTCAGGGCGCAGTTGAAGAGCCAGGACTGGAATGCGGATATGAACATGGAGAGGAGTTTTGGCGGCAGTTCCCGGAGGGCACCTGCGTAGTCGCCCGGGTGGTTGTGGAGGTACTGCAGCATCGCCCGCTCGTAATTCATCTGGACCGGGAATTCTCTGAGTGCCGGTGCCGGGTCGCGGGTCTCGAGGAACGCCCTGCGGGTTGCCGCCGTATTCTCATTTTCCGAAGGGAACGGGAGCCCGATGTAGGTGAGGACGGCCTGCTCATAATTATCCTTGAGGATCCATTCCCCGACCGTGTGGGTGACCGGGCGGATCGCCCCGAAACGCTGGAGGCCGAAATAGTTCGGCACGCCATCCTGTACGGTCTTTGCGATCGCATCCACCCGTGCTGCAAGGCCCGGCACTTCACAGTCCCGTATGACAAGGTCAAACCGGTTTCCCAGCAGGTCACCAAGGGACAGGGCTTCGTTCGCGCTCCGCACCGGCTCAAGGACAATGTCCTTCAAACGGACAGCGGCCACCTGTTCCGCGGTGACATCGTAGATCGAGATCCACTGCTTCGTGATCGCGTTCCGGTCCTTGGTGCCGGCCCAGCCGATGCGCCGGTGGCTGATGCCGAGCCGTTTTGCGATCTCTTTTACCGCATGCTGGAGCTCCCAGTTGGTCTTCGTAAGGGTGCAGATGAGGTATGGGCCGGTTGTCCCTCCCTTGCCTTCAGGAGGGATCTCCTCTACGATAAAATCCTCGGGAGCCGCCCGGAGCCTGCCGCCGATCCCGTCGGCATCGCTCGCATAGTACCGCATGCCGAGGTCGCGTTCAAGCGGGAACGTGCTCTGTTTCATAAGAGGGTGAGCGAGCCGGTGATCTTGTCGAGGTCCTCGCTCTTTGCCGGGCCAAGGCCGAGCGCGGTGATCGTGCCCGGCGGGATCTCGGTCATGCCGGCGTCCTGGATCAGGGACGTGGAGATGCCGTTCCGTTCGGCAAGGACTTTGAGTTCAAACAGCGTCCGCTCGTCGTTTGCCTTGAGGACGACTTTCTTCTGCCCCTCGGTGAGCCATGCCTTCTGCAGGGACTTGTCCGCACCGTTGAAAGCGCCGATCGCGGCGTGCCCGGCCTGTGCGCACCGCTTGCCGCAGCTCATCTTGACATCGTTACGAATGATAAGGCACTGCTTGTACCGGAATTCGGGCTCGGGAACCATTGGCGTATACTTGGTTGCCGCACGTCAAATAAGTATAGCAGGAAGGCAAACGATCTTTAACCATGCCGCCCCCCGTCCCTGGAGTAAAGGCCCATTATGACCGGTTCCTTGCTGAGCATTATCTCTGGATGGCCGGGGGATTTGCGGCGAATGCCATAAAGAGCCGGCAGTTTTTTTCCACACACCACATCCAGCCCGGGGCCGGCGGGATCGCAATTGATCTCGCTGCCGGGTGCGGATTCCAGTCGGTCCCTCTTGCGGAGGCCGGGTTCCGCGTCACTGCCGTGGACTTCTGCCAGCCGTTGCTGGACGAACTCCGGAGCCGGGCACCGGGTCCGGGTATTGAGATCGTCACCGGGGACATCATGGACTTCCCGCTCTGGGCCGGGAAAACGCCGGAACTCGTCACCTGCATGGGGGATACGCTCACGCACCTGCCGGATGATCATGCAGTCAGCAGCCTGATCCGGCAGTGCCATGCAGAACTCGGGCCGGGCGGAACACTTGTCCTGTCATTCCGGGATTATACGAGCGAAGAGAACGGAAGCATTGCGATAATTCCGGTGAGGCGGGACGCGGACCGGATATTTTTGTGCCGGCTGGAATACCGGCAGGATTCTGTTCTGGTCACCGATATTCTCTTTTCGCGGATGTCGGGAGCATGGGAACGGTCGGCAAGCGAATATGCAAAACTCCGGATTTCGCCGGAGCGGGTACGGGAGATGATGGAGCAGGCCGGGTTTAGGATTGAATTCGTGGGGCTGGAAAACGGGATGATTGTTTTCATTGGAGTAAAAATCGATTAAAAATGGGTCTGTGAGGTTTATCCTTTTCATAGAGAGATGATCGCCCCCCCTCTTGCGCCACCAGTCCCCCGTAGGGGGATGGGGCGCATTGCGATGCCTCAGTATTACCGGATTAAATTACCGACACGGACAACCACTTACGGAACCCCCCACCCGAAAGAACTGCCTGCCTGTGGCGGCAGTTCTTCGGGAAGGGGGGATTGGGGGGAACCATCTCACATTCAGGAAAAACAAGAATAAGTCATTCATATCACTACACAGATTTTTTCAATCAGTCTATTCCCCAATCCATCTCGTTTTTCAGCCCACCCCTCCTACAGACAGATGACTACGATGACCGGTGAAAAACGTAACTTCGACTCCGTGAACGCAGCGAGCGGCGAGAAGCGTAACTTCGATTCCGCAGCTGCAACCTGGGACGAGAACCCGGGCCGGGTAAAGGTAGCTCACGATATCGCACGGGCGATCCGCGAGACCGTGAAGCTGACTCCTGACATGGATGTGCTTGACTTCGGGTGCGGGACGGGACTCATCACCCTCCAGCTCCAGCCACTGGTCCGCACCATCACGGGCATCGACAGCTCGCAGGGCATGCTCGATATCCTCAACGCCAAGATCAAAAAGCAGGGACTGAAAAACGTGAAGGCCCGGCTCATCGATCTGGAGCAGGGCGGCGTACTGGACGGGCAGTACGACCTTGCGGTCAGCAGCACAACCTTTCACCACATCCGGGGGGTCCAGCCGGTACTGGACCAGATCGCCCGCGTTGTCAGACCCGGTGGCTGGCTGGCTGTCGCTGATCTTGACAGCGATGATGGAAAATTCCACGACTCGAATGAGGGCGTGTTCCACTTCGGCTTCGACCGGTGCACCATGCTGAAACATTTTGAGACTGCCGGATTTGTGTCGATCCGGAACCGGACTGCCGCAATTGTCCCAAAACCCGTCCCTTCCGGGGAGACCCGGACATTTACCTTCTTCCTCATGACCGGCCGAAAGCCGGAATAAAAAAAATCTGTTAAAATTTTTACCGCAGGTACTCTTCCCTGACCGGGCAGAAGATCTCGATCGCCACCGAGTCCTCGTGGATCGTTGCCGAATGCCCGGCATTCCCGGGAATATTCCAGCTGTCGCCCGGCCGGATCTCCGATTCCTCATTTTCGATCCGGAGGGTCATGTGTCCCGAGACGAGATACCCTGTCTGCTCGTGGGGATGCGTATGCCGTGGGAGCTCTGTTCCCCTGTCCAGCCGGAACTCGGCCATCAGGGTGTTCTTCCCGGAGACAAGGGTCTTCTGCGTGATGCCGGGCAGTGATTCGCGGTAACCGGTTTCAGAGTGACGGGAAAACATAAAGGATCGCTATCCTGACGTTGGGCGGGTAAACCAATAATGATAACGCTGCTCTTCATGGCGCGAGGGGAGAGGCTCAGGCAGGGTACGATCACTGGTTTCATGTATTACTACCCGGAATATCTCCGGTATGGAAGGACCGGGTCCCGGCAATGATGGCGCAATCATCCGCGTGGAGAACCTCGAACATTCGTACGGGAATTTCAAAGCCGTTGACGGGATCAGTTTCACGGTGAAGAAAGGGGAGATCTTCTCGTTCCTCGGGCCCAACGGTGCCGGCAAGAGCACGGCCATCAATATCCTGATCACGCTCCTCTCGCTCCAGAAAGGGAAGGCGACGATTGCCGGCTATGACGTGACAACGGAGTCACAGAACGTCCGGGAATCGATCGGGATCGTCTTCCAGGACATCACGCTGGACCGGGACATGACGGTCTGGGAACTGTTGGAGTTCCACGGCAGGCTCTATGATATGCCGGTGAAGGAGCGCCGGGAACGGATCGAGGAGTTGCTGAAACTCGTTGAGCTCGAAGCAAAACGGGACGAACTCTCCAAGAGACTGAGCGGGGGCATGAAGCGGCGGCTCGAGATTGCACGCGGGCTGATGACGCGGCCAAAAGTCCTGTTCCTTGATGAGCCGACCATCGGCCTCGATCCGCAGACCCGGATGCGGATGTGGGAATACATCAAGGGAGTCAACCGGGAGGGCACGACTATCTTTCTCACCACCCATTACATGGACGAGGCAGACCAGCTCTCGGACCGGATCAGCATCATCGACCATGGCAAGATCATCATCGCGGGGACACCGGAAGAACTGAAAAACACCCTTGGCCGCGACCTGATCTACCTTGATACCGACAATAACGAGAACGCGACAAAACTGCTTGAACAGATGCCTTCGGTCCGTGAGATCACAACCAAAGGCAACAGGATCGTCCTCATGGTGCACGAAGACGGGACAAAAGTACTGCCCGGCATCATCGACACGCTGCGAAAAGCAGGGATCGGGATCTCCACCATCAACTTAAAAAAACCCAGCATGGACGATGTGTTCGTTTTCTACACGGGCAGGGAACTCCGCGACGAAGGGCAGGCACCCGCACGCCCGATGTTCCTGCGGGCGGGGAAATAATATGACGTACGGTTTCATGACGGTCTACTGGCGCGACATGATCCGGTTCTTCCGGTTCAAGACGCTGCTCATCTCATCGCTCCTCCAGCCGGCGCTCTGGCTCGCGTTCTTCGGCATCGCGATGTCGAGCAACTTTGACCGGCTGATGGCAGGCGTACCGGTGCCTGAGGGGGCGTATGCAGTCGGGTACCTCACGTTCATGGGCGCGGGGATCATCGCGATGACAACCCTCTTCACCAGCCTGTTTTCCGGGATCGTGATCCTGTTTGACAAGAACTGGGGGCTGATGAGGGAGATCCTTGCAAGCCCGGTGAACCGGAACCATATCATTGTCGGCATCGCCATGTCCGGCGTGACCAAGTCGTTCATCCAGGCGATCATCATCATGGTCTTCGGCATCCTGATCGGCGCTGCGTTCTTTGCCGGGTTTACTCCCGTGCAGGTCGCCTTCGGTGTCCTCGGGGTCCTCGCGTTTGTCGCCATGTTCGCGCTTGGCTTCCTCTTCCTTTCCGCCGCGATCGCGATCTCTATGGAGAGCCCCGAAGGGCTCCAGGGCGTGATGACACTCCTGACCATGCCGATCTTTTTTGCAAGCAACGCACTGTACCCGATCGACACCTTCCCGGAGGCCCTCAGGATCATCTCGGCTTACAACCCGATGACGATGCTCATCAACGGGATCCGGTACTTCGCGATCGGCCCGGACTTCTACGCGCTCGGCAAGCACTACGAATTCACCCAGGCAGATATCCTGCTCTCGTTCCTGGGTCTCATCATCTTCTCCGCCATCATGTTCGCTCTTGCATGGTGGAGGTTCCGGCGGGCCGTCGTGACCTAGATGCTTTTTTTACATCCGCTCCGGCAGCACCATTCAATACAATTGCCGAAGAATAGTTTCATAATACGGGGAGCACGGGATGGGACACGTACTGGTATCGCCGCTGAACTGGGGACTTGGTCATGCCACCCGGGACATCCCGGTCATCCGGACGCTCCTTTCCCGCGGCCATGACGTCACGGTCGCGGGGCACGGGAATGCCCTCTCCGTGCTGGAACAGGAGTTCCCGTCCTGCACCTTTTGCGATTTCCCGGATTATTCCGTCCCGCTCAGCGCGAACAGATTCTTCCTCGCCCGGTTTGTTGCCTCGTCCCCGCTCCTCCTCAAGGGAATTGCGGAGGAACGCCGGAACCTTGCCGCGATCCTTGAAGAGGACGAGTACGACCTCATCATCAGCGACAACCGGCTCGGGGTGTACTCTGACAAAATTCCTTCCCTCTTCATCACCCACCAGCTCCATTACCACCTCCCCCTGGTTGCATGGCCCCTGGAACTTGCGGGCGCATGGCTTAACGCGTACCTCCATGAAAAATTCAACCGGATCATCGTGCCGGACAATCCCCCGGGCCCGCTCTCGCTTGCCGGGAAACTGTCCCGGGCAGGAGATCTCACCCGTTCCCGTCTCTGTTATGCAGGCATCCTGACCAGTACCCGAAGGCGCGAAGTCCGGCAGGACCTCGATTACCTGGTGATCATCTCCGGGCCGGAACCCCAGCGGACCGGACTGGAAAGGATCCTGCTGCCGGCAGCCGCGGACCTCCCGGGGTCTGTTGCCATTCTCCTGGGAAGCCCGAAGGCGGCCAGCGGTACGGAACACGCCGATCGCTTCAGGGTCCTGTCGTACGCGTCAACGGAAGAGAAGGAGGTCCTGATGAACCGGGCGAAATGTATCATCTGCCGGTCGGGGTACACCACCATGATGGAACTGGCTGAACTGGGCAAGCACCGTGCCCTGCTCATCCCGACACCGGGACAGCCAGAGCAGGAGTACCTTGCGGGCTATTACGAACAAAACGGCTGGTTCCATGCACAGGAGCAGCACCGGCTGGACCTGGCAGACGACCTCCGGACCGCGGACGGGTTCAAAGGGTTCCCGGAAGTGTCGGTAACGGATGAGAACGTGCGCCGGCTTTACGATGATGTACTGGCGGGGTACCTGGAATGAGAACTGTGCGAAGCAGGAGAGGTGCGTGATACAGGATGGATGACCTCATACGGTACGGGATAGCGATCATCCTCGTCCTCTTCGTGGCGGCGGTGATTTTTCTCTCTGTGATTGCATACCTGCTCATCGTGGAATTGCAGGCGCTGGCTGCCGGCGATACGGGATTTATTCTTGCCAGCACCGGGTGCATCCTGCTGCTGTGTGCCGGGTATATCGGGACCGGGCTCTGGCTGCGCAGGACCGGACGGATATAACCGGGAATGTCTCTACCCGGTGATCCCGCACGGGGCGAATACCCTGTAAATACCCACACTCTTTTACACGAACCTCGCCAATATACCTGAGAAGTACAGAAGAGAATTCCCCATGAAAGAAGACCCGCTGATCCCCCTGGAAAAAATAACAGCAATGGTTGGTACCTCCGGCCTTTCCTCCGACCGTGTCGGGGCGATGCGTACACAGTACGGCGCCAACATGATGACCCCCCCGGTGCGGGAACCCCTCTGGAAGCAGTACCTGGAAAAATTCGACGACCCGATCATCAAGATCCTGCTCTTCGCGGTTGCCATATCCATGGTAGTTTCCATTGTCAAGGGCAGCGGCCTGTTGGACACGCTCGGGATCATTGCGGCAATCCTCCTCTCCACCGGGATCGCCTTCTTCAATGAATACCGGAGCAGTAAGGAGTTCGATGTCCTGAATGCGCACCGGGACGAGATGGCGATAAAAGTGGTCCGGGACGGCCACCCGATGAATGTGTCCTCGCGGGACATCGTGATCGGCGACCTGATCCTGCTGGAGGCCGGGGATGCGATCCCCGCTGACGGGTGGATCCTCTCTTCAGACGGGCTTGTCGCAGACGAATCTGCCTTTACCGGCGAGAGCGAACCGGTCCGGAAGGACGAGAGCGAGCGCCTCCTGAAAGGCACGTACGTGACTGCCGGGAAAGGGCGGATGATCTCGGCTGCGGTGGGCGACTCCGCACAGATGGGCCTGATCGCCGCCTCGCTCGGCATTGACCATGCCACCCCGACACCACTCGAGAAGAAACTCGAGGAACTGGCCGGGGTGATCAGCAGGTTCGGGTACGCGATGGCGATCCTGATCTGCAGCACGCTGCTCATCCGCGGGGTCCTGGTCGGGGAAGTGAGCGGCCTCAACATCGATACCGCAAACAACATCCTCCACTACTTCATGCTCGCGGTCGTGATCGTGGTCGCGGCGGTCCCCGAAGGGCTGCCGATGAGCGTGGCCCTCTCGCTCTCCCTTGCCATGCGGAAGATGACCCGGGCAAACTGCCTGGTCCGGCGCCTGATCGCCTGCGAGACGATCGGGTCGGCGACAACCATCTGCACGGACAAGACCGGCACGCTGACAAAGAACCAGATGCTCGTTGCCGCATCATCGGCCGGTAACCCGGCAATGCCGGATTCAGTCCCCCGGACACCCATTGAGTGGATCACGCTCAACGCTGCGGTGAATGGCACGGCCCATCTTGACACCCACGGCGAGAAGACCACGGTAATCGGCAACTCCACCGAAGGAGCCCTTCTCCGCTGGCTGAAGGAATACGGCTTGGACTATGCCAATATCCGGGCCGAGATGCACGAGACCAGGCAGTTCCTCTTTGACGGGAACCGGAAACGGATGTCAACGGTCGTCACGATTGAGGGAAAACCATTCCTTCTCGTGAAAGGGGCGCCGGAGATCCTCGCCGATCTCTGTATTACGAAGCCGGACCTCGAAGGCGTCTCGGTGCTGGCCCGGCGTGCCATGCGGACCCTTGCCTTTGCACACAAGGAGATCGCCAGCGGGGATGAGACTGAGACCGCCCTTGTATGGGACGGGTATGTCGGCATCCGCGACCAGCTCCGGGACAATATCGGTGAATCGGTTGCCACCTGCCAGAAAGCCGGCATCCGCGTACGCATGGTAACGGGAGATAACCCGGAGACCGCCCGTGCCATTGCACAGGAGTCGGGCATCCACAAAGGCGGGACAGTTGTCCCGGGCCCGGTCTTCCGCGCCATGTCACCGGAAGAACAGGTGACCGCCGCACGCGACCTCGACATCATGGCCCGGGCCGAACCCATGGACAAACTGCTCCTCGTCCAGGCGCTCCAGAAATCCGGTGACGTGGTTGCAGTGACCGGCGACGGGACCAACGATGCCCCGGCCCTCAAGCACGCGAACGTCGGGTTCGCGATGGGCATTGCCGGGACCGAGGTGGCACGGGAGGCAAGCGACATCATCCTGCTCGACGACTCGTTTGCCTCCATCACCCAGGCAGTCTGGTGGGGCAGGTCGCTCTACGAGAATATCCAGCGGTTCCTCCTCTTCCAGCTGACCATCAACTTCTGCGCCTGCATCCTCGTCTTCATCGCCCCGCTCCTCGGGCTCCCGGAACCGTTCACCATCATCCAGATCCTCTGGATCAACATCATCATGGACACCCTTGCTGCGTTCGCACTCTGCTCCGAAGCCCCTCATGCGGGACTGCTGAAGCGACAGCCGATCCCGCAGGATACGACCATCATCACGCCGTTCATGTGGCTCTCGATCATCGTGACTGGTGCATTCCTGATCATTGCCGGGATCCTCCAGATGGCAACCGGCTTTCTGGGCGGCTCGACACCGGAAGAGATCACCACCGTCTTCTTCTCCGCGTTCATCATCGCCGCGATCTGGAACGGGATCAACTGCCGGGCCCTTGACGGGAAGATGCCGCCATTCTTTTCAGGCAACCCGATGTTCTTTGTCATCATGGGGCTGGTCCTCATCCTCCAGATCGCGCTGGTCCAGTATGGCGGTACGGTCTTCTCAACGGTCCCGCTCTCCCTGTCCCAGTGGTTAACGATCATCGTTGCGACCGCGTCCGTACTCGTGATCGGGTTCCTGCTGCGGGTATCGTTCCGGTATTATACCGGCAGAAAAAACCCGGTTTCCACGGATTAACATCACACTCTTTTTTGAGTCCGGCTCGTTTGCCAGGATAACAGGCAAAATAAAAAAAATACCCGGATCGAGTGCCCGGGCGTACTGGCGGGTCCATACCCGGAGATCGGGAGAGGGCGGCAACCGGGAGGGGTCAGGTCTTCTTTTTGGTTATTGTCCCGATAACGCGGCGGAGCTCGGCAAATTCCTGGTCCGGATCGCCGCCCCGGTGGAGATAATAGTCGGCCCCGCAGTCAAGCGCACTGCGGATCTGGGTGTTCAGGGTATAGCCGGAATACAGGATGATATAGGACGGACACCCGTCGTTGCGCAGGTTCCGGATCAGCTCAGTACCATTCATCCCGGGCATGCGCCAGTCAGAGATGATCACGTCATACGGCTGCTTCCTGACTTTCTCAATCGCCTCTGCCGCGACGTTCGTAGTATCTACCGAATTCTCCGGGTCGTCTTCGAGGTCGAGACGCATAATATCAAGAATGTCCCGATCATCATCGACAAGAAGGATCCGTGGCATCGGTATAACCTCACTACCCAGTATTTTGTTACAGGACGGCCATATTTATACGTTGTTCTTTTTATCAGGGATATACATCAGGTTAATAAAAAAGATTTGCATAAAAAAGACACAGATACTGGAATCAGTTCGCTGTTTCCTGCAAAAAGCGATAGTAAGTCTCCGGAATCCGTATCTCAAACCGTGCACCCTGTCCGGGTTCCCCGGTTTCTGAGAGCACGATATCGGTCAGGGAAAGGATCTCCCGGGCAATGAACAGGCCCCGGTTTCCTGAACCATCGTGCTGGATATCAAAGAGCTGGTCTTTTTCTTCGGCAGAGAAACCGGGGCCATTGTCATTGAAAGAAATGATCAGGGCACCGTCCCGGATCTGGTGGCTTACCTGTATTTCCCGGGCTGCATCACCGGTGCCGGTTATTTTTTCCATAAGACGGTCAAAGACACGGTCCAGCTGGGCATCTGCAAATATTTCCACGTCCGGGAGGTCCGATATAATCCTGACCGGTTTTTGCTCGTACTGTCTTATCACTCCGGCAATGATCGCGGTGATATTCTGCCATTCCGGGGAACGAAGGCCCATATCCTTGAAGTCCCGCGTCATGTTGATCTCGGTCCGGATCGCTTTTACGGCATGCTCCTGGCGGTTGAGGTACTCGAGGAGTACGGGATCGGTGATGGCTTTTTTTATCCTTCCGAGATACGCAAGCACGATAGTGATCTTGTTCTGGATGTCATGCCGGGCAATACTGGTATAGACATTGATCTTCTTGTTGGCTTCCTTGAGCGCCCGGTCCATGCGGATGCGCTCTGACAGGTCACGCGATGAACAGTAGACAAACTCCTTGCCCCGGAACTCCAGGTAGGTCAGCCGGACGTCGGCAGGTATGCCCGTGCCATCTTTTTTTACAACATGTGTTTCACGGGAGACCGGTCGTCCGGTCTTGAGATCCTGCCAGAGGAGATCCCATTCCCCAAGGGAATAAAACGGGACAACATCGCCAAACTGGCAGTCCAGCAACTCATTTCTTGAGTACAACAGGCCCTCCGCGGCAACATCGTTTGCATACCTGATCCGGGCATCCTGGTCGATCCAGAAGACCATGTCCGTTGCCCGGTCCATGGCAAACTGGGCAAGGAGGAGCTGTTCCTCCATCCGTTCCCGCTGGGCAATTTCCGAATAGAGCTGGCGGTTGATCCCGCGCAGTTCCTCGGTCCGGTGGACGATGGTCTCCTCAAGGGTTTCCTGGGTCTTTTTCAGTTTCTGGGAAGTGAGGACCTGATCGGTGATATCGATGCCAAACGAATTGATGGTGTCCAGTTCCCCCCGCGAATTGAAAAGCGCCCGGTCCTGCCACCGCTGGTACCGTAATTCACCGTTCGCCATAACGACCCGGTATTCGATCGTCCCCACGGGATATTTGATCGAAAGACCAGCGAGATGGATCTGGATCCGGTCCGCATCTTCCGGGGAAATCAGGGGCTTGAAGGGACGGCCGATCAGTTCTTCACGGCTCTTTCCAACTGCACGGCAATAGGTCTCATTTACATACCGCGTGATCCCTTCCGCAGTACGCCGGACAACATATTCCATCTCGTCATCCAGCAGAGCTAGGACATCCGGAGAGGTGGTATCTTTCCTGCTCATCTCTGCGGACGGGTTATCCAGGTCAACCATGACAGAGACCCCGGGCTTGCCATTCTCAAATACCACCGGGACCATGAGAAGGGTAACCGGCTGGGTTTTTTCATCCTTCCGTACCTGGGCACGGATCCGTTGCTCGTTTCCTTTCAGTACTGCTTTTACCAGTTGGCCGGGCTGGATCCCGTCAAGGTACCGGATGGGCAGGTTTTCGAGCGAATGGCCGGAGATCTGGTCTCCCGTCATCGCCACAAGGGTGCAGAATTCCTGGTTCTGGTCGATGATCTCTCCTTCGTGATCAATGACAAAAAACGGGCGGGTGCAGATTTTCCGGAGCGATGTGACCGGGAGGCGTTCGGACTGGTAATAGACTTTTGAGGTCCCCCTCTTGCGCCCGTCAACTGCCCCTTGGATCTGGAGAATATCCATGTATTTGGCAACAGTATTACGGTTCATATCCAGCACCGCGGATATTTCCGTGATGCTCATCCCGTCAGGATGGGTTGCCAGCAATTCCTTGATCCGGATAATCTCTGTCTGATACTCTGCCATTTCCGTCTCTGTATACATGAATTCACCGGCCCAAGTTATAAATGCAGCGAATATGCCGTGCATATTTGCAAAGCAAATAAGTTTGTTTATAACATGATTGTTGCAAAAATGGGTGTATCCCAGCAAAATGCTTGGCAGATAAGATTGTGCTGCAACACTTTGGAGATGAGAATGATGGAAGACTCGACACAAACACGTGATTCAGGTATGTTCTCCCTTTACCCGGGCGAACGGAACGGTTTGCAGGAACAGCGGGAACTCTTGTCGCAGTTATCGGTAACACTGGACGAGTATTTTGCCCTGAGAAATCTGGGCACACCGGAGTAGCATGGAGAGGGAGCAGTCATGATGTCAAACGATCTGAAGATGAGGAGCCCCGCGGGATTCTGGCGGGACATGCCGATTGTGATCGGGTCTTCTTCTTCCGACGCCAGCCGGACCCAGCTCCTGTATGTCTGGCTGCGCTCAACGGGTATGGATGAGATGAACGAAATCAGAGGAATGTGGTGATTACAAATGACAGAAACAGTTGACGAAGTATTCAAGAATGTAATAAGAATTTCCGATACAACGGCAAACCCGGGCGTACTGGGCCTGCTGGCGTTCGGTATGACAACGATTATCCTGAACCTGCACAACGCAGGATTCTTTGCATTGGGGTCCGTGGTCTTTGCCATGGGCATATTCTTCGGTGGCATTGCACAGGTCATTGCCGGAATTATGGAGTGGAAGAAGAACAACACGTTTGGTATGCTCGCGTTCATATCGTACGGGTTCTTCTGGATCGTGCTGGTCTTCATGATGCTGATGCCGGCGCTTGGATGGACCGGGGCACTCGACAAGGTATCGCTCGTCGCGTACCTGGCATTATGGGGCCTGTTCTCGCTCGTGATGTTTGTCATCACGTTCCGTCTCTCAAAGGCGCTCCAGGTAGTATTCGGCCTCCTGGTACTGCTCTTCATCCTGCTTGTCGTAGGTAACGCACTCGGCAGTGAAACGATCATTCACATCGCCGGTTATGAAGGGATCCTCTGCGGGCTCGCTGCAATGTACACCAGCCTTGGGGAAGTAATGAACGAAGTATTCAAAGAGAAGGTAATTAATCTCGGGTGATTACGATGGTAGAGATAAGCGAATTCAATGAGATGTTTGAAAAGAACCCACTTGCACAGGTGGTTATTGATGCGGACCTCAAGATCCTGATGGCGAATGATGCATTTGCCAAGATGGTCGGTTACAGCAAGGACAGGCTGCTCGCGATCCGGATCAGCGATCTCCGGTCACAGAACATGATCAAGTACCTGAAGGATTCCGGGGAGACCATTCAGGATGCGATCACCACAAAACGGGTATCCCACGGCCAGAGCACCCTGGAAACTCCCACGGGGACACACGTCATCGTCAGGGCAAACATCCCCCTCCTGGATGAGCGGGGGAATGTGAAGTACGTCTATGTTACGTACAATGAAATCACGAAAATCGTTAAAAGCGCGGATTTCATGGCCGGCCAGGTGGATATCCTGTCCGGGGCGTATGGCAAGATGGCAGCAGGCGATCTCACGGTCCGCGTCGAGCTTTTGAAACCGGATGAAGACACCAAGGATGTTTATGAGCAGATCATTAAGCTCCGGGATGCGGTCCGCGGCATCGTGATCAGCCTTGAGAAGAACATTGGCGATGTCAACAACCAGATGACAAACCTGACCGCCACAACAGACAATGCGGCAAAAAGTGTCGAAGACGCCTCCAAGAGCGTCAACCAGATCGCCAAGAATGCCGGCGTTGTCTCAGAAAATGCCCAGAAATCCTCTGAAGGCATCGAACAGATGTCCAAGGCAATGCAGGACATGAGTGCCGCAGTTGAGGAAATCACCTCGAGCATGGAGAGCGTATCCACCCAGGCAAACAAGGCGAAGGACTCGGCGAAGAGCGGCGCAATCCTTGCAGACAATGTCAACAAGGATATGACAGAGATCTCCAAATCGTCCGACAACACGTACAGTATCGTTAAAGATATCGAGAAGCAGATGACCGATATCGGCAAGATCATTATCCTGATCCGGGACCTCGCAAGCCAGACGAACCTGCTCGCCCTCAACGCCGCAATTGAGGCGGCCCGTGCGGGAGAACACGGCAGGGGCTTTGCTGTTGTCGCATCGGAAGTCAAATCACTGGCCCAGGAATCCCGTTCAAGCGCGGAAAAGATCGAGGAGATGATCACGCAGCTCAACCTTGCCACCAAGAAGGCAACCGAGGCCATGGAATTGTCCAAGACCCTTGTCAGCAAAGGCTCCGAAGAGTCCCAGCAGGCGGTAGAGGCATTCCGGCAGATCCAGGTGGCAGCCGAAGCCGTGGCAAACAGCGCTTCGGAAGTCGCAGCTGCCACGGAAGAGCAGGCCGCAACCACCGAGGAGATCACGGCAAGTGTCCACGAAGTTGCAAAACTGATCGAAGAAACCGCCAAGGAGTCCGGAGACACCGCTGCAGCAACTGAAGAGTCTGCGGCAGCAATTGACGAGATCACACGGATGATCCAGACCGTCAACGACGTTGCTGTCCAGGCCATGGAAGCCAACAAACGATTCAAGGTGGACTAATACGGGAGGGAATTGCCCATGTCAGCAAAGGCAAGTGAACCTGTTGCAACGGCAAAAAATCCCGTTCCTACCGAGAAGATGACCGAGACCATACAGGTCGTTGAATTTGTACTGGGAAGCGAACACTTTGCCATCGATCTCTTCGATGTCAAGGAGGTTGTCGAGTATACGACGATCACCAAACTCCCCAATGTTCCCTCCTACGTGAGGGGAATCATCGACCTGCGGGGCGAGATCACCATGATCATCGACCTCAAGCACCGGTTGAACATCACCGAAGAGAGCAGCACGTCTCTCGAGGCGTCCCGGATCATTGTCCTCGATGAAAAGATGGCCAAGTCGAAGATCAGCATCCTTGTTGATGATGTGACATCCGTATCGACATTCGAGGGAAACCAGGTCGATTACACATCGGCATCCGTCAGCAAGGAAGATACCTCGATCCTGGGGATCATCAAGCGAAAGATCAAGGTCAAGGAGAAGGAGATCAACGAGCTGATCATCTGGATCGATATCAAAAAACTGCTCGGCGATATCGATTCAACCCTGTGATCGGGAACGCGGATAACTGCACACACCCCATCCGGTATGTGGATGACGGACCGGACCTGCCGGGACGGTCCGGCATCCGGGAGGGGCGGAGACCACGAGCTCTGCACACCAGGCACAGGGAAATGCCGGAACATTTCCCTCAGGGTCCTGCTTTTCAGGCTTCTGTATTCCTGAAACGGATGAGATCTTTTTTTTTTAAATGTAACCCAACACCCGACTGAAAAATACCGGTTCCTGCATCCCGGTTCCCGCCGGGATGCTCACGCCGGGGAGGTGTAAATAAGAACACCGATAATAATGACTGACAGGAGGAGAGCCCCGCCAAGGACGAGGAAAAGGGAATGATCTGATACGGTAATTTTCTTATCCCGGGAATTCTTCCGGGTCTCCTTTTTTTTCCGGTTCTGGTTCATTCCTGCACCCTGTAAAAAGACCGTGAATGGATATGCGCGACAGAATCATAAATGTACCTGGGAACGTCGATGTATCCACCGGAAGAAGAACCGGGTATTGCATCCTGAAAAAAGTTAATAGGAGTGATCAGGAAAACCGGTAACCCTGTTCCTGGACAAGAGCGATCATCTCCCTGACCTGTGCTTCCTGGCTACGGGTGAGTTTCCGGCCTTTCTGGATCAGCCGACCCATCCGCACGATCTGCATCCTCTGTTCCTGGGAGAGGGTCCCGGAATGATGCGCCCATTTTAGGATATCATACCACTGTGCCCGGTTGAACGCGATGCCCGGGGGGATACCGGCACCATATTCACCGGAATCCGGGGTGGATTGATCGTCATCCGCAATCTCATCCTCATCCTCAATCCCATCATCCTCGTCCGGTTCATATTCAGGCTCCTCATCCCCGGATTCAGGTTCCGGGGACAGCGTGCTGAATGTATCAGGAGTACCGTTTCCCGTTTCGTCATCGCTTGAAGGCTCATGGATGATTGAGACCGCCGGCAGGTCCTCCGGTCCGGGCTTGTTTACGGGTTCGTCCTCTTCGAAGAGATCTTCAACATTGGTTATATGGGGCACCTGGGGTTCTGCACCGCCCGGGCCGTGATACACATTCAGGGACTGGCCGGGCGTTCCCGCTATACGGGGGAGGTCCGGCCCCTTTACAATAAGGGACCGTTTTTTTGCCTTTTCTGATTCCAGGTCCCCGGATCCCTGCAATGACTCTTCGAGGTTTTGTTTTTCATGGACGGCAACATCAAGGCGCTCCTGCGCATTCATGTGGCCTTCCCATTCATCCGCAAGTGCCACCCGTGCCTGGTCAATCTCATCCGAGAGGCGGGACATCTTCTCTTCAACCAGCTGCTTTTCCCGTGACAGTGTAGCTACCTGCTCTTCAAGATCCCGGCTGATTGCCCGGGAGGATTCAAGCTCGGCCGAGAGTTCACGGACCGTTGCAGATAATGAGGATTCGTTGTTCTTTCCCTCGGTCTCGGCAGACGCAAGCGCCTTGAGGAGATGTTCCTGTTCGGATTCTGCGTCCCTGCGCAACTGTCTCTCGTTCGCAAGCGCCAGCTGCAATGATTCCCGTTCCCGCGACGCGTTCTGCAATTCGGAGAGGATCAGCTCTTTTTCCCGGCCTTCGACATGGCTTGCTTCTTCGATCCGTTGGTACTGTTCCCGGCTCTCTTCAAGCTCGTCCGTGAGAGCTCGCACCTGCTGGCCGGCTTCGGCACTGGCGGACAATACCTTATGCAGTTCCGATTCCAGGTCCTTGATTTTAGAGGTTGCTGCTTCCAGGCGGGTTTCCAGATCCGAACGGACCGCGATGACCGCTTCGAGATCGGTCCTGGACTGTGCGAGTGCACTCTTGTGTTCTTCAAATGCGGTATTGACCGTCTGGTGCTCCCCGCGCAGTGATTGCAGGAGGGCATCACGTTCCCGGATCTCGCCGGTCAACCGTTCCTCAGTTTCACGGTGCTGCTCTTTCTCGCGGTCAAGTGATGCACTCACCGTGCGGAGCTCGTCCGAGAGCGTCTGGAGCTCCCGTGTGGTTTTGTCCCGGGCTTCATCTCTCTCCCTCACCGCCGCATTCAGCGATTCCACCTCGTGTTCCCTGTCCGCAAGCTCGGCCCGGGTCTTTTCAGCATCTGCCCGGAGATCGATGATCGCCTTTTCAGATATCTCGGCGTTGTTGCGCAGCTCCGCTTCAACCTGTTCTTTTTCCGTCCCGATCGCTGCCAGCCGGGCCTCCAGGTCATTGATCTGTTTGTTCGCAGTCCCGAGTTCCTCTTTCCGGTGCAGGAGATCTTCACCCAGCTGTTTTTTTGTATCCTTCAGCTCACCAATAGTACGGGCGAGGGCTTGTTCGGACTCGTTTTTTGCCTGGGTAAGGGCCAGGATTTCTTCTTCTGCAGACTGGGCACGGGCTTTCTCCGTTTCAAGGGAACTGCGCAGTTGTTCGCATTCAAGGGAAAGTGCCTTGACAGAGTTTTCTGATTCTTCCTTCCGGACCGTTGTCTCCAGTAACCGTGCCTCGACATCGCTCCTCTGGGCGGTCTCACGGTCAAGAGCGGCCTTTACGGACTGGAGGCCGGTATTGGCGGCCTCAAGATCTGCTGATACGCTCTGAAGCTGTTGTCTGAGGTCATCAGTCTCTGTTGCATGCCGTTGTGCAAGCTCTTCAGCTTCATGGATGAGCCGGGAGATTTGCTCCCCGGCCCCGGCAAGAGAGGTTTTCCCGGATTCGATCTCAGCCCCGAGCCGTTGGATCTCCCCGGCATTTTCAGAGAGCTGGCGGTCTTTCGTCTCTGCATCGGCAACCAACGTACTGATGGCCTGCTCTTTCTCACTGAGAGTTGCATTCAGGTTCTCGATTGACCGTGCCCGGTCGCGGGCACGCTCTTCGGACTGGTTCAGCGACAGGGAGAGGCTCTCCTTTTCCCCGGTGATCCGGTTAACTTCAGCTGACCTGTTGATGGCAATTTCAAATGAGGAGAGAAGGAATTCCAGTAACTTCCGCCGGTCAGCAGTGACCACGAACTGCTGCTCATCGTGCTGGATCTTGAACTGGGTCTTGATCTGTTCCGGGGTCTGTCGCTCGACAGGAGTTGAGAGCATTCCTTCAATCAGGGCGGAAAGGTAGGAGGGATCATAGGGATACGAGATGAAATTGTCGGCATTGCAGTCAAGCACGTGGAGGAGATGGGCGAGGTTCGATGCCCCGGTCACTACAAGGACAGGGACGACCCAGAGATCATAATCTGCCTTAACAGCGCGGCAGAGATCATATGATTCCTGGGGAAATGTCACCGAATCGCAGATCAGCAGGTTCGGTTTTCCCGATCGGAGAGTCTCGAAAAGATGTGTTCCTTCGGTAAAAAAGGTGACCCGGTACCCCGGTTTTTCCAGGTCCGCCGCTTGGACTGGGGAATCGGATGTACTTGTACTCAGAACGAAAATATCAATGATACTCTCATTCCCATCTGACAGGGAGCCATTCATTACAATCTCTCACATGTGACTGAAATCTCATCCAGCTGGATGCCTAGTGTAATAATTTTATATACTGGATTATAGTATTTCTGGTCGAAAACGCCCTTCCGCTGCCACGAAACTGCCAAAAGCGCTTGTAAATACAGGTACAGTGGATGGTTTATGGCGTCCGGGTGGTGCCAGCTCCCGACGGTGAGACCCGTCACACACAGGTGCCGCAATCCCCTGCGTGCAGGTGTCCACCGGTTTTAACGGCTTATCCCGACCGGTTATTCCCTTCTGCGATCCACCAGTCAATGAGCGCCCGGGAGATGCTCATCCGCGAGGGCAGGTCGGGGAGATGATCGCGGTCAAACCAGCCGGCGAAAACGATCTCATTATTGTCGATCGCGATCTCCCCGCCAGCATAATCGGCAACAAACCCGATCATAAGAGAGTTCGGGAATGGCCATGGTTCACTCCCGAGATAGCGGATGTTTTTAATCTCGATGCCGGTCTCCTCCTTGACCTCCCGGTGCACGGCTTCCTCGAGCGTCTCTGCCGGATCCACAAAACCGGCGAGAATACTGTGAAGGTCCGGGGGAAACCGGGGGGATCGCGCGAGAAGAATTTCATCGTCCTTCCGGACAACGACGATGATCGCCGGGGATGTGCGCGGGTAGGTGACCAGGCCGCAGGCATCGCAGATCTTAGCGCGCTCCTGACGGGACGGGCGGGTCGGGGCCCCGCACTGCCCGCAGAACCGGGTTGTCCGGTTGAAATCAACGATACGCACGGCAAACGCTGCAAGGGCAAACTCATCATCGGAGAGGACACCATAGAGTTCGCGGATGTTGGGATAAAAAGTGCCACCGGAAACGGCCGTCCCGGGTGGCACTTCTGCCGCATAATATACCGCGGTATCCCGGTGCCCAAGGTAGTGCACAGGGTGAACCGGGAGATCCGGCTCCCCGGAAGTC
Source organism: Methanoregula sp. (assembly GCA_028679075.1). GTDB lineage: Archaea > Halobacteriota > Methanomicrobia > Methanomicrobiales > Methanospirillaceae > Methanoregula. The sequence goes on along the minus strand of JAJRCF010000025.1, from coordinate 17,466 downwards.
ATTCCGGGGAAAAGAGTCGCCGGAGGCCCGGGAAAGATATACACCCCGTTGTCCCTGACATACACCAGATCCGCATGTTCCGGGACCAGCCCCGGTTCCGGGTACCGTGACGTAAGGAACGCTGTGGAGAACATGGCTGTATGGGAGAGGGTCTTTCCGGCAGTATCGTGAATCATTGGCAGGTTCCTAAGTTTAATCCCTGATCTCAAAAAAGCGATCTGTTGCCCGGACAAACAGGAAAACCGGCAGATACCAAGAGGTTATTAAACGTCCCCGCGGATACCTGATCACCCCCATCACCGGCGGTGAATTACCATGCCCTACCGTATCTCCCTCATCACCCAGGAAGAAAAAGACCGCCTGGCTGCCCGTTTTACTCCCAAAGTAAAGTACGAGATCAAATCCGAGATCTACGGCTGCTGTATCAAGCTCCTTTCGGATGATCCCGTGCTCAGGGATACCTGGCAGGAAAATTTTTACTCGATGTCCCAGAACATCCGCTCGCATGGCAGGATGTATGTATTCAGGGACCCGGACTGCCCCCCGGACTCGGTGTTCTATGACCCCCAGTCCAGGACCGCGTTCCTGCTCAATTTCAGTTATTACGGGTGGATCAAGTCCCTTGCCCTCAGTCTTACCGGGGATATCCTTGAAGACGAGCATGCAATCTTCTCGGTACACGGGGCCTGCATCGATATCGCGGGCAGCGGCCTCTGCCTCATCGGTACATCGGGTGCCGGAAAGACAACGCAGACATACGGGTTGCTCAGGCAACCACATACACGCATCATCTCCGATGACTGGTTCTTCTCCCGGGTCTTCGGCCCGGAGATCCTTGCCTATGGATCGGAGAAGAATTTCTACATCCGCCAGGACCTTGAGACGGTCTGGAAGGAGTTCGGGGGGCTCGTCAGGGCCGAGGAATTTGACCGCGACGGGCGGGCGGTTGCTGATATCCGGTGGGTGATCGGGAAGGGGAGGCTCCTCCCCATGACGACGTTGAGGACCGTCATCGTCCTCAAGCGGGACCCGGCTGACCGCAATACCGTACAATCACTCAACCCGGAAACGGCACTCGCGCTGTTCGGGCGGAACAATTTTTTCAACCCGCACTTCCTTGTCAGCAACCCCTACAAGACAGCGATACGAATGAGATACATGAAAAATCTCCTGGACCGCACTGTTGTTTATGAGGTCAATACAACGGGAACACCGGAAGAGACCCAGAAGATGATCCGGTCCCTCGTATCAGTCCCGCAGGAAAATACCTGAACAATCTGCAGGTACCTGTTTTTTAGGGATCACCGGCATACATGTACAGGCACAACAGAACGAGAAGTGACAGATACATGAATTTTGGAACTATTGGTGGAATCAGCGGGGCAGTCGCAGGCTATCTCCAGACCCCCGAAGGACAGGAAGCGGCAAAGAAATTCCTTGCATCCCCGGAGGGGATCAAGCTGCTGCAGAATTTTATCGGCACCCCCGAAGGAAAGCAGGCCATGGCGAGCGTGCTCCCGACAGTCCTTTCGGGACTGAACCTTCCTGCCGGTGCGTCCGACATGATCACGAACGCACTGAAGACCCAGCAGTAATCTCTTTTCATCTTTTTCATGTATCGGGAGCCTGAAGCAGGGATTTCCTTTCTGAAAATTAACTCAAATATTCCCCGTTTTTCACCGGATTTTTAAAAATCATCAGACCAGATAATCAAATAGCAATATTATTAACTCCACATGTGTTACTAAAAAATACATTGGTAATACTCTGGTGAACAGATGCATATCCCCGATGGTTTTTTCCCGATCTCGCAGGCTGCCGTATACTGGATCATTGCCCTTGTTTTCATCTTCCTCTCGCTCCGCTGGGCAAAGAAGGAGATGAGCGAAGACAAGGTACCTCTCGTTGCCGTGCTTGCAGCGGGCATCTTCGCCATCCAGACCCTCAATATGGCCCTCCCGATCTCGATCATTCCCGGTGGGGTGAGCGGTCATGTGGTGGGTGCAGCCCTTGCTGCCATTGTCCTCGGGTCCCCATTTGCCGCCGTGTTCATCCTTACGCTCGTACTGGTCCTGCAGGGGATCTTCTTTGGCGACGGCGGAATCACTGCGATGGGGGCGAACATCATCAACATGGGTGTGCTGGGAGGATTTTTCGGATTTTACACCTACCAGTCGGTCAATAACCTCTTCCATAACCGGTTCTGCGCAGCGTTCATTGCCGGCTGGATATCGCTCTTCATCCCTGCCATTGTCTGTGCCGTTGAACTCGCCATTGCAGGGACCCTGCCCCTCACCTTCGGCCTCGTCACCATGGGTATTTACCACGCAGTCATCGGGATCATCGAAGGCGGCGTTACTGCCTTTGCCCTGTCTCTCATCATCCACGCCCGCCCGGATATTGTGGGCGAAGTTGTCACCGGGGGGAGGAGAGCAAAGGACGTGGTAATCGTTGCTGGCATTACGATTGCACTTTCGCTTGCGATCATTGCCCCGTACTATGCCTCTACCTATCCCGACGGCCTCGACAGTACATTCCTTTCTGCCTATGGGGCAAAAGACGTGACAACGGTCCATATCGACGAGGCAAAATCAGTATTGGCAGAGGGGGCGGTTACAGAAAAGACCGGCAACACGTTCTCGTGGCAGGCACCCCTCCCGGATTATGCAATACCGGGAATGGATAAACCCGGGGAAGCGATGGCAATCATCTTTGGCGTGCTGGTGCTGTTCGCCCTCGGGTTTGGCATCAGCCGGTTCATCTCAAGAAAGAATTAAGAGGGTTTTTCCCGCAAAAAACCCACTCATTACAGGAATCCGACCATGCACCTCATCGAGACCCGTGACCTCGTCTACACGTACCCCGGGAATGTCACTGCCCTTCATTCCCTCAACTTCGTTGCTCCCCGCAATGCCCGTATCGCCGTTATCGGGTCGAATGGTGCAGGGAAGAGCACCCTCTTCAAATGTTTTAACGGGATCTTCAGGCCCACCTCAGGTTCGGTGCTGATCCGTGGTGAACCGATAACAAAGGAAAATATCCGGGAAGTACGCAAATTTGTGGGGATCGTCTTCCAGAACGCGGATGACCAGATCTTCTCCCCCACCGTGGAACAGGATGTGGCATTTGGTCCGATAAACCTCGGGCTCGATGAAGAGACGGTCCACCACCGCGTCCACGAGGCGCTCCGGCTGGTCGGGATCGAGGACCTTGCCCACCGGGTCCCGCATCACCTGAGCGGCGGGGAGAAGAAACGCGTTGCCATTGCCGGTATCATTGCAATGGAACCCGAAGTGCTTGTCCTTGACGAGCCGACCGCGGGACTGGATCCCAAGGGTGTCCATGACCTGGTGGAGTTCATCAATTCACTCTCCAGGAAATACGGGATGACCGTCATCTTCTCAACGCACGATGTATCGATGGTAGCAGAGGTCGCCGATTACATCTACGTGATGAACAAGGGACAGTTTGTTGCCCAGGGAACCGTTGAAGAGATCTTCCTGCAACCGGATTTGCTCCGGTCCGTCCGGCTCGATGTCCCGGTCCTCCCGAAACTGATCCGTTCCCTGAACAATCAGGGTGTGCCGGTCCCGATGGCCTACACGTACGATGATGTTGAACGGGCGCTGGTCAATACCTACAAGGGTATTCCGGAGGACAGGTCCCGTCAATGATCGAGGAGCTCTTTTACATCGAGAAGTCCGGGTACCGGGACAGTTTTATCCACAATCTCGATGCACGGGTGAAGATCCTTGGCATGTTTGCCATCATCATCGCCATGGTCGCCGTGCCGTACTCACCCATGGTATTCACGGTCGGGACCCTCTTTTTCGGGTTCATCATGGCCCTCTGGGCACTTGCCCGCCTTCCCTGGCTGGTGTACATCAAGCGTCTTGTGATGGTGCTGCCCTTCGGGCTCTTCATCATCCTGTTCCAGATCTTTTTCACCAACCGGTATTACCAGGTCTTTCACGTTATTGCAAACCTTCCGTTCGGTATCCATATCTACGCGGAATCCGTGGAATTTGCCTTTATCCTGTTCGTCAAGTTTGTTGTCTGCGTCTCGGCGATCATCCTGCTCTCGTCCACGACAAAACTCCACGACATGCTGGAAGGTGCCGGGCGCATGGGGCTGCCACCGGAGTTTGCCCTCACGTTCGGCATGATGATCCGCTATCTCTTCGTCTTCGGCTACATTTTCCGCAAAATCAATGAAGCCCTGACCACCCGGTGCTTTGACCCCTTCGATTCCGCCCTGTCATACCGTTACCGCATGAAACAGATCGGGTATACCGTGGGTACGATATTCATCCGTTCCTACGAGCAGGGCGAGCGGGTCTACACCAGCATGCTCTGCCGGGGATATGGGAAAAGCAGCCATATCTTTGTAACGAGAAAGCCGCTCCGGGCACCGGAATGGTCATTTCTCGGAATTTGTATTGTTTTTACAGTAGTAATCCCGGTCGGAACGTGGCTGGTATCGTCGCGGGTATGATTGCAACGATCCCTATCCGTACCTTTTTGTGATCCGCCTGCCATCACTTCCTTATGGAGCACCAGTTCGGCCACGGGTTCGTAACCAGCATCACGCTGATCGCGATGCATTTCGCACTGCCGCCGGAACAGGCGTGGTTCGGCGCAGGAGACCATGTACAGGGCCTTGTCCTGCCGGAGAAATTCCGGGGCACGGAAGTGGAGGAACTCACGACACTCTTGCGCAAGAAAGTGATCTGGCACCAGCCGGGCTCTATGGATAAGGAGGATGCCCGCGAAGTGCTCGTCACCCTGCAGCGGCTCGTGGTTGCCATTGACCATGAACTTGGGATCCGGGATGCGGAGATCGGGGAATTCAGGTAAGCATGCGATAAAAAATCCCAGCGTATCTCCGTTGATAATAAAAAAATTCTATTTTCTTATGTATGAGATCTAATTCGAATCATTTATTTGTCAATGTGATTACATTTACAGAATATAATAATCGTTACATGTGAGGTCAAGAACAAATGAAGAAACGATTAACGTTTGCACTCGTTACGGTTGCCCTGTTTGCCCTTCTCGCGATAATGCCGGTATCCGCAGAATCAAACCTGACACAGGAACAGATCGCCGCCATGGCCGCTGACAGGCCCCATATTACGATCATGGCAGCCGGCGACACGGAATACTACGTCGGCGAGACGATCGAGTTCTCCGGTGATAACACCATAACCGACATGACCTACCTGTTCATTACCGGACCCGGCCTGCCCGAAGATGGCGCACAGATCAACAACCCGGACCCGGCGCACGCGCCCCTCGAAAACGACAACCCTGCCTCCTACCAGCAGGTAAGTGTCAAGAGTGACCACACCTGGTCATGGAAGTGGGACACCACCAACTATGTACTTGAAGGCGGTATTTACCGCATCCATGCAGTACCCCGACTTTACGACAAGGACAGCATTACTCCAACCGGCACGGCCCTGATCACCATCAAAAAATCAGCTGGATCAGCAACTTCAACCACAGCAACACCAACCCTGTCCGGGAACGAAAAGACCATCCTCCCGGGCGCAATCACCATCGTGGCAGCCGGCAACCAGAGTTACAACCTCGGCGACGAGATCGCGTTCACGGGTACCAACACCGGGACCTGGAAGACCTACCTGTTCATTGTCGGACCCAACCTGAAGAGCGCTGGTTCACAGATCCAGCGGGCTGACCCCGGGAACTATGCTGTCCGGAACAATGATGCGACCTCATTCAAGTCCATTGATGTCGACGGTGACCACACATGGTCCTGGAAGTGGGGGACTGCACACTATGCACTCGATACAGGCACCTACACCATCTATGCAGTAAGCCAGCCCTACGACAAGGAAAACCTTGCAAACGCAGCATATGGCACGGTCTCAATCACCATTGGGAAGCCGTCCGGATCAGCAACTGCATCCACGTCAACTACAATAGCGACAACAACTGCGACATCTGCAACAGCCACACAAACCCCGTCAGCCCCTGTCGCGACAACAACTCCGGTGGTCCCCGTTACGGCCCCGACAAAATCGCCCGGCTTCGGTATCCTGATTGCGCTGATCGGCCTCGGCGCAGTTGCGTTCATCGTTATGCGGAGGTAGAGAACAAATGACGAAACGATTAACGCTTGCACTCGTTGCCGTTGCTTTGGCAGTCCTTATGGCAGTCACACCGGTATCGGCGGCACCAGCGCTGCCTGGAGATGAAGGACCCGTCATCCCGGGGGTAGTCACTATCGTGGCTGCCGGCAACCAGAGTTACTTCCTCGGAGATGAGATCCAGTTCTCGGGTACCAACACCGCGACCGACCTGACCTACCTGTTCCTTACCGGGCCCAACCTGCCCGAACAGGGGTCACAGATCCAGAACCCGGATCCGGCGCACTGGGCAGTCGAATACAACAACCCATCCACCTTTCAGCAGGCAGGTGTCAAGAGAGACCACACCTGGTACTGGAAGTGGGACACTACCAACTATGGGCTTGCTGAAGGTGTCTACACCATATACGTAGTAGCCCGGCCCGACGACAAGAACCACCTTGAGAAAGCACCCTACGGCACGGTCTCAATCATCTTCAAAAAGCCGCTCGGATCAGCAACTACCTCCCCGCCAGCCATTACCGGGACAGTCCCTGTCACGACTAAAACTCCGTCGGTCCCCGTTGCGGCGCCAACCAGGTCGCCCGGCTTCGGTGTCCTGATTGCACTGACAGGACTCGGTGCAGTTGCATTTATTGTTATACGCAGGCACTAAAACCAGAATCAGAACATCCTTTTTTCTGCACGGAGCCCGGGTATCTGATAAACCTGCTCATAAGGAAGGTGATCGGGCACCAGCAAGGTTCGAGGGTTAAGAGGATGCCCGGGAAGTGCTCGTCATCCTGCAGCGGCTCGTGATTGCCATCGATCATAAACCGGGCATTAGCGATGCTGGCATAGGGAAGTTCCGGTAAGTCACCTCCGGATAAAATCCCAGATATATTTTTTCCGTAATCCTCAAAAAATCCAGGCTTTTAAACCGGAAATTTTTATATGATTTACGCCTGAAAAAAGAGCACCACGCTTATATGGTCAGGCCACCAATAATACATGTGAAAATTCTCTCGCAATTTTATCAGTTTTTTAACGGAGGTTTTACTTGACAGACACGTACGATGCATCACACATCACCGTGCTCGAAGGGCTCACCCCGGTCCGCGAGCGCCCGGCGATGTACATTGGCAGCACCGACACCCGCGGACTGCACCACCTCGTTTATGAAGTCGTCGATAACTCCATAGACGAAGCCCTTGCAGGGTACTGCAGCCGCATTTCCGTAGTCATCAACCGGGACGGCTCCCTTATGGTAGAGGACAACGGCCGGGGCATCCCGGTAGACCGGATGGAGAAAAACGGCAAGAGTGCTCTCGAAGTCGTCCTCACGGTCCTGCACGCCGGGGGGAAATTCGACAAGGAATCCTATCAGGTCTCGGGGGGTCTCCACGGAGTAGGTGTTTCCGTGGTCAATGCCCTCTCCAACTGGCTCTCGGCCCACGTGTACCGGGACGGCAATGTCTACGAGATGCGGTTTGCCCAGGGCAAGATGACCTCGGCGCTCACGACCCGCGAAGAAACCTTAAGCGAACTGATCGCCCGGTACAAACAATGGTACGGTGCATCGGCACAGTTCACTCCCGAGGACGTCCCGGACCAGGCCCCCACACCAGGCCAGACCGCCCTCTCCTCCGCATACATCATCGATCCCGGCAGGAGCGAGCAGGAGAACCGCCAGGTATTCCTTGAACAGTTCGGCAAGAAGATGTCCGGTACCCGGATCCATTTTGTCCCGGACGCCACGATCTTCGAGACCACCACCTTCGACTACGATACCCTCGCCCACCGCATGCGGGAACTTGCGTTCCTGAACGCCGGGCTCACGATTATCATCACCGATGAGCGGACCGGCGACACGGCAACCTACTGCTATGCCGGCGGGCTTGTCGAATTCGTGAAATACCTCAACGAGAATGCCGAATGCCTCCACCCGGCACCGATCGATATCACCAAAAAAGACCCCGAGAACAAACTCGAACTCGAGGTCGCGATGCAGTACACCACCGCGTACGACGAGAAGATCTACAGTTACGTCAACTCGGTCAATACCCGGGAAGGTGGCACCCACCTTGAAGGCTTCCGCAGCGCCATCACCCGGACCATCAATACCGTGGCAAAGCGGAACGGCCTCATCAAGGAGAACTCCACGATCGTGCTCCGCGGTGAGGACGTGCGCGAAGGTCTCACCTCCGTAGTCTCCGTCAAGATGGCAAACCCCCAGTTCGAGGGCCAGACCAAGATGCGCCTCGGCAACAGCAGCGTCAAGGGCATTGTCGACTCGCTCGTATATGCAGCGCTGAGCGAATATTTCGACGAGAACCCGAACGTGCTCAAGACCATCATAGAAAAAGCCCTCTCTGCAGCAAAAGCCCGTGAGGCGGCACGGAACGCCCGTGACCTTGCCCGGCGTAAGAGCACCTTAGAGAGTTCCGGTCTTCCGGGAAAACTCGCGGACTGTTCCGAGCGGGACCCGGCCAAGTCCGAGATCTATATCGTGGAAGGGGATTCGGCAGGTGGCTCGGCCAAGGGCGGCCGGGACCGGAAGTTCCAGGCCATCCTCCCCCTGCGGGGTAAGATCCTCAACGTGGAGAAGGCCGGCGAGCACCAGATCCTGAAAAACGCCGAGATCCAGACACTCCTCACTGCCATCGGGACCGGTGTCGGCGAGAAGTTCGATGCCGAACGGGCACGCTACCACCATATCGTGATCATGACCGATGCCGATGTGGACGGTGCCCATATCCGGACGCTCCTTTTGACATTCTTCTATCGCTACATGCCCAAACTCATCGATCTGGGATATGTGTACATTGCCCAGCCGCCTCTCTTCCGTATCTCAAAAGGAAAGGAGGAGCATTACGTGTACAAAGAGGAGGAGATGCAGAGAGTATCCGCTGCCATGGGAGACAAGGGCGTCTCCGTCCAGCGGTACAAGGGTCTTGGTGAGATGAACGCCCAGCAGCTCTGGGACACAACCATGGATCCCGCCCACCGTATTTTCCGACAGGTGAACATCGAGGATGCGTATGAGGCAAACGAGATCTTCAAGACCCTGATGGGAAAAGATGTGGAGATACGCAAAAATTTCATTATGCGCCATGCAAAGGAGGTGACCAACCTTGACATCTAAGAAGGAAACCCCGGCAGTCGAGCCCGAGACCCACCGTACCGAGCCGGTCAGTATCGAGCAGGAGATGAAGGTATCATTCATCAACTACGCGATGTCGGTCATCATCAGCCGTGCCATCCCGGATGTCCGGGACGGCCTCAAGCCGGTCCACCGCCGCTCGCTCTACGGCATGTGGGACATGGGCAACACGAGCGACAAGCCCACCAGGAAGAGCGCGAGGGTGGTCGGCGACGTCATGGGTAAGTACCACCCGCACGGCGACGCCTCCATCTACGATACCATCGTCAAGATGGCCCAGCCATTCAGCTACCGCCACATGCTCGTACAGGGGCAGGGTAACTTCGGTTCCATTGACGGGGACTCTGCGGCAGCGAGCAGGTACACCGAAGTCAGGCTCTTCCCGTACGCAGAAGCGCTTCTCGAGGACCTTGACAAAGAGACCGTGAAGTTCCAGCCAAACTACGACGAGTCGCTGCAGGAGCCCACCGTGCTCCCGGCAAAAATCCCGAACCTGCTCGTCAACGGGACAGACGGTATCGCCGTAGGTATGGCAACGAAGATGCCCCCGCACAACTTAAAAGAGGTCTGTACGGCAGTCTCGGCCTACCTCGACAACCCGGAGGTCCCGGTCGAAGACCTCCTGCGGATCATGCCCGGCCCGGACTTCCCAACCGGTGGCATCCTGATGGGTGTCGAAGGTGTCAAGAACATCTATATGACCGGCCAGGGCCGTGTTATCGTCCGTGGTGTCGCGGAGATCGAGGAATCAGAGGGCGGGAACCGGGGCGACAGGATCATTGTTACCGAACTCCCGTACCAGGTGAACAAGGCTCAGTGGATCACGACCATTGCCGAGATGGTGAAAGACAAGAAGATCGACGGCATCTCCGATATCCGCGATGAGTCCGACAAGGAGGGCATACGTGTCGTCTTCGAGCTCCGTAAAGGCACGATGTCGCCGGTCATCTTAAACAACCTGTACAAGAACACGGCACTCGAGTCCAGTTTCTGGACCTCAAACCTCGCCATTGTCGATGGCCAGCCCAAGGTCCTCAACCTGCACGGCCTCCTCGGCCACTTCGTCCAGCACCGGATTGAGGTGATCCGGCGCAGGTCAGAGTTTGACCTCAGGAAGGCGCAGGAGAAGGTCCACATCTTAAATGGTCTCCTGATTGCCCTTTCGAAGATCGATGCGATCATAAAGGCCATCCGTGCGTCCGACACCGTCGACAATGCAAGGAATGCCCTGATCGCAGGGTTCGGACTTGACGAACCGCAGGCAAATGCAATCCTCCAGATGCAGCTGCGCCGCCTCGCTGCCCTTGAACAGCAGAAGATCACGGACGAGAAGAAAGGCCTCGAAGCGGAGATCCAGCACCTTGAGAAGATCCTTGAGAGCGAGGCGAACATCAAGGACGAGATCCGTCGCGAGACCTCCGAGATCGCGGCAAAGTTCGGCGACAAGCGCCGTACCCAGATCGCGCTCGACACGAGCGAACTCTCCACCGAAGACCTCATCGAAGACAAGACAGTGCTCGTCTCGATCACCTCGGCGAATTACATCAAGCGCATGGACATCGACACCTACCGCAAGCAGCGCCGCGGGGGCCATGGCATCACCGGCATGACAACGAAAGAGGAGGATGTCGTAGATTCCGTCTTCATCGCCAGCATGAAGGACTACCTCCTCTGCTTCACGAACATCGGCCGGGTCTACTGGCTCAAGGTGTACCAGATCCCCGAGAGTTCACGGATAGCGAAGGGCAAGCCGATCGTCAACCTCCTCAACCTGAAGGATGAGATTGTCACCACCGTACTCCCGATCAGGGAATTCCGGGAAGACCAGTTCCTCCTCTTTGCCACGAAGAAAGGCCAGGCAATCAAGATCCCTCTCGACCAGTTCAGCAATCCACGTTCCACCGGGACCAACGCGATCAAGCTCAAGGAGAAGGACCAGCTTGTCGATGTCATCCTGACGAACGGCAGCAACGAGCTGATCCTGACCACCCGTTTCGGCCAGAGCCTCCGGTTCCATGAGGAGACGGTCAGGACGGTCGGCCGCAATGCACAAGGTGTACGGGGCATGAAACTGAAAGGCGACGACACGATCGTTGCCGTCACGCTCCTTGCAAAGGACCACCTCCTCACGATCTCCGATGTCGGGTTCGGCAAGCGGAGCGAGTTCGATGAGTTCCGCGGGCATGGCCGGGGTACTATGGGTGTCCGGAACATGCTGCTCGAACGCGATGCAGTAGTCATCGAGTCACGGGCGGTCTCCGACACGGACGAGATCATCGCCATGACCGCAGAGGGCGTCGTCATCCGGACGCCCGTCAGCGAGTTCCGGATCATTGGCCGGGGCACGAAAGGCGTCCGGGTCATGCGGCTTGACGAGAAGGACAAGATCGTGGGCATTGCCATTCTCTCTGCGGAGATGGCGAACGAGGCAGATCTCCCGGTTCCGGAAAAACCGGAAGAATAATTTTTTCGTCCTCTTTTTTTAACCGGCCACTTTCGTATCCTTTATCTGTCCGGCCCCCGACATCCCTGTCAGGGAGTTTCCATGTACCGGAAAGAGCTGCATGTCACTTCGGAACGTGAAGGAGATATCATCGACCTGACACAGGATGTCAGAAAAGCAGTTAAAGAGAGCGGGGTAAAGGAAGGTTTTGTCCATCTCTTTGTGCAGCATTCAACCGCCGCACTCACTACTATCGAGTACGAAACGGGCGTTATCTCGGATATGCAGAGGGCATTGTCCGTGATCGCCCCCGACACTATCCCGTATGCGCATAATACCCGGTGGGGCGACGGGAACGGGAGGTCCCACGTAAAGGCGGCATTTGTCGGGCCATCGCTGACCGTACCGGTAGCAAACGGGGAGATGATGTCCGGGACATGGCAGCAGATCGTACTGCTGGAGCTGGACGTGAATGCAGGTCGGACGCGGACGATCATATGCAGCGTCACCGGTGAGTGACCCCATGAGCGATGATGACCTGAAGCAGGGCGTAATCCGGAAATGTGCGGACCTCGATGTTCCCCTCGTGGGTTTTGCTCCCGCTGACCGGTGGGACATACCGCTGTTTGAACCGTGGGTACCTGAAGAGTTCCGGCCGCGTTCGATCTACCCGGAAGTGAAGACCGTGATCGTCATCGGTATGCCGGTCAGCCTGCCGATCGTGGATACTGCCCCTTCGATCTGGTACCATGAATTGTACAAGACAGTCAATGCCCTGCTGGACCAGGACGGGTACCGGATCGCATCCTCTCTCACCGGACAAGGCTACCCTTCAGTCTGGGTACCGCGTGACGGGTACGGCTCGATTGGCATCCTGAAGGAAAAACCGGTTGCATTCTTCTCCCACCGCCATGCGGCGTTCCTTGCGGGACTGGGCACATTTGGCATCAACAATACGATCCTCACACCGGAGTATGGCCCGCGGGTGCGGTTCGCATCGATCTTTACCGCAGCTGACCTGCCCCCGGACCCGGTCATTGAAGAGGACCTCTGCACCCGCTGCATGAAATGCGTGGATGCCTGCCCGGTCAATGCCCTTGACAGTGATGAATACCCTGCCGGCCTGACCGACAAGAAGAGCTGTGCCACCCGTTCGGAAGCGCTGAATAACCGGTTTATCTCGCCCTGCGGGATCTGCATAAGGGTCTGCCCGGTCGGTACGGACAGGAAACGCTACCGGCGGGAAGACCCCTCGATGTACGATGAAGACGACAGCCGTCACGCTTCCCATCACCGTGCATGGAACCACGTACGGTCATACGGCAGCCGGTAATGCCAGGAAGATACCATCCGGAACAATTCGTGGCTGTTTATATACAAACAGCCCGAAATCCCGGATATGAAAGTCCTCACAGTGGGAATTATTGCAATTGCCATCCTTGCTGTACTGTTCGCAGGGTGCACCAGCCAGCCACAGACACCCCCGACAACGGCCACCGCCCAGCCCGTAGTGCCGACAACAACGGCACAACCGGCATTGCCCCAGGAACTCGCAGGGAACTGGCAGCTGACATCGATGGGTGTCCAGGAGGGAACCGCGATCACGTACCCGACAACGGCGATCACCCTTGTATTCGGTTCTGACGGTACGGTTTCCGGCAACGGCGGGTGTAACAATTACAACGGTCCCTACACCCTGACCGGAGCAGTCACCGATAAAGGCAGCGGCATCACGATCGGCCCCCTCACGTCAACCAAGATGTACTGCCAGACGACATCGGAGCAGGAGAACACCTACCTGAACATGCTGCAGGACACGATGGCCTATGACGTGGACTCAGCAACAAAACTGGTACTTACCGGAAAAAGCCAGAACGTGCTGATCTTCCAGCGCCCGTCCGCGATCCCAAAACAGACCGAAGGCATGTTGCCGGCCTGATCTCCATTATTTTCTTTTTTTTACCCGTTTGCTGACATCTCCCCTATCTCAATCCGGTAGTGCCGGGACCGCAGCAAAAATGACCGGATCCCGGGGCAGGAAAAATCATTGCGTACACGCCGGGGCACGGGATCGTTATGATCCGGACCCCCTCCCCCAGGTTTTACGTGAAACCTGCATAATTATCCGGTTCTGAATTTTTCCCGTAACCGGATATTTTTAATCCAATAGTCATTAAAAGGATACTGGGTATTTTATACATTCATCAGGGGAGATAAGCGGATGGCCAATCATACCAGGGGAGATCACGCGTTCGTACCTTCACCGGTAAATGCATCCGCGGGGGATACCAAAACCGATGAGGAGTCCCCGGTCATTTCTGTTCTCTATGTCGATGACGAGCACTCCCTCCTGGAACCCACAAAATTATCCCTTGAAAAGCGGGGGAATATTGCCGTTGATACGTCCTCCAGTGCACGGGACGCGCTGGAAAAGATGCGGACGAAAACGTATGATGTCATCATTTCCGACTACCAGATGCCGGAACTGGACGGGATAGAGTTCCTGAAACGGTTACGGGAGAGCGGCAACCTCATCCCGTTCATCATCTTTACCGGTAAAGGCCGCGAGGATGCCGTGATCGAGGCATATGACGCCGGTGCGGATTTCTACCTGGCAAAGGGCGGTAACCCGAAAGCGATGTTCCTCGACCTCACCAACAAGATCGTGCAGAGCGTTACACGGCGCAGGGCCGAAAAAGCACTCCGGGAGAGCGAGGAGCGGTACCGGAAGGTCATGGAGCAGAGCCATGATGCGATCTTCATTGTCCGTGGATCGAACTTCATGTTTGTCAACAACCAGGTCTCGGCGATCTCCGGTTATTCGAAACCGGAACTCTACAAGATGGAGATCTGGGACCTCCTCCACCCGGATGACCGGGACCGCGTGATGGAAATATCCCGGAACCGGGCCGCGGGAGGACCCACTCCGCACACGTACGAGGCACGTGTCATTGTCAAGAGCGGCGAAGTGCGGTATCTTGAGTTTGCCGTCACGAACGTTGTATCGGACGGTGAAAATGCACTCCTGTGTTCAGTACGGGATATCACGGAACGGAAAGAATCGGAAGATGCACTCCGGAAAAGTGAAGAGAAATACCGGAATATTTTCACCACGTTCGATGATCTCTACTACCAGACAGATATGGAAGGACATATCGTCACATTATCACCGTCATGCAAAAGAATAACGGGATGGGATCCCTCCGAACTGATCGGCCTCCGGGTACAGGATCTCTATCCGTTCCCGGAACAGAGAAAACTGCTTCTCGATAAGATGTTTGCCGATGGCGCAGTCAATGACTTCGAAGTGATCCTGAAGAATAAGGCAGGCACGCACCTGAATGTATCGGTGACCAGCCATGTCGTTCGTGATGAGTCAGGAAAACCTGTAGCTATTGAGGGAACGCTGCGTGATATCACGGAACGGAAGCAGGTAGAGGAAGCGCTTGCTGCAAGCGAGGACAAGTACCGGACCCTTGCCGATTTCCTCCCCGTGATGGTATTCGAAGCCGGTCTCGACGGGAAAGTGACATTTGCCAACCGCCTTGCCTACCCGACATTCGGCATCGATCCAGCCGACATAACAGCGGGAACCAGCTTTATGGATTATATCGTTCCTGAGGAACGCCGCAGGGTACAGGAGAACATGCAGAAGGTGCTCCGGGACGAAGAACGGGAGTCCAGTGAATACACCCTGATGCGGAAAGACGGCAGCCGTTTTCCGGGAATGATCAAGGCAAGTACGGTCATTGACAAGAAAACCGGCACCATTTCCGGGATCAGGGGCGTGATCATCGACCTGACAGAACGCAACCTGAAAGATGAAGCATTGCGACAGAGCGAGATCAGTTATCACGGGCTGTTCAATGCCGTCAAGGACGCAATCTGTATCCTTGATGAGACATGCTCATTTATTGATGCCAACAAGGGTGCCGAAGATATGTTCGGGTATCCCCACAAATTTTTTACCGGAGACATCCTTGACCGGATTTCCGCCCGTGACCGCAATGACCTGGAGATGGTGAAGGACCGGGTGAACCGGGCATTCCATGAAGGTCCCCAGCAGTTTGAATTCTGGGCACGGAAAAGCGATGGGAGTGAGATCCTGACCGATGTCCGGATCTATAAGGGGACCTACTTTGGCAGGGACGTGGTCATCACCCTTATGGTCGATATCACCGACCGGAAGCGTGCCGAGGATGCCCTGCAGAAGGCATATGCCGGACTCGAACAGAAGGTTGAGGAGCGGACCCGCAAGCTGAGCGAACTGACGATTAACCTGCAGAATGAGATCGCCGAGCGCAACCGCGTCATGGAAGCACTTGCCGCAAGCGAGGAGAAATACCGGTCCCTCGTGGAACAGATCGGGGACATCGTGTTCCATATCGACCAGGACGGCATCATAACGTATGTCAGCCCGCATGTCCAGGCAGTCCTTGGGATAAGTAACGGGCACTTCCCGAAGATCAATGTATTCGACCTGGCACCCCCGGCATACCGGGACACCATCAGTAAATTCATTGATCCGGCTCTTCCCTCCCACGGGCCGGTCTCCGACTTTGAGATCGGGATACCGGTCCCTGCACCCGGGAGGAACCTGATATACGAAGTAAACGCGAAGCCCACGTATGACAAAAACGGCACCTATTCCGGGTATTCCGGGATCGCCCGGGATATCACCGAACGAAAGAATCTCCAGGATGAAGTAGCCGCCTCGCTCAAGGAGAAAGAGATTTTGTTAAAGGAGATCCATCACCGGGTCAAGAACAACATGCAGGTCATCTCAAGCCTCCTGAGCCTGCAGGCCAAACTGATGAAGGACGAAAAGAGCCGCCAGGCGATCCTGGAGAGCCAGACCCGCGTCATGTCCATTGCCCTGGTCCACGAGAAACTCTACCAGTCCAAAAGTTTCGCCGAGATTGACTACAACGATTACTTGAAGAAGATCGCTGATAACCTGCTCCAGTCCTACGGGATACCCCGGGGCAAGGTCCGCATTGAAATTCACGCGGATAAGATTGTCCTTCCGATCAGCAAGGCGATACCCATCAGCCTGATGATCAACGAGATGCTCTCAAATGCACTGAAATATGCGTTCCCGGGCGAGCGTACCGGGGTGATTGCCGTGAACATTCAAAAAACCGGTGACAGGTATTCCCTCATTGTCAGGGACAACGGGATCGGGCTTCCCGAAGAGATCGACCTTGAACATATCGAGACCCTGGGGCTCCAGCTGGTGAACTCGCTTGTTGCGCAGATCCTCGGCACGATTACCCTGGACCGTAACGGGGGAACTGAATTCCGGATCGATTTTTCCCTTGAATCTCCCGGGGGGAGACTGTATGAGTGACGTGAATATTCTGATTGTTGAAGATGAAGCCGTAACCAGTATGGATATCCGAAAAAGCCTGCTCGAACTGGGTTATTCCGTGAGCGCGATCGCGACGACCGGAGAACTCGCCGTGAAGAAGGCAGGCGAACTGCACCCGGACCTCATCCTCATGGATATCATGCTTGCCGGCAAGATGAACGGCATCGAGGCGGCAGAGGAGATCAAAAAACAGTACCGCATCCCCGTGGTGTACCTCACGGCATACAGCGACGACAGCTTCCTGGCAAAGGCGAAACTCACCGAACCCTTCGGGTACATCCTCAAGCCGTTCCGTGAACTGGAACTCAAGACCACCATCGAGATGGCACTGTACAAATTTGCCATGGAACACGCCCTCCGCATCAGCGAGGAGACGACCCGTGTGCTGCTCAATGCC
>JAJRCF010000024.1 GCA_028679075.1 Methanoregula sp. | reverse complement strand
GGTGACCATCATGCATACGGGACCATTCGGATCGCAGGTCATCATACCCTTGCCTTCCTTGGTCTCCTTGTCGCCGTGCCAGATAACCGGGATACGGCGTTTCTGTGCTACAAGCGGGTCGGGAAGGTGGTGCACGACCATGTCGAGGACCACTTCATAGAGCGGGCTGTTCTTGGCAAGGTACTTCATGTCCCCTGCACGGCATTTCTCGAACACGTCCTTGAACGAGACGCCGCCCTTCTTCATGTAGGGCACCGAGACCGCCCAGTTGTAGAGCGCGGAACCGAAGGCTACGGTACCTTCGGATGCATCGAGCTTCCAGCCGTTGTTGTAGGCATCCTCGTTCATGCCCTTGATCAGCTTGTTGACCTTGTCGATGACCTTGCCGAGCCGGATCTGCATCTCCATCTCGTCGACCTTGATCTCGTTGACGAGCCGGTCGACCTTGTTGATGAAGAGGACCGGGCGGACCTGTTCCTTTAAGGCCTGCCGGAGCACGGTCTCAGTCTGGGGCATGGTGCCCTCGACTGCGTCGACGAGTACGACTGCGCCGTCCACCGCACGCATGGCACGGGTGACGTCGCCACCGAAGTCAACGTGACCCGGTGTATCGATCATGTTGATTAAGTAATCCTGACCCTCGTACTCGTGCACCATCGAGACGTTCGATGCGTCGATGGTGATACCACGGGCCTGCTCTTCCGCATCCGAGTCCATGAAGAGCTGCTTTCCTGCAAGCTCTTCAGAGATGATGCCGGCACCTGACAGCAGGTTGTCGGAGAGTGTGGTCTTACCGTGGTCGATGTGGGCTACAATACCGATGTTCCGAATGTGCTTCGGATCCTTCATGAGCTCAGTTACGCGCTCTACTGATTTTTTGCCGCGGACCATGAAAATAACCTCAAAAAAGATATGATTACCGGGCGGACTTCGCGATCCGCTCGCGTTCTTCCTTTTTACCTACCGAGTAACACTTCATGTCGCCCTTTGAGGCGGCGATGATTTCGTCGGCGAGAACGGCACTTGCACTCTTTTTGCTGGAACTGGATCCCTTGAGGGTTGCTTCGGCGAGGAAGTGGATTGCAGTGTCGACCCTGCGCATGGGGGCAGTGTCGACCGACTTCGGGACGTTGATACCACCGTATTTTAAACGGACGGTCTCTTCACGGGGACCTGCATTGCCGATTGCCTCAACAAGCACCTCGATGGGGTTGCGCTTGGTCTTCTTGTTGATGAGCTCGAATGCTTCCCGCACGATCCGGATGGCCAGCTCTTTCTTTCCGGTATTATTCTCGGTCTGCATCAGGCGGTTGATCAACCGCTCGACAATCATCATGTTGCTCTTACCAAATTCCTGGCGCGAAAACTTGCCGCAGGAGTGGGGGATGATCTGGGAGGTGAGGGTAACGTAGCGTGTGAGGCTGGGGTCGTTGACCTTGACTTCTGAGGCATCCCATTTGTTGAACAGGAGTTTCTGTCCGGCTGCTTCTGTCATCTAAAATCACCTGCGTGGTTTCTCTTTCCTGCCAATGACCATCTCATGGAGGCAGACGTTGTTCACCTTGGTGACCACGTACCGGACACCCGGGATATCTCCCATGGACCGGCCGAGACGGCCGCCGATGCCCTCGATCTCGACTTCATCGTGTTCATCGATGAAGTTGATGGCGCCGTCGCCAACTGCGAATGCGCTGACCTGCCGGCCGTTCTTGATCAGCTGGACACGCACACACTTCCGGATCGCGGAGTTGGGCTGTTTTGCCTCGACACCGATCTTCTCAAGCACGATACCTCTCGCCTGCGGAGCACCCTCGAGGGGGTCCGACTTTACATCGAGATCGAGTTCGCGGCGGGCGTAGTTCTTGTCTGCCCACCGGAACTTATTTGAGTCCCGAACCAGTTTTCTGGCTGCAAATTTACCCTGTCCCATTAAATAGCCTCTTTTAAATTGATTTTGTGGTTATCGATAACCCACATTGGGATATGTACTAACGCGGGGAACCGATTTATAAATTGTGGCACTCCACCTGCCTGTCTTATACTATTGATCCTCAGCCATAATAACATTTTATCCTCCGGAACCCAAATGCTGAGTAATGAAAGTCGGGATCTATAAAGAGGTGCAGATTGATACGAGCCACCGTCTGCTCCATTACAAGGGGAAATGCGCCAACCTCCACGGGCACCGGTGGAAGGTGGAGGTCTGGATGGAGGGGGAGCCGGACCCGGCCACGCAGATCCTGATCGATTACAGCCTGATCAAGCAGGTCATCGGCAAGTACGATCATCAGATCATCCTGAACCGCGACGACCCGATGGTACCCCGCATCGAGGAGTTCCACCCGGTGATCACAACGCCCGGGGACCCGACCAGTGAACTGATCGCATCGATCATCCGCGACGATCTCTATGCGATATGCCAGAAGCTGGGAATAAAGGCGACAGTACCGAGGATCCGGGTCTGGGAATCCCCGACATCCTGCGCTGAGCTCAAAGAATGAAGATCGCGGAAATCTTCCGGAGCCTCCAGGGAGAGGGCAAAAACCAGGGAAAGCCCTGCCTCTTCATCCGGCTTGCGGGCTGCAACCTCGACTGCACGTGGTGCGATACGAAATCGGCACGGGACGGGGGTATAACGATGGGCCTTGACGCCGTGCTCGAACAGGTCTGGCGTGTTAACCCCCCGTATGTCTGCATCACCGGTGGGGAGCCGCTCGTGCAGGCTGATGCGCTCGAACCCCTCCTTGCCTCGCTGCAGAAGCGGGGGACAAAGATCGATATCGAGACGAACGGGACGATTGACTTTTCCCGCATGCAGCAGTACGCATCGGTATGTATGGACGTGAAATGCCCCTCGTCCGGAGAGCAAAGCGACCTTACGCTGCTGGAAAAGATCCGGCCGCAGGACAGCGTCAAGTTTGTTGTGAACGATGAAGCCGACTGCCGGTACGCAAAGGAGGTCATGGCCTCGCACCGGATCGCGGGGGAGTGCTTTGTCTCGCCGGTCTTTGGCACGGATTACACGGCGATA
The DNA here is from genome assembly GCA_028679075.1 of Methanoregula sp. Lineage (GTDB taxonomy): Archaea > Halobacteriota > Methanomicrobia > Methanomicrobiales > Methanospirillaceae > Methanoregula. The sequence continues at coordinate 40,010 of JAJRCF010000024.1, read as the reverse complement.
ACGAAATTTATCCTCATGAGCAACCTGCCGGTCCGGATGCAGGTCCAGTTACATAAGGTCATCGGGGTGAAATGATGAAGGCGGTCTGTTTACTTTCGGGAGGAATGGACTCCTCCACGCTCGCGTATGTTGCAAAGAACAAGGGTTACGACATCCTGGCCCTGCACCTGAACTACGGACAGCGGACGGAAGGGAAGGAACTCGCGAGTGCGAAGAAGATCGCAGGACTGCTGGACGCAGAGGCATTTATCGAGATCAATCTCGATTATTTCACGAAGTTCGGGACGAGCAGCCTGACAGATACGGGAATCGCGGTTGAAGAATTCGACCCGGCCCGGGCCCATGTGCCCAACACGTACGTACCGTTCCGGAACGCAAACCTGCTCGCAATCGCAACGAGCTTTGCCGAGGCGCGGGGTGCGGATGCGATCTTCATCGGCGTCCAGTCGCTCGACTACAGCGGATACCCGGACTGCCGGCCGGCATTTATTGACGCTTTCCAGAAGGTGATTGATCTCGGGACCAAGGATACGACGAAGATCACGCTTTTCACGCCGTTCATCAACATGACCAAGACCGACATCCTGCGCGAGGGCACCCGGCTTGGCGTGCCCTACGAACATACCTGGTCCTGCTACCGGAACGAGGGGAAGGCCTGCGGCACCTGCGGGTCCTGCCACTTCCGGAAAGAAGCATTCGATGCCATGGGGATACGCGACCCGATCGAATACGAGGGCTAAATGGAGATCTTCCGCGGCAGGCGCCTCTGGATCGAGACGAAGACCATCCGGCTCCCTACGGGGACCGAGCGGGAGAAGGTGATCGTCCACCCGTCCAATGCGGTCGCGATCTTCCCCATTGAAGGGGACCGGTGCAAGCTCCTGAAGCAGTACCGTTATGCGATCGACCAGTACATCATCGAGGCACCGGCCGGGACGATGGAGCCGGGGGAGGAGCCCCTTGCTACTGCCGGGCGGGAACTGATCGAGGAGACCGGGTTTGCGGCAAAGACGATCGTGCCGAAAGGGTTCATCTATACGACCCCCGGCTTCACGGACGAGAAGATCTTCCTGTTCGAGGCCCGGGACCTTTCGCCATCGCAGGAGTATGGGAAAGACGAGGATGAGGTGATCGAGGTCATTGACGTCGCCGTCCGTGATCTTCCGGGAATGATCCGCGATGGCCGCATTGTTGACGGGAAGACGATCTGCCTGATCCAGCGCTGCCTGGGGTGTTGATGATGCGGGCACTCACGATCCTTATCCTTGCTGCAGCCCTCGTTACAGCGGCGGCCTGTGCCGGTTGTTCCGGTACCGCTGCGAAATCCACGTACTCCGTAGACGACAAGGGCGTGCTCTCCGTAATCTGTGTGCCGGCAAACACGAGCGCTGAGGTACTCTTCTCAAACGAGACTTATACGAAGTCGAAGGTCACCCTGCACACGCAGAGTGGGGACGTGGTCACGTATCTTGCTGCACCGTCAGCGCCGAAAGCGGCGATCGTTTATGTGCCGGGCGCCGGTGAGACCATTGCCGGCCACGAGGAGCGCATGGTGAAGTATACAGCGGCCGGGTATGCCTTCCTCTTTGTCGACACGCGGGGGAGAGGCGGCGAGACCCCCGGTGTCCCATTCGGCCAGCAGCTGATCCAGCAGGACTATGAAAAATTCGATTCCGGGGAATGGCCGCAGTATTACCTCACGATCTGCGATCTCGTCAATGCCCGGCAGTACCTCTCGGAGAGGTTCTCTGTCCCGGTGTATGCGGTGGGATCGAGCAATGGCGGCCGGTATGCCGCCATCGCGGCGGGGGTGGACCCGGGATCTGCAGGGTACGTGGGCATCTCCACCTCCGACTGGGGGGTGCTGGACACGGTACTGGAGCAAGGACTCGCGGGAGAGCCGGTACGGTTCGCTGCATCGCTTGAACCCAGTACATATATAGGGAAGATCTCCCCGCGCCCGGTCTGGATCTTCCATAATGCAACCGACCCCATCATCCCGTTTGCAAACGGGAAAGCGCTCTTTGGGAATGCGGGGGAGCCAAAGACCTTCACGGAGTTTTCCGGCAGCCATGGCATCAACACGGACGTGGATGATGCAATCATTATGCAATGGGCGCAAATTTATGCCACCCGCGGGTGAATAGGTAATAGCTTTAAAGAGAGGTTTGAGTCCGGCAATGGCTGAAGTTGTGGAGATGGACGATGCGCGGAAGCGCTATGAATTCAAGAAGACACTGGAGAGGCTCCAGTCGCAGCAGGGGGACGGGACGGAGCTGATCACGCTCTACATTCCTCCCGACAAGCAGATCTATGATGTGACCAACCAGCTCAAGGACGAGTTCGGGCAGTGCGCGAACATCAAGAGCAAGCAGACGCGGACGAATGTCCAGAGCGCGATCTCCTCCATCCTCTCCCGGCTCAAGTACTACAAGCGCCCCCCCGAGAAGGGTATCGCCGTCTTCTGCGGCACGGTGAAGCTCTACGGCGACCGGACCGACCTCCAGTGCACGATCATCGAACCACCGGAAGCCCTCAACCTCTACATGTACCGGTGCAGCTCCAACTTCGAGCTTGAACCCCTCAAGCAGATGCTCGAGGAGAAGTACGTGTACGGCCTGCTCGTCCTCGACAAGCGTGAAGCGTACTGGGGATTCCTGCGCGGCAACCGGATCGAACCGATGGGCGGGGCGAACTCAACAGTGCCGGGCAAGATGCGGAAAGGCGGCCAGTCGGCAGCCCGGTTCGGGCGGCTGCGTGAGATCGCCATTGACGAGTTCTATACCAAAATCGGCGAGCGGTCGAGCGCGATCTTCCTTGCCGAGAAAGATTTCTTCCAGCGGTTCAAAGGCGTCCTTATCGGGGGACCGAGTCCGACCAAAGAGGAGTTCGAGAAGGGGGCATATCTCCACCATGAGGTCCAGAAACGGATCATCGGCCTCTTCGATGTCGCCTACACCAACGAGGACGGGCTCGCGGAGCTTGTGGACGCGGCAAAGGATGCCCTCAAGGGCATGACCGTCATCAAGGAGAAGGGGTTCATGGAACGGTTCCTCAGGGAACTCGTCAAGGACGACGGGCTCGCCGCGTACGGCGAGGAGAGCATCCGGCACAACCTCGAGATCGGTGCCGTTGATACCCTCCTCCTCTCAGGAAATCTCCGAAAGTCACGGCTGAAGATCAAGTGCCAGAGCTGCGACTACACGACCGAGAAGACGGTGAATGTCGAGCCCGGCAAGACCATTGCGGATATTGCCCTCGGGAACTGCCCGAAGTGCACGGCCCCGCTGATCCTTGAAGAAGAGATCGATATCGTCGACGAACTGACAAAACTTGCCGACCAGAGCAGCGCGAAGGTCGAGATCATCTCGGATGATTTCGAAGAGGGGTCAATCCTTTTCTCGGCATTTGGCGGGATCGCGGCAATCCTCCGCTACAGGACGGGATACTGATGCTTCACGACGTGTACACTACCATTGAGACCGCAATCAAAGAGACCAGCGGCACTGCCGATGCGCTCCTGACCGACGGGGGGGAGCACGCGGACTTCGCATCGACCGTGGCGTTTGCCCTGGCGAAGCAGAAGAAACAGGCCCCGGTCAAGATTGCACAGGATCTTGTTGCGGATTTAAGAAAGCGCCCGGAACTTTCCGGCATGACCATTGAGGCAAAAGGACCGTACATCAATTTTATCTTCGGCAATGCATACGTCAGCGAGGTGCTCAAAGCCGCGGTCCAGCCCGGTTACGGCAACCTCGAAAAGAAGACCACACGGGTTGTCCTCGAACACACCAGCGCCAACCCGAACGGCCCCCTGCATGTCGGGCACATCCGGAACTCGATCATCGGCGACACGCTCGCCCGTGCCTTCAGGAAGGCGGGCTACCCGCTTGAAGTACAGTACTATGTCAACGACATGGGCCGCCAGATTGCGATCGTGGTCTGGGGATTTGACAACCTCGACAGTGCCCAGCAGACGGGAGAGAAAGAGGACGCCCACATTGCCCGGATCTACATTGCAGCGAACCGCGAGATCGAGAAGGACGAGGGGATCACCCAGCAGGTAAACACCCTGATGCAGCTCGTGGAGAACGGAGACCCGGCAACGGTAAAGAAGTTCAGGAACGAAGTCTCGCGCTGCCTTGACGGGTTCAGGGTCACGATGAAAGACCTCAACGTTGCCCATGACCGGTTCGTCTGGGAGAGCGACTTCATCCGGAACGGGGACACGGAACGGATCATCAACAAGCTCAAGGGGATGCCGCAGGCCCACGAGGATGAGACCCTTTATCTCGATCTCTCCGAGTTCGGGTTCGAGAACAAATACGTCATCCGCAGGAGTGACGGCACCTCGGTCTACGCAGCCCGTGACCTTGCGTTCCATGCCTGGAAAGGGGCGAACTTCGACCGGATCATCGATGTGCTCGGTGCCGACCACAAGCTGATCGGCGCCCAGCTCCAGTGCACGATGAAGATCCTTGGAGAAAAAGTCCCGGAGATCGTCTACTTCGAGTTCGTCTCCCTGCCGGAGGGCTCGATGAGTACCCGGGCGGGCAAGTTCGTCTCGGCCGACGACCTCATCACCGAGATCCGGAAACGCGCCTTTGACGAGGTGACCGCACGGAGACCGGAGCTGGACGAGGAATCACGGAAGGCAATCGCACAGTCCGTAGGTCTCGCGGCGATCCGGTACGATATCGTGAAGGTCTCCCCGGAGAAAAACACGATCTTTGACTGGAAGGAGGCGCTGGACTTCGAACGCCAGAGCGGCCCGTACATCCAGTACGCACATGCCCGTGCCTGCAGCATCCTGGAAAAAGCCGGGGAGTTTGCCGAGTGCTATGACATGGAGACGGAGCAGGAGATCATCCTTGCAAAGCAGATCGCAAAGTTCCCCCGGGTCATCGAAAAGGTCGTTACCGAACTCCGGCCGCACATCCTTGCCACCTATGCCCGGGAACTTGCGGACACGTTCAACACCTTCTACCACTTCGAACCGGTGCTCAAGAGCGAAGGAAAGATACGGGACCGTCGGCTGACGCTGGTAAAAGCGGTGCAGAACACCATAAAAGAGTCCCTCGAGACACTCGGGATCGATGCCATCCGATCCATGTGACCCCCTGAGGAAACAGGGGTACCAGTTTTTTTTAAAGGCTTCGTCAGCAGCGCTCAAACCCTGCATGTGGTGCAAACGGGCGCTTGCCGGCGGGGACATGTGCTACAAGCACCAGTTCTACGGGATCGACAGCCACCGCTGCGTCCAGATGACCCCGACCTTGCGCTGCAACCAGCGCTGCCTCTTCTGCTGGCGGTCGTTTGAGCACGAGCCGAAAGAGGCGGAGGAGTGCCCCCCGGAGACCATACTTTCCGGCATCCACAAGTTCCAGAAGAAGGCGCTCGCCGGCTACAACGCGGTGCTCGACAATACCGTGACGGATGAGCGGTGGCAGGAAGCGCTGGACCCGCGGCACGTGGCGATCTCGCTCTCGGGAGAGCCGACGCTCTACTCCCGGCTCCCGGAACTAATAGACCTCTTCAAAAGCAAGGGATATACCACGTTCCTGGTCAGCAATGGCACGAACCCGGACATGCTCCGGCGCTGCCACCCGTTCCAGACCTATGTATCACTGGACGCACCGGACAAAGAGACCTACCAGAAGGTCTGCCGCCCGCTCGGGGATTACTGGGACCGGGTCCGGGAGAGCCTGTTGCTCCTTGGTTCCTGCAGGTCCGCGATCCGGGTCACGCTCGTGAAAGGCCTCAATGATGTTGCCCCGGAACAATATGCCGCGATCATGCAGGATTCGGGCGCAAGCTTTGTGGAAATAAAGGGATATATGTATCTGGGATACAGTAGAAACCGGTTGGCAAGAGAGAACATGCCGGAGCACGCGGGTGTGCGGTCCTTTGCGGAGAAGGTCGCTGCTGCGTGCGATTACCGGATCAAGGATGAGAACGAATTGAGCAGAGTGGTAGTGCTGGAGCGTATGAGATGAGATTCAATCCCGATGACTGGAAACGGAAATCACATGAGAACTTTGAAGGAGCCTGGCATGAAGGACCATCAGTCCTGACACCCGCCGCCCACGCAGAGACCTACCCGTGCCGGGTGTATAAACGGGCGCAGGCCCACCCGGTCTTTGCCACGATCAACCGGCTGCGCGAGACCTACCTCTCGATGGGTTTCGATGAGGCCGAGGTTCCGGTCATCATCGACGAGAAGGACATCTACCGGCAGTTTGGCCCCGAAGCAATGGCGGTGCTCGACCGCGTCTTCTACCTTGGCGGCCTCCCGCGCCCGAATGTCGGTATTGCACGCAAGCAGCTGGACGAGATCAATGAGATTCTTAAGAGCCACAAGAACCCGCACCACCATGAACCTTCAGCACCCGCAAGTGAAGTCCATACCGGCCATCATTACCAGCAGATGACCCCGGAGACAGAAGAGCGCCTCCGTGAGACCCTTCATGCCTACAAAAAATCCGAGATCGACGGCGATGAGCTCACCTTCGAGCTTGCCAAAGTCCTTGGAGTCGATGATGGGCTTGTGGTCCACATTCTCGACGCGGTCTTTCCGGAATTCAGGGCCCTTGTACCCGAATCCTCGCGCTCAACTCTCCGCAGCCACATGACGAGCGGCTGGTTCATGACGCTCGGCTCCATCTGGGACAAGAGCGCACTCCCGCTCCGCATGTTCTCGGTTGATCGCTGTTTCCGGCGCGAACAAGCAGAGGGACCAACCCGGCTCATGACCTATCACTCGGCATCCTGTATCGTTGCCGGCGATGACGTGACGATAGAGGACGGGAAAGCAGTGAGCGAAGCACTCCTCTCAGCGTTCGGGTACACGGATTTCCGTTTCCAGCCGGATGAGAAACGTTCCAAGTATTACATGCCGGATTCCCAGACTGAAGTATATGCCCGCCACCCGGTCCATGGCTGGGTAGAGGTAGCAACCTTTGGCATGTACTCGCCCTCCGCACTTGCCGAGTATGGGGTTGGTGTCCCGGTTATGAACCTTGGTCTTGGCGTTGAACGTCTTGCGATGATCGCGTACAATGCCAACGATGTCCGGCAGCTCTGCTACCCCCAGTTCTTCCCCAAGTCCCTGAGCGACCGGGAGATTACCCGGACTGTGCACCTGCGCGAGGAGCCGGTCTCGGTGGAGGGCAAGATGCTCGCCGCTGCGATCGCAAAGACCGCTGCCGCAAACGGGGCTGCGCAGGGCCCGTGTGCCTTCGATGCCTGGGAGGGATCGCTGGGGGGCATGAAGGTGAAGGTCGTAGTGGAAGAGACCGAGTCCAACGCGAAACTCTGCGGTCCGGCCTGCGCCAACGAGATCTTTGTCCATGAGGGCTCGGTCCTCGGGGTCCCCGATGCAGAGAAGTGGAAGCAGGTGCGGACCGAGGGAGTACCAACCGGTATCTCCTATCTCTCTGCGGTATCGGCCCTTGCCGCAGCACGGATCGAGAATGCGGCCCGGTGCGGGAAGGGGACAACCGTCCAGGTGAAGATGGCAAAACTCCCAAGCGATATCAACCTGAAGATCGAGGAGTACGCAATGCGCTTTGTCACCGACAACAAGAAGAAGGTCGATGTCCGGGGACCGGTCTTCCTCTCGGTCCGCTCGGAAGTTACTCCCTGATTATTCCTTTTTTTCCGGATCAGATTCCGACACGTCCTCGTCAGTCTTGAATCCGTAATTGCCCGGCGGAACATCCATCTCAAACCTCGCCCCCTTGCCCGGTATCCCGCATTCCCGGATCCGGATACCGGTGATCGCAAGGATCTCCCGGATAAGGTACAGGCCAAGCCCGGTGTTCTGGAAGTATTCACGCCGGAATATCTTCTCTTTCACTCCTTCCGGCACGCCGACGCCGTTGTCTTCGTACACGATCACCAGGCCGTCCGCACCTTCGCACCAGGAGATATGGATCTCTGAGACCGTCTTGCCATGGCGGAGGGAATTTTCCACCAGGTTGTAGAACACCTTCTCCACGAGAGGATCCGCAAAGATCCCAAGATTGCCAGGAGGATAATCGATATGGATGCCGGAAAGGTCCAGCCCCGATACGGCTTTTTTCACCAGCGCATCAAGGCTCTGCCACTGGGCGGCATTGCTGCCGATCTCCTGGTATTCCTTGGTAAAGATGATCTGCCCGCGGATGGTCTCTGCTGCGTGGCTCGCCTTATCGAGAAACTCGGCTACCTTCCCCCCTGTGGGGGATTGCCGGGCAAGTTCCAGGTAACTGAAGACCGCGGTGAGCTGGTTAAGGACATCATGACGGGTGATGGTATTCATCACACCCAGGTTCCGGTGGGCCTCCACAAGGGCAAATTCTGTATTTTTCTGGGCAGTGATGTCCCGTCCGACCGCCTGGTATTCGATGGGCTGCGACTGATCACTGAAAAGAGCCCGGTAGCTCCACTGCTGCCAGAGGGTTGTCCCATCACTGGAGAGCATGCGCGAATCAAATGTCCGGACCGGGTTCTCGCGGGTCAGGCTTCGCAGCTGGCTGAAGAACGCGTCCCGGTGATCCGGTGAGATACTTTCCAGGATGTTCCGTCCTACGATCACCTCATGCGGTTTATCAAAATAGGTGCAATATGCATCATTGGCAAAGACAATCGTGCCATCCGGGAGGAACCGGAAGATAAATTCCGACTGGTCCTCGACTACACTGCGGTACTGTTTCTCCCGCTCCCTGAGGACATCCTCCAGCCGTTTCTGCTGGATCGCCTGGTAGATGAAATGCTTGAGGACCATGAACTCTTTTTTTGGTTCCCGGCCCTTGAGCACATAGAAGGTGGCACCGGTATTCAGGGCGTTGATCACGGCGTTGTGATCTGCCTTCTTTGCAAAGAATATAAACGGGGTCCGGTTCTTCTCATTGCGCCGCAGCACTTCAAGAAAGGTCAGGCCATCCATTACGGGCAACCGGTATTCGGAGACAATGATATCGAACCAGGTTGTCCGGAACAGGTCGATGGCTTCGGGTGCTGAATTAACCGATACGACAGAGATCCCGCCGCAACTGTCGAGGTACTCTTTAAGAGCGACCTGAAGCGTTTTATCAGAATCGACGTGAAGCAGTGAGACCATAAAATGTATTCATCCTGATAGGTTGCGGGAACACAACAAAGTATTGTCGCCATTCAGGTCATGCACCGTAAAAGGGGGGGTCAAGCCCGTTCCCGGATGAAGATCCGGCGGTGGATGATGCGCCAGGAGAGGATGAGCTGGATGATATCCGTAGGGGTAGCCGTTTCCCGCCCCTCGAACATGGCGATCGGGTGGACGCCGGTCTGGTACTCGATGCTCTTCTCCAGCTTATGGATCGTATCGTAGTTCATTTCGCCATCAAACGTGAGCGCCCGCATCTTCGCGCAGTCCACGAACTGCGTGGAGAACTCGATCAGGAAATCCCGGTCATGGAACGAGAGGAGCGAGAACAGGTCGATGTTGAGATCGATATCCGTAATCGTGCGGCGCATCCGGTTCTGCATGAGGGAGATGTTATAGACATTCCTTTCAGGACCCTTGTCTTTCCCGTACTTTGAGTGCGCGATCCGGATGATCGCGTCCGCTTCGCACCGCTGCGGCGCGATGTACGTATCGTAATCCTTCTCGCGCCGGACGATCTCCTCGGTCACTTCCGTTGAGCTGTAGCCCCTGCGTTCCATATCGCGGAGCCGTTTCCACGCATATTTCACTTCCTTTTCCGGGTCGACAAAGATGGAGAAGTCCATCAGTTCCCGGAGGCGCGGGGTATAGAGCGTGTGAAGCCCTTCGAGGATCAGGATCTTCTGCGGGGAGAACGAGACTGGTGGATCGAACCGGCCGGTGGTGTGGTTGTATACCGGTTTTTCTATGGGGAGTCCTCCCTTCAGCCGGGTGATGTCCTCCTCCAGCCGGGTGAGATTGTTGGCATCCGGGTGGAGGGGGGTGACGTCACGCCGTTTCCGTTCCTCCCGGTCGTACTTGTGGTAATCGTCCAGCGTGATGGTGGATACCAGGGTTGGCCCGAATATCTGCCGGATCGCGTTCGTAAACGTGGTCTTTCCGGATCCGCTGTCCCCGGCAACACCGATAGTGAAGACAACGGGGGAGTGGGCAATGATCTCCTTGAAGTTCGGCAGCTCGTCCATTGGTAAGTATCTGTGTATTTCATCTCCATAATAAGACCCTGTGAAAGGAGCAACACGGATAATAACGGTAAAACGTGATCTAATTAAAACATTTTCCAAATCTAAGTTAGAAATAGATAACATTAATATAGATCGGTGTTAGAAATAGATAACATACAAACGTGAGAGCCATGAAACCAAGAAACCTCTACCGGATCATTATCGGAGCGTTGATGTTGATCAGCGGCATTGTCTCGATCCTGCTGACCGCAGGGGAAGCGATCATCGGTTCCATCCTTCTCTGTGCAGGTCTCGCATTCCTGATCACCGGGATCTCCCGCCACCGGAAATACGGCGATGATCCGGAATCCGATGAACGGTCAAAGAAGATCGGTGCGTACGGCATTACCTATGCATGGCTGACCGGCCTCTTCTTCATGTTCGGCCTCTTCTGGCTGGATTACCTCAACATATTCAGGCTCAGTACCCAGAATGCACTTGCCTTGTCAGTTGTTGTCCTGGCACTGTCCGCTGTGATCTACCAGACATATCTCTTCCGGAAAGGCGATGTTGACTGATGATCTCAGAGGTAAAGGGGTAATATTGTGCAGACAAAGATCAGGGAATACCGCAACCGGCTCTCACTGACACAGGACGACCTTGCAAAGATCGTCGGTGTACGCCGGGAGACGATCGTTTTTTTGGAACAGGGTAAATACAACCCGTCACTCAAACTTGCCCACGACGTGGCAAAAACACTGAATGCAACGATCGATGAATTGTTCATCTTTGACGACGAGCCGGAGACACCCCAGAGCCGGGTCGTGCTGGTGGACTGACATCTCACCGGTTACAGCGCGGTAATTTCCCGGTTAGATGGACATGAGGGGCAGGCTCCTTTCGTCTCAAGTTCCCGGCACAGTTCCCGGAGAATGAGGGATGTCGCATCCTTGTCCAGGGGTTGGTTGTCGTTCCCGCATTTCGGGGAGTAGATGCAGGAGGGGCACCCGGTCTCGCACTGGCAGTCCCTCACGAGTTCATACGCACTTGAGAACAGACGGGGGAGGATACTGAACGCCTTCTCCGCAAGCCCGATACCACCCTCATACGCATCATAGACAAAAACCACGGGTTCACCATCCGCACCATATGCCGGTGACGACAATCCGCCGATGTCCCACCGGTCGCACATCACGTGGAGGGGCATGAGCGCGATGATCGCGTGTTCCGCCCCGTGCAGGCCACCGGCAAGGTCAAGGCCGGAGCCGGTGACTTTCTGTTCAATGGACCCGGGAGGGATGAACCAGAATGCCTTCGTCCTGAATGTGAGGGCCGGGAGGGTCAGCGGTTCAAGGCCGATGATCGTGTCGCCTCTTTTGATCTTATAACCGGTGTACTGCTCTGTCACCTCCACATCACCAAACGCACACCGGACCCCGTTGACTGTCCGGGTCTCCAGGGTTTCGATAATGGAAAGATCCACTTCCTTGAGGGGCTGGGTATAATAGTCCACATCGGTTTCCGTCACCCGGATCGTATGCGTCTCAAGGTCCATCTCGTTCACGACAAACGTCTCGCCCTGATGGAGCATGATCGCACCCTTGTGCGCCTCGCGGTATGCCTGGGCACGGTCCAGGGTCTCAAGCAGCCTGCCATGGCACATCACCCGGAACGTTTCGCCGGGAACACCGTCGAGCCTCACGACGTCCGCTGCACGCCCGCGCCCGGCATATACCCAGCCGCGGGATGTCCTTCGCAAAAGGTCATTTGATTCTAGTTCCAGCGGGAAACAGGAAACAGGTTCTCCAAAAAAATCCCGGTCTGCTTCTTCCCGCAGGGGCAGTTCGGCAGCAGCACAGAGAAGGTGCCCGGAGACGATATACGGGTTGCCGGTATCGATGATCGCATGCTCGTGGGAGCGTTCGAAGAACTGTTCCGGGTGGTGCATGAAGTACTGGTCAAGGGGATTTGCCTGTGCAACGAGGATGGCAAGGGATTCTTCCCCTTTCCTCCCGGCTCGCCCGGCCTGCTGGCGGGTTGACATCATGGTACCGGGATAGCCGGAAATAATAACCGCATCCAGTGAGCCGATGTCGATGCCCAGCTCGAGGGCATTTGTTGAAACGACTCCTTTCAGGACTCCTTCTTTGAGCTGTCGTTCGATTACCCGCCGTTCTTCCGGAAGGAAACCCGCCCGGTATGCTGATATCGATTCTGCGAGCCGTGATGAGATCCTGCGTGCATCGTCACGCGCCCAGACCGTGACCAGCTCGGCCATCTTCCGGGATCCGGTGAAACAGAGGGTCTGGAGATCCTCTTTGACACAGGATACAAGGAGGTCCTTGGTCTCCTGGTGCAGGGACCGTTCGCTGATGCCGTCATAAAACGGGTTGTATAACACGAAATTTTTCCTGCCATGGGGTGACCCGTCATTATCAACAAGCGAGAACTCCAACCCGGTGAGATGGCGGGCAAATTCGCACGGATTTGCAAGCGTCGCCGTGGACAGGATGAAACGTGGATTCGATCCATAATGCCGGCAGAGGCGCAGGAGACGGCGTATCACAAAGGCGATATGGGACCCAAATACCCCACGATACCGGTGTGCCTCATCGATGATGATGAAATCCAGGTTTGACAGGAACGGCTGCCATTTTGCATGCCATGACAGCACCTGATGCAGTTCGTGGGGATTGGAGATGATGATCCGGGAGTGCTCACGGATCGCGGCCCTCTTTGACTGCGGGGTGTCCCCGTCATAGATGGCAGGTTTGGCGGCAATGCCGGTGAACTGCCCCATCTGTTCAAGAGTCAGGAACTGGTCGTTCGAAAGGGCCTTTGTCGGATAGAGGTAGAGTGCCCGTGCATCAGGACGGCTTTCAAGATCACTGAAGACAGGGATGTTAAAGGCAAGGGTCTTGCCACTCGCAGTGGACGTTGTGAGGACCACGTTCTTTCCGGCCCGCACATGATTGATCGCTTCGCACTGGTGGGTGTAGAGCCGGATCCCTCTCTGGTCAAGGTATGCCTCAAGTGATGGGGACAGGGGGGTTTCCAGCAATCCGTACCGGGCAGGTTCCGGCTCGGTTGTCTTCATATGAACGAACCGGGTCCGGTAGACCGGGTTCACGTTCAGGAGCCGGATCAGGTCAGCGACAGCCATAGGACTCCCCCAGCAGGTGGAAGAAGAGGCGGGCAAGTGAGACCACATCCTGCCGGTTATGCTCAACGATCGGGACAAGCGGCCCGATATTTCCGGAGCGGAGGTATGTTTCGTAAAATTCGGGCACCATCTGTCCCGGCACATCATCGCTCCGGCTGACCCCGAGGATCTCCCGTTCAAGCGCAGCAAGGCGCAGCGAGGGGAGCTGATCTTTCCATCTGCGACGGCTGAAATGGAGGACGTCAAAGTGAGGGATCTTTGCAGGAGATCCCAACCCATAGTAAGCGAGGCGATCGACAATGTAGGGAAGGTCAAAGGATTTTCCATTGAAGGTGACGAGCGCCGTCCGAGCGCCGGACAGGTGTCCAGCGGTCGCGATGAGGGCAGCCTGTTCCTCGGCGATGTCTCGCAGCAGGTACTGGTACACAACCAGTTTCCCGTTATCGATGACACCTATCCCGAAAAGGATGATGGGGCGGGAAAAAAGCCCGAGGGTCTCGATATCAAGGAATACGTAGTCTTCCGGCTCATGGAGGCCGGCAGTCCCAAGAACCGATACATGGGATTTGGAGTGCCGGCTCCCGATCATGTCCATGATCGTGGAGGTGTCTCCATCGAATAAACATGACAGAACCTCATGTGCACGCGATCTCAGTACGGGGTGTCCCAGCAGATCAGGTATGGAATGAAATCCCCGTGCATTCAGCTTCTTCCGGGTCGCCGGCCCGATGCCATGGACAAGCGTCAGGTCGCAAAGGAGATCTGTCCTGAAACGATCAGGATCCAATACGGGTGTCAATAAATCCTGGCGGGATTCCAGGGTGAAACAGGTACCCCCACCATTGACGAGCTCTTTACCGTGGAACTGTTCATCGATCGTCATCCCTTGGTAACAGGAGATGAGCGTTTCGAGGTAGTGCCGGGCCTGCTCGTATTCTGATGAAAAAACAAATGAGTTTGAAAAACCGGCGCCGAATGCATTCCCGTCACGGACAATTTCATATTCCCGCATTCCCTGCATCCGCTGCTGCCAGAGTGCGCCGATTCGTGCAGGGGCGGGGAGGGCAGACATCGTATGGATAGAAAATCCCGGTACGGGCGTTTAAATATCCGGGTGGGCGGGGTGAAAGTGCCAATGAGGGGATTATCGGTCCCCCTTGAGTATCATGAGACGTTTAATCTGCCGGGCAATGCAATCCTTCTGGTATAAACCGGGAATAGTGCGCATGCGAACATGTCATTTTCACAGATATCATTAACCGGGGACCGGGGGTTCTGATGAAGGTCAGGGGATTACTGATCGATCTTGACGGTGTCCTGTATGTGGGGAACCAGCCCATACAAGGTGCCCGTGAGGCAATCGAATACCTCTCGGAAAAGAGATACCAGTTCCGGTTTATCTCGAACACAACACGCAAATGCCGGAAGACCATCGCCGGACAATTATCCGCAATGGGATTCGGAATTCCCGAAGAAAGTATTTTCACCCCGCCACGTGCGGCGATTGCTTACATGAAAAGCACCGGACGGGATCATTTTCATCTTCTCACAACTGGGGATGTTGATCAGGACTTTGTCTATGCCGGGGTCCGGGACGATTCAGAAAAAACTGATTTTGTTATTGTTGGTGATGCCGGTGAGGCATTGACATACAGAAGCCTGAACTCCGCGTTCCGGCTTCTCATGAACGGTGCGGAATTGATCGCGCTGGAAAATGACCGGTACTGGATGGCGCATGATGGCCTGTCACTCTCTGCAGGTCCTTTCGTATCCGCACTCGAATTCGCAACGGGAAAAAAGGCCATTGTTGTTGGAAAGCCGTCAAAACCATTCTTTGACCTGGCACTCAGGGACATGGGTCTTCTGCCGGGAGAGGTGGCAATGATCGGCGATGATATTTACACGGATGTCGGTGGTGCGCAGCAGGCCGGTATGACCGGCATCCTTGTCCGGACCGGGAAATTCCGCCAGCAGGTCCTGCAGGACTCAATGGTCCGGCCTGATACAATCCTTGATTCGATAGCCCAACTACAGGAGATCCTATGAGACCCGTGAATTCCCTCTATCGTTTTATGAAATATGTGGTCTTTACCCTGTTTCTCATTGGGATCGTGGTCGTAAGTGCAAACCTTATCATCAACCAGAATGCGGTCGTTCCCCCGCATATCGAACTACAGGAGACCAACCTCTCCATTCCTGCCCCGGTCCACACCTTTCCATTCGAACAGGTAATAATTACGGTCACGAGCCCGGTTGATCCTTCGGTATATGTCGGGGCGAAAGTGGCAGATAAGGAAACCCTCATCCGGGGAAATGTGTCCGAAGACGTGTGGCTGGAGACCACCTACCTCTCGATGATCAATGATCCTGACCAGAAACAATTCTATACCGATCTTATCGGTAACCTGAGAGGGATCCGGAACGAACGGGGTCTTAATGATGATGAATATCTCGAACTGATCGCAGTATTTGTCCAGTCAGTCCGCTATGAAACAACAAGCGAGAGCCCACCGAAATTCCCTATCGAGACCTATGTCGATAAATCCGGGGATTGTGATGACAAGAGCCTGCTCCTTGCAGGCCTTCTTTCAAGGGAGGAATACAATGTTTCCCTGTTATCGTTCACGCCGGAGTCACACATGGCAGTAGGGGTTGTCTGCCCGGATGCCGAATACAGGCAGACAGGATATACATTCATTGAGACCACACACCTCTCCTTTGTCGGTGTGCCGACAGAAAAACTCCGTGAAGGTGTAACACTGTATTCTGATCCACAGGTGATTCGCGTAGGAAACGGAACGAAGACCTTCGGAAGTTGTAAGGAGTCGCTCTATATGGATTTCGTCATCAAAATATCCGAAACGAGTGTGGAGGATCTTTCCACACAGATCGATTCGCTGAAAACTGAAATGGATGGATATTACATACAGCGCGATGCTGAAAATTACAATCAGCATGTGCCACTCTACAATGATCTGCAGCACCAACGCAGGCAGTACGCTGAACTCCATAATTATATTCTCAATCACCAGTATGACCGGAAAGGCACCTACCAGTATGTAAAAAACAATATCCCCAGATAAGATTCACAAGGGCAAGCTATTCCTCAAACTCCCCAAGATGGACCATTTTTGGCGCTGGATACAAATCGGGTTCACACCCATTGTCTCCTGAGGCCTTCAGTCTCGCCACTGCCATTTCGGAGTATTGTCCTGATATATCAATACCGATAAACCTGCGCCCGAGCTTCCATGCCGCAAGGGTGGTTGTACCTGCACCGTTGAACGGATCGAGCACAATATCATTTTTATAAGAGAAAAGTTTCATGAGCCGCCGGGGCAGTTCTTCCGGGAACATTGCCGGGTGATCATAGTCTTTCATCCGCGTTTCCGGGGGAAACGACCACTTTCCCAGAACCCATTCCTTGAATTCCCCTGCCGTGATATCGATATCTTCCTGGCGGCCGGTTTTTTTATGCGATTCCTTGTCAAAGATCTCGATATATTCCCAAGTGTATTTGATATAGGGCATTGAAGGGGATTTCCAGCTCCCCCATGCCGTGTATTTCGCATTGTAATTGTTCTTCTCCCAGAGTAACTCCGCCCTCCAGAGGAGGCTCAGCCCGGAAAGCTGTTGGGAGATGATGTGATGTGTGGGTACATAATCCGAGAAGAGGGGCTGGACATTCACCGCCATCCTGCCACCGGGCTTGAGTACGCGTTCGCATTCCCGCCAGACACGGAGGAGTTTCCCGAAATATTCATTCCACTCATGTGTGTCATCCTGCGGGTCCTGGGCATAAGAATGGCCGAAATTGTAAGGGGGGGACGTAATGATGAGATCGATACTTCGGTCAGGAATCCGGGTGAGGGCTTCCTGTGCATCTCCGCAGATGATGCGGTTGATGAAGGGACGGATACCTGAAGGTTCGTCAGCATACAGGTTCTTTTGGGCATCCTGAGATCCCCGTCGGATCCTGGCTTTCCCTTCCTTATCCCTGACCTTTTCCGGTCTCATCCACGTTATCACATGTTACTATACCATACGATGAGTAAAAGATGCCGAATCACTGCAATAATGTCAACGAGAAAAGCGTTTAATGCAGCAATGGACATATTGTCTACGATTATCTTATGCTGGATATCAAAAACCTGCATGTGAAGGTCGGCGACAAGGAAGTGTTGCACGACATCAATCTCCACATCGGTGAGGGTGAGACCCATGTACTTCTTGGCCCCAATGGCTCAGGGAAGACAACGCTCCTGATGACCATTATGGGCTATTCTCAATATACCATCACGGAGGGGAAGATCGTCTTCAAGGGGGAAGATGTGACCAACATGAAGGCCCACGAACGGGCAAAGCGGGGGGTCGGCATGCTCTTCCAGAGGCCCCCGACGATTTCAGGGTTGAAACTGGGAAAACTCCTCTCCGCAATTTCCCGGACGAAAACAGAGGACATCCCTGAGCTTGCAAAATCCCTCCATATGGACAAATTCTTGGAACGGGACATCAATAAGGGTTTTTCCGGTGGCGAGATCAAACGCAGCGAAGTGCTCCAGCTCACCATCCAGAACCCGGATTTTATAATGCTCGATGAACCGGAGAGCGGTGTTGATATCGAGAATATCTCTCTCATCGGAAATGCAATCGGCTCTCTTCTGGAAAAGGACAAGCACATTGCCAAGCGCCAGAAGAGCGGACTCATTATTACACATACAGGATATATCCTCGATTACCTCGAAACCGATCGCGGCCACGTCATGTGCGACGGGCAGATCAAATGCCACGGGAACCCCCGCGAGATCCTGAAAGATATCAAACAGCACGGTTATAAGGAGTGTCTGGAATGTCGCAACCCGTAAAACTCCCGGAGATCTCGAAAGCCGACCGGGAGAGGCTGGCCCAGACCGGTATCGACCTTGAGATGAAGAACCGGTGCGGCAGGTACCTCCAGATGGACCAGGACGTTGTCCATGCAGAGTGTGCGGAGGAAGGAATCGAAGTCCTCTCGTACAAAAAGGCGATGGAGAAATACGATGGGCTGAAAGAGTATGCCTGGAAAGTCGTCTCTCCGGAAAAAGACGAGATTACCAAATACGTTGCAGCACAAAAAGATCCAAAGGGCTACGTGATCATCGCTCACAAGGGCACCAACAACATCTTCCCCATCCAGGCCTGCCTGTTCCTAGGGAGGGAACAGATCCAGCATGTTCACAACATCATAATTGCCGAAGAGGGGGCTGAACTCCATATTATCTCAGGATGTTCGAGCGGGGAACACGTAGGCACCGGGGGGATGCACTACGGTGTCTCCGAGTTCTACGTGAAAAAGAACGCGAAGATCAGTTTCACGATGATCCACAACTGGAGTGAGAACATCGAGGTCTATCCGAGGAGTGCTTCGATAGTTGAGGAAAATGGCGTCTTCCTCTCAAACTACGTCTGCATGCAGCCGGTGAAAAAGGTGCAGATGTACCCGACGGCGACCCTGAAAGGAGCGAACTCGGTTGCC
This sequence comes from Methanoregula sp., assembly GCA_028679075.1. Classification (GTDB taxonomy): domain Archaea; phylum Halobacteriota; class Methanomicrobia; order Methanomicrobiales; family Methanospirillaceae; genus Methanoregula. The sequence goes on along the minus strand of JAJRCF010000024.1, from coordinate 21,204 downwards.
CGGTTCAGCAGTGTTGTGATCGCAACTCCCGGCTCGTACATGGATCTCGGTTCACGTGCGATCCTTGAAGGCCCCGGTTCAAGTGCTGAACTGGTAACCCGTGCCATCACCAAAGGGGGCACCATATTGTCCCGTGGCCACATTAACGGGAAAACCGCTGGTACACGCGGACATCTTGAATGCAAGGGTCTCATCCTCAAGGATGGACTCATTTACGCTGTTCCGGAGATCGAGGGGTCTGTAGTCGGGACCGAACTCTCTCATGAGGCTGCGGTGGGTAAACTCGCCCGTGAAGAGATCGAATATCTTATGTCTCGCGGTCTTGATGAGGATGAGGCAACCGCAACGATCATCCGCGGGTTCCTTGATGTCAAGATCTCCGGTCTCCCTGAAGCCCTGCAAAAGCAGATCGATGCTTCCATTGATGAGGCGGAAAAATCTGGATTTTAACGAGTTTGTATGATCCCATATCCCCGGGCTGACGAACGTTCCAGAATGGTGGAACACCAAATCCGTTCCAGGGGCATCACAAACCCCAGGGTACTCGAAGCAATGCGGAATATTCCCCGTCACTTCTTCATACCCGCTCCTTACGACAAATCAGCATACGAGGACGCCCCGCTCCCCATTGGTAATGGTCAGACAATATCACAACCCTATATCGTTGCTCTCATGACGGAATTGCTTGATCCATACCCTGAAGACCGGGTCCTCGAAATCGGGGCCGGGAGCGGTTACCAGGCTGCGATCCTGTCGATGCTTGTGCAACACGTCACAACAATCGAACGCATTCCTGCCGTCGCGGAGCTTGCACGGAAGAACCTCGAAAAACTTGGATTGAAGGACATTGATATCATTGTCGGGGATGGGACCCGGGGGTACCCGGAACATGCACCCTTCGATGGAATTATTATTACTGCGGCTACACCGGAAATTCCCCAGCCCCTGATCGATCAACTTACTGTCGGAGGAATACTGGTTGCACCCGTTGGGGGGCGGGAGATCCAGGAACTGATCACCCTTTCAAGAAATGAGAGTGGGATTGTTCGATCTTCCCATGGGGGGGTCCGGTTCGTCCCGCTGATTGGGGAGTACGGCTGGGAGGAGACCTGATGACGATTATCGATATTACCAGACCTTTGGCAGGGGATTCCCTCGCCTATCCCGGCGACACTGCCCCGCATTTTACGCAACGAGACAGCGGCCTTTACCTGATCTCTGACATCCGGTTGAGCAGCCACTCCGGAACGCATATCGATGCACCGGTCCATTACCTGAAAACCGGCCTGACCATCGATGAACTCCCGCTCCCTCATCTGGTCGGACCATGCCGCGTACTGGATGTCTCAAATGCCGGTCCGTTTATTGATGCTTCGCACATTAAGGGCAGGACCGGGGGAGTGCCACGCATCCTGCTCAAGACTGCGTTCTCCGGGTGCACATCATTCCGGGAGGATTACCCCTCGCTGACGAAGGATGCAGCTGAGTACCTTACAAAAACAGGCACGCAGTGTGTTGGTATCGATTCCTTCTCCATCGAAGCAGTCGACTGTGATGGGACGGTGCACCGGGAACTGCTCAGTCATGGATGCCTCATCATCGAGCTTCTCGATCTTTCCCATGTCCCGGAAGGGGATTACACACAGGTCGCATTACCACTCCGTCTCACCGGTCTTGATGGAGCTCCTGCCCGGGTCATTCTTCTGGACAAGGATGGATGTGACTGATGGATATCATCGTTGAATCGGTTAAAAAGATCGAGGGGCATCTTGAACACAGCGGTTGTGCAGATGCAGGTGTAGTGCTTGATGTTGATCCCGGTGGAGTAATCTGCCAGTTTGAAAGTGGTGCATCCATGTCGGCCACGTTTGGTGGAAGAAGTGCCGAGTTCACGACGTTCGATCCCATACGGGCACCAACAAAGATCTCATTCATGTTTGGTGCACCGCTGGACACTCCCCCCGTGCGGGGTGCCGCATGTGCAATTATCAACGTCATACTGGGGTTCCTCTGCATATCCCGGGTGCTTCACTCCTGCCAGAAATCATGTCATACTCCCTGTTGGGACCGGATCAACCAGGAGATTCGGGGAAAGAGTGTTTTCTGCATCGGTTCCCTTGGGAAAATAGAGCGGGGGCGTTCCTGTCACGTAACCAACAATCTGCCAGAGTCTGAGATCATTCTTATAAACGGGGAGGGGATTATTGCGATGGGGACCGGTGATATTATCGAGAAGTATAAACAGACGAAACGGATCATCTGTATCGGTCCTTCAACCACCGGGATCGCCCGCCTCTGCGAGATCGAGCACTGGTGCCCGTTCGGACGGAGCGGCTTGGACTGATTCCCTCGGATTTTAAACCTGTATCGAATACAGAGAGTAAACTCTTTTGACTAAACATCCAATACGGTACTATGCTTTTCGGATCGTCCGGGATACGAAGGAAATTTGACCAGACGCTCATCGATACGGCACTTAAAATCGGTAACGTGCTCGCTTCCGGAGCCTCCGAGGTCATTATAGGGAGGGACACACGTACAACCAGTCCCCTTCTTGCCCACCTGGTTATTTCCGGCATCCTGGGTAATGGCGGGACTGCACACATTGCAGGAGTTGTCCCGACACCTACAGTCGCTTTCAACACACGCCTTGTCAAGGCAGGATGCATGATCACCGCATCGCATAATCCGGAGGAATATAACGGCCTGAAACTCTTCAATCCCGACGGGTCATCGTATACCCAGGTACAGCAGAAAGAGACAGAAGAACTGCTCAAGACACTGCACTATACTGACTGGCAGCACCTTGGGAACGAGTGTGTGATCGATGCCCTGACGCCACATAAAAAAGCAATATCAGACAAAGTCCATGTTGATCATGAAATCTCAGTAGTCATCGATTGCGGTAACGGGGCCGGATGTATGCTGACACCCCGGCTCCTTTCAGATATCGGGATCAGGACAACATGTATCAACTGCAATCCATCAGGGTACTTCTCCCGCCCATCGGAACCATTACCGGAATACCTTGGGTATATCGGGGGCATGGTCAGAAAAACAGGTGCAGACTGTGCGGTAGTACATGACGGGGATGCCGACCGCATGATGGCATTTGATAACAAGGGGAGGTATATTGCGGGCGATCATCTCCTCATGCTCTTTACAAAATACACGGGTGCAAAGCGTGTTGTCACCACCAGTGATGCTTCCATGATCATCGATGAGATCGCAGAAGTCCGCCGTACGCCGGTTGGCGATGCATATGTTTCCGAGGAGCTGATGAAGTGGGGCGAGTTTGGCGGGGAACCTTCCGGAGCATGGATATTCCCGCAAATCTCCCTCTGTCCTGATGGCCCGTTTGCAGCAGCCCTGTTCTGTGAGATCGCATCCGAATGGGACATTGCACAGGAAATTGATGGGATGCCGAGTTATCCTATCCTCCGGGAATCATTCCACACCGGCTCCGCACGGGAAATTCTTGCCGGACTTGGTGCATCCAGCCCCACAGATGGCATACGCATTACCGAAGACGACGGGTGGTGCCTGATACGGGCAAGCGGAACCGAGCCGAAGATACGCATCACTGCCGAAGGAAAAAGCCTGGAAAGGGCAAAAGCGATGCTCGCAAAGGGGAAAGAACTCGCCCGACAAGGGAAAACTGCTTAAAGTATGTAAGAAAGAGCTGTACCCATGCAATGTGTCGTTCTCGCAGCAGGGGAAGGGAAGAGGATGCGTCCCCTGACTGCGAAGCGCCCGAAAGTGATGCTCCCCCTTGCCAATCGCCCGATGATGGAGCATCTTGTCCTTGCAGCCCGGGATGCCGGTATCACGGAGTTTATTTTTATAGTCGGATATGGCGAACGGGAGATTCGCAAGCATTTCGGTGATGGGACCGGGTTCGGAATTCATATCGAATATTCTACACAACGGCACCAGCGGGGTACAGCTGATGCCGTGGGTGCAGCACGGGATCTTGTCACTGGACCATTTCTCGTTATGAATGGAGATATGATCCTCAAAAAAGAGGATATCAAAAAAATGTGCCACGGGAAATCTCCCTGTATGGGCATAAGCACGACAGACCATCCCGGAGATTATGGCGTGGTATTGACCGAACATGGCTTTATCATATCTCTTGAAGAGAAATCAAAAAATCCAAAATCGAACCTGATCAATGCCGGGGCATACCTGTTTTCGCCGGAGATCTTTAATCTCATTGATAACGTCCACTCTTCACCACGGGGGGAACTTGAACTTACTGATGCCCTCACGGGATTGATCGATCACAAGCAGTTGCACGCACACCACCTCACGTACTGGATGGATGTTGGCCATCCCTGGGACATGCTCGAAGCGAATGCAACGCTCATGGAAACCCTTGAAGCGGATAATAAAGGAACGGTTGAGGGGGGGGTGACACTTCAGAATACTGTGGTCATCGGAGAGGGCACCGTGATCAAATCCGGTACCTACATCGAGGGGCCTTGTGTTATCGGGAAAAACTGTCGCATCGGCCCTCATGCATATATCCGTGGGGCAACCAGTATTGGCGATGATTGTCACATCGGGCATTGTTCCGAACTCAAGAACTCGATTATCATGAGAGGGACAAAGATCCCGCATTTTAACTATATCGGGGATTCCGTTGTAGGGGCGGGATGTAACTTCGGTGCAGGTACAAAGATCGCAAACCTCCGCCACGACCATGCCAATATCAGGGTCTGCGGGAAAGATACCCGCCGGAAAAAATTCGGGGCCGTCATCGGTGATGAGGTCCGGTTTGGTATCAATTGTTCCATCAATGTCGGTACCATGATCGGAAGCGAAGCGCAGTTTGCACCGAACAGTTTTATTGAGGGCTGTATCGGAGATAAGGCAATAATCAGGTAGGTGAATGATGCAGGCAGTAATTCTCGCAGCAGGTGAGGGAAAGCGGGTACGTCCCCTGACAAGGAGCCGACCCAAGGCAATGATCCCGGTGGCCAACCGCCCGATCATTGAATATGTGATCGAAGCCCTGTTGAAAAACGGGATCCGGGAAATCATCGTTGTTGTCGGGTACCGGAAAGAACAGGTTACGAGGTTTCTGAACCAGCTGGATGTACCGATAGAAGTTGTAGTCCAGGACAAACAGCTGGGAACGGGACACGCCCTTCTGGCTGCTGAATCCAGGATACGCGACAATTTTCTCGTGCTCCCCGGGGATAATTATATTGATCCTTCATCGATCGCCCGCATCAAGGATCTGCCGAACGCCATGCTGGTGAAGGAACACCCGAACCCGTCGAATTTCGGAGTGGTGATGCTGAATGAGGGGCACGTTACCGGTATTGTTGAAAAGCCCGAATATGCGTCCAGTTTTATGGTAAGCACCGGGATCTATTCCCTCACGAGGGAGATCTTCTCCCACATGAGGGAGAACGATCTGACCGATGCGATCTCTTCCATGATTAAAAGCGGTGTAAAAATCCACGGTATTCCTGCCGATGACTGGCAGGATGCGATCTTCACGTGGGATCTTCTGAAGATGAACCGTCGTTTATTACACAACCTGCAACCGTCACGCGATGGTACTGCCAGCAGGCAGGCGATCATCCAGGGAGCCGTCCGGATCGGCAAGAGATCTACGATCGGCCCGAATACGGTTATTACCGGCCCGGTGACCATTGGAAATGATTGCACCATTGGGCCTAACTGCTGCATCATGCCCAATACCAGTATCGGTTCCCGGGTAACTGCTGAACCATTCACCGTTATCGGTGATGCAATAATCATGGATGACACGAGGATTGGTTCCCACTCACGGATTATCGATACTGTAACGGGAGAACGGTGCAGCCTTGCCGACCATACCTCCACCTGGACAACGTCCGGACTTCTTGAAATTGAGGGGATCGTAACGCGGTCTGAGTTCGGGGCGATTCTCGGGGACACCGTGTCAAGCGGGCCTTTTTCAGTGTTTAAAAACACGATCATCGGGAACAATACATCGATTGAGGGTCGTACTGACCTGACTTCACGATATCTTCAGGATAATTCCACGGTGATATAAGGTGTGCGGGATTGTGGGATATATCGGCAGGAGAGAGGCAGCACCATTAATTGTCGAAGGATTGAAGCGGCTCGAGTATCGGGGTTATGACTCTTTTGGGGTGGCAACAAAGAGCAAAGGAATCACCGTTGCCAAACACCAGGGCAGAATATCTGAAAATGCCGGCTCCGCATCCCGCCTGAAAGGCAAGATTGGTATCGGGCACACGCGCTGGGCAACTCACGGGATTCCAAGCAACGAAAATGCCCACCCGCATACCGACTGTGCGGGGAAGATAGCGCTGGTTCACAACGGGATTATTGAGAATTATTCCGGATTGAGACGCCAGCTCCTTGAACGTGGGCATACGTTCCGTTCAGAAACTGATACCGAGGTCATTGTACATCTTATTGAAGAAGAATATACAAAAAAGAAGGATCTTCTCGTAGCAGTACAGGAGGTCATTCCCCGCATCAAAGGTTCTTTCGCCATATTGGTAATCGCCGAAGACGAGGAGAGAATCGTCGCAGCCAGGAACGCAAGCCCACTGGTAATCGGTATCGGTGACGGGGAGAACTTTATCGCATCTGACATGACCCCCATGCTCGAATATACGGAGCGTGCAATTTTTCTTGAAGACGGGGACATTGTATCCCTGACACGGGAAGCCGTTGAAATTTTCAACAATGGCCAGAAGGTTGCACGCCAGGTTGAACTGATCGACTGGTCTGTTGATGATGTAAAAAAGGGAGGTTTTGCCCATTATATGCTCAAAGAGATCTATGAGCAGCCCCAGGCATTTTACAATACCATCCGGGCAATAAAGCAGGATGCCCTGCCAAAATTTGCCTGTCATCCCGATTCCATTACTGTCGTAGCATGCGGGTCTTCATTTCATGCAGGTCTGATATTCAAATACCTGATCGAAGGGATGTGTAAAATCCCCACCCGGCTGGAATATGCATCCGAATTCAGGTATTTTCCCCCTCCCATAAACGGGCTCGTCATTGGGATTACCCAGTCGGGAGAAACTGCAGATACCCTTACTGCGCTCAGGCAGGCAAAAGCACATAACTGCATGACACTCGCGATCACCAATGTTCTTGGGAGTACCGTAACAAGAATCGCTGATGCAACCCTTTTCATGCGTGCCGGCCCGGAAATCAGTGTCGCTGCAACAAAATCCTTTATTTCCCAACTGGCAGTGCTCATGCAGGTTATCAGCACGTTATGCGGAGGGAACGAGGAGGAGATCCTTTTACAGGCACATAAGTCGATTGAGGAAGTACTCCTGATGGATCTTACTGACGGGGTGCAGTTCTGTAAGGATGCCCAGAGTATATTTTACGTGGGGCGTGGCCCATTCTACGCGGTATCACTCGAAGGCGCATTAAAAATGAAGGAGATCTCGTATATTCATGCAGAAGGGTATGCTGCCGGTGAACTCAAGCATGGTCCTTTTGCCCTCCTTTCAGAAAATACTCCGGTGATCGCACTCTGCATGCCAGGAGAAACGTATGATGTCATGATGTCCAATATCAAGGAGATGAAGGCGCGGGGAGCACCCGTCATCGCAATAGGATGTGTCGGGGATACGGAACTGACAGATATTGCCGATCATTTTATCGCGCTTCCACGGACAGGCCTGTTCATCCAGGTCCTGACAACACTTGTTGTGCTCCAGCTCCTTGCATATCGTACTGCAGATGCATTGGGGCGGGATATCGACAAACCAAGAAATCTTGCAAAGAGTGTGACTGTTGAATGATGGAATACGGATTAAATTCGGTGGGGCCGAATGCCAGGATCTTCGATCCTGTTACCCTTGGATTCCCTTCACGGGATAATCTGTCGAAGACAGGTTTTCCAGGCACGACAATTGGAAAGAATGCAGTACTCCGGTCAGGTACGATCCTGTACTGTGATGTTGTTATCGGTGATGATTTCCAGACCGGGCACAATGTCATGATCCGGGAAAAGACCAGGATTGGTGACCGGGTCGCTGTCGGAACCGGGACCGTGATTGAGGGTTACTCAGTGATTGGTAACGATGTGAGTATTCAGAGCATGGTATTCATCCCGACCGAAACCCATATCGCCAATCATGTTTTTATTGGCCCGAACGCGGTTCTGACCAACGACCGGTACCCTCCGACAAGGATCGGCGGCCTCATAGGACCTACCATTCGTGAGGGTGCAGCAATTGGTGCAAATACCACGCTGCTCCCGGGGATCAGTATCGGAGAGGGAGCTCTTGTCGCAGCAGGGGCTGTTGTGACACGCGATGTTCCTGATCACATGCTCGCAATCGGATCGCCGGCGAGAATAAAGGATCTCCCCGGCGAGATACGCTCGGGCGAGTAAGAACGAGATTTATTCCAGATAAATAACAATAATTGTTCTTGGCATATGAAGATCCTCCTCATTTCTACCCAGGATTATATCCATCATCCGGTACCTTCCCGGCATCACTACATCTTTGAGGATCTGGCACACCGCCATGAAGTGCATGTTGCACACTTCCATGTCAGCAGGGGAAACACCCGGCCTACCGGGTTGATCGTTGAGGAAGCAACACAGTTCCCGCTCAGGAGTCCCCTGTTCCATTATACGTTCAACACCCCGTATCACTACTATATTTTTGATAAGATCGTGCGGAAAGGGAACTATGATGCAATTGTTGCTGCACATGTGCTTGCAGGAACCGCAGTCATCCATGCTGCAAAAAAATATAATGTGCCGGCTGTATTTGATCTCAAGGACTGGTTCCCAGACTCTGCAGCGGCGTATTTCAAGAATAATTTTCTTCAGGAAGCCGTTCGCAAGAGCGTCTGGGCAATCACCAGATACAATCTCTCCAATAGTGATAAAATCACCACCGTTTCCCCGTCACTCGTTGAGAAACTCGCCGGTTTTGGCTTTTCTGCGGAACTCATTACCAACGGGGTTGATACGGATATTTTCAAACCCCTTGACGGATCAGAAGTCAGAAAAGAACTGGGGATCGATGCTGATGATTTTGTTATCGGTTTCTCGGGAAGTATCGAGCGATGGTACGCGATAGATGAGATGATCCGGGCACTGCCCGACCTTATTGAACACCGAAAGAAGACCAAACTCCTGATAGTGGGAGGATCGCTTTTCACTGATTACCAGCAGGAACTTAAAACACTCGCATCCGGTCTCAATGTGTCGGATCATGTCATTTTTACCGGAACAAAACCCTATCACGAGTTACCGAGATTCATTGCATGCATGAACGCATGCACCATCCCGCTTTCTCCGCCCCAGTGGGGAAATATCGCCCTGCCGAATAAATTCTTTGAATATTCTGCCTGCGGGAAACCAATCGTTATGCGTCCTATGCCCGATGTTGAAAAGACCGGTGCCCCCCATCTCCGAGTCTACCGGACCCAGGACGAATATATCGGGCATATCAAGGAATTAATGGAAAACCCGGTTACCTACTCATTGAATCTGGAAAAAAACAGTTGGAAAGAAAAATCCATGCAATTTGAGGCAATTCTTCAAAGCCTCATCTGATGCAGTTATCCAAATTTATTAATGGTCTTGAGCCGAAACCGGATACGGAAGATAGGTTGATTTCATGGTATCTCTTGATCTGAAAAACCGCGTGACCTGGCTGGTCATCGCTTGTGTAACATTTTTTTCTCTCTTTGCACTCTGGCTTCGGTTACTGCCCATGTTCAACATGGGGAATATCGATATCCTGTCCATGGTCGGGAGCGATGACCCCCTCTATAATCTCCGTCAGGTAGAATTTTTACTATCGAATCACCTGAACTACCAGTGGTATGACCCGATGACCCTGTACCCGACAGGTTCGGATATTTACTGGGGGCCACTCTTTCCGATAATAATTGCGGTTTGTTGTCTCATCACCGGGGCAGCCACCCGTCCCGAGATCATCAGTATTGGTTTATTAATCCCACCACTCATGGGAGCGGCCATAGTCGCCATCATGTATTATGTCGGTAAGATCTGCGGGAACTGGAAAACCGGACTGCTGGCATCGGGTTTTACCGCGGTTGTCACCGGTCAGTTCTTTTCCCGGGCCATGTACGGATACATGGACCACCATATCGCCGAAGTTCTTTTTGCCACGATATTCTGCCTTTTTTACATGTACTCGGTCCTTTCGGAGAAGGATACCAGGATCGACCTGAAAAAATTTAGTACCTATAAGACAGCTGTCCTGATCTCTGTGCTTGCGGGTATTGCATACCTGCTCGGCCTTTTCGTAATGCCGACGATGATCCTCTTCGCGATGATCGCGGGGATCTTTACCGTCATCCAGTTTGTCATTGATACGTACCGTGGCAAAACAAGCGAATATCTCCTGATAATCAATCTCGTTATTTTTACAATCGCTATTATCGGGCTCTTAGCGTTCGGCCTGAAAAACACCGGTACTAATCTTTCATCCTATTCCATCGGACACATCTTTGCATACCTTGGCATGATTGGCGGAACGGTCTTTCTCTATCTCCTCCAGCAGTATCTCAAGGCACGTGAGAGATTTTTCTATCCTGTAGCTATCGTTGTTTCCGTGGTTGTATTTGCTCTAGTCCTGTATTTCGCAAGTCCGCAACTGTACTCACTCTTTATCTCTGCACTCTTTGCATTCTTCGGGCAGGCTGCAGTCACAAATACTGTCCAGGAGGCCCGTGGATGGGCCATGGATCTTGCCTGGACAACGTTCAATTACGGGCTCCTTCTCATGGCGGGCGGATTCCTTGTCATGATTTACAATAATATACGGGAAGAACGACCGGAGCAGGTGTTTGCGATAGTCTGGTCAATAATCATTTTATTTTCAACCTGGCAACACATCCGGTACGAATATTATCTCGCAATCAATGTCGCATTACTCGCCGCAGTCTGTGTAGGATTCCTCCTTGAGCGGGGCTGGCAGGATATCCGACAGATGACAACGGGCATCACGTCCCCAACCGGTTCAGAAGCTAGTCAAAATGCTGAAGATGCCCCGACAAAACGTAAAAAACAGAAAAAAACCAGCAGGGGGACTCCCGCCGGTCATGGAACCTATTTCATCTCTGTTGCGGTGTCTGTTGTAATCATTGGCCTTGCACTCCTTTTTGCCTACACCTCCATATCGTATAGTTACATTAATGCATCAGGCAGCCCGTCAACACTGAACCCGGACTGGAAGGAATCCGCAGAGTGGATGGTAAATAATACACCGGATACAGGTGTGAATTATTACACACTCTATGACAAAAACACATTCCGGTATCCCAACGGTTCATATGGTGTGATGTCCTGGTGGGACTACGGGCATATCATCACAACCATTGGAAAACGGATTCCCAATGCCAACCCGTTCCAGCAGGGTGTTGCCGGAGGTACCGGATCTGCGGCATACTTTATGGCAACATCGGAAGATACTGCAAATACCATCCTTGACACCGTTGGAACCCGGTACATAATTACTGATGTTGAGATGGACCAGGGTAAATTCTGGGCAATGGCGACTTGGTTCAATTCAACTGAATCAACCGGCCCGTATTATGATACACTGTTCCTGCCAGGGCAGGATAACTCGCTCAGTGCGACCGTCCTCAATAAGCAGCCATATTACCTGACAATGATCTCACGGCTCCATAATTTTGATGGATCAATGGCTGATCCGGACAGCGTATATTACATTGTATACGCAGATCCGGAGATAACGGGTTTGTCCTTGCCGGTTATCACTGATGCGGAGCTTATGAACGCATCTGCAGCGGTACAAAAAGCGGCCCAGTATAACCGGAATCCAGCAGCCGGACATCATGCCGCCAGCTATAGCCCGAGTGTCATTGCACCGCTGGAAACAGTACCCGCGCTCCAGCACTACCGGCTTGTCCATGAGTCCCCAACCAATGTATTCAGCACGGATATGTATGACCTGAAATATGTCAAAACGTTCGAATATGTGAAAGGAGCCCATATCACCGGAGAGGGCATCATTGAGGTCCCGGTTGTATCCAATACCGGGCGGAATTACACGTACCGCCAGGCAAGCATCAATGGGGAATTTATCGTCCCCTATTCGACGTCAGGTAACCCCTATGATGTAAAAACTACCGGGAAATACAAGGTCATCGGAACTGGCCGCGAATATGATGTTCCGGAATCAGCAGTCATGCAGGGGCTGACAGTACAGTAATCGATACCCTTTTTTCTGATCGCATGATTCCCTCATTGGATTTCTTCTGGTAATGAAGAAACACCCCGGGTTTCTCAAAAAAAAGATGTGAGAAAACTTATATCACCGGACGCGTATCATTCACACGTATGCTGGCAGAAGAGATTACCCTCGGTATTAAGGTGAGATACCCACGGACCGGAACGACCGGTAAAATCCTGCGGATCGAAGAGATCAGGGGTGTCACCTTTGCTGAACTGGATTCAACGAACCTCCTGTACCGTATTGATCACCTGATCCCGGCAACCGGGCCGGTAAAAACCACAAAAACCATTGTTGAGGATGCAAAACAAGTCATCGCCCGTGAACGGGAATTTGCTGCAGGCAGTGAACTGCAGGAAGCCCTGAAGAATATCGATCAGAGTTGTGAAGGGGGGGGATAATCTCCTAAAAAACATCTCTGATATTCCATTTTGCATCCGTTCTATACAATCACTGGATAGTATGCAACATCGAAAATACCAGAGTCCGGCATAACTATCAGATAACCGAATGTTCCTGAAATTTCCAGGAGAGGCAGGTTTTCTTCAATTGCACCTGTCAGGGCGATTAAGTTTTTATAAAGCAAACATCCCGCTGGGTTTCTCCATCACTGGTTACGTATAAGTATAATCGTTATATATTGAATAAGGAGGTTCGATTTCATTTGCATGATGTGACAGTTCCCAGTGTAAATATCGGGGTCGTGGGTCATGTCGATCACGGCAAGACCACACTCGTCAACGCGCTCACCGGGGCATGGACAGACCGCCATAGCGAGGAGGTGAAGCGGGGCATCTCCATCAGGCTCGGATATGCCGATGCAACTTTTTACCGGTGCGAAAAATGTGAGGGCACTGAGGCATTCTCCACCAAGCCGGAATGTCCGGTCTGTGGTGGCAGCGGGACTCCGTTCCGCTCCGTCTCATTCGTTGACGCGCCGGGACACGAGACACTCATGGCAACGATGCTGTCAGGATCTGCACTGATGGACGGGGCAATGCTCGTCATCGCTGCAAGCGAGAGATGCCCGCAGCCCCAGACAAAAGAGCACCTGATGGCGCTGGAACTTGTCGGCATTAAAAAAATTGTTATCGTCCAGAGCAAGATCGATGTGATCAGCCAGAAAGAGGCGATGGACAACTATCTCGAGATCAAGGCATTCATCAAAGGGACGATTGCTGAGAACGCTCCCATTATTCCGGTATCTTCACAGAAAGGGATCAACATGGGTGCCCTCGTGCAGGCACTGGACCAGATAATCCCTGAACCCGAACGGGATCCAAATGCTGAGCCGGTGATGCTGATCGCCCGTTCATTCGATGTGAACAAACCGGGCTGTAACTGGAAGGACGTGAAAGGCGGGGTCGTTGGGGGGTCTCTTATTCGGGGCATCCTCCACGCAGATGAGAAGATCGAGATCCGTCCGGGCAGACAGACCCAGATCGAGAACAAGATCAAATGGATCCCCATTATCACTACAGTCACATCGATCAATGCCGGATCAAAAACCGTTGAGGTGGCAACACCCGGGGGATTGCTCGGTGTCGGTACGAAACTTGATCCTGCACTCACAAAAAGTGATGCACTTGCCGGACAGGTGCTGGGTCACGAGGGAAAACTTCCTCCGGTCTGGGATAAGATCCGGTGCAGTATAACCCTGATGGAACGGGTTGTCGGGGCCACAAGCGAACTCGTTATCGAACCGCTGAAACATTCCGAACCATTGATGCTTTCGGTAGGTACCGCGGTCACCGTCGGGGTTGTCACGAACACAAAGAAAGACGGTGTTGAAATCCAGCTGAAACGACCCGTATGTGCAGAGATCGGATCACGGATCGCTATCAGCCGACAGGTGGGAGCACGCTGGCGCTTGATCGGGATGGGCGTACTGGGAGAGTAAAGGTTCTCCTCGACGCCAACGCATTGATGATGCCGGCCCAGTTCCAGATTGATCTCTTTGATGAGCTCAGGAACATTCTTGGGGGGTTCGAACCCATCGTACTCTCATCAGTGATGCGCGAACTCGACGGGCTCACCCGGGCGAAGGGTCGCCACGGGGCCGCAGCCCGCCTTGGCCTCACGCTTGGTGAGAAATGCACCATCGCAGAGTGCGAAGACACACAAGCAGGTTCAGGTACTGTCGATGCGCAGGTGATCGAATATGCGGTGCAGAATGGTTGTCTGGTGGTAACGAACGACCGTCATGTAAGGGATGAGTTGTTCGCACGTGGTATCGGGGTAATATCCATGAGAAAACAGAAGAAACTGGAACTATTGCGGAGATGAGGTGAAGTATGTATCATAAACTGATGCTTGAGGACAAGGTACGGGTTCCCCCCCAGCGACTGGGAGAGAAACTCGAGAAAGTGATCCTCGATGTCCTTCAGGAACAGCTTGAAGGGAGTATTGACAAGGAGATCGGGATTTTTATCTGCGTCACGAAAGTGCAGGACGTTGGCGAGGGCGAACTCGTCCCCGGTGACGGTGGTGTCTATTACGATGTGAAATTCGAGGCACTGGTGCTTCGGCTTGCCCTCCAGGAAGTAATCGAAGGCGTAGTCGTGGAGACGACAAGTTTCGGTGCATTCGTCAGCCTCGGCCCTATTGATGCGATGCTGCACGTGAGCCAGATATCGGATGAGTACATCAACTACGATGAGAAGAATGCCCGGCTCATCTGCCAGGAATCCAAACGTTTCATCGGAGTGGGCGATGTGGTCCGGGTCCGGGTCGTGACGTTATCCTTAAACGAGCGCGAGCCCCGCGACAGCAAGATAGGACTTACCATGAGGCAGGCCGGTCTTGGCACGGCACTCTGGCTTGAAGAGGAGATCGAGAAGGAGAAAGAGAAAGCCGGGCAGTCGGCAGGCACAGGCACCGCAAAAGAGCGGGCACCTGAGAAGACAAAAGGCAAGAGGAAGGAGCATGCCTCCGGCGAATAAGAAAAAACAGGGCAAGGTCTGTCGCGACTGTCACCGGGTAGTTGATGGTGAGAGCTGCGTGATCTGCGGAACATCAAATCTGAGTGAAGACTGGTCAGGATACCTGGTAATCATCGACCCGGAAAATTCTGAAGTGGCAAAGCGGATGAATATCAAACTCCCGGGCCGCTACGCACTGAAGGTCCGCTGATGCTCACCCTCCCGGAAGAGCACCGTCGGCTCTTCAAGGAACCATTTGGAATCCTGTACCGGGAACTTGATGAGATCATCCCCTATCTTACCCACCGTACCGTTTTTACCGTTGGGGACGTTGTCACCCACAATATCCGGAAAACGGGTATCATTCCTGCCGTTGCCATAGTTGACGGGTATACGATGCGATCTCCCTGCAGTAAAGCACCAGCCGTATCCGGGGAATGCATCCGGGTAGACAATCCTGCGGGCTCACTCACGGACAGCCTGATCGAGGCAATCAATCATGCTGTTGCGCACCCACCAGTCACGATCGTTGTGGAGGGCGAAGAGGATCTCGCTGTAATCCCGATGGTGATCGCGGCCCCCCTTGGCTCCATTGTCCTCTACGGGCAACCACACGAGGGTGTTGTCCTTCGCGAGGTCACCCCCGAAGCACAGGCAACAGCACGCCAATTCCTGGAACGGTTCACCAGATCCAGATAATAATTCCCCCGCAGGTTTTCTTTAACCAGCCCTCCGGTTCGTCTGCCGGATACCTGCGAGGTCATGTTTTAAATAACCCGGTTCCCAATAATTACAGGATATCGATGGATTTTGAGATCACCAGCGATAAAAGGAATGAACTTTTATCCAGAAGAGAGGTTCAGTTTACCCTCAAATACGATGGAGCAACCCCCTCCCGTATGCAGATCATCGGCAAACTCTGCGCACTGCTCAATGTGAAAGAGCACCAGGTTACCCTTGACACCCTGCACAGCAGCTTTGGCAAGACCGAACTTACCGGATCAGCACGTATCTACGACAGCGAAGAAGGTAAGACGAAGACCGAACGCCCGCACCTTTCAGCGCGCGGCATGCCCAAACCCAAGGAAGAGGGAGCGGCATAACGATGGCAGCAAAGAAAGCAGCAGCCGCGAAGGGCCCCCAGAGGGGCGCATACTTCAAGGTCGAAGGTGAAAAAATCACCACTGCAAAGAAATACTGCCCGCGCTGCGGACCCGGTGTCATGATGGCAGACCACAAGGACCGGATCACCTGCGGCAAGTGCGGATATACGGAATTCAGAAAATAAGATCAAATGCCTGTTTTTGGGCAGATACTGGGGATTGAGGGCACGGCCTGGAACCTCAGTGCCGCTCTTTTTGATCGCGATCTTGTCAGCCTTGTTTCAAGGCCCTACAGTCCGGTACAGGGTGGCATACACCCGCGTGAAGCCGCACAACACCACGCATCCGCGATGAAGGAGTTGATCGGCACTATCCTCACGGAGCCGGAGAAGATTGAGGGGATCGCATTCTCGCAGGGGCCGGGTCTCGGCCCCTGCCTCCGGACCGTTGCCACCGCAGCCCGTTCGCTCGCCCTCGCCCTTGATGTCCCCCTTGTGGGAGTGAACCATTGTGTTGCCCACGTGGAGATCGGGTGTTTTGCCACGGGATGCAAAGACCCGATCGTGCTCTATGCAAGCGGGGCAAATACGCAGGTGATCGGGTACATGAACGGACGGTACCGGATCTTTGGCGAGACCCTGGATGTCGGGATCGGCAACGCGCTCGACAAGTTTGCCCGGTCAAAGGATTTCCCGCACCCGGGTGGTCCCTATATCGAGGCACAGGCAAAGGAAGGCCGGTATGTCGAACTTCCCTATACGGTGAAGGGGATGGACCTCGCCTTCTCAGGGCTCGTCTCTGCGGCAAAGGATCACAAGGCCCCTCTGCCCGATGTCTGTTACAGCCTTCAGGAGACCGCATTTGCAATGTGCGTGGAGGTAACCGAGCGGGCCATGTCCCTTGCCGGCAAGAGGGAGGTACTCCTCGTAGGGGGTGTCGGCGCAAACCGTCGTCTCCAGGAAATGCTCCGGACCATGTGCGAGGATCGCGGGGCGGAATTTTTTGTCCCCGAACAGAAATATCTCGGGGATAACGGGGCGATGATTGCGTACACGGGAAAACTGATGCTCGAGAGCGGGACACGCCTCCCCGTGGAATCTTCCCGGATCAACCCCTCGTTCCGATCAGATGAGGTCGAAGTCACCTGGAAACAGGATGCATCGGGAACCACAACTGATCCAGATCCGTTATACCTGGCGCAGCGACGCGGTGCCGAAGCGGTTGTTACGTTTTGCAAAGGAGTTGCCGAGAAACGCCGGATCTCCAAAAGGTACCGCGTCACGGCCCTTGACAGGCGGCTGATCACCGAGCGGACCCGGGCTGAGGCACGGCTCATTCACACCGCACGCAGGGGCGGCGTGCCCACTCCCGTCATGAGTGACATAACAAATGACACCATCATTATGGAACAGGTACAGGGAACCCTGCTCACAGATGACCTATCAAAGAAAAATGTCCGTGAAGCAGGGCTCATGATTGGCCGGCTCCATTCAGCGGGCATCATGCACGGGGACCTCACCACCAGCAACCTGATCATACGCAAAGGGGATGGTACGTGCGTGCTGATCGACTTCGGTCTTGCACAGGCAACACAGGAGATCGAGCAGCGGGGTGTCGATATCCATGTCCTGTTCCAGACCCTTGAAAGCACGGCACCCGACCGATCGGATGAACTGAAGGCCGCTTTTGTTGAGGGGTATGCGGAGACATTCCCCGGCGCTGACGAAGTTATCGCCCGCGAGCACGAGATCGAACTGAGGGGGAGATATCTCTGAAGATCACGATAGTAACGAGCAATGCCAATAAGGTGGCGGAAGTTGCGGCATTTTTCAAAGGATCGATTGAGGTGACCCACGTTTCCCTTGACCTTCCCGAGTACCGCTCCGATGATGTGGGGGAGATCGCGCGGGGTAAAGCACGGTACGCGTATTCGCAGCTGAATACCCCCGTTATGGTAGATGATACCGGCCTCTTCATCGATGCCCTGAAAGGATTTCCCGGTCCGTATGCTGCATATGTTTTACAGTCAATCGGCAATGGTGGTATCCTGAAACTGATGGAGAGCGCACCGGAACGGAGCGCACGGTTCATCACGGCCATCGCGTTTGCAGATGCACGGGATGTCCATGTATTCAAAGGAGTAATTGAAGGACAGATCACCTCTGCCCCGCGGGGGAGAGAGGGATTTGGGTATGATCCCATCTTTGATGTGGAAGGAAAGACGCTCGCCGAGATCTCCCTTGAGGAGAAGAGCCGGATCTCCCACCGTGCCCGGGCCCTTGCCGCATTCCACGACTGGTTCATACATGAATACCCGGAGGCGGGGGACACAAACGGTTAATATGTCTTACAGCTTTGTTATAAGGGCAGAACGGAGTGTTCAATAATGGCAAAATTCCCAGAAGCCGAAGCCCGGCTACTCAACGTAAAAATATGCATGCACTGTAACGCACGCAACGCGATCCGCGCAACCAGCTGCCGCAAATGCGGTTACCAGAACCTGCGCCCGAAGAACAAGGAACGAAAAGCGTAACCCATTTTCTATAGTTCCAATCCTTTTTTCCGGTCGCCCCGGTTTTTCGTTACTCAGATAATTACTTCTCACAATCATGCCAGCCTGATCTTTTGAAATATCAGCATCATTCGCGATACCGGTTTTCTGTGCCGGATCCGCATTCACTCGAAAAATTTTCAATCACCCCCTCACCCCCTGCTCCTTTTTTTTCAGGCAGGGTCTGGTTGATCAGTGCCGTCACTCACCCCGGAAAAAACAAATCATTGTTGGATAAACACCCAACTGTTGGATAATTATCCAACAGTTGGCACATTATCTGACACACCATGATCGCGATTAAAAAAATAAACGGGAAATGCTGTGAAAATTTGAAGCAGGATAAATCTCTTCAATGAGGGCTCTTTTAAAAAAAAACCGGTCAGGCCGAGTAATACGTGACCCGCTTGCCCTTTTTGGCATACTCACCGGCAAAGGTCTCGATATTACGTTTGTATCCGATACGGTCCACGAACCCCAGTTCCCGGAGTTTCTCGCGCACACGCATCACGTCCGCTTCATCGACCCAGTCTTTCGTGTACACGTAGATCACTTTCCGGTTGTCGCGGGAATCGGGATTGGGCTTTGCCGTGCTCACTTTTGCTGATATACCTAGCTCGAGAGAGACGGTCGCGTCCCGGACCTTCTTCCACGCGGCATCTGCCGCATCGGGTTCCTGGAAGATCAGCCACTTCCCGGCATTCTCGTCCTCGATCGCCTCGGGTGCGCTGCCTGGTGCGTCCAGCACAATCCAGTACATCTGCGAGGTCTTCGAAGGGAGTACCCCCTCTCCCTCACATAGCATCCGGTAAATTGTATCGATATCGGAGAACCGGGCCAGCATCGCATCGGCAAGTTGCGGGTATTCTTCCCTGAACTTCTCAAAGATCGCGGTCAGGTCCGCTTTGAAGTCGGTACTGCTTTCCACGAGTGCATACAGGTACTTCCCCTGTGCCTGCAACCCGCGGTTCAGCAGGTGCTCGAAGATACCGTATGCCACATCCGCCAGTGCTTCGGGATCTGCTTCAGCCATTGGTACCAAAAACGATGTTGGCAAAAAAATAGTTTCTGTATTGATCCTGCGATCAACTGCCATGCCTAATACTGAAAGGAGTGCAGAGTAGCGGGATGCAGGCAGTGCATCACGGCCATCGGGCATTGTAATTTTCGATTGTTTTAAGAGCGCACGGTATAAACATGTACCAACTATGGAATGGAAACGCGACTGGGGCCTCACGGCCAGGGTCTGGTTCACAGGGCTGTTATTGCTCCTGCTCTACCTCGTGTTCATGACCATCCTCCTTGCATTCGGAGTGAGTTACTGGTTCATCATCGTCCTTGCTGTCGGTATGGGATTCATCCAGTACTTCTTCTCCGACAAGATGGTGCTCTGGAGTACCGGGGCGAAGGTCATTGAAGCGGATGAGCAACCGGAACTGCACAGGATGGTCGAGAAGCTCTGCCGGGAGGCAAACCTTCCGATGCCGAAGATCGCGATCATGCAGAGCCCGGTACCAAACGCCTTTGCTACCGGCAGGAGCCCGACGCATGCCGTGGTTGCATGCACGGACTCGATCATGCGCCTGCTGAACAAAGACGAACTTGAAGCAGTACTTGCACACGAGCTCTCGCATGTCAAGAATCGCGATATCCTGACCATGACGCTCGCCAGCTTCATCGCGATGATTGCCTCGATGATCATGCAGAGCTTCTTCTTCTCCGCACTCTTCGGGGGCAACAACCGGGAGAACGGAGGAGCATGGATCGTTATCTGGATCGTCTCGATTATTGTCTATGCTATCAGTACGCTCCTGATCCTCGCGCTCTCACGGTACCGTGAGTTTGCCGCAGACCGGGGGAGTGCACAGATCACCCGGAACCCGCGGGCCCTCATATCGGCGCTGAATAAGATCAGCGGGAGGATCGATGTGATCCCCCCGGCAGCAAAGGCAAAAGTCGAGGGCGCAAACGCGTTCTTCATTATACCGGCACTCTCCGGCAACGCCATCATGGAACTGCTCTCGACCCACCCGCCGCTCGAGAAGCGGATTGCCAATCTCGAAAAAGTCGAGATGGAACTTCGGGGCTATTAATCGCCAATCTTTTTTTAGCCTTTCAACAGATTGATCCCTTTTTATACGGATCCCCTCGCCTTTTTATCGGGATTGGGAATCAAAGGGAGTGCAGATCAGATTCGTAAGGATCGATGCGCTGAGAACCACACACCACGCAGTGACAATTATTAATACAGCTCCCCGCGTAAATTGTAGAGCACAGTGCATCGATGGTCTAGAGGCATGACTTAGGCCTTCCAAGCCTATAGCCCGGGTTCGATTCCCGGTCGATGCATTTGGGGCTCGTGGTCTAGTTGGCTATGACGTCGC
>JAJRCF010000023.1 GCA_028679075.1 Methanoregula sp. | reverse complement strand
CTTGTTGGTCTTCTCCTTCATCTTCTTTGCCGCACGGCGGAAACTCCGGTCAAGGATCTCATCCGCAGTTGGCACCGTTGGCATCTTCTCGAATTCCACAAACAGCCTGCCTATCTATTTATTTATGGAACGTCAAACGGTTTAGCGTTATGGACTTGTCCCTTATCCAGAAGGATATCCTCATCACCTTAATCACCCTCTACCACCAGCAGTCCCACTCCATCAAAGGCGAGGAGATTGCCGATATGATCCAGCGCAACCCGGGGACCGTGCGCAACCAGATGCAGTCCTTAAAGGCGGTAGGGCTCGTTGACGGGGTGCCCGGCCCGAAAGGCGGGTATATCCCCACCGAGCTGGCATACAAGGAACTCAACCTGAACGCAGCCGAGGGCGACTATGACGTGAGGATCAGCCGGAACGGGGAGGAGGTCCGCGGGGCAAATGTCAAGGAAGTTGATTTCACCACACTCTGCCACCCGGATGTCTGCCACGCGGTGATCAAGCTGGTCGGCAGTGCGAAACTCTTCGAGATCGGCGACCAGATCACGATTGGCCCGACACCGGTCAACAAGCTCCTGATCCGGGGCGAGATCTTTGGCAAGGATGAGGCAAAACAGGCCCTCCTCATCTCCACGTCCGAGATGATATCGCTCCCGAAGAAATCGATTAAGCATTACATGTCGTCGCCGTTAATCTCCTTAACGAGCGCGAACACCTTAAAGGATGCACTCTCCCTCTTCAACCGCGACCATATCCATGGCGTAGCAGTGGTAGACGCCGGGAAACTCTCCGGTATCATCACGATGAGCGACATCGCAAAAGCGGTGGAGAAGGGCCTCCCGTTGTCGACAAAGGTCTCAGCCTGCATGACCACGGACGTTGTCGAAGCACCGTCACACATCAAACTCTTCGAAGTGATCCGGCAGTTCAAGGAGCACAAGATCGGGCGGCTGATCGTCATGGAAGACGGAAAGCCGGTGGGCATCATCACCCAGTCGGATATCATCCGGGTCTTTCCTGCCCTGTAACTACACTCTTTTTAGCCAGGTTCACCCCGGGCTTTTTTATTCTAACCGCAAAAAACAGCCAAATGGGATATTCTCGCGTTAAAAGAGAATATCTTTAGATATTCCGCGCCAAATGCTATGGGAGGATCAACAATTTATGACAGAATTATCCCAGGCTGCAGTTGAACGGATCATCAAGAAGGCTGGTGCCGAGCGTGTCAGTGCCGATGCCACTGAAACGCTTGCCGAACTGATGGAGGAATATGGTACCTTCCTTGCAAAGGAAGCAAAGAAGATGTCAGACCATGCCGGCAGGAAGACCCTGCGGGGAACCGATGTCAGAATGGCCGCAGAAATGTTCAAATAACCTTCTTATGCTATAAATCCCGAAAAACTCATTTTTCCCGCCAGTTTAGAACAATTTAAATATTTATACATCGTCAATTTTTTCATGACTCGTGTATTTGCCCGCAGCCTGTCGAGAAAAAAGATCATGACCAACGACGGGAAGCTTATCGGGACCCTGAAAAATATCCGTGTTGACTTTGATTCCGGCCAGGTGCAGGAAATGATCATCCACCCGGACCAGTCCTTTGCCACGGATGGCTTCAACCTCGAGGATGACAAGCTGCTCATTGTACCGTTTGAAGCGGTGAAGGATATCAAGGACTATATTGTCGTTGATCGTTACCTTGCCCGGAAATAAGAAGAATACTTTTTTACTCCTTCCACAAATCCGTTGCCGTACTCGTTTACTGCAACATAATCTGCTGCCGCTTTTGCATCGGGATGGGCATTGGCAACGGCGATGCCAATGCCGGCAGCCCTGATCATCTGGATATCATTCACGGAATCCCCGACCGCCAGGAAATCTTCTGGTCCAAGGCCCAGTGCTTCGGCAAGGGGGACAAGCGTTGTCCCCTTGTTGATCCCCGGTGCCTGGAGGTGGATGGCATACCCGGTGTCGATTATCTGTACGGGGTTGTCCCGGAGGACCTCCCGTACTTCAGGGACCGGAACGGTCCGGGCAAATGCCCGGTCCGTGAACCGGTACGTTGGGCTGAACAGCTCCAGCTCTTTTCCCTGTGCACGGAAATGGGCCTGAACAATTTCAAGGGCGGTTGCGGAGGCAGTCTGGTCCCCCATAATCCGGGGAGTGCCGGTATAGCCGATCCGGTACACTCCGCCGTTCTCTGCAATGAACGACCCCTGTGTCCCGATCATCTTGCAGAGTGCCTCCATGAAGCAGGATGTGTTCCCGCTTGCCAGTACTACCTCGACCCCCTGGTCGACCAGCGACCGGATCGTCTCGACAGCGCCGGTATCCAGCCTGCGGTTGGGACAGGTGATTGTCCCATCGATATCGGTGATAAGCGCTTTCAACACGGTTTAATCTCTGCCGGCCCGGGATTAAAAATTCTCGATCCGACCAGTCATCAGACTGGGAGGACGAGAAGAACGCATCAGCGTTCTTCGAAGGTCGGCTTATGCCTCCCTTCTCATTGTCGAGGTTCGAAAATTTTCTACGTAAATTTTCTCATCCTCAAGGTCCTGACGAACCTTTCGGATTCTGATGAACCTCTCCAACTTCGAGCAGCCCTGACTCGAAGAGGGAGGGACGATCTACCTGGATAAGAGGAATTTTACACAATCAAAAAAGAAAAAGTTCCCGGAAGACCGGGAGATATCAACATGACTTGAGACCCGCCTCTTCGACGATGAACGGTGCCTCTCCTTCGGGAAGGTTCGGGCTGTCCACGAGACGTGCAATGCGTTTGCCGCCCTTGCTCTTGCGGAGGTAGAGGCGGAATGTCGCCGTGTGCCCGACAATGTTGCCTCCGATAGGCTTCGTCGGGTCCCCGAAGAACACGGCCGGGTTGGACATGACCTGGTTGGTGACGAGGCCCACGGCATTATGCTCATCGATGAGCTTGAAGAGCTCGTGCATGTGGCGGTTCAGTTTCTGCTGGCGTGCAGCGAGTGTCCCGCGACCGGCATATTCCGCCCGGAAGTGGGCCGTGAGCGAGTCGATGATGAAGAGCTTGACCGGTTTCCCGTTCTCTTTCAGTTCGGTTGCCAGCTCCCGGGAGTTGTCGATCAACAGCATCTGGTGATCGGACGTGTGGGCCCGGGCGATATGGATATTGTCGAGGAACTCCTGCACATCGGGAATATTATCCAGGCCGAGGCCGTTCACCATCTGTTCGATACGCTCGGGCCGGAAGGTGTTCTCCGTATCGATGTAGATGACGCTGCCGTTAAGGCCCCCGTCGTCCTCGGGAAGCTGGACATTGACCGCCATCTGGTGGACGATCTGGCTCTTACCGGAACCAAACTCACCATACATCTCGGTGATCGCCTGGGTCTCCATTCCCCCGCCGAGCAGGGTGTCGAGCTCCGGGACCCGGAACGAGAGCTTCCTGATATCCTTCCTCGCTTCGAAGATGTCCTTGCCGGTCTTGAACCCGCCGACGTCGGCGACTTTGCGGGCGGCCTTGATGATCTTCTTTGCAGTTGCCTCAGAGATCTCTGATACCTCCGAGAGCTCGGCAGGTGCTGCCGTTGCAATGCTCTCGACCGAAAGGTAACCGGCTTCCCGGAGTTTCTCTGCAGTGCTCGGGCCTACACCCGGTAAATCTTCAATTTCCAATGGTCCTTCAGCCATTTCTTGTAACACTCCTATGGCACAACAAGATGTTAAAAGCTGGCATATATACTCCCGGATTGCGCGGGGTGAAAGTGAGTTTTTATTGGTTTATTTATTGGTTTATACGGTCCCTGAGTGCCTGCACGTGTGCCAGTACCGTCTCCGTACTGATCACGACCGGCACGACCTCTTCCGGGATGATACGGCTGCCGGAGAGCACCCCGGTTACCTCAACCTCGCTGCCTTCAGGAAAATTTCCTTCGATGAGATAACGATCCTTGCCATTGTCGATGAACGTGCAGCCCTGCCCTGCGATGATGGTGCCGGAGAAGACGACCGGGACGGGAACTGCCGGTTCCTTTGGCACCCGCAGGGCACTCCCCCTCCCGACCGCGAGCTCGATATCCCCGAACCGCCCGGGTTTTGCGGTTGCGTGATAGACCTCGATGGAGTCTCCCGCAGCCAGCGGGACGAGTGCGTTCTCCCCCCAGAGCACAATCTTCTGGTCATCCTTGCCATCGGAGATCGTCACGTTCCTGACCCAGGAGGGCGTGCCGTTCCGCGTGGTGAAGGACCGCGGCTGCTGCAGCTGCCTGATGGTGCCCTGGACACTGTATACTCCCTGATCGGCCACGGAACCAAGCGGGGTGAACGGTATGGTGATGACCTGGTCTGTGATGGAGACGGTGCTCTTCTCATCAAGGCTGTAACTCCGGCCCTCATCGCGCTGGTTCGGTTTTGCCCCGGTGATGTGTATGGCAGCACCCGCCGGGACAGCAAGGAGCAGGTCCGGGGCCCATGCGACCATGCGTGCCGTGCCTGCAGCATCGCCGATGATCGCGTCCACCATCTCCCCGGTGGTCCCATCCCGCCGGGTATAGGAACGGGGCTCCCCGCGGGTGATCAGGATGGCGTCAAGATCCACCGGTTCGTCCGAGAGCTTTCCTGCACCGGTACCGTTCTTTTGCATCTCGCACGGGATCTCGCAGCTGGCTTTCCGGAGGGCAAGTGCATAGATCTCCCGGGTGCTCTTCCCCGGGTGGCGGCCGATCACTTCGAGGACCTCGCCGATCTCGGTATCGAGTACTGCCCCGGCTTTCTGGTCCCACAGCACGACCCGGGTGGTCCCGGTCTCGTCGCCAAGCAGGATAGTAGCCACCCAGCCCTTCTCGCCATCTGCCCGGTCGAACTCCTTTGGTTCGGTCTTGTCGATAATCTTCCCGAAAAAAGAGAAGAGGCTGGATTTCGCCGAGAGCCCCTTGATCTTCACGTGCTCGCGGCCCAGTTCCCCGACCACCATCATCGCGGCGGTCGGTTCGTCCACCAGGTCGCCGCACTCGTCGATCTTCTTCTCTACGCGTTGTTCGAACTCCTCTTTGGTGATGAGGTCATCGACCAGCGCATAGTGGAAGTGCATTGGCGGGATCCTTGTTTACTTCTGCCAGGGCGGGCGTTCCATGGCAGCGGTGATATCGGCCGTGGTTTCCCCCCGGCGCATGAGGGCTGCCTGCGTGCCATGGAGGAGGAGCTCGGGACACCGCGGGCGGCTGTTGTACTGCGATGCCATCGAGTACCCGTAGGCACCGGCATCGAGCACCGCGATGATATCTCCGGCAGCGAGTTCCGGCAGCTTCCGGTCCGGTGCAAGGATGTCGCCGGTCTCGCAGATGGGTCCGGTCACGGTGTATTCGGCATTGAGCGGGGCGTCCGCTTTGTTTGCCACAATGACCTCGTGATACGAATCGTACATGGCGGGGCGGATCAGCAGGTTGAACCCGGCGTCCACGTTTGCAAAGCGCTTGTGGGCTCTCTTGGTGGAGTTGACACGGGTGAGGAGGATGGTTGAGTCAGCAACGAGCGAACGGCCGGGCTCAACCCAGAGTTCGGGCGTGATCCCGCAGGCTTCCATGCCGGCCTTAAAGATCGGGACCACCTTTGCTGCATAATCCTCCGGTGCCGGTGCCGGGTCGGTGTCGTGGTGGTAGGGGATGCCAAGGCCGCCGCCAAGGTCGATGAACTCGAGCTTCACGCCCATCTCTGTCAGCTCCTTTGCGATACGCACCATCACTTCGGCTGCACGGGCAAAGGGTTCAACGTCGAGGATCTGCGAGCCGATGTGGCAGTGGATACCGACCGGCTGGATGTTTTTGCAGGCCAGGGCCTCCTTATACGCAGCAGGGATCTCCCTGTGCGGGATGCCGAACTTGCTCGTGGCAAGGCCGGTTGCGATCTTCTGGTGGGTGGGCACTTCTAGCGCCGGGTTGACGCGGAACGAGACCTTCACCTTTTTGCCGGCCGCTGTTGCAACAGCGTCGAGCTGGTGGAGTTCGTCCAGGGAGTCGAGCGAGACCTTGACGCCTTTCTCCACCGCGAGTTTCAGGTCCGCGGGTGTCTTGGAGCTCCCGTTGAAGAGGAGTTTCTCCGGCGCCATACCGGCAACGAGTGCCAGCTGGAGTTCTCCTGAGGAGAAGACATCTGCGCCGGCTCCTTTTGCTGCAAGCGCCCGCATCAGGGCAAGGTTGCCGTTTGCCTTTGCTGCAAAGAGCACCTGCACCTTCGGGTACCGTGCGCCAAGGGCTTTTTTGTAACTCTCGAACTGCTCCACTATCCGGTCCTCGCTCGTGACATAGAGCGGGGTCCCGTATTTCTCTGCAAGGGCAACGCAGTCCTGCCCGTTGATGAGCAGGTGGCTGTTTTTTATGGTGAGGTGATGGGGGAGTTTCATAATTGCATCTTCCGCATCCGTTCGATTGCTTCCTGGATCCGGGCAACCGGCCGGGTGATCGCAAACCGCACGTAGCCCTCCCCGCTGGCACCGAAACCAACGCCCGGGGTTGCAACGATACCGGCTTCGGTCAGGAGCCGGCCGGAAAAGGCCATGCAGTCCTTC
Organism: Methanoregula sp.; assembly: GCA_028679075.1. Lineage (GTDB taxonomy): Archaea > Halobacteriota > Methanomicrobia > Methanomicrobiales > Methanospirillaceae > Methanoregula. Next base: position 37,354 of record JAJRCF010000023.1, on the reverse strand, counting down.
ACCGGCACCCATACGTAGAATGTTGCCCTGGGCAGCGGCACATCGAAGCCAAGCCCCTGCAGGCCTTTGATGAGCACGTCGCGGCGTTCCTGGTAGATCCTGCAGGCGTCCTTCACGCAGTCCTGCGGGCCCGAGAGTGCCGTGATAGCGGCATGCTGCACGGCATCGAAGACTCCGGAGTCCACGTTGGTCTTGACCCTCCCGAGCCCGGCAATGACCTCCGCGTTGCCGACAGCCATGCCGATCCGCCAGCCGGTCATGTTGTAGGTTTTCGAGAGAGAGTGCATCTCAATACCGACCTCCATGGCACCCTTTGTCTGGAGGAACGAGGGGGCACGGTACCCGTCAAAGGAGATCTCGGAGTACGCATTGTCCGAGACGACAACGATCTCATTGTCGCGTGCAAAGTCGACGACTTCCTTGTAGAACCCCTCCGGTGCTATGGCCCCCGTCGGGTTGTTCGGGTAATTGATGTAGAGGATCTTTGCAGCCTTTGCCACGTTCTTCGGGATGTCGGAGAGCACGGGAATGAAATTATTCTCCCGCAGGAGCGGCATATCGTGCACCTTTCCCTCGGCAAAGAGGGTACCGGTCCGGTATACCGGGTAGCCGGGGCTCGGGGCAAGGACATAGTCGCCGGGGTTCACGAACGCCTCGCCGATATGGGCGATGCCGTCCTTGGATCCCATGAGGGCAACGACTTCCTTGTCTGCATCGAGCGTGACACCGAACCGCTTCCTGTACCACCCGGCAACGGCGCTCCGGTAGGCAGGCATGCCGGCATAGTCCGGGTAGTGGTGGTTCTTTGAGTCCTTTGCTGCCGTGCAGAGGGCCTCCACGACATGGGGCGGGGTTGCGAGGTCCGGGTCACCGACACCGAGGTCGATGAGGTCAACGCCTTTCTTCCGTTGCTCGGCTTTCATCGCGTCGATCCGTGCAAAAAGATACGGCGGGAGATTGCTCATGCGTGATGCGTACATAAGTACGTACTATTGGCGCTGGGCGCTATAGAAATTAACTCCTGTTTCCTGTCGCTGAGCCCCTATGGTAGGACCCTGTTGTATAGGCTTATGAGCCGGGAGCAGCAACACCTTTCGCATGGAGAAGAAGAATGCGGGAGGCGGGCAGGAGATCTGCGTGATCTATTCAACCGTGCCCCCGTCCCGTTCAGCGGACCTGTCGCAGCGCCTTCTGGAGAAGAACCTCGTTGCCTGCGTCACTATCGTCCCGGTCCGGTCCCTGTACCGCTGGAAGGGAGAGTCCTGCGATGAGGAGGAGCACCTGCTCATCATCAAGACCCGGCAGGGCCTTGCAGACAAGGTCATCCGGGCGCTCAAAGCCATGCACCCGTACGAAGTTCCGGAGATCATCGTGCTTCCGGTAACGGCCGGCTACCTGCCCTACCGTGCATGGGTGCACGGGGAGACGCGGGAACCATGATCCATATCCATCACGGCATCCAGGCTGTTGCCGGTGTGGCGAAGGAGACGGATGATGCCATTGTCATCGAGGACCGGTTCGATCTCCTGCTCAATGACCGGCCGGTAGCCACCCTGGTTGCAAGCCGCGACCAGCTGCGGGAGCTGGGTGCCGGTTATGTCATCAGCGAAGGTCTGGTCCGCTGCGTGGACAAGGTGACCCTTGACGGGGACCGTATCCTGGTATATTCGGACACCGGCTGCGACCTGCACCGGGTGAAGCGGGAGACCGGTTCCTCCGGGGGGCAGAGTTTCCTCTCTCCGGTACAAACCATTGTCTCGGATGTCCGGATTTCTCCTGATGATGTCATCGCGATCACCAAGGAGATCGAGACCGAACTCTGGAGAAAGACCGGGGGGGTCCACTGCTCGGTCCTGTTCCAGGACGGGAAGCTCCTCTGCAAGAGCAGCGACGTGGGCAGGCATAACACGGTCGACAAGCTCGTGGGATATGCTGCCCTGAACGGGATCGATCTCTCCCGCTGCGTAATCGGGTGTACCGGGAGGCAGCCGGCGGGCATGGTCCGGAAGAGCGCCCATGCCGGGATCCCCGTCATCATCTCGCGTGCAGCATCGACCGACAAGGGGATCGCGGAAGCGGAAGCGGCAGGCATCACCCTCATCGGGTTCTCGCGGGGTGACCGGTTTACCATCTACACGCATCCCCGGCGGGTTGACCTTGCCGGCCGGAAGTAAACCCGGCAACCGCGATGCGTAAGGTTATTTCCTGTGGCCGAGAATAGGAATTACCAGTAGTCAGGGACGGATAATTGTGGCAGATGAACCGACAGCAAAAACCGCAACTGCACTCCTCGTGCTCGGGTGTCCCCAGGTACCGGTACAGACCAGTATCGCACTCTACCTGATCAACCGGCTGAAAAAAGCCGGCATTACGCCGGTTGTTGCCGGTAACAAGGCCGCGAATACCCTTCTTGTGGTCTCGGACCCTGATCGTCATTATCTCGGTGAGGTGATCGACCTCGACCGGGCCGTGGGCCTGATCACGGACAAGAAACGTGATTTCGACCAGTGTTTTGTCTTCATCCACAATGATGCGGGTGTCAGCTATGCGGCGACGATGGGAGCGATCTCGAAGGCGAAACTCTACGCTCTCGTATATGGCGAGCATTACGAGGAGCAGGTAAAGAAGATCGACTTTCCCTGCACGGTGATTGCGGCAAAGGCTGTCCACAACCCCCTGCCGCTGAAAAAGGCAATCGACGAGGTGGCACCATGGGCTGCGTAGAATCGATGAACTACGAGATCGTGCTGCGGGATGCCACGTTCAAGGAGTCCCGCGATTATATCCACAGCAATTTCAGGGAATCGATCGATGTGCAGCCGGGGTTCAAGATATTCGACGTCCACGTGATCGGCCTGCCCCCGATCGCGATCGGGCTCGACGGGGATTTTGTCATCTTCCCGTACACGAAGCCCTGTCATGGTACGTTCCTCCTCCGTGTGGAAGATGGAGAGGAAGCAGCACGGCTCCGGGCGCTGAAGAAGTGAGTCCTGCCTGCCGGTGTATCCCTTCTGTAAGCATCATCTGTTTTTTAGTCCGTTACGGTGGAACAGTCCCACGGCAGGGCCGTATGCAGCGCAAACTGTATAACTATATAGCAGATGGGTCTGTAATTAGATGTAAATCCGGAACTGATCAGGGGTGTGTGCATGGCCGTCAAGGGAAAAATACTGCTGATGGACGACGAGCAGATCATACTTGATGTAACCTTCGAAGTCCTGAAATTCCTTGACTATGACGTGATGTTTGCAAAGGACGGTTCCGCGGCAATCGATCTGTATAAACAGGAGAAGGCTGCCAATGCCCCGTTTGATGTAGTCATCCTCGATCTCACCATCCCGGATGGCATGGGAGGGGAGGAGACCATCCGCAGGCTCCGGGAATTCGATCCGTCTGTCAAGGCCATTGTCTCCAGCGGGTATTCCAATGACCCGGTGGTCATGGATTATGCAGGATATGGTTTTTCCGGCAGTCTCTCAAAACCCTACAAGATCAATGATATGAAAGCGATCCTGGAAACGCTGATGAAAAAATAAGGGACCGCCGGTTATACCGGACATCCGGCGGCTGCACTCTTCTTTTTGATCTTCCCGGTTGCCTCAACCGCGGCCCGGCGCACATACTCGTCCTTGTCGTCCAGCAGTTTCTTCAGGGGGTCGAGCGCCCGGACATCGCCGATGTTGCCGAGCGCATCTGCCGCACCCCAGCGCACATACCAGTCGGGGCTCTTCAGGCACTCGATCAGGGAGTCGACCGGTGCGTTGCTGCCGAGCTTGCCCAGCGCCCATGTTGCCGGCACCTGGACAAACGAGTCCGGCTCCTTGAGGGCCTTCCCGAGGCACATCGCGGCCCTCTTGTCCCCGATCTTCCCCAGCGCGTCGGCGGCGGTCCAGCGGACGTACCAGTCCTGGTCATTCACCGACTGGATCAGTGGCTCCACGGCACGCGTGTCGCGGATCTCGCCAAGCGCCCAGGCTGCCCTGACCCGGACCCACCAGAGCTTGTCTTTCAGGGCAAGGATCAGCGGTTCGACCGCCGGTTCCCCGATAATGGAGAGGGCATACGCGCTCCGCCACTGCGTATCGCTGTCCTCGTGCCGCATGCTCGCGATCAGTTGTGCGATTGCCGGTGTGCCCATCCCGGCAAGGATGCGGGTGGCATGCCAGCGCACGTCATGGTCCTCTTCGGATAATGCCCGTATCAGCTGGGGGATTGCCAGCTCGCCGATATGGCCAAGGGCAAGGCCGGCCAGCCACCGGACATCGTGGTCGTCTTCCCTGAGCGCCCGGATCAGGGGCTTGATCGCCGGCTCCCCGATATCCCCGAGGGCAAGCGCAGCCCTCCAGCGTATCCCAAGATTGCGATGGCGGATCGCCTTGATCAGGCCATCCATGTCCATGCCGCTTGTCGTGTGGATCGAATAGGCTTTCTTGTCCGACCCCGTGCCAGGTACATTCACACTCGTTCGCTCCATACCCCTTTTATCGGTGTGACACGGTCAGTCCCGTTTGTCCCGGTGGGAATAATGGTGGTATCCTGACGTGTCAAGACCGGATGGCGTATCCCTTCGGAATACGGGGAGATACGTTGTATAGTGATGAAGATTGATGCCGGCCTATTTGAATATAACGACAGGAAAGTTACGTCGGAGATCCGGTCCTGTGGCGGTGGTTACGGTGGTTGGCATCATGCCAATGTATATACCTGCACCTGCATCACCGTATCATGCGGGGCACGTATGACTGAAATAAAAGAAGTCTCAGTCCTCATCGGCGGGAGAGCCGGTGATGGCATCAACAGTGCCGGTGCACTGGTGGCCCAGCTGCTCAACCACCTTGGTTACCGGATCTATCTCTATTTCGATTACCCTTCCCTGATCCGGGGGGGACATAATTTTGCCATAATCCGCGGATCTGAACACGAGGTCGGGACCTGCAGGGAGAAGCTCGATTTTATCCTGGCCCTGAACCAGGAGACCGTGGACCGGCACCGCGACCCGGGGCATGCGGGTACGGCAGTGATATTCAACGCGGACCTGGCCAGGTCCGACGGGCAGGGCATATCCCTGCAGGACATCCTCACGAGCGAGAAAGCGCCGGGGATCATGGGGAATTCGGCAATCATCGGTGGTTTTGCGAAGGCTGCCGGGATCGAATGGGAGACTGTCGAGACGGTATTCCGGCGCCATGTCCCCAAAGGTATCGACCTGAACCTGAAGGTGGCCCGGCGTGCGTACGACCAGCTTGCCGTTGCCCGCCGGATCGAACCGTGCAGTAATCCGCCCCTCCCCCTCCTGAACGGGAACGAGGCGATCGGCCTGGGCCTTGTCCGGGGCGGGCTTGAGGCATATGTCTCGTACCCGATGACCCCCTCGTCGAGCCTGCTCCATTTCCTTGCCGGGGAGAAAGAGAAACTCGGGATCACGGTCGTGCACCCGGAGAACGAGATCGCCGTGATCCTGATGGCACTCGGCTTCGCCTATGGCGGGAAGCGTGCGGCAGTCGGTACGTCCGGCGGGGGGTTCTGTCTCATGACCGAAGGGCTCTCCCTTGCCGGCATGGCAGAGATCCCCCTTGTGCTGGTGGTATCCCAGCGTACCGGGCCCTCAACCGGTCTTCCCACGTATACCGGGCAGTCCGAGCTCCAGTTCGTCCTGCATGCGGGACAGGGAGAGTACCCCCGGCTCGTTGTTGCACCGGGCGATGCACAGGAAGCGCTGCTCTGGTCGGCGATTGCGATGGACATTGCATGGAAGTACCAGGTCCCCGCCTTTATCCTTCCTGACAAGACCCTGTCTGAAGGAACGTACAGCGTGGATGCTGCCGGGACCTCCCTCCCGTCAACACAGGCACCTCCCGCATGGGATGGAAAGCCCCCGTACCTCCGCTATGCGGACAGCCCTTCCGGTGTATCGCCTCTTGCGTTCCCCGGAGCAAAGGATGCGGTCGTCAAGGTGAACAGTTATGCCCACGATGCATCGGGTTACACCACAGAAGAAGCGGAGATGGTCACCCTGATGGCCGACAAACGCCTGCGCAAGCAGGAGGGGCTGATCACCGGGCTGAACGGGTATCACCAGGTCAATGTCCTCGGGCTTGCCGAAGCTCCTGTTGCGATCCTCTGCTGGGGGTCCACAAAGGGCGTGTGCAGCGAGGCCGGTACAACACTGGGGCTCCGCGTTGTCCAGCCCGTGGTGCTCGCCCCGTTCCCGGTGACCCGGCTGAAGGAAGCGCTTGCAGGCACAACAACGATCATCTGCGTGGAGGAAAATGCGACCGCACAGCTTGCTGCGCTTGCACAGCAGCACGGGATCATCCCTGATGCGAAGGTCCTGCGGTACGACGGGCGCCCGTTCACGTATGAAAGCCTGTGTGCCAGGCTGAAGGAGGTCGTCCCATGACCGGGCGGGCACTGATCACGGACGTCCAGAACACCTGGTGCCCGGGCTGTGGTAACTTCACCATCCAGCATACGCTTAAGAAGATCCTTGCGGAGATGGAGACTGCGGGCCGATCGCTTGACGATGTCGTCCTCGTGTCTGGTATCGGGTGCCATGCGAAGATCGCCGATTACCTGAATATCAACACGTTTTACTCCCTCCACGGGAGGACGATACCGGTGGCGACCGGCATCAAACTGGCCAATCCCGATCTGACTGTCATCTGCTGCTGTGGCGACGGGGACTGTTATGCGGAAGGGCTGGACCACCTGGTCTTTGCCGCGAAACGGAACGTCGATATCACGGTCATCGTCCACAACAACCGCGTGTACGGGCTTACGACCGGGCAGTATACCCCTACGTCCCCGCTGGGATTCCGGGGCAAGTCCACGCCCTCGGGAACAGCAGAGTTCCCGATCAACCCCGTGGAACTGATGCTTGCGAGCGGGGCAACGTATATCGCACGGGGTTACACGAAGAAGATGGACCAGCTCAAGGTACTCCTGCAGGGTGGAATTGCCCACTGGGGTTTCTCGTTCATTGACGTGCTCCAGATCTGTGCCACGTTCTTCCCGGCAGCCGATTATTACACGCCCCGGGTATACGAGCCTGCGGACCATGATCCCGCCAGTTTCGACCGGGCCTGTGCACTGGCCCGGGAATGGGATTACAACTCGGATGCACGGATCCCCCTCGGGGTATTGTACACAGCAGCGTTCCCGGGTTTTGGTGAACGGATGGCAACGAAGGCGGTGACTGCCGGGGAGCGGGAAGAGGCAGTCCGGCAGCTCCTGGCGTCACGGATATAATCCCGGGTATCATACGGATATACAATACGGCCCGGCCGGCAGCACCTGCTCTGCAGATGCACGTCTGGTGGACGAGGCGGTGATCCCATGAAGAAGACCCGGGAACAATCCCCTGACGGAACCGGAAGGACATACGTGTCGCTGTCCCGGAACATGGTGATCCGTCTCCTACTGATCCCGGTCCTCGTGTACCTTATCTGGGTCCTGGAAACCTTCCTGTTCGAGGGCCGTGGACAGCTCTTCCTGCGTCCTGATCCCGCGGGGATCATCCTCTATACGGCAACGACCTGTATCCTTGCCGGGCTGGTGGTACCGGTCTTTCTTATGCGAAGGGCGTTCGTTGCCGGGGATGTCACCATGTTCCACCTGGGGTTCCGGTCACTGCACCGTACGGGCCTCGCTGTTGTCCTGACCGTGCTTATCATCGGGGCAGCGGTTGCCCTGGCAAACCCGTTCGGTACGGACCGGTCTGCCTTTGCCATGGCATTTCTCCTTCTCCTTCCCACCGGGATTGCGTCCGTCATGATCTGCTGGGTGATTGCCGGGACACATATCCAGGCACTTGTCCGGGATGGCGGCGTTCTCCCGTCCATCTCTGTCGGGGTGGTTGTTACCGGTATCCTCTTCGGGCTGACCTCCCGTGCGCAATTCCCGGGTGCCGGCACACCGGACACGCTGCTCTGGTATATTTCTGCGGGGATCCTGGTGGCCATCTTCTTCTTCGCGGTGCGGGATGTCTGGGCGGCATCGGTTGCCGTGACCGGGTGCCTGGTATATCTTGCAGCCGGGTGGCTGGACGCCACCCTTCTCAAGCAGTCAACTCCCGTTATCTTACTTACAGCCCTGGTCACCACCGGTGTCCTCGCCCTGGTCCACTGGTACCTGTCCCGGCATTACGTAACGATCCCTGTGCCGGTTGCCTGATCGCGGGATATCTCCCGCAGCAGCGGGGCTGTCATCCGGTGCTCGCACTCCTGTTTTGGCAGGGGGCAGAGCTGTTCCGACCTCACCGCAAACTATTAACACGCGGGATAAAATATCAGGTATTTATGCTGGACTCCGTCATAACACCCGGTGTTTTTGCCTTTGTCATTGTCCCGGTCCTGATCTTCCTTGCCCGTGTCTGCGACATGAGCCTTGACACGATCCGGGTCATTTTCATGTCGAAAGGGATCCAGTACCTCCCCGCGGTCATCGGTTTTTTCGAGGTGATCATCTGGCTCGTTGCCATCGGGCAGGTGATGAACAACCTGACCAATGTTGTCTGTTACATCGCCTATGGCGCAGGGTTTGCCACCGGGACGATTGTCGGCATGGCCATTGAAGAGAGACTCTCCCTTGGCCTCACCAGTGTCCGCATCATCACCAAAGAGGACCCGGGGGGCCTCGTGCAGTTCCTGCGCTCGCACAATTATGGCGTGACAAGTGTCGATGCAGAAGGAGGGACCGGCAAGGTGAAGATGGTCTTTACCATCATCAAACGACAGGACCTCCCGCATGTGATCGGTATCATCAAGGACTTCCACCCCAACGCCTTCTATTCCGTGGAGGAAGTAAAATCCGTTGCCGAGGGCGTGTTTCCCGAGCGGAATTCGCAGGGCATCTTCCACTGGATCAATTCTCTTGGTTACCGGCCAAAGGGAAAATAGCATTCTTAATGCAGTTTCGTGGGTATGCCGGACCGGTTTTTCACGGCAGCAGGGTTTGCCTGCCCGTCCCAGACCAATACCTTCTTTGGGTACAAGGGTGACGATGACGTAAGGAGTGCGTATGCCGATCCAGCAGATCCATGTGGAAAATTTCAAGAGTTTTTCCGAGCTCGATGTCGACCTTGCCCGGTTCAATGTCGTGATCGGGTCGAATGCTGCGGGAAAATCCAATTTCATCAGCATCTTCCGGTTCCTGCGTGATATCGCAACGAACGGGGTAGTAAACGCCATTGCGATGCAGGGAGGTGCGGAGTACCTCATGAATGCACAGATCGGCAGCACACGTGACCTCGTCATCCGGGTCAGTTACATTCCGGACACCGTAATGGACGTTGTCGAGACCACTTCCGGTGCCCCGTCCTTCCTCGGGATGAAGGCCTGCGAGTCCACGTATGAATTTGCCCTCCGGTTCAGCGGGAAGGCGGATGAATTTACGATCACCCGGGACCGGCTCCGGATCGGCTGCGAGGTCTCGTCCTGCCGGCGGGAGGGGGCATCGGTTGTCGGGGACACCCTGATCGGCAGGGGAGAGATCGAGGTCTCGAACGAGAATGGTGCGATCCACTACGCGGTCCGGATCCCTGAAGGGTGCCCGCTCACGCAGGATGAGATCATACCGATCTTCTTCCGCAACCACCACCTCCCGGAAAAGACACTCCTCCTCGAGACGGCCTTCGGTTTCCCGCTCCCGCATCTCGACAGGTTTTTCGACCGGATCGCCGTGTACGATATCGATCCGAAACTGCCGAAGAAAGGGGCAGTCATAACGGGGAAACGGGAACTTGAGAGCGATGGCGGAAACCTTGCGCTCGTCTTAAAGAAGATCATCGATGACCCGGAGAAGAAGCGCAAATTTTCAAACCTGCTCCGCGACACCCTCCCCTTTGTCGAGGAATTCTCGGTGCAGAAATTCATGGACGTCTCGCTCATCCTCACCCTCCGCGAACGGTATGCAAAGAGCCGGGACCTGCCTGCCTCATCCCTCTCGGACGGCACCATCATCATCTTTGCCCTGATCATCGCCCTCTATTTTGAGGACAAGCCTTTCATCATTATCGAGGAACCGGTGGGCCATATCCACCCGTTCCTTGTTGCCCGGATCCTGGGCATGATGAAAGAGGCCTCGGCGAAAAAACAGATCATGGTCACTACCCACAGTGCGGAAGTTGTCAAGCATGCCTCCCTTGACGATATCCTGCTGATCTCCCGCGACAGCGGGGGGTATTCCGTGGTCTCCCGGCCTGCCGACAAGGAAGAGGTCAGGACATTTCTTGCAAACGAGATCGGTATCGAGGAACTCTACCTCCAGAACCTGCTGGGAATGTGAATGAAGAAACGCCTGTTCATCATGGTCGAGGGAGAGGACGATGTTCGGTTCTTCGGCCGTATCATCAAACCCCTCTTTGCTCCCCGGTACGACTCGGTCGAGATCGTGCCGTATGCCTGCATTAAGCGCGACAAGGTGAATAAGTTCTTACAAAGCGTCGTCCTGATGAAGAACGACTATATCTTCGTTGCCGATATCGATTATGAGCACTCGGTGCGGGACAAGAAGCAGATCCTCTATTACCGGTTCAGCAACCTTGATGGCAGCAGCGTCGTGATCGTGATCCGGGAGATCGAGAGCTGGTATTATGCCGGGATATCCGGGCCCCTTGAGCACGAACCGGGCATCACGGACATGGCGTCTACGGACGACCTGACGAAAGAGGATTTCAATGCCCGTATCCCAAAAAGATTCGACTCCCGGATCGACTTCATGTTCGAGATCCTCAAGTCCTTCTCCCTTGAAACGGCCGCACGGAAGAACCAGTCATTCAACTTTTTCGTCAACCGTTACTACCTCAAGAGTTCCCCCGATGGATAACTAGTCCGTGTACACAATCTCCCGTCAGCAGCGCCGGTATTTGTGCGTGGGTGTCCCGATGGCAGTATCGAAACCATTTTTGATACGGGGCGCAATTCTGTAATATCCGAAAACCAGAGGTAAATCATGGACAGGTATGTTTGTACGATATGCGGGCATGTGTATGACCCGGAGAAAGGAGAACCGCGTTTGGACCTCCCCCCGGGAAAGGCATTCGAAGAGCTTCAGAATGACTGGCAATGCCCGGTCTGTTTTGCCGACAAGGATAAATTTGTAAAGGCGTGATGGACGATGGCTGCACGTGAAATCGCAAAGGGGATCTGCTGGGTCGGGGCGCTGGATTTTGACCGGCGGCTCTTTGACGAGTTGATCCCGCTCCCGGAAGGGACGAGTTATAATTCGTATCTTATCCGCGGGAGCACAAAGACCGCCCTGATCGACACCGTTGACCCGAAGAAGGAAGAGGAGCTGATCGTCAACCTCATCAAACTCGGTATCGAGCAGATCGATTACATCGTCATCAACCATGCCGAGCAGGACCATGCGGGTTCCCTGCCCATGGTCCTCGAGATGTACCCCCGGGCAAAGGTGGTGACGAACGAGAAGTGCCGCGATCTCCTCGTCGCCCTCCTGCAGATTGCTCCGGAGTCCGTGATGGTGGTAAAGGACGGGGATACGCTCTCCCTGGGAGACCGGACCCTCCGGTTCTTCCTGACCCCGTGGACTCACTGGCCGGAGACGCAGATCACGTTCCTTGTCGAGGATAAGATCCTCTTTCCCTGCGACCTCTTCGGGTTCCACCAGGCCACAAGCGAGCTGTACATAACAAACGAGGCCGATGCCTACCGGTCGGCAAAACGGTATTACGCCGAGATCATGATGCCGTTCCGGAACAGCATCAGGGGGTATATCCAGAAGGTCAGGGACCTGGACCCTGCCATGATTGCACCGAGTCATGGCCCGGTCAACAGGAATCCGAAATTTATCCTCGATGCCTATGCGGACTGGGTCTCGGATGATGTGAAGAACGTGGTCGTCCTGCCGTATATCTCCATGCACGGGAGCACGCAGAAGATGGTCGACCACCTCACCGGAGCGCTCATCCAGCGGGGCGTCGATGTCAAGCCTTTCAACCTCACGCATACCGATATCGGAGAACTGGCGTATTCCCTTGTCGATGCGGCAACGGTTGTGGTCGGCACGCCGACCGTGCTCTTCGGGCCCCACCCCCAGATCGTCTATGCAACGTACCTTGCCAATGTCCTGAAACCCAAGGTCCGGTTTGCCTCGGTGATCGGCTCCTTCGGGTGGGGGGGCAAAGCTGCCGAGACGATCGTAAAGATGCTGGACCATGTGAAAGTCGAGGTCCTTGAACCGGTGGTCATTAAGGGACTGCCGGATGAAGCGGCTCTCGTGGCACTCAACCGGCTTGCGGATGATATTGCAAAGAAACACAAGGAAATCGGTATTTTATAACCCGTGAGGCGTAATATGACAAAAATGCTCGAAGTCTATAAGTGCGGCGTATGTGGAAACACCACGATGGTGGTCAGCCCTTCCGGTGGTACCCTCTCCTGTTGCGGCCAGCCCATGATCCTCCAGGTGGAAAAGACGGAGGATACGGGAAAGGAGAAGCATGTGCCCGTTGTTGAAAAGACCCAAAAGGGGATCCGGGTGAAACTCGGGGCAATCCCCCACCCGATGGAGGAGAAACACTATATCCAGTGGATCGAGGTAATCTCCGGCGATTCCCTTTTTGTGCAGGGACTGAAACCCGGGCAGAAACCAGAAGCGGAGTTCACCGTGCCGGATGGCCGTCTGAAAGTGCGGGCATACTGCAATGTGCACGGGCTCTGGACCGACAAGGCCTAAGCCTCTTCCCCCTCCTTTTTTATCACGCCACCGGGCAAACACTAATAGAGCACGAGCGGCAACCCAATAGTGATGGGCCGGCTCGGGTATCTCTCCACGATCATCGCGGATCTCGGTGATATCTTCACCTTTGTCGCCCCGGTGACCTGCGTCCCCCTGATCATTGCGGTCCTCTTCTCCGAGTGGGACATGCTCCTGCCCATGGCAACCGTACCGGCCATCTTTTTTATTACCGGTATCGCCCTCAAAAAACTTCCCCGCAGCGGTAAGGGCAACCGGCTCTCCACGGCCATGTGCTCGGTGGCACTGGTCTGGTTTGCCTGTGCCATGGTGAGCGGCATCCCGTTCATGCTGGGCCTGCACATGAGTTTTACCGATGCGGTCTTCGAAGGCATGGCCGGCTGGACCGGCACTGCGTTCTCCATGATCCGCTCGCTGGATACCGCTCCCTTCACGCTCCTCTTCTGGCGTTCCTACATGCAGTGGGTTGGGGGTATCGGTATCATTGCGTTCAGCGTCGCCCTTGCCAGCAATACGGGGCTGTTCCGGTCAAAGATCTTCCGGAACGAGAGCCGGGAAGAGCCCCTGATGCCCGGTATTGTTGCGGCCGGCCGGGCGCTCTGGAAAATTTATGCGGTCCTCACGTTCTGTGCCATCGGGCTCATCCTGTTCACCGGGTTATCGCTCTGGGAATCGGTCAACCTCGCCCTCTCGACGATCTCGACCGGGGGGTTCACGCTGCACGAGGGGGGTGTCCTCTACTACGACAGCATTGCGCTTGAGATCATGCTCATCCCCATCATGATCGCCGGTGCCCTTCCGTTCAAACTCTATTTCCTGATCCTGGAACACCACCGCTGGAGCTTCTTTGGCGACAAGCAGGTCAAATTGTTCTTTGTTTTCCTTGCTGCGGGAACTGCCGTGCTGGCCTATGACCTGATTTTCTTCTCCGATCTTGACATGGTACAGGCACTCTGGCAGGGGCTCTTCATGGCGGTATCCGCCCTGACGAGCACCGGCTTCCAGATCGTGGATCTCCAGAGCTGGGCCGGTGTCACCCTGCTTTTCCTTGCCATGCTCACCTTCATCGGCGGCGCGACCGGAAGCACGGCCGGGGGGATCAAGCTTGACCGGGTTGCATTTGCGATCCGGGCTCTCATGTGGTGGTTCCAGCGGTTGTACGTGAGCGGGAAGGTTCTTGTACCGTTCAAGATCGCGGGGAGGGTGATCCCGAAGGCGACCGCGGAGCTGGAGACTGCAAAGAACATGCTCGTGATCCTCCTGTCGGTTGTCATCGTCTTTGTCGCCTCCCTCGCGGTGCTCCAGTACCACCTGACCACGTTCTCCCTGACGGAAATTGTCTTCCAGGTGGTCTCCGCATTCGCCACCTGCGGCATCAATACCGGGTATGTCTCCCCGGATATGCCGGTGATATCGAAATGGATCTTTATCCTGGTGATGTGGATCGGGAGGCTGGAAGTGATCCCGGTCGTGATCCTGTTTCTGGCCTTGATCCGTGGCCCTGAATAACAGCCCGGTCCCTCTTCAGGAGCCCCGGTTATACGACGGGAATGAACCGGCTGATAACCAGCACAGACATGATCCAGACGCCATATGCCCCGCCGAGACTTTCCAGGAATCCCAGCCGGTTCATGAGGAAGTACAGGGATACGAGGAATATCACCGACGGGATGGCGAAGAAGAAGGTCCCGAGGACCAGCTGCTGGGTGGTGGCCCTGCCGGCTTCATTATAGGTGAAGAGGAATGCAATGGTGGTGATGATGGGTGCGGCGGCAAGGATGCCCCCGTATTTTGGGTTCACCTGCTGTGCCAGGTACGTTACCCCGACAATGATGCTCCCTCCTGCAATGAACTTGAGCAGTGTCTGCAGGTATTCCATGGTATCTACGATCATGATCCCTGCTCCCTAAATATCCTCTGATTGATCCCGTTGTGGAGGTTCTCCGTCCATTGTCCTGCCATCTGATGCCGGCCCAACACAAGTTTACTTTTGTTAACATCAGGAGATCTAATATAAATTGCCGCCCCATTGTACGCCAATGAAACAGATCGCCCTGTACGGGAAAGGCGGGATCGGGAAGTCCACCACTTCTGCCAACCTCTCGGCAGCACTCTCCGGCAGGGGTGTCTCGGTCATGCAGATCGGCTGCGACCCCAAGCGGGACAGCACCCGGATGCTGATGCAGGGCCGGTTCATCCCGACCGTCATGGATCTTGTACGGGAACGTGGCAATGAGGGAGTCTCACTCTCTGATGTAGTCTTTACCGGTTACAACGGTGTCCGCTGCGTGGAGGCGGGAGGGCCCGAGCCCGGTGTCGGCTGTGCGGGACGCGGGATCATCGCCACCTTCCAGCTGCTCGAGAAATTCGGGGCCCTTGAAGGCGATGTCATCGTCTACGACGTGCTCGGGGACGTGGTCTGCGGCGGGTTTGCAATGCCGATGCGGGAAGGCTATGCACAGGAGATCTACCTTGTCACTTCCGGTGAACTGATGTCCCTGTACGCAGCCAACAATATCTGCAAGGCCGTCCAGAGGCTCTCGTCCCGGGTGAAGAGCAAGTGCCGGCTTGCCGGCGTGATCTGCAATGCAAAAGGCCAGCCGCGGGAAGAAGAATTGGTGACCGAGTTCGCCCGCCGGGTGAACAGTGCCATGGTGATGTATATTCCCCGCGACCATGTCGTTCAGGAAGCCGAAGTGAACCGGCAGACCGTGATCGAATACCGCCCGGACTCGGCCCAGGCGGGTCACTACCGCACCCTCGCACAGCGTATCATGGAAAATACCCGGTTAACCATCCCCACCCCTCTTGAGATCGATGAGCTTGAATCCCTTGCCCGTGAATTCTTCTAGGCTCGGAGGCTGTACCCTTACCGGGGCCATATCGGTGACCTCCCATATCCGAGACGCAGTCACGGTCGTGCACGGCCCGAAGGGGTGCAGCCACCATAACGCGTCGTTACTGCACGCGACCTGGCTTGACAACGACCGTGCCCTCCTGCCAGAACTGGTCTCGACCGGGTTGTCTGAGACCGAGGTTATCTTCGGTGGTGAGGCAGCCCTCCGGCAGGCTATCGCGAAGGCTGCAGGCCGGAATTCCCGGGCCGTCTTTGTGCTCTCGACCTGTATTGTCGAGACGATCGGTGACGATGTCGAAGCCGTGTGTTCGGAGGAATACGGCATTCCGGTCATACCGGTTCCCACGGCAGGTTTTCTTGGGGGGACATTCCAGGACGGGGTGAATAATGCCCTCATTGCCCTCGCGGGGACTGCCGGGCCCTGCCGGAGGTCCGCCGGGGTGAATATCATCGGGGAGATGAACCTCGAATATGAGATCGACGAGAACTATGCGGAGATCGCACGGCTCCTCTCCCTGCTCGGCCTTCATGTGAACCTGCGTTTTATCCATGATATCACGTACGACCGGATATCCGCGCTTGGTGCGGCACAGCTCAATATCCTCCGCAGCCCGTCACTTGTCCCGGTAGGGGAGTATCTTAAGGACCGGTTTGGGACGCCCTTCCTCCCGTCATTCCCCCACGGTCTCTCGGACACGCTCTCCTTCATCGCATCGGTTGCGGAGTGCTGCGGTATTGACGGGAAGGGGGCGACAGAAGGGGAACGTGCCCGGCAAGAGGAGTTGATTGCCGGGTTTACCGATCTCCGTCAGTCCCGGGCCGCACTCGATCCCTCCCTTTCCGGGCCGGAAGATATCCGTGCCGCCGAAGAACTGGCCCGGGCACTGGGCTTCACGCCGGGTGAAACGGGGCACCCTGTCCGCCTGCCCGTCAGCGCTGCGGTAGGGACTGCCGGGACGCGACGGATGCTCCACCGCTGGAGGCGGGCAACCCATGCCTGAGTGCGACAACCCGCTCTGGCCCTGTGCCATGACCGGTGCTGCGGCCTGTCTTGCGGGGTTTGATGGGATAGCGGTGGTCATCCATGGATCAAGCGGGTGCTATTATTATCCCACAACGCTCCTCCATGCCCCGCTTCACGGCACGTTCATTCTTGAGAACGAGGTGATCTTCGGGTCGGAGGACCGGCTCCTGGAAGTGATCGGCGGGCTCTCGAAGACGGGAAAGAGGATCGCGGTGATCACCACCTGCGTGCCTGCCATTCTTGGTGAGGATATCCGTTCCATGCTCGAAGGCCATGATGTGATCCTTGTCGACAGCCCGGGCTTTTCCGGGGATATCGAGACCGGGTATGCCAAGGCCCTGGCTATACTGGAACCCCGTACCGATCCGGGTTCCTGTGGCGTGAATATCGACGGGGTGTGCATGTTTGACCCGTTCTCAGCGGGCAACGTGCAGGAGATGGTACGGCTGTTCAGGATGGCATCTGTCCCGGTGGGTACCATATTCTGCCAGGACCGTCTCGAAAATGTGCACCGTGCTGCACCGTATACGATTGGTACAAACGGGGATTTTGCATCGGGAACAGGTGAGTATCTTGGCGGGATGCTGGGATTTGACGCGGTCCGTGAGACGTTTACCCGGATCGGTGAGGTTATCGATGGATCTGACATCGGTCCCGTCCTGGCAGAACTGGATCATCAGGAAGAACGGGTCGTGCAGGCATGCGACAAGTACCTGCACCGGTACGATCCCCCGGTTGCTGCGGTATTCGGGGGGTGCTCGTATGCCACGTTTGCAGCCCGGGTGCTGAACCAGTACCTCGATGCGGAGATTTGCAGCATTGGTTCACGCAACAGCGAATGCGACACGACGTTTCCGGTTGCCCGGGTGGCCGGCCTTTCCCAGGTACGAGACCTGATCAGTGCCCATTCCCCCGATCTCGTCATCGGGTCATCGTTCGAACGTTCCGTGTGCGGCAATGCAGCCTTCGTGGGGATCATCCCTCCCCTCCGGGGGAGTATCCGGTTGTTCCCGTCCCCTATCGCCGGTACGAACGGCACGCTCTCGTTCATCGAACAGGTGCTGAATGCCTGCATGAACAAAAAACCATAGGCCATTTTTATTACGCGGGGATGGATGTCCCCCACAATCTCCGACGGCAGATCACTTTCACCCTGCACACGCCGGGAGGTTATATACTCTCTGCTGCAACGCCAGTATACGACAGAAGGTGGTCGTGTATGATGGAAAAAGCAGGATATCTCCAGCAGACAAGGGCCCGGGCCCTTGACGGCGATGGCGTGTCACATGATATTGTCGAACTGCATATTCTCGGGAACAGGTATGCAATCCGGAAATCCGATCTCGTGAAAGCGGTCTCGGGACGTATGTACGTGCAGGTCGAGGAACTCACCCGTAACTGGAATGAGTATCTTGGCCTGACCCGGGGCCTTGCCCATGTCTCTGCGTCAGGAAAAGCCCTGAATATCGACCTGTTCGAGGCCGGGAATTTCACCCTCTCCCTCTCCATGCTCCGTGCCGTGATCTACGGAAAGGAGCGTTCCGTTGCGATTGTCAAGATACCGGAGACCCCTGCAGCCAGGTTCCGCAGGGCGGCAGAAGGCCAGCAGACGATCAGCGTGGCTGTCTGAACCCGCGGATAGTGCACTTCCCCTCACCTGCCCCCCCCTCTCATGGCAGGTACAGGTCACTTCTTTTTCGTCAGTATCGTGCAACATTAATAGTTCCAAAACAGATGATCATAAGCAGAGCACACTCCCCCTTTCGCAATCATAATACAGGAGTGAACCGGCACAGGAAATGGCGGTCAGAAATGGATACCTCGGATATGGAATACCGGGATCTTGTAGAGAACCAGCAGGATCTTATCGTCAGGTTCAACCTTGAAGGCCGTCTCCTTTTTGTCAACAGGGCCTATTGCGGGATTATCGGTAAAACCCGGGAAGAACTGTCCGGCAGTATCTTTATGCCGGTGACCGATGAGCGTTACGCTGATGTTGTCGCCACGCAGATGACCAAACTGTTCCGCCCCCCGTACACCTGTGTTGTCGAACAGTGGCTGCAGACAAACAAAGGGATGCGCTGCATCAGCTGGTCCGCGAAGTCTGTTCTCGGGGACGATCAAAAGGTCATCTCGGTTGTCGCGACCGGAAGGGACATCACACCTCTCAAGAACGAGCAGAAGGCGATACGGAAGCGCGACCAGGAACTGATGCTTGTCCTTGAAAGCGGTGCCCCGATGTATTACTCCCATACGACGGAACACCTGGTGGTCTTTGTCAGCCCGAGGATCCGCAACCTGCTTGGCTGCCGTCCGGGAGAAGGGAAACGGACCTGGACCGATTACCTTACCGATCATCCCCTGAATGCATCCGGCCTTGAACGGACGATCCGGGCGGTTGCCTCCGGTAAGAGAGAACCTCCCTATCGCCTGGAAATGGTGGCCCGTGACGGCAGGAGGTGCTGGGTGGAAGTGAACGAGGTGCCGGTAGTGAAGAACGGGAAGACCATTGCGATTGCCGGGTCGATGACGGATGTCACTGACAGGATGGCGGTCGAGGAAGGCCAGGCCGAGGCCGAATTCCTTATCACCGACGTTTCCGGCGACCAGACGGTCAGCGAATACCGGGCACGTGTCAGCGGACGGCAGGCAAAGGGGACCTTTGGGTATTTCCGGTCCATCATATCGAAGTCCCTGAGCGGGGATGACGACCAGGATGAATCGTCGGCGGCATTGGAAAAAGCAAAATGACTATTCCGACCAGCCGGGACGATGTGGAACCGGATAAGGACACGGGCAGGAATATCGGGGGAATCCCGTTACGGAGAAGGATATCATGACTGAAGAAACGGAGAGGAGTAACGAATCCCATCTCACGAAAGGCAGGCTGGAAGCGCTTTCAGACGGCATCTTTGCGTTTGCGATGACACTTCTTGTCATCGGCCTGGGCCTGCCGGATAAGGCAACCCTGGTCTCATCCAATGCCTATGCCCTCCAGGCGCTCCTTGCCCTCCATTCCGATTTCCTTCACTATGTTCTTGCATTCCTGATCCTCGGGGCATTCTGGCTCAGCCAGCATATGCAGTTCCACTCGGTAAAGACTCTCGATACCGTCTTCACCTGGATCAATCTTGTGACCCTCATGTTTGTTGCCCTGCTCCCGTTTTCAACCTCGTTCTCCGGTGATTTTTCCAGTGTCCCGGTCGGTGCCATGGTGTTTGAGGCAAACCTCCTGGCAATCGGCATGGGACTGTCTGCCCAGTGGTGGTACGCAACGGGCGATCACCGGCTCACAGAACCCACGCTGAAGCCGGCATATATCAGGAAAATCAGTTCCCGGAACCTCGTCGTCCCTGCGGTCTCTCTTGTCGGGATCCTTCTCGCACTTGCAGGCAGCACCTGGAGTACGGCGATATACATGACGCTCCCCGTTGTCTTTTTCAGCGTGGAACGTATTATCCGGTAACAACCGGGAAACGGGATAAAAAAGAATTATTTTCCTTTCTTCACGCAGTCGGCGATATATGAGCCGGCCTTTGATGTGCTGACGGCCTTTCCGCCAAGGTCCTTTGTTACAACGCCGTCCTTGATGCTCTTCTCGATGGCCCGGACAATTGCATCCGCAGCCTCGTGTTCCCCGATGTGGTCGAGCAGGAGCGATCCGGCCCAGATGGTGGCGATGGGGTTTGCCACCCCCATTCCCTTATACTTCGGGGCGGAGCCGTGGATCGGTTCGAACATCGAGGTGCCTTTAGGGTTGATATTGCCGCCCGGGGCAAGGCCGAGCCCGCCCTGGATCATGGCGCCGAGGTCGGTGATGATATCGCCGAACATGTTCGGGGTGACCACGACGTCAAACCACTCGGGGTTCTTGACAAACCACATGGTGATGGCGTCCACGAAGTTGAACTCGGTGGTGACGTCAGGGTATTTCTTTGCGGTGTCTGTAAAGACGTCCCGCCAGAGGCCGTATACATCCGAGAGGACATTGGCCTTGTCCACCGAGGTGAGTTTCTTCTTCCGCTGCATCGCAAGGTCGAACGCATAGGTCTGGACTCTCCGCGAACCTTCGCGGGTGATGACCCCGATCTGGTACGCGATCTCCTCGGCATCGCTCTCCACGTCCAGCCCGAATTTCACGTTGTAGATGTCGCGGACCACATCGAGCTCGATCTTCTGGTGCTTCTTAAACCTCGATCCGATTCCAACGTAGAAGTCCTCGGTGTTCTCGCGGACGACCACGAAGTCGATGTCCTTTGGGCCTTTCCCTGCGAGCGGCGTCTCGACTCCTTTGAGGAGCTTGATCGGCCGGAGGTTCACGTACTGGTCGAAGTGGAAGCGGAGGGCAAGGAGGATGCCTTTCTCCAGTACTCCCGGTTTCACCCGTTCGTCACCGATCGCACCGAAGTAGATCGCCTTGAACTTCTTCAGTTCCTTTAAGTCATCCTCGGTGACCAGTTCCTTTGTTGCAAGGTAGCGGTCAGCCCCGATATTGAAGTCTGTCCACCGGATATCGAAGTTGTACTTCTCGCCCGCTGCCTCCAGTACCTTCTTTCCCTCGGCCACGATCTCCGGGCCGATCCCGTCGCCACCGATTGACGCTATCTTGTACATGCCGGTACCTCCTTCAATGATTTCGCATATTCCACAAGCCCGCCGGCATCGATGATGCCCTGCATGAACACCGGCACGGGTTCGATTGGATACTTCTTCCCGTCGGCTTCAATACACCCGTCCCGGATGTTCAGGGTGATCCTCTCCCCGTCGGCGATCTTGTCCGCTTGCGGGCAGACCACCGGGAGCAGGCCCACATTGATCGAGTTCCGGAAGAAGATCCGGGCAAACGAGCGTGCCACGACTACTTTCACACCAGCACCCATCAGGGCAAGCGGGGCGTGTTCCCGTGACGAACCGCAGCCGAAGTTACGGCCACCGACAATCACGTCGCCTTCCTTCACCTTCTTTGCAAATTCGTCCCGTGTCCCCTCAAAGGCATGCTTTGCGAGCTCGTCCGGGTTGTTGATGGTCAGGAACCGGCCCGGGATGATCGCATCGGTGTCGATGTCGTCCCCGAATTTCCAGACACGCATATTCTTCATGGCCGGTGCCGCCCTGATTACGACCTTCTTTACCGGGACGGTCTTCTTTGCTGCCATCATCACACCTCCCTCGGGTCGGTGATCTCGCCCGTGATTGCACTTGCTGCCGCCGTTGCCGGGGAGCACAGGTAAACTTTACCGTCAGTACTGCCCTGGCGGCCCTTGAAGTTCCGGTTCGATGTCGAGAGCGAGACCTCCCCCGGGGCGATCAGGCCGAATGAGCCGCCCATGCATGGCCCGCAGCAGGGGGCCTCGACGAGTGCACCTGCCTTTACGAACTTCTCGATGAGCCCGGCTTTTAATGTCTTCAGGTACTCGTCCCGGGATGCCGGGATGATGAGGACCCGGATCTTCGGGTTGAACTTCTTCTTCCCGAGCACCTCTGCCACTTCCGCGAGGTCCTCGAAACGCCCGTTCGTGCAGGAACCGATAAAGACCTGGTCAATGTGTGTCCCTTCCACCTTGCTGATCGGGACTCCGGTATCCACGTTATGCGGGACCGCTACCTGGGGCTCAAGGTCCGAGACATCGTAAGAACGTTTCTCGGCAAACTTCGCGTCCTCGTCGCTGTCAAGCTCGAAGGGCTTCATCTTCCGCCGGCCCTTCATGTACTCCCACGTGATCTTGTCCGGAGCGACAATGCCTGCCTTTCCGCCCATCTCGATCGCCATGTTACAGAGGGTCATCCTGCCTGGCATGTCCAGTTTCCTGACCGTCTTTCCGGTAAACTCGATCGCTTTGTAGGTCGCGCCATCGGCACCGATATCTGCGGCAATCGAGAGGATCAGGTCCTTTGCCCCTACCCGTTTGGGGAACCTGCCGGATACTTCCGCACGTATCGTTTCGGGCACCTTGAAATAGAGTGATCCAAACTTCAGGGCAAATCCCATATCGGTCGACCCGATACCGGTGGCAAATGCACCGGTTGCGCCGTACATGCAGGTGTGGGAATCCGCACCCACCACGATCTCGCCCGGTGCTGCACGCCCTTTTTCAAGGGTAACCTGGTGACAGACCCCCTCGTTGATATCATAGTTATGGATATCCTGTTCCGCGGCAAACTTCCGCATATAGACATGGTTGTTTGCAGCCTCGATGGAATCCGCGGGGATCTGGTGGTCAAAGAGCATGATGATACGCTTCGGGTCAAAGACCTTCTTTCCGCCCATCTCGTAGAACTTCTGGATGGCAAGCGGGCCGGTGATGTCATGGATCATCGCCCCGTCAAGAGGGGCCATGACCACTTCGCCTGCCCGTATGTCGCTGCCACACTTCCGTGAGAAGATCTTCTCTACGATTGTCGCTGTCATGCTCGATCGTCACTACTATTGTCTTCCGGGTGTCTTGTATTTTCTCGTGCACCACTCCACCTGCACCACTTCCGATAACTGCGACCGGATTCGCAGTCAAAGTAAGATTTAACCCCGTTTCAGGCCAAACCAATGTATCATGATAAGAAGACTTCCAATCCTTCTGGCCCTTGCTGCTATCTTCATGATAGCAACTGTTGGCAGCGTCTCCGCTGCATCGGCTGATTCGATGACGGATAAAGTGATCCAGGCCTCCGGCAGCGGCAACGTGATCGGCACACCTGACCGTGCCCAGGTCACGTTCTCCGTCCAGACCGAGAATGCTGATGTGAAGGTTGCGCAGGCAGACAACGCCGTTAAGATGACCAAGGTGATCGATGCCCTTGTTGCGGCTGGTATACCCAGGGACGCTCTTAAAACCACCGGATATAACATCTACACGGTGTACGAGGATTACTCCAGCGGCATCCTGAACCCCAAGGTCAAGGCGTACCGGGTAACCAACACCCTGACTGTCACGCTCCATGATGTGAGCAGGACCGGGGAAGTAATTGATATCGCTGTCGCAAATGGTGTCAACCAGGCAGACTCCATCCAGTTCATGCTTTCCGATGCGCAGTCCCTTGCGCTCCGCAGCGAGGCCTTGAAAAAGGCAGTGGCAAATGCCCGTGCTGATGCAGAGGCCGTGGCCGGAGCAATGGGTGTCAATATCACCGGCACGGGGAATGTCAACATCTACCAGGGCTACATGCCGGTAGCGTATTCAAACTACCAGGCGGACTCCGCAATGGGAGCCAAATCCGCTGTCGCTACCCCCATCCAGTCCGGTGATATCACCGTGACTGCACAGGTATCGGTCACCTATACCTACACCTAATCTCACCTTTTTTATTGTTCCCGTACTCTCTTCACAACTTTTTTAAAATAGCAGTGTGATCATTTCATAAATTCACTGTAACGGGACCGGGTTTTCCTGGGGCTGTCCAGATATCAAATTTCGAATATCCAGAATCAGCGGATACAATAGGATTGATTTTACCATGGAGCGCAATATCGGTTTTAAGGAGCGAAGGTATATTGAGGAACTGCGGATTCTTACCAAGTCCACGGCGCTTGACTGCGTGATTGACGAGCGTTTTGACCGGGTGATCTACGTGGTCCGGCAGGGAGATATGGGGCTCGCAATCGGGAAAAAGGGCGAGAACATCCGGAGGCTCCAGAACGTGCTTGGCAAACGGATCGAGATGGTTGAATTTGCCGATACACCCGATGCATTCATCGCCAATATCTTCAAGCCCGCCGAAGTCACCGGTGTTGACCGGACTGCGGAGAACGGGCCGGTGAACGTGCTTGTCCGGCAGAGGAGTGACCTTGGAATTGCCATCGGCAAGGCCGGGTGCAACATCGAGAAGGCGCGCATACTCTGCAGAAGGTTTTACGGTATCGAAGTCGGAGAAGTACTGCTGGAGAAGGAAGCCTGATGAAACCAACAGCCGATCCGAAGATCATTGCGGAGCTCTGGGCCGTGATCTGCGACCGTGCCGATAACCCGAAGGAGGGGTCCTATACGACCCGCCTGATGAGCGATGAGAAAGGGATCGACAAGGTGCTGGAGAAAGTGGGCGAGGAGTCGACCGAGTTCATCCTTGCGGTGAAGAACAAGGTCCCCGGGCGTACCGCGAGTGAAGCGGCGGACCTCCTCTTCCATATGCTTGTCGCCCTCCGGGCAGCGGGTGTTGACCTGTCCGATGTGATGGCAGAGCTGGAGCACCGCAGGAAATAATCCTGTTTTACTTCTGAAGGAAAGACGTAAGATCTACGATCTGCGGCAGGTCCTCGGTCTTCTGTGCGGAGGTTGCAAGCACGCTCTCTTCTACAAAGATCGGGACATCCCCCCTGAGTGCCAGCGCGATACCATCACTCGGGCGGCAGTCAAGGAATTCCTCGTGCTTGTTGTTGACAAAGACGAGCTGGGCGTAATAGATCCCGTCTTCAATGCTGTCAACCTGCAGGGACCGCAGGGTGATCGAGAACTTCTCGCACAGGTCGAGGAAGAGGTCGTGGGTGAACGGACGGGGGAGCACCTCCCTGTTCCGGGCACTGTTGATGGAGACGGCTTCCCAGATGCCGATGAATATCGGCAGGAGGCGGCCATTGCTGTCCGAGAGTATCACAAGGGGGACAGTGGCCGTGTCGCTGGTGGCCATGAAGACGCCTTTGACCTCGCACCTGACCTGTGTCATGCCTGTGCACAGTGATTGCCGTTATCGCTGATAAGCGTTCAGGTGGTCAGGCCTTCTCGTCAAGGCAGCTCCGGGCTTCCCGGCGCACGATGATGATGCTGGAGAGGATCCCGAGCGCGATATTGAAGTAATAGAGGACGATACGCCAGAGGACGACAAAGATCCCCACAACCCCCGCCGGCAGGAACAGGGCGTACATGGACGTAGCCCCGACTTCGGCAATGCCCGAACTGCCCGGGGTGAGCGGGATCATCATCAGGATCGCGAGGATGAGCTGGATCACGAATGATTCGAGGACCAGGGGGTCCTGGCCGAGCCCGACAAGGATAAGGGAGGCCGTAAGGATCTCCGAGACCCAGTAGAGGAGCGTAAAGAGCATCCCCCAGGCAAGGCCCCCCTTGGCGGTATGGACAAACCGGAGTGTCGCACCCTGAAAGTTGTCGATCTCCTTGTCCGCACGGACCAGGAGTGCCTCGACCCGGCTGTTCTCCCAGGTCTTTGTCAGCCAGATCGTACAGCGGTTCACCACCCTTTTCACTACGTCGGGGCGACGGATGGCGAGGTAGAAGAGGAAGAGGCACCCTGCAACGAAGATCCAGGTGACCACGACCATGATCTCGGAGACCGTCCCGAGCTGTTTCCACTGGTCGGTCAGGACGATCATGGAGAACGCCGCAAGCCCTGCAAGGGCAATGCCGTCAAGCACCCGCTCCATGATCACGATTGCAGTTGCATCGCCGAGGGGGACGTTTGCCTTATAGAGCTCGTGGACCCTGACCGGCTCACCCCCGGCCTGGGCCGGCGTGATCGCGGAAGCGAGCAGGTTGGCAAAGACAAGGTTCAGGCTGTACCAGAACCCGATGCGATATGAAAGCGAACCGGACATCATCTTGACCCGCATTGCCCAGAAACACATGGTCAGCAGGTGGGTGAGGAAGGCGAGGAGGAGGAACCAGGGGTTGATCTCCTGCAGGTAGGTGATGGTGTTCTCGTTGATGGTAAAAAAGAGGATGATGATGAGGACGGCAAGGGAGAAACCCACGGAAATGTAAAGCCATTTGACCTGTGATTTATCCATTGCTCAAACTCTCCGGCTGTCTCCATGGCAGCGGCTGTTATCTTAACAGGTTATGGGGCATAGTATATACCTTTTTATTCAGGGAATTCCGGGGTGCAACCCGTCTTAATCGACCGTGAAGATCTCGTGGTGTGCATGGATGGAGAGGAGCCCGGCCTGGACCCCGGCATCGATCCACCCGTGACCGTAACTGAAGCAGGCCAGTGCTTCCTCAGGTTTCCCGCTGGCTGCTACCCGGTTCCCCCGGGCCAGGTAGACCCCGGCGATAAAACAGACCTGCACGGCAAATGCATGTGCGGGTGTCCCACGATACGGGGCTGTTGAAACAGAGTCGATGGCGGTGGTCAGCAGGTGTGCATACCTCCCCGTTTTCTCGTCAAGTTTGGCGCTCTGGTCCGCCGGTACACGTTCAAACGTCCCGGTAAACGGGCATATGTCCCGGGCCTCCTGGCGGACAAGGAGACCGGATGCGATCCCGCAGTGCAGCCACCCGAGTCCGTACAGGAATGCGGCCAGTGCGTTGACCGGGTCCCCTCCGGTCATGAATGTCCTGCCATCGCTCTCGTATGCAGATGCCATCCGGAGCACCGACTGCCCGGTGTGCCAGTGGGGCGATCCCTCAGGGCCACTGCACCGCGTGCCAGAGAGAGATCCTGCAAGCAGGGCCTGGCATTCGTGGAGGTTCATAGGCCGGCAAATACCTCCAGGTATTCGCGCTCCATATCGTGCAGTTCCGCCGGGATGATGAGGATGTGGAGCGGTGGGCCGAAATCCACCGCCCGGATCGCGTCAGCCGTACCGGCCCGGACCACCGGTTCGCCGGACCCTGCCCGGGCGATACCCACGTAGAGCGGGATCTCTGCCTTCCGTTGCCCGGCCATCTGTTCAAGGAGGCCGACTGCTTCGGGTACCGTCATGTACCGCTCTTCCTGGATATCGAGGAAGACGAGGGTATGGAGACGGAGCGAGAGGTTCTGGAGGATGACATCGAGAGGCGTTGTCGGGAACCAGTTCTTCTGCGGGAACGGGAGCGAACAGGACTTCCCGAACCGGTAGTTCTGGAGGCCGGAGAGGCCGCAGACAGCACTCGATATGGATGCCGCATGCACGATCGCCGTCTTTATCCCCCGGGCAGCGGCCCGCATCCGGAGGTCCGCGTGGGTGGTCGAGACCATGGGGTCTCCGGCGCAGAGGAAGACGACATCTTTCAGCTTGGCCTCCGCGAGCAGTTCATCCGGGTGCTGCTCGACATCGTCCCGGAAGAGGGGGGTGACCGGTTTCCCATAGAACGTCTCGAGTTCCTCGCGGGTCGTGCCCCCGAGACGCGAGGTGTAGCATTCGAGGAAGACCCGGTCCGCAGACCTGATGAGACGGAGCCCCTTCTCAGAGACATCGGTTTTATCAAAGAGCCCGAGCCCGATAAAAGTCAGCATGGTTCCCCGAACTTTCTTAGTCCCACACCGGCATCATGGAAGGATGGTCACCTGTCCTTTTGAGAGGGTGAATTTCATCCAGTCCCCGCTGACCCCGTGGAGCCCGCTGATACGCAGGTAATTGATGTTCTGTTCAACCTTGACCTCGATCACACACTGCATCAGTTGTTTGATCAGGGAGAGCGTCTTGTCATCGAACGACTCGCTGTTGAGGAGGTAGACGCCAACGCCCTCGATCTTCTTCAGTTTTGCCGTAAGCACGTGCAGGAACTGGTAGAGGACCTCGAGCCTGCGGTACATCAGGAGGGTTGAGATGGAGTTCACGGAAAACCGTATGGGCGGCGGAAAGAGCCCGGCTTCGCCCTCGGAAAAGTCACCTTCGAAGATCGTCTCGATCATATTGGAAAATTTGATCCCGATACCGGTAAGGTCGGTGGGGCTCTAGACGAACATCAGCCGGGGCGTGTCGATGATGCTCGGTGTCGAACTCTTGGTGATCGCATCGATGACCCCGATGAACCGCTTGTCGGCACCGGCGGCTTTGAAGGCATCGACTACTTCTGATGCCCGTTCGTTCGTTGAGAGGACGATTGCGTATTCTCCCGTCAGCGGTTTTGTCAGTGCATATGCCAGTTGATCGGCCTGACTCATCGGAGGGGCCAGGATGAGGATGTTGGTCCCTGCATCAAACCCCCCGGATATATCGTCGATCTGCGCAATCCCTGACTTATACGAATACATCTATCGCTTGATAATTTCGCCAGAATACTTATAATCTCTCCTGTCTGGCCGGCAGGAACTGCCGCACCGGCGCGTCTTTACCTGTTACGCCAAAATACAAGGCGTTTTGTTGATTTTTCCTGTACTGCAGAGTCACCTGTATCTCCCGGATGTTTAGGGATCCCAAAATTTATTAATTTAGGGTGACCTAAATAATAGATAATGGCTTCAGAGCAGCTGGAAGAATACCTGGAGAGCATTCTCGATATTGAGGAGAAGCACGGGGTGGCGAAGACCTCGGCGATCGCAAAATGCCTTAAGGTCTCCCCGGCCAGTGTCACCGAAGCACTCCAGGTGCTCTCGGAAAAAGGGTACGTGAACTATGAACCCTACCGGGGTGCGACCCTGACGGACCAGGGCCTTGAGATGGCGCGGAAAGTGAAGCGCCGCCACCGCCTCCTCGAGGTCTTCTTAACCGATGTCCTCCATATCAGCGAGGAGAACGTGCACGATGAAGCCTGCAAGATGGAGCACACGCTCTCCGACGAGACGGAATGCGCCCTCTGCAAACTGCTCAAGGCCCCGGCCCGCTGCCCCCACGGCAGCCTGATCGAGGCCTGCGACCGGGACGTGGAGAGCTGTTCTGCATGCCTTGATGAAACGGAACCGGCAGCCTCCTGCAGCCGCGATGAGCCGCTCATACCGGTCACCTCCCTCGACCCCGGCCAGAAAGCCACCATCGCGTTTATCCGGGGCGACAACAGTGTCATACAGCGCCTGACCGATCTCGGCCTCACTTTAAAGACCGAGATCCAGCTGGTGCGCAAGGCCCCCCTGCTCGGGCCGGTAGAGATCGGCGTGCGCAGGACACGGCTTGCAATCGATCACGCGATTGCCGACCATATCTTTGTACACGCATGCAGGGAGAAGCACGGATGAGCGGATGCCCTGACTGTACCCGGTGCGGCCCCCTCCCCCTTCCGTCTCCCGGTAAAGATGAATACGTAGTCGCCCTTGCCGGTAATGCAAACGTTGGCAAGAGCGCCACGTTCAACCAGCTCACCGGTGTTGACCAGGAGATCGGCAACTGGCCGGGCAAGACCGTTGAGCGGGCCGAGGGCCTCCTCCAGTACCGCGGCCAGCGGATCCGGGTGATCGACCTCCCGGGCATCTACTCGATCACGGCCCTCTCGACCGAAGAGCAGATCTCCCGCGAGTTCATTGCCCACGACCACCCTGACGTTGTCGTGAACATTGTCGATGCCTCCGCACTGGAACGGAACCTCTTCTTCACGCTCCAGCTCATGGAACTGGAGAGCCCGCTCATCCTTGCCGTGAACCAGATGGACCTGGCCGCACAGAAAGGCATAGTCATCGATTTTGCCAGGCTTGCAGGCCTGCTCGGGATACCCGTCATCCCTACCGTGGCGATCCAGGGGAAGGGAATCGCCGAGCTCTCCGATGCGATCATCGGGGCTGTCCGGTCCCGGCTACACCCCCATCTCATCTCCTACGGGAAGGAAGTGGAAGACCGGATCTCCCGGGTCGTAAAACTGCTCCCTGATGGCGCGGGAGGCTATCCTCCCCGCTGGACCGCGATCAAGCTGCTCGAAGGCGATTCCGACGCGGTCTGGGAAGCACGGAAACTGGCGCCTGATGCCGTTGCCGCTGCCGGTGAGTTCGCCCGGGAACTGGAGAAGATCCACGGTGAACCTGCGGCCACCGTCATGAGCGCCGAGCGGTACCATGCGTCTGAACGGCTGGTTGCCGAAGTGATGACCATACGACCGCCCGGGGACAATGAGGTCCCGCTCACGGAACGGATCGACCGCATCGCCCTCCACCCGGTGCTCGGGTATATCCTCCTTGCCCTCATGATCGGGGGACTGCTGGTCTGGACATTCATCATCGGTGCATGGATCTCAGAGATCCTCACGGCATTCCTCTCCGGTATTGCGCCTCTCAATCCATTGATCAAGGGCACTGCCGTGGATATTGTCTTCAACGGTGCATGGACCGGCCTCGTCGCCGCACTCACGCTCATCATCCCGTACGTGATCCCGTTTTACCTCATCCTCGCGCTGATCGAGGACTCGGGATTTCTCACCCGTTTCTCCTTAATGCTCGACCGGGGCATGCACAAGATGGGGCTGCACGGCAAGGCGATCATCCCGCTCGTGCTTGGGTTCGGCTGCACGGTCCCGGCCTGCCTCTCGTGCCGGATCATTGAGTCCCCCAAACAGAAGTTCCTTGCCGCATTCCTTGTCACGCTCGTGCCCTGCTCGGCCCGGACGATCGTGATCCTCGGTGTTGTTGCAGCGTTCGTGAACATCTGGTGGGCACTGGCCCTCTACCTCCTCGACTTCGTCCTGATCGTCATCCTCGGGAGGCTCGCATTCCGGCTCCTGCCCGGAGAATCTGTCGGCATGATCATGGAGATGCCGGATTACCACATCCCGCATATCCCGGGCGTGATCGGGCAGACCTGGCAGCGGACCCGCTCGCTCATCGGGATCGTGCTCCCCTCATACCTCATCGGCAGTATCGTGATCACCGCCGCGTACGCCATGGGGTTCCTTGAACCCATCAATACCGCCCTCTCCCCGATCACCGTGCTCCTCCTCGGCCTCCCGGTCATGACCGGGGTGGTGTTCGTCTTTGGCATCATCCGGAAAGAGATGACGATCCTTGCCCTTGCAGCACTCTTCGGCACCACCGTCTTCTCAACGGTCCTTTCCCCCGTGCAGCTGATCGTCTTTGCGCTCGTAACGATGCTGTATGTCCCCTGCCTCTCCACCATCCTCGCCCTTGCAAAGGAGTTCGGCTGGAAGAAGGCGCTCGCCATCTCGGCACTTGAGACCGGCCTTGCGATCGCGCTTGGGGCGGTTGTATTCCGGGTGCTCAGTCCCTTCATGTGACCAGATATGTGACCAGATAGGGCGGCACTACGGACAGGTAGTGGGGGGAACACCCCACCCTCAAGGATATTTACCTTAAACCGTCAATAGTGGGTGAAGAATGATCTACTGGCTCTATGCACAGCTGCTCAAGCGGCAGATTGCAGAACTCCCTGCACAGGTCTGTTTCATGATCAGCGGACAGGACCTTGCAGACGCACCGGACTCGCTCTATCAGGTCACGTCCTGGTGCAATGCGATCAATGCGTATGTCTCGCGGCAGCGGTCTCCCCCCCTCTCCGGCATACACGGCCTCATGTTCCATATCGCGACTTCGGCACCGGAGAACCTCGAACCGTTCCTCCCGGCGATCCGGAAGATCAGCACGATCGCCCGGCTCAGCCTGCACGTCGGGGACCGCGAGGAGTGCTCCGGCAAGGGAATGGAGGTGATTGTCGCGATTGGAAAGAGCGGGAGGGAAGAGATCACCGCGTGCATCCGGAAGATGGCACGTGACCGCGTTGACCCCGAAGCCGTTGACGAGAAACTGATCGAGTCCTGCCTGACCTTCCAGTACATACCGGACATGGTGATCAAGAGCGGGGGGGACCACCTCACCGACTTCCTGATCTGGCAGTCGGTCTATTCGGAACTCTTCTTCTCCGACGTGAACTGGCCGCTCTTCCGGAAAGTCGACTTCCTGCGGGTGCTGCGCGATTACCAGTCGCGGATACGGCGTTTCGGGAAATAACGTCCTATTTGAGGCGGAGGTTCGTCCAGGACGGTTCTCCCCCGATTATCTTCTCCGTCATGGCGAACTGGTTCTTGAGGGCAACGGTGACGGCCCTCCGGTCGGGAACCGGGGCGATCCGGTGTTCCCGGCACCACCGGGTGAAGGCCCGGTACAGGAGATCTTTTGTCACGTGGCAGTCTTCGGTATCCTCACGGACAATGCAGTCTGCCATGAATTTTTTAATCGGGGTGCCCTTTGCTTTTTTCTTTGGCCCGGTCTCCGGTTTTACCGGTTTTTCCTTTGGGGGAACAGGAACGGGGACGTCCGGCACAACGGGGGCTTTCTCCTGTGGTTTTTCCGGGGAAGAGACTCTTCCCGGTAACGCTGCAGGCGCTTTTTGTACCGGTAACCTTGGCACCTGCTTTACCGTGGTGGCCGCCCGGGGGTCATCGGCGTTTATGACCGGGTGAATACCCTCCGGTGAGGTGCCCGGGGGGATGGCAGCCCCCTCAGCATGAGCCCCGTCGCGTACGATGATAACGGGTGTTGACGGGAATCCGGCGCCAGGTTTACCCGGGACGACATAACGGATTCCGGTGGCATCCGCCAGCGCCCGGTTGCAGAGGTCATTGATGTCAATACCTGCTGATTGCGCTTTTGTGAGAATGTCCTCCCTCAGGACCACGGTGGTCTGGCGCCATTTCTCACCCTGTCCCTTCCTTATCGTCATAAACGGTCAGTTGTTGATCTGTTGTTCAAGAGAAATATAGTACGCGATCGGGCAACGGGTACCCTGGAAGTGACTCACGGGGTCTTTGCGGCCATCCTCTGGTCATAGGTGCGGATGGCACGCAGGAGGTCGATCTTCCGGAAGAGCGGCCAGTACGGGGCACAGAAATAGACGGCCGACTCATGCCCGTTGGCAAGCCACGGCAGGAAGTTCGAGGTGCGGCATTCATTGCCGGTCCTGATGATCAGGTCCACGGGAGGGATCCCCTTTCCCTGGTGGAGGTGCTCTTCGACCATGCGGACATCGATCTTCTCCGGATCGGTGCCGGTCTTCCGGACTTCTTCGAGGATCTGCCGTGCAGCAAGGACGATCTCGTTCCTTCCGCCATAGGCGAGCGCAATATTGAGGTGGAAACCGGTATGGTCTTTTGTTGCCTCCTCAGCGTCACGGACCGCCTGCCGGAGGTCTTCCGGGAGCATTGAGGGGTCCCCGACCATCTGGACGCGGATCTTGTACCGGTTTACCCGTTCATCGGTGAGTACGCCGATGAACTTCTCCTTGAACATGGAAAAGAGATACCCCACTTCATCATCTTTCCGGGAGAAGTTCTCTGTCGAGAACGAGTAGAGCGTGATATGGCGGATGCCCAGTTCCTGCGCCCAGTCCAGCACCTGTTCTGTCTTGTCGGCACCGGCGCGGTGGCCGTCGGCAGTATCGAGCCCGAGCATCCTGGCGTACCGGCGGTTCCCGTCCATGATGATCGCGATATGGTTGGGGATATGCCTGCACTGCCGCCTGAGGTGCCCCTCGTAGAACGGATCGATGAGGTCGCGCAAGGTCATACCGGGGTCATCTCCACGACCATGCCGCCGTGAGGGTAACGCTCGATCACGTACTTTTTCCCCTGCAGTTCATCGGCATACTTCTCGAGGAGCCACCAGGCCATCTCGATACGGTCGCTATGCTCTTCGAAACTCTCCGGTTCCAGCCGTTCACGGCAGAACCGGGCGATCGCCTCTTTTTGTTCCGGTTCAGGTTCAAGGACTCCGTATACGATGGTCCCGTCGCCCGTGATCTCATCGAACGGCCGGGCGGTGTTCTGTGCGATCCGCTTCAGCCGCTCACGGAGCTGGACGGAGTCCTTGAAGCCCGAGGAGCACCAGTGCACCTTGTCATGCCGGCACAACTCCTCCGCCCACCCTTTTGCCCCGTCAATTGCATTGTGCAGTTCGTCGGCGAGTTCATAGCCCCGCTCCCGCATCTGGTATGCATTGGTCTCGCCCCATTCAAGCTCGTTGATGTTGAGGAAGTCAAGGTGCGGGAGCGCCGGGATTAGCAGTTCGAGCCCCGGCAGTGCCGGCACTTCGATGCCGATGTCAAAGCCCATCTCCCGGGCCCTCTTTGCGGACCGGATATAGCCCGTATCAAGGACCGTATCCCAGCACTCACGCGGCGGGTGGAGCCGGATCTCGTCCACGAGCCCCTTCATCTGCTCCAGTTCGTTGTCCGTCGGTGCCTTTGCGGTGTACAGGTGGATCTGGTGCTCGTTCCCGAAGTGCTCCTTGAGCATCCGGCAGTATTCCGTCACCTTGTCGAGGCAGAGGAGCGGTTCGCCTCCCGTCACACCGGTCCCGAGTGCGCTCATCATCTCCGCCACCTCGATGATCTGGGACGGGACATCGACGGGCACCTCGTTGGCATAGACCGTGTCCGTTCCCTTCCGCTCCGATGAGAGGGGGCAGTACCAGCAGGAGCGGTGGCAGCGTCCCGTAACAAAGAGCACCATCTTTGCGCCCTGGTTGCAGAGCACGCAGCCTTTGGAGAGTGTCATTGTATGTGCACCTGTTTGCTGACCGGAAGGGTCCGGTTGTGAAAAGCGATCATACTATTTGGTGCGTGTGATTCAAAACTCTTCTTCTGCCAGCCATGCAATGTCTGGAAATACCGGGACGTTTCTCACGTTCGGAAGTACACCGCCCGACCCCCGCACCGGGCAGGACCCCTTCCCGGCACATCTTTACGACGGGAAAATGGCAGGTTTTTTACAGAATCGCGATGGATGTGTGCGGGGGTCGGGCGGTGTACTTCTTGTTTTCCGGACCAATCCTGTGCCTTTTGGGAATGCGGATTTTGGGGGAATTTTCCTCGAAGCAGTCGGGTAATTTCAGAAATGCCGTGCACACCCCTGCCATGCGGAAGTACACCGCCCGACCCCCGCAGCCCGGAAAAGCCGGTACGTATGGTGTCCGTGTCTTTTCCTGCGCACTGATTTTCCCTCTTCTGGCTTTCACGATATACCGGTTCCTAAAAACCTTTATGGTATGACCATACACGGGTTATTAGATTATGAGAGACGGTGCTACGGGGCTGAACGGGGATTATGCCCTGTCTGAAGTGATCGGGTTTGTGCTGCTTCTCGGCCTGGTTGTTGCCGCATTTTCCGTCTGGGCGATCTATGTCGTCCCGGTAAACGGGCGGGAAGGGGAGATCACCCAGATGAATGCAGTCAAGGACCGGTTCACGGATTACAAGATGAGCCTTGACTCTCTCTGGATCAACAACCAGTCCGGCG
Source organism: Methanoregula sp. (assembly GCA_028679075.1). Taxonomy (GTDB): domain Archaea; phylum Halobacteriota; class Methanomicrobia; order Methanomicrobiales; family Methanospirillaceae; genus Methanoregula. The sequence goes on along the minus strand of JAJRCF010000023.1, from coordinate 1,941 downwards.
TCACGCTCTCCACGACCTTCAATCTCGGTACCGGCGGGGGGAACTCCCAGTCCGGTGGTCTCTTTATCCCGATGCTCAATCCCATCGCCTCTTCGGCTACTCTTGCCGTAAATGATGGCGGGGATACCCTGACCGTCAACAGCAGTTCCGCAACAACGGCAACGGTGGTCAACCTGAGCACCCTGGAATACCAGTCCATGAACAATTACTGGATCCAGCAGCGGTACTATTACCAGACCGGCGGGATATTCCTCTCGCAGGATAACGGCTCGGTCTGCCGTGTCTCCCCTTCTTTCACCATTGCAAAGGCAAACAACGGGACGGTCGATGTGGCTGCCGTGAACCTTGTCCCGATCCGGGTACTGGGCGGGAGTTCGATCGGTGGCAAGGGCCCGGTCCGGGTCGATTCGCAGGTACGGACCCCGACACGGATCGCCACTCTCCAGCCGGATACCTGGGTGAACATCTCGGTCGATGTTGCCGATAAACCAACGGCATTGACCTGGATGGGCGTGCTGAACGAGACACGGATCCGGGGCAACATCACCGATAGTTCATGGTATTCGTTCAATGTTGTCGAGGACCCTGTGACAAAACGCGGGAAGGCGTTCATGCTGATCAACGGGCCCTACACATCCCCCTCAAACCCTGACGTCTACCTGACCCTGCAGACGGTCGATTATGTCGTGACCCTCAACAATATCGCCTCGGGAATATCATGACATCCCGGAGAGCAGCAGGTCCGGAGATTCGGCATCATCCCGGATATGATAGTACCGCAGGGGTCTCCGAAGTGATCGGGGCGGTCCTGCTGGTCGGCCTCGTTGTCGCCGCGGTGGCGGTTGTCGCAGTAGCCCTTTTCTCGCAATCCACGCCGGAGAAGGTCCCGAATGTCAACTTCATGGTCGGCACCGACAACCATGTTCCCCCGACCCTGTACCTCACGCACAATGGCGGTGACACCCTCGCGTCTGGCAGTTTCTCCGTTTATGTCGACGGGAATCTGAAGTCATATTCGGTTGCCGGCGGCGGGAACCAGTGGTCGCTCGGGAAGAACCTGCTGGTCCCCCTCTCCACCGGGGAGGCCCCGCAGCGCATTTACCTTGTCTACAACCAGACGGGAACGGGATCCTCGGTGATTGGTTCTGCGTCTGCCAACGTGTCGGTACCTTCCGGAAAGGTTGCCCCGGACATAATCGTCAGGACTACGTCAGTTCCTGCCATCTGTATCAATGGTTCGGATCCCCAGGCAGTGCTTGGTGCGGTCCTGAGCAATGTATCCGTGATCGGCGCTGCGATAAACCAGTCCCCGTCAACGGTCGGACCGGTCATTGCGACTGCTGTGGGGGCAAACTCGATAAATTTCTACCGTGATGGTAAGGCAACTATCGATCAAAACACCTATCTCCTGCTCAATATCACCGGTTCGGGATCGACCATCGCGTATGATACTACAACCCCACAAAATCTTGGAATTGGCGATACTCTTCTCGTCACACAGAGAAAAAGCAATCCGGGGACATGGAAGATCTTCGGGATTGGTAACCAGATCTGGGAATTTACCGCCCCGGATTCCAATAGTGTGGGTGTGTACTGGAGACATAAGAGTACCGGACTCTGGTCAAATACTTCTTCCACGAGATTATATCATACCTGGATCACCGGCTATAACGATGTAGGATCAACGCTGACCCTGCGGACCACCCAGGGAGGCTACTATACGGGACTCGTTGTCAACGGGTCAATAAAAATTGATGGCATAAGTACCAATACGGTTGTCATCCAGAAAATCAGGCCTGTCGGTATCGGATTATTCGTACTGGAATATGATCCCAATACGGGTAGTGTCTATTTCATGGGCAATGCACAGAGCGTGACCTGGTGATTACAGGATGCCCGGCAAACGTCTCCCTATCCCAGCCCGAAATGATGATTCCGCTG
>JAJRCF010000022.1 GCA_028679075.1 Methanoregula sp. | reverse complement strand
TCGAACGCGAGCGTGGATTTGCCGGAGCCGGAGACGCCGGTTATGACGACCAACTTATCCCGGGGGATCGTGACATTGATATTTTTGAGGTTGTGCTGGCGGGCACCTTTGATGATGATATCTTTCATGCTTGGTGCTCAGTCTGTTTAGCTCCGGTAGTTAAAGGAGTAAGGTTTGGGGCATGAAAGTGAAAGGGGGGAATTTTCTAATTTGAATTAACAACGGGAAGGATGTAACCAATAACTCTTATTATTCCAAGCATTCTATTTTCTTCAATGCGAAAAAAATTTCCAATTCTGCTAATTGTGCTAGTATTCCTTTTCTTTTCAGGATGTACCCAAAGTCCCCCCCACTATACTAATTCGCTTGAAGAAAATATCTCAAAAATTCTTGTCCCTGGCGCCAGCACAGAAGATGTTTGGGATGCGCTTGCAAATGCAAATATTCCAGAAAAAATTGGATACCGCCCATCTTTAAATAAAATCTGGATAATGGCAGAAATCGATCCGATCAATAACACGTGGATCGCTATAGATGTTGACCAAAAGGAAATAATCCATGAACACGAGAATAAATTATACTTCTCAGGGATTTTTTTCAATAGCTTCGAGGAATATCAGAAAGAATTGAATAAGAAAAACTATACTGAGCCGTCTTTTTTACCAATACACTCAACAACGACAGTTGCTATTGTCAGTTCACCACCTGTTCCTTATAAGCAAAGTTTCAGCACAGAAATCGACCTCAACTCAATTTTCATTGAGGCACTCATCGGCTTCATTCTCAGTTTGGTTGCCATTTCCTTATTTGGTTTCGACGTGCCGGGTGTGTTTGGAGGATTAGTTCTGCTAACCGTTATTATGGGTGCGGTTTTCTCATTAACAATTCATCCGTCAACCGATATATCCGCGATGTCGTTTGAATTAACGAATTTCATTGGAACTTGGGCGGTCGAATGCGCAAAAATCTCAATTGGTGACGCTTTCGGTATCCTATTTGGCTCAATTGTTCATGCAGTTTTAGACGTTTCTAAAATAGAGAGATGAAAATATTTGACCATGAAAGTAGATGATGGAAAAAAATACAACCTTCCGATCCTTTACTAGCTTGGGACTATTACACGGACCTTGAACGTGAGTTTATCCAATATTCAAAATCAGTTCCTTTGAAAAAAGAACATTATAACGTCTGGTCACCCCCACTGGGGAATCTGTTGAATAATACGGGAAGTATCATCGATTCTTTTTTGAAAAACATGTTCAATAGCGGGACGTATTGTGCCGTAATTTTAGGTGATGATCCTAAAAATCCGCGAAAAAACAATATGAGTACGTATAGGAATTGTTTCGAAGGAATCCATCATTTATCTCAGAAAACGATTTACGAGTTATCATCATTTACCCCGATTACTCCTTTTTCAAATTGGAGATCAAACAAGCCACCAGAATGGTGGATTAATTACACCGCAATTAAGCATAATCGGTTTAAGAATCAAGATAGGGCAACACTCAAAACAGTTCTTGATGCTCTTGGGGCACTTTTTTTACTCAATGCAATTGTTCCCGACACAAAAAAAGTTCTGATAAAAAATGGGTGCGTTCATTCTCACAACAATACTGCAGATCTTGTCAACATTATTCATTTATTAAAAACTGATGAACCGCTAAAAACGAGTGCGATAATCTATGTTAAGACGGATCTTTTCGGATATGTCTACGAGAATGAATCAATAAAATTAGTAGAAGACGCGAAAAGACAAATATTATCTCCATGGCTTAGTGGATATTATGGTTAAAATCTCGCGATGATAAATTCAACCTCGATAATTTTCTTTGTCTATACCCCTACGTACTACTGCGGCCCCCTCTGATTACTGTGAGTCGAACGCGAGCATTGATTTTTTTATCCCAACATTAATCGCATATGAAAACGTAATCTCGCATAAATGGATAATGACAATTTTATTGAAATTATTAATACATATACGGAAAAAAGACCTTTATATGAACAATTTACCTCAAAGATGGAAAATCTTATCAGAGAATTACTAAGCGAAGAACAATTTAATACACATTCCATCACCTCTAGAACAAAAAGTGTTGATTCACTGGAATCTAAAATTGAAAAAGAAGGCAAAATCTACAAAAAAATTACTGATATTTCAGATTTATCTGGCGTTCGAATAATTTGTTTTTTTTCTAATGATGTGGATAAGGTCGCCAAAATTATTAAAAAGAATTTCAAAGTCAACGAAAAAATTTCAATCGATAAGAGAAAGATTTTGGAACCAGATAGATTTGGATACTTATCCCTTCATTACATTGTCGAGTTACCCCATGAGCGAGTAAGATTAACTGAGTTTAAAAAGTTTAAAGGGCTGATGTGCGAAGTTCAAGTACGATCAATATTACAACATGCATGGGCTGAGATTGAACATGATTTCGGATATAAATCAAAATTTAGCATTCCGGATGAGATACGAAGAAAATTCTCACGACAAGCGGGTTTATTGGAGTTAGCGGATGAACAATTTATTGTCATAAAAAATGACATTGAAGAATATACAAAGAAGATTAAGGAAGAAATGTTACATTCATTCAACAATATACCAGTTAACATCATTTCTATTAAGAATTACATCGCAACTTCTGAAACCGTAAAACGATTTGATTCAAAAATTGGCGGAATAATTCTTCCCTCAGATAAAGAAAGCGACTTTGAAAATAATACTCCAGAAAATATCTCCGTTATTTGTGATTTTTTTAATATTCGGACAATTGATGAATTAGATAAGAAATTAATTAAAAATGAAAAGAATTTCGAGAATTTCATGAAAACAGCAGGATACTATAATGAACCTCATGTAGTGAACTATGCTGGACATTCCATTTGGTATTTTGGATATATGCTAGCAGCTCAAAATAAAAAAATTGAGGAAATTTTAAACTATATAGATGCTCAAACAATTTTTTCTGGGGACAAAGATGAGCAAATGGCGTTAGCTAAGAAAATTTTGAATGCATATAGTAGTTTAAAATGAGTGTTTTTTTGATGATGAACTCAGAAAAATTTTTTGTCAAAAGTCTACATTTTTTATAATTTTTCTCTGAACTTTCCTCAGTGTCCACTCTACCAAAGAAGCACGACGGGTCCGGTACTAACCGGCCCCGGGTCCGCCCAACCACCACGAGTCCGGCCCCGCCCAGCACGCAGCCAGCAGATAAGTGATTGGTCCGGAACATTTACCGGGAATATTCCCGGAGAATCACGGCAATCTTTCCCTTTGTCTCCGGGATATTCTTCGTGATAATCTGCCAGATGACTTCGTGATCCACGGCAAAATAATGATGAATAACTTTGTTTCTTAAGCCCACGATGGTTTTCCAAGGTACTTGGGGATGACGTTCCCTGACTTCGTCCGGGATTGCTGCTGCCGCTTCACCGATCTTCTCCACATTCCGTTCAACGGCATCGATGAGCTGCTCGCGGACAATGAACTCTTCATAGGAGATGCCGGCAGTGTATCGCTCGATCTTTTCCATCGAGGCGAGGATCTCTGAAAGATACAATGCGGGAGACCGGGCGTTCATGCGTACTGAACCTCGGCGAGGACGGAATCCCGGATGAGCGGGTGGAGGGATCTTCGTATAACAAGATCGACTTTATGGTGAAGGCAGGTCTCAAGGAAATCTGCGAGGTCGACCAGTTCCCAGCCGATAGGACGATCGAATTCGACAATAATATCGATGTCACTTGCCGGAACTGCTTCCCCGCGGGCATAGGAGCCGAAGATACCGATGGATGTCACGCCGTATTTTTCCCGGATCTCGGGCAGGCATTTCCGCAGGATTTCCCTGATCTCCACAGCCGATGTCATGGTTCCAATAAAAGAAGATGGTCTTTCACAATAAAAAAAGGCATGGTCTTCCCTACACCTGCACGACATATCCCGGGCCATACCATAATTGTAGATCGGTTTCAATACCTGACGACGGGGCCGGTACCAATCCGGCCCCGGGTCCGCCCAACCACCACAAGCCCGGCCCCGGCCCAACGCATGCATCCTAGCCATTCACCGGATATATTCGATGCCAACTTCCGGGTTCACGGCAATGCCGGGCTTTGCCAGCTGCTCAATGAACCTGAACCCCCGTTCCGGATGGAAAATATTCGCTGACGCAGAACTCCTTACGAGCCATGCCGTATCAAGGCCTCGTTCAGTACCGGCGCAGCAGATCACCGGTATGCCTTCGGAAATCACCCCGGCATCCGTTGCCATTAAAACACATTCCATGCCAACCAGAGTACCGGGAGAAAACAGTTCGAGGGTCTTTGCCATTATGTCAAGAGAGGAGATGTGGCCGAGATGGATTCGCATGGAGAAACTCGGACCGAAGAAGGGGATCGTTCCACGGATCAACGGGATACCTGCTTGATCGAGCAGGATTTTATTCTCCGGAGTGATCTCCATCGGCACTTTTTCGCGACCTTCAGCGTTCCACGTATCCCGGAGAGCCCGGAGCTCCTTGATATCCGCAAACACACCGCTCTTCATTCCATCGATATCCCACACCATTCCCTGAGGGCAGGTTACACAGACAACGGGTATAGTGCCTGCAACACGGGCAATTTTCAGAGCGCTCTCTCCGGTGATAGAGGCGACAACGATCGCCTTCGCCCGCGGAGCATGTTCCTTAACGGTTTTCACAACGCTTTCCGTGTTTACCGGCCCTGGATGATCGAAGATGTGCATGTGTTCACCTGTACCAGATAATTTCGCAGGCTTGAGATGAAAAAAGATTGCCCGCCCTGTTTGTACCGGTACTGCTCATTGTTTTCGGTTCCGGCAATTGACGACGGGGCCGGTACTAGATCCGCTCCCGGGTCCGCCCAACCGCACGCGACCTGCATGGAGAAGAGTCGACCTCTTTTTAAAAAATCTGTTTAAAAAATATTTAAGATCAATTATGACGCTCCTGGGGGTTCGTTTTCAGCTCACCCCCGCCGCTGCGGCGCCCCGGTTGCGATGACCCCTGCATTACATTTTCATAACTCTGTCGGATTTCCCATACAGGTAATGCCGAAGCATCGCCGGCGCATCCGCCCCCTTTGGGGGTGTCGAATCTCATCAGAGATGGGGTACGAGAAGACCGCAGGTCTTCGAAGAACCTAAAAGGTTCTTCGAGTCAGGACTGGCGCAAGGGGGTTCCGGGCCGATCTCCAAAATCCCCCTTTTTTCCCTCACGACTATCCTACCACCCCACCCCCCTTGACTTTTGCCACCCATTAGCGTACATTAGCGTTTTACAGTGCCACGTAAAATTCCCCGTTCAGCCTGAATCCTATCGAATGAGCGTATTTTAAAAGCACTGAGCAAAACTGCACCTGTTTTTGCAGAAGTTGATCAAAAAACAGGAAATCGGAGCCCGTAAAGGGCCCGGATCCCCACTTCCGGGAGCCTCGCAAAACAGGAGGTAAAAAGAGGGGGATCCCTGGAAAAATAAGACTATTTTTTGTCCTCACCGTACGTCCCGGTATACGAGGGCTTGAGAAGTATCTTCGTCCCCTCGGTCCAGAGATCCTTTATCTCGTTCTGGTACATCCAGACCATCTCATAATTCTGCAGGCCCGAGTACAGGGCGACCAGCAGCAGCGCGAGCGTATGGGGATCGGCATGTGTCTGGATGAAATGCTGTTTCTTCTCTTTCCTGATCGCCTCTTCAAAGGTTGCGACCAGTCCCATGTAATATTCCCGGGTTGCATGCCGGACATCGGAATTCCGGGCAGCAAGGGCAAACATCTCAAAAAAGATTGCCCGCTGCCGGTCATCGGTAAGGGAGAACCGTTCGAACAGCTGTGCAAACACCTCTTCGATAGGGCGGTTGTAAAATGATTCGAATGTTGTCCGTTCAATATCTGTTTGGAATTTTTTCAGGACCGCTGCGACCAGCTCTTCCTTGCTCTTGAAGTACCAGTACACCGCACCTTTGGTAACGCCCAGTTTCTTTGCCACATCATCGATCGTCATCTGGTCGCAGCCGCGTTCTGCGATCACGTACATCGCAGCCTCGATGATCCGGCGTTTTGCATCCTCCTTGTATTCCGGGACGACCTTGGGCATGGCTTCTCATATTCACTTCATTCCTGACACGTAAAAAACATCGCATAGGGACGAAATACAAACCGTTTGGTATTTATACATTCTATCGAGTATGTTATTTTACAATTGGGAATGTGATTAAACATGATACATGGAATGGACTCCCTGTGGAAATCCAGGCCGGACGGCCCGAGTACGATGGCGGAAGGGATCGCGCTGCAGCGGTTCGCGGAATCGATGCTGCCGGAGGATATCCGGATCTTCTCCGATCCGTATGCAATCCGGTTCCTCGATCCGGTAAAGATTGCATGGGCAAAAGAGCACCCTGCGGAGACGCAGGCGCTGGCAGCGGAGGTCGAGCGGAAGATGCCGGGGTGGAGCAATGCCATCCGGGGACGCATCCGGTACTTTGATGATGTTGTGCAGAATGCTCCTGGAGAAGAATTTTCCCAACTGGTGATCCTTGGCGCCGGATACGATACCCGTGCCTACCGCATCAGCACGCTGAAAGGAAACATCAGGATCTTCGAGATCGATCGGCCGGCAACGCAGGATCGAAAGACCGGGATCGTAAAAAAGATCTTCGGGCAGCTCCCGGACTTTGTCTCGTTCATCCCCTATGAGATCGGGCAGGGACCGTGGTGGCCGGCGCTGGAAGAGGCCGGATTCTCCCCGGCAAAAAAGACGTTGTTCCTCCTTGAAGGGCTCATGATGTACCTTTCCCGCAAAGATGTTGAGGAACTGGTTACCGGGATCGCGGAGCATGCTGGTGCCGGCAGTGCGGTACTCTTCGATTTCGTGCCGCAGTCGCTTGCGGACGGGTCATCGGATGCAGAAGGCGGGCAGGAGATCCGGAAATGGACGATCCAGATCGGCGAGCCGATCCAGTCAGGATTTGATGAGGAAGAAGTTGTCCCGTTCCTCACCAGCCTCGGGTACTCCGGTGTTCAGGTCATCCCCTCCCGTGCATTCGCGAAGATGTATTACACAGGGAAGAATGCGAACCGGAAAGTATCGGGCCTGATGTCGCTTGCCTGTGCCACGATACCAGATCCGGAGGGGCATGGCCCGTGATAATCACAAGCCGGTTTTTGGAGGGACCTACCGGGATACCGGATACATTTTTGGAAATTCCGCATACACCTGCTGCCACAACTGTACAAGGAGAGAGGACTGCCCGCCGGAAGCGGAGGGAAAGAAATGTACCAGGAAACAACACATCTGCACATCCTGCACCCGGTGGAACGAACAGGGCTGCAGGCATTTCGTGCTGGACTGGGAGATCCTGAAGATCTGATGAGGACGAATGCATGAACGACAAGAAACCATCAGCACAGATCCCCGCGATCAATTTCGACGTCATCTTCGGACGAACTACCGGTACCTGCTGCTGGGGCTGTGCCAAACGGGACGACTGCCCGAAGGAGGCGGTTGGCCGGAAATGTACCCGGGATCACACCACATGCCCGGAGTGCACGTGGTGGGGCGAGCGGGGCTGTTACTGCTTTGCGATCGATAAAAATCTGCTGAAGATGTGAGGTGGCGTGATGGACACCAGGATCGCTTATACAGAAGCCCGGAAATGAACGTCATCGCAACCAAAGGGCGGTACCGGCATCCCGGGCCGTCCGCCAGTCGCGAGGGAACTCTCTAAAGAGTAATCAAGTGATGATCTCGGGACCAGGTTTTGAGATCTTCAATAGGAGGATAAGAAATGCAGGAATCAAACAATGTCAAAACAATCGGGATGAGTAAAACGAGTAAAGGCCCCAGTAAGACGGCTGAGACAATAGCCATGGTGAGGGTAGGTGAGTCAAGAAGGCCGGAGGACGAACGCGTCTGTTATGACCCGTATGCCATCTGCTTCATCAGCCGAGAGGTGCTGGAATTTTCGACCAATAACCCGGAGAAGTACAGGGCTTTTTTGGCGCAGAGCGAGCGTCTGGTACCTGGGGTACGCAACTCGATCATAGCCAGGGTCAGGTATATTGACGATCTCGTGAATTCCTCCCTTGGCGAGGGTCTGGAGCAGCTCGTCATACTCGGGGCCGGGTACGATACCCGGGCCTACCGGATCGAAGGGTTGAAAAATGTCAGGATATTCGAGGTTGACCAACCGGCTACACAAAAAAGAAAGGTGGAGAAGATTAAGGAGATTTTCGGATCGCTCCCGAGGTATGTCACGTATGTTTCTGTCGATATCGGAGTCGAAAAGCTCGACCAGCGGCTCCTGGAAAGCGGCTATGACCGGTCCTTAAAAACCCTCTTTATCATGGAAGGACTTTTTATGTACCTCCCGCCAGGGACCGTGGACGAGACGTTATCCTTCATAGCGCATAATTCGGGCAGGAGCAGCGCTGTTGTTTTCGATTATATTCCCCAGTCCGTAGTTGATGGCACATGCGAACTTGAAGCCGGTAGGAACTGGCAAAAGGGAGTGACGGACGTGGGAGAACCATTCCTGTCTGGAATAAAAGAGGGGGAGATCGAAACCTTCCTCACCCAACGAGGATTCTCGAAAATCAGGAACGTTACCAGCAAAGACTACAAGAAGGCATATTTCTTCGGAAAAAACGAGGGCAGGGAAATGAACAGCCTGTTATCGTTCGCTTATGCTGTAGTTGAGTAAAACTGTCTTTGAAGTGGTGAGGTAGCAAGATGGATTGACAGATCACGATACGATGGCACTGGGGGGAAAACGCATGCCCGGTTGCGAAGAAGAAATCTTTAATATTATTGACTCTGAGTCAATAATTGACTCTGGGTCAATCTGGCACAGAGCCAGTATGGACAGCCGTATGACCATTGCAGACAGGAAACAGCGCGAGAAGGAAATGCGCCGGAACGAGATCATCGATACCGCTGAGAAGCTCTTCTACAAAAAGGGCTTCGATGCCGTCACCATGGACGAGATCGCGGACATAGTCGAGATCTCCAAGGGTTCGATCTACGTTTATTTCAAAAACAAGGACTCGCTCTTTATGCACATCGTCTTCCGGAAATGGGAGGAGTTCGGGCAGTACCTGCTCGGACAGATGGGCAAAGGGAAGACCGGGGAGCAGAAGATCCGGATCATGATCCAGTGTTTCGTGGACTTTGCAAAAGAGAACCGCGAGTACAACGACCTCGCGACCACCCACGGGCCGCTTATTATGCGCAGGATGGACAAGGAGGATCAGCAGAAAATGCAGGAGATCGGGGGACGCTACTATCCCTACCTGTTCCAGGCAATCGGAGAAGGCCAGCAGGACGGGTCCATCCGGCGCGATCTGAACCCGATCACTCTTGGCTTTCTGATCCAATTGATCACCATGACTGTCGTCTCACCCGACCCCAGCTGGAAGCAGGGATACGCGAAGATGGTCGGCAATTACGATGATCTCGTGGAACTGTATCCTGAGTTCATCCGGCCTGCCATCGCGGGATGCCCGGACAGATAAAGGAAGTTTTCTCCCGAAGGTTCCTGACCGCCCCGATCACGGAGACGCCGGCAGGCTGATGGAATACCAAAAACACTGAATTCCCGGAGCATTCCGGGTGACGCTCTACCCCCAGGTATAAAAAATTGAGATGCACCATGACAGAAATTACCCAGACACACACAGAGAATATTCCCGGCTGCATCCGGAAGATGTCCCCGTGCGAACGGTTCTTCTTTATGGCACCGTCATGCACGGTCATGATGGCGGCCCGGATTACCGGCACGATTGATGAACTACGGTTCCGGCAGGCGCTCGATGCGATAAGCCGGGTCCACCCGCTGCTCCGGGCAAAGATAGTGTTCGATGAAGATGGCGGGGCCTGGTTCTCGTCAGAAGATGTCCCGCAGGTCCCGCTGCGGATCGCGCCCCGGACATCTGAACACCAGTGGCTGGACGAACTGAAGAGCGAGGCACGACAGCCGTTCGACATCAGCAGGGGGCCGCTCATCCGGTGCGTGCTGTTGCAGTCGCCGGAGGTCTCTGACTTCCTTGTCCTGTGCAACCACAGCATCTGCGACGGGATGGCCCTTGCCGGTCTCATCCGCGGCATCCTCTCGCGGTACGCAGAGCCCGGGCAGGAGATCCGGCTCGTGACGCCTCCCGTTGCACAGGAGGTCTTCAAAGCCGGCTTTTCCTTTAAATTGCTATTCTCCCGTATCTTTGCATCCTATGCCAACCGGAAGTGGCGCAAGAACCCACACTGCTTCGGCCCGGAGGAGTACACTGCCCTGTACCGTGGCTACTGGGAAGGACGCAAACCCGGGGTTATCCTGTTCGAATTTGACAAAGACGAATCCGGGCGGTTGCAGGCACTGTGCCGGGAGTATGGGATCACCGTGGGATCGGCAGTCTCTGCAGCATGTCTCGGGGCCCACGCAGAGCTTAACGGAGGATTCCCCAAATCGCAACAGGCGATCATGGTGCCGTTCGATATCCGAAGGCGGGCAGATCCCCCGCTCGGCGATGTCTTCTGCCTCTGCGTGGGATCGGTCCGGCTGGCGTTTGCCTATAACACGAAAAGATCCTTCCGGGAAAATGCAGTCTCGCTGCATGGCGCCATCCATACACTCTTAAAAAACCCCGATCCTGCCGGCCTCAATATCCCGGCATTCGACCCGTATCTCACCGATGCCATGTCCGCATTCGGCATGTTCACCGACAAAGTCCCGGAAGTATATTCCCGGACGGAAGCCCTGCAACGGTTCAGCCGGGACACCGGCAACTTCGTCCTCACCCTCAACAGGAACTTCGAAAATAGCATCCCCGGGTTCATTCCTTCAAACCTGGGGAGGATCGATGTCCCGGAGTCCTTTGACGGAGTCCGGCTGGAGCGGCTCGTTTTCCTGCCGGCGGCAAGTGAGCTCAACCCGCTGGTGCTGGGCGGGATCGGGGTCAATGGTACGATGACATTCTCCCTGCTCTTTGTCGACCCCCCGGCGAAAACCGGTGTCTCACCGGAACCGGAGATGATAATGATTCGGAACCGGGCACTGGAGTACCTGGGTTTCCCGGAAAAGGTTCACCCGGGCGCAATGGAGTGAAGGGACAAAATGCCACCAGTACACGTCAATGGTTGTAACCGGTATTATGAGACCCGGGGGTTGCGATGAGCAGCCCAGCTCTAAATGACATGAGCGCCTTCAGCCTCCGGCTCCGGGGTTTCCTCCACGGCCTCTTCGTCCCCGTCCTCATGGGCGCCATCCTCTTCCTGTCGGCCGGCACCGTCGCATGGCCTGCGGCATGGATGATCCTCGTTGTTGTTTTCCTTGCGTTCACGGTTGCCATGCTGGCTATCAGTCCCGGTCTTATCATGGAACGCACGCAGAAACAGGCCGGTGCAAAAGAGTATGACAGGAAACTGGTCAGGGTAATGAACTTCACCGGGCTACTCCTGCTCCTTGTGGCGGGCCTTGACTTCCGGTTCGGATGGACAGGGCAGATCGCCTTTCCTGTTCAGGCAGCTGCATTTGTCCTGTTCCTCTTCGGGAACTGTATCTTCACATGGGCAATTATCTCAAACCGGTTCTTCTCGCTTATCGTGCGGATCCAGGATGAGAAAGGCCACCATCCGGTTACCAGTGGCCCCTACCGCTATGTCCGGCACCCCGGGTATCTCGGGCTCCTTCTCACGTTCCTGACCCAGCCGGTCATTCTCGGCTCGCTCTGGGCGCTCATCCCGGCGATTATCGCTTCGGGGCTTCTTGTGAAACGGACCGAGCTCGAAGACGGGACTCTCGAACTGGAACTTGAGGGGTATGAGGATTACACGCACCGGGTCCGGTACCGGCTTGTGCCGGGAATATGGTGACCGGGAGATATGCAGAATGACAGGAAATGATTCCGATTCCGGGAGTACCCCGTGACACTGAACCGATATTGAACACTGTGCTCCACAAAAAAAATCCATACGGTAGTGATCTTGCCGGAAGGGCACAGGAACTCAAAAATGAAAGAGTCTGACACGTATGAAGACACCCGCAAATACCGGAATGTCAAACCCGTCCGTGACCATAACATCGGCCGGCGGCCTGAAATTTATTGCAACAACGAACATGGGCAACGAGATCTTCTTCGAACCGAGCCCGGTGCTGGGCGGGAGCGGGAAGATCCCCAACCCGATGGAATATTATATCGCAGCCATCGGCGGATGTGCAGCGATCAAGACGCAGATCGATCTTACCGCTTTGGGAACTGCCCCGGAGTCTGTGCAGGTGAATGTTGATTGCACACGCAGCGAAGCGCTTCCCCAGATCCTGAAGACAATCCACGTAACAATCACCCTGAAAGGCCGGCTGGATGACGCGAAAGTGGCAGCCGTCGTTAAGAATGTGATGACCCTGCACTGCCCGGTTGCCGTGATGGCCGCTGCCTCGGCGAAGGTGACGTGGGAGCACCGGGTTGTCTGATCTTGGATGCCGGCGAGTCCGAATAAAATCAGAGAGAGAAAATTTGCTTCCCTTTTTATCATGCTGCCGTTTTTCAAAACCTTAATATCCAATTATAACTTCCGGTTATATGCATAACCGTGAGTTAGCATAATAAACATGAGTTATGCAACACGATTACCATGTCATTCCAGGAACTGATCGAAAAGGAGCGGGAGCAGCGGCGCTTGTATATTCTGGACGCTGCTGAAGAACTCTTCTTTGCGAAGGGTTTTTCCAGCGTCACCATGGACGAGATCGCAAAGAAGGTCGGCATGAACAAGGCCACCATCTACATTTATTTCGAGGATAAGGACTCCTTGTTCTTCGGGATCGTTTTGCGCAAGATGCGTATACATCTCAAGAAACTCGAGGACTGCGCATACAAGAAAAACACTGGACGGGAGCGGGTAATGAATATGTTATCTGCGGGTTTTGCATTCACGCAGGAGAACCTGGAATTTTCCCGCCTCTTGTGTACCGCAGGGCCGGAACGGTTCAAGGACACTGATAATCCCCTTGCAAAGGTAATCCTTGAGATCCTCATGAAAGAGGTATTCCTCGTCCGCGATGTACTGAAAGATGGCATCGCGGATGGATCGGTCAGAGAGGATCTGGATCCGCGGGTGATGGCGAGTTACATCATGAATTCCAGCAAGAGCATCAGCTGCACGGACTCGGACTGGATAGCATTTCTTAAGGCCGAAGGTATCGGATACCAGCAGTATGTTGCCGATTATCTCCGCTTTATCGACAGTGCTATTGCCTATCCACATGATGAGGGGAAAAATCCGGTGAAAAAGAAAAATTCCGGTATCCGGAAATCCAGAAAAACTCCGTAACGCGAAGGGAAAAACGGTCGTTTCCCTCAAGAATCACGTAGTGGTAGTGGATACTATGAACAAAATTCAAGGAGGTAAAAATGTTCCATGCTAACATCAGCAATAATACAACCGATTATGAAAGTCCCGGTGAACTGAAGTCATACAGGCAGGTGGGCGAACCCTGCAGGTACGGTGGACCGGGTATTCGTTGCCCGCCAGCGGCAGGTGATACCCGTGGAAGATAATTCCGTCCCACAGACTGCAAATACGGATCCGGCAAAGACCCGGCGAACATCCGCGCTTCTTGGCGGCGTGATCTACGTGGCCATCAATGCAATCCTTCTCTTCGGTTCTGCGGGGACGCTCGACTGGCCGATGGCGTGGGCCTTCATCGTTGTCTCGCTGGCAGTTTTCGTTGTACAGATCCAACGGTCAAGCCCGGACCTGCTTGAGGATCGTACCCGCCGGCACAAGGATTCGAAACGCTGGGACCGGGTGCTCGTCTCCATCATTACAGTAATCTGCTTCAGTACTCTCATCGTTGCAGGACTGACGATCCGTTTCGGGCAGTACGGGCAGGTTCCGCTGCCTGTACAAGTGATTGCACTTGTAATCCTGACGCTGGGAAACTGCCTGATTGTATGGGCCACGTGGACAAACCGTTTCTTCTCCGCAACGGTCCGTATCCAGAATGATCGCGGGCACGCAGTTGTCTCTGACGGGCCATACCGGTTCGTGCGCCACCCGGGATATGCCGGGATGATTGTCGTTAACCTCTTTATGCCCCTTGCGCTTGGGTCGTACTGGGCCCTGGCCACGGCAGTCCTTGCTGTCGCATTGTTCATCGTACGGACACATCTCGAAGACAAGACCCTCCGTGAAGAACTGCCCGGGTACCGGGAATATTGCGGACAGGTTCGCTATCGTCTTGTGCCGTACGTGTGGTGAGATGAACGAGGATGGGAAAGTACCCGAAAGATGAAAGAAAAGCAGGAGAATTTCCATGACAACATACGGAATTGAATTTGTACCAAATGCAAACGTCGGTGTAAAGCAGGTCGTCAGTTATAGCAGGCTCGCGGAGTCCAAGGATATCGATTGTGCCTGGATCACGAACCATTACAACAACCGCCACTGCTACCCGATACTTGCCGCAATCGCCCAGGCAACTACAACATTGAAGATGGGGCCGGGGATCATGAACGCATTTACTGATACACCGGCGGGGATGGCTTCATTTTCCTGTACCCTCAACGAGATCTCGGATGGACGTGCCCTGCTCGGCATTGGGCCGGGCGATCTCTCAACCCTCCCGAAACTGGCGATCCAGCCTGAGAAACCGGTGGCCCGGCTCGAAGAGGCAATCACGCAGATCCGCAGGCTTTGCTCCGGGGAAGAAGTGAAACGAACCGGCATGAAATATTTCGACTATGATGGTGCGAAGCTGACCGGAGTCACACTTCCCGGTAAAAAAGGCATCCCGGTTTATGTGGGGGCGCAGGGCCCAAAAGTTCTCGAACTGGCCGGAAGGGTCGGCGACGGTGCACTGATCAACGCGTCCAACACGAAGGATTTTGAGATCGCTATCCCGATCATCAGGAAGGCATGCGACGCAGTCGGCCGGAAGACATTCGATGTCGGGGCATATACTGCGATGTCAATTGATCGCGACATAAAGAAAGCCCGGAATGCTGCGAAGATTCCCGCGGGCTTCATCGCCGCCGGGTCACCGCCGGAATTGCTGGCCCGTCACGGGCTTGATCTGAAGAATGTTATGAGGATCCGCGAGGCTCTGGCACGGTTTGACTTTAAAACGGTTGCCGAACTCGTGGGAGACAAAGAGATCGATGCGTTCACGCTTGCCGGGACACCGGAGATCGTGAAACAGAAATGCGAAGACCTTGCAAAAGCAGGGGTCACCCAGATCATCTTTGGCTAGCCGCTTGGACCGGATATGGTGAATTCCATCCGGCTCTTGGGCAAATATATTGTGTAAGGGTGTTTTGAGAAAATGCCAATCGTTCATGTAAATAATATCGACATGTATTACGAGATCCAGGGTGTTGGAACACCACTGGTCTACATCCCCGGCTGGGGGACTGAGATCACAACGGTTTCCAGGGAGATCGCGGATTTTGCCCGGAAATTCCGGGTCATTGCCATCGACAAGCGCGGGACCGGCAGGACCGACAAGCCCGATGTCCCCTATACGATCGAGCAGATGGCCGATGAGACCATCGGAATAATGGATGCAGCGGGTATCCGCCGTGCGCACATCGTAGGTATCTCCATGGGATCGATGGTAGCCCAGGTGATTGCAGCGAAATACCCGGACCGGGTCAACGGCCTTGTCCTGCACGTGGGGTTCACCCGTATCCCGTTCGTAATAAAAACCCTGATGACCCTGATGCTGTACCTTCCCGGTTCAAAGAAAAAAATGGAGGAGGGTATGGCAACAATCCTCGGCCAGAAGTATCCCCCGACGCGCGAATCATTCCGCAGGCAGGGTGATGCGGTCGCACAGTTTGACGGCAGGAAGGTTATCGGGAAGATCCGGGCACCGACCCTGATCGTCAACGCTTCGAAAGACCAGTTCGTACCGATGAAGATTACCCGTGAACTTGCTGAGGGAATTCCCGGGGCAAAACTTGTCCTTGTAGACGGCGACCATTCGATCTCATGGACTAATCCGGAGTTCCTCCTCACGCAGGTGGACGGATTTCTTGAAGCGGTTGATTATGGGAACTGCACAAAAAAATGAAACCTGGTGACCGGGCCCAGATCATTATCAAGATGCAGGAGCTGACGATTACATCGGCGCCCGCACTTATGCTGAATGTGGGCTGGTTAAAACCCATTCTCCTTTCATCCGGCCCATCCTACCACCACACCCCCCTTGACTTTTGCCTCCCATTAGCGTACATTAGCGTTTTACAGCGCCTCGCAAAATGCCCCGGTAGGCCTGAATCGCCAGGAAACAGCATATTTCAGAAACACTGAGCAAAACTGCACCTGTTTTTGCAGGAGTTGATCAAAAATGGGTAAATCGGAGCCCGCTGCGGGCCCGGATTGCCCATTCCGGGAGACTCTCCTGAGGGGGTAGTAAAAAGAGGGTTATTCCCCGTCACCATCCGTCCCTGACAGGTCCACCGTCATTACGGGACGAGATTCACGAGGGATATACATCCCATCGGCCCGGATCTCCCGAAGGGAATCGTGCCGGACCAGAAAGAACTGCCAGGTCCCATTCGGGGACCGAACCCAGAACTCCCGGGCAGTCACGTTTGTAAGGGCCACGCGGTGAAGGCTCGCGAGCTCGCGCTGGTACTTGTGCAGGATCTCAAATTCGTACGTGAACGAGGTCTGCGAGCGTTTTATTTTCACGAACGCAACCCGGCCATCCGGCTCAATGATGATGAAATCAAATGCCCGGTACCGTCCGCCGCTCACCGGCTCGACACTCCCGCGCCGCCCAGCGATCTCCACGGCTTCATCGAGCGCATTCTTCGGGCGCCGGCCCCGGGTCATCGCCCACCCCCATCATCCTGCCGGTCAAGCTCGAGGTCCTCGACCCGGTAGCCGAGGTCATTGAGTTTGTAGAAGATCTCTTCGTTCATCCGGTCCTGCCGCTCCATCAGCGAGCATACAAGGTCGCGTGCAGCTCTCTCGAACTTCACGTACGAGATCTCGGGGTCTTTGCCATAGAGGTCCCTCTCGGTCTGGCGCCGTCGTACGCTCTTCGGTGTGAACGGCCGGGCAATGCTCTGCCCCCTCAGGACAGTCACCCGCTCGACCAGTCGCGGTGCGGGCCTCTTGCGCAGTGCCATCGATTCTTCGTTGATTTCCCGGAATGCCGGGCCGGTTCCCGTTTCACCGGACCCGACAGGGGCCGGCTGGTCCTCGTTGTTGTTTGCTCTTTTTTCTGTCGTTGTTCATCACTCCTTTGTTTTCAGACTGGTTCATCAGAAAGGTGGGGGGACACTTTCGCGTTCCCTCACCTCCGCGAGGTTTTTTTTATCTCGCGGACCAGGAAGAGGAGAAGAACACATCAGTGTTCTTCGACCTGATCGGATTTCCTGCGAACTTCATGTGTCATCGGGGCCCCTTTGACAGTGAAGAATGACTCCGTCATTCTTCTCGTCCACGAGATTCTGCAGAATCTCATGGACATCCCGGTCTTTAGCTCTGGCAGATAATGGGCTTTTATTATGAACCGGCTGGAGAGGAAAACAGAAAGTTTTGAGGGAGTTTTATGACAATCCGGGCGCATTGTTCCGTTTTTCCGGAGGAACAAAAATGTTCCCTGCTGTCACTGATTCCCGAAGATTGTTTTCCTCTTCTCATTGTCTGACGGGTTCGTTCGAATCGGGAAGACGAGAAGAATCCGAAAGGATTCTTCGCTGTTTCCTGGGTTCCGTTGACATACCAGCGTGGATGGTAAAAGGACATGGGCTTGGCTGAATAAATTTTAAAATGGGAAAACCGGAAGTTTTACAAGACTTTCAAGGCTTTTGAGACTCAATACGGGCATAACCGGTTGCGCAAAAATGGGATACCCGGCCGGCCCGGAGACACCACATCCCGTTAATAACATCCGGTCAAATATCTGGGCAAGGTATTACCATGCCCGTCATCATTCTGAAAAGCAGGAAAGGCCTCTCGATCGAACAGAAACGCAGGATCACAAAGGAATTCACCGAAACGCTGGTCAGCACCACCGGCGTCAAAAAAGAGATCGTTACGATCTTTTTCGAGGAAAAAGAACTTGAGGATATCGCGAAGGGCGGACGACTCCGCTGCGACGAATAATATCCTTTTTTAACGGTCCCTGCCGCCCCGGCGTTCGCTGTACGGGATCTCGGCACTCTTCCCCCTGGATAACTTCTCCCGTTCGCGACGGGCACTCTCGAACCGCTCATCAAGAGGAATATCGACACTCCCTCCCCGGGACAACGTCTCCTTCTCACGGGATTCCCCGAACCGTTCCTCAAGAGGGATATCAACGCTTCTCCCCCGGGATAACGGTTCCTTCTCCCGGGCGCTCCCGAACCGTTCCTCAAGGGGGATCTCAACACTCCGCCCTTTTGAGAGCTCTCCCCGCTCACTGCGCACCCGTTCGAACCGGTCCTGGAGCGCGATCTCATCGCTTCTCACGGAGGTGTACCGTCCCTGCGCATCGCGGTCGCGCTGCTGCCGGCGTTCCTCAAAGGGAATGTTTGCACTCTGTCGTGACAATGGCCCCCGGGGGACTGCCGGCGCCGGTGCATCACTGTCAGGAATAAAATCGATACCGGGGTCATCGGACCGGCCCCGTGAAGCCCTGGCAGGCACACCGGACCCGGGACCGCGTCCGGCCACCCCGCCGCCATCTGCCGGAGTACGGCGTGTGCCGGTGTAGGCGTACGGGCTCTGGCCGGCAGCTCCCCTCTTCTCCCCCCGGATCTTCGCGACCTCTTCGTTGATGATCTCCTCACGGTCGCTCTCGCTCCATTCCGTGAACATCAGGAACTGCAGGAACGCTTCCGGTTCTCGGAACACGGAGGCACGGATCCACTCAAAGACGATCGTCCGGTCAACCGTGCCGAACCAACCTCCCGACCGTACCGTGATCGCATCATCGCCGGATTCAAACACGAATACCCGTTCGATCTCGCCGTTCCGTCCCCAGCCGGTCTCTGACACCCCGTTCTCTTCGAACGTGAACAGTTTCCCCACGGCACCATAGTCGCCGCCTTCCCGGACTGCGATCCGCTCGCCTCCGGCCTCATACTTGAATGTCCGCGGAGGCTGCCCGAAGGCAAAGGTCTCTTCGAGCATCCCGTACGAATCGAAAACAAAACGGCGCAGGATCTTATCCTGGCGGGACTGGTCGTGCTCCGTCATGATATTGGTCGACGGGTCGAACCGGTACAACCGCTTCTGGACTTTTCCGCCGTCAAGTACGCGGACTCCCCCATTCCCGTACTGGTAATACCGCATGATGGTCCCGTGACGGGACCCCGCGTGTTCGGTAATGACTGCATCGGTCATATCAACAGGCCACTCCGTTGTTTTAAGCGTATCACTGGTTTTAACGTTACTGTGTCCGCCATAAAATAGTTTCTTCCCGGATTGAGGATTTCCGGTCCCACCCAAAAGAGTAAACTTCATTCATCCCGGCAGACAACAACTACCCGGAAATGACAGAAGACATTCAGGCACCCGCTACCGATGGACAGGCACAGGACAGTACCGTTACGGTCCAGCCCGCTCCTGAAGAATCCGGTGGTATCCGCCAGGACCGCGGCCGTACCCTGTACCTGGCCAAGTGGAGCACGCGGTTCTGGGCATGGCTCATCGACTTCTGCATGGTAATCCTCTTCCTCAACATTGTCCGCGGGATCTTTGCCCCGTTCTGGACAATCCCCTTTTATATCGATATCCAGCACTGGGATCCCTTCGAGTTCGGGTTCCAGACCCTGTTCTTTTTCCTGTACTGGACCGCCATGGAAGGGTTCCAGGGAAGAGGCCAGTCCATTGGCAAGATGGTCATGAACTTGAAAATCGTGAACCGTGACGGCACGAAGATCCGTTACAGCACCGCCGCAATCGAGAGCTTCGGCAAGACATTCATCCTCCCGCTTGACTGCCTCATCGGCTGGCTCGCAATGCCGGGAACCAAGCTCCGTATGTTCACCCGGCTCTCCAACACCATTGTGATCAAGACCGATTACAAGGAACCTGACGGCATCCTGTACATGAAGGACAAGGAATAATCCCGTCTCCTTCTTTTCTGCATACTTTTTTGTAGTTCAAACCGGCTGGTTATTCTATGGATGACCCCGGATCCGAAAACGATGAGATTTCCCCCAATCCCTATACGGAAGGATCCCCCGAATATAACGAGAGGCTGGCACACTTCATCGGGCTCCTTTCCGATGACAGCGAGGCCAGCCGCTGGAAAGCCGCCGAGACACTGGGACGGATCGGGGACCCTGCCGCGGTTGAAGAGCTGATCGGCACACTCTGGGATGAGGACGAGCGGGTGCGGCTGAAAGCGGCATGGGCGCTCGGGCAGATCGGGGATGAACGGGCGATCGCACCACTCCGGAGGTTATACCGGATGGAGAACGAAGAGGTGCAGGAGATTATCAGGGATGCGCTCGATGCGATCAACCGCAGGAGAAGTTATGGATGAGAGCGGGGGCGCGGAAGGAATGCCAACTCTTTAATCGGTTTTTGTAACGTACACATGGATTTATCGGATGTTGTGATCAAAAGAACTCGTGAGAACTGAACATGGCAGAGATCGAATCGCGGTACCGGAAGGCTGACGGCAGGATCCTTATCGAGATAAAACTCTCTTCGATCCTGCAGCTCTTCAACTCGTTCGATCCCGCCCCGTTCCACGAGAAGGAGCTGGATACGGCAGCCGAGCACTATATTGTCGATACCGTTAAGGATTTTCCCTCCAAGACCCAGTTCCGGATTATTATTCACCTGCCGGGCGGGGTCTCCTGTTGTGATGAGGCACAGAAGATCCCGAGCGCCATCCATTCACATTTCGAATATAAGATGCTGGTCCAGGACCGGAAATTCCGGGAAAAGTTCCGGCACGGGAGGTGGACGCTTTTGATCGGCCTCACCTTCCTCGCAATCGCACTTGTCGCCCGGCAGGTGGTTTCGGCATACCTGGCTGACAACCATCTGCTTGCCCAGATCTTTGCAGATGCCCTCCTCATCATCGGCTGGGCTGCCATGTGGGAACCGGTCACCATCCTCCTCTATGAACTCTGGCCAATCATCCAGCTGAAGAATGTCTACAAGAAGATCAGCACCATGGAGATCGAGATCCTTCCCTCTTCGTAATACATGAAAAGTTATAACGGTCTGATCAGGTGCAGATGTGCCTCAAGTCCGGCAACCGTTGCCCGGGTGCTTTCGAACGGGTTACCATATGCAGCATCCCTGTCCATCTCCTTTCCTGACCGGAGTGCCGAGAAGATGCAGGAGATCGCTTCCCCATGCGAGGGGCCGTAGCCGCCTTCCAGCACGAGAGCCAGCGGACAGTCCGCTGCCTGCACAAGGAGCGTTGTCAGGACGAAAAAATCCTCCGGACGCAACGCCATGCCACCCAGCGGGTCGTCGCAGAGCGTGTCCTGGCCGGCAGAAACGATCAGGACATCAGGCCGGAACCGTGAAAGGGCAGGTACAAACACCCGTGCGAAGACCATGCCGAAATCCGCAATGCCGGAGCCGGCCTCGAGCGGGGCATTGATCGTATAACCGGTACCGGCGCCGATACCATTGTCGCCGGTCCGGCCGGAATAGGGGAAGATGTGTTCCTGGTGGACGGAGCAATAGAGCACCCGGTCCGAGCCGTAAAAGGCATGCTCGGTCCCGTTCCCGTGGTGGACATCCCAGTCAACAATGGCGACACGCCCGACACTGCCGAGGGCATGGTGTGCAGCGATTGCCGCATTGTTCAGCAGGCAGAACCCCATGGCCCGGTCGTGTTCGGCATGGTGCCCGGGCGGCCGGACAAGGGCGAACGCATGCTCGCCATCCAGCGAACGATCAACGGCCATGATCGCTGCACCGGCCGCATAGAGGGCCGCATCATACGAGCCCTGCGCAACATAAGTATCGGCGTCAAGGTAACCGGGGACCCGTGCAGCTGCACAGCGCCGGCGGAGCCATGCGGTGTAATAGGGGGTATGTGCAGAATGTACATCCTCATCGGTTGCCGGTTCCGCAGACCGGAACGGTGTACCGCGAGGGACTCCGGAAAGTGCGACAAGAAGACGGGCGTTGCACTCGGGATGACCGGGATTGTCATGTCCGGCACCGGCCGGACTGGTGATTGCACAACAGCGCCCCATTTTTTCCTGTGGATTCCTGCAACCAGGTACGGGACTATTACTGTTGCCGGTATATCTTTTTTTTCGGGGACATACCGGAAATTCTTAAAACCGGCAGGGTCCGGATACGGACCGGATCGATGCATGCAGGTTTCGAACAGGATTAAGACAAAGAAAAAAAGTTATGATAAATTCATTGAAAGAATCTCATCAAGCCGTGCTTCACAGTCCGGGCAGAGCATCTTTTTCTTGCGGTCGAGCTCGTCCAGCGTATCGGGCTTGAACATGATGCATTCGTGCTTGTCGCAGTGGTCCAGGCCCAGCATGTGCCCGATCTCGTGGGCGCCTTCCTTGGTGATCCGGTCGATCAGGTCGTCATCGTTGCTGCGCAGGCCGTAATATTCGTTGCTGAGCCGTGCACTCGAGACGACCGCGGCGCCTACCTGCTGGCGGGCGAGACCAAAGACAAAACTGTTGCCGTTCCTGAAAAGGTCCTGGTTGACGACAAGAAGGACAGGATCGTCAATCCCGTGACGGTGCTTGTAAGCCTGGATACTGTCGAGCAGCGCCTGCGCATCGATCTGTTTCCGCGCTGTTACGTAGCCCATCATCCGGACATGGTTCTCCGACACCGTTGTCGGGACTCCAAGTACCGAGGAGATGATGCGGGAAACCGGCATCTGGAGGCCGGGGGGTGACAAGGCATCCCAAAAAATATGGACATGCATCGCTATATTCTGTTGGAATGGGCTCCTATAAACATATTGAGAATTGTGTCGGCAGGTACATCGCCGGGCACTACGCGAGTCCCGTCGAAGTGGGGATCGGGAAGAACCCGGATGCGGCAGAGGTCATCCAGGCCGCGGGCATCCCGGTCCGGTGTACCGATGTGAAGGACCTTGTCCTGCCGGAGGGGCTTTTGTTCCGGATCGACGATGTATTCGAGCCGGACCTCTCATTCTACGAGGAGGCCGACGTGATCTACGCGATCCGCCCGGCGGTCGAGATGGTCCCGTCCCTTATCGCCCTTGCAGGACGGGTCGGGTGCGACCTCCTCGTGTATCACATGGGATTCGAAGTTTATGAAAACGGAGGAGAGCGCATCGACTGCGGGGTGCTCCTCCACCGGTATGCCCGGGGATCAAAACCCGTCAAACAGGGTTGACTGGGATTTTGCCGGCACTTTTTTTGTTTCAGGTTCTTCTTTGGGAGCAACAGGATCTTCTTTTGCCGGTTGGGGTTCCGGCGGTGTTTCAGTGAAGGGAATTACCGGCGCCGGTTCAGCACGGGGTTTCTCTTTTTTTGGCTCCTTCTTCACCTTTTTCTGCTGCACGGTCTCCTTTTCCCGCTCCTTCTCTTCCTTGAGAAGGGCCTTTGTGATCTCCGTTGACCGGGCCCGGTCATTGAGGAAGAAATTGAGCTGGTCGGTATCGAACGAGAGCTCGCGGGCGTACCCGGCAGGGTCCTGTTCGATCAAGAGCGAGATCGTACCGAGATAATTCTCCCGCAGCGTGTTCTGGGGCATGTGCATCATGGCGGAGACCTTGTTCAGCGTGGCAAGGCGGATGGTTTTCTGTTTCTTTGCCGTTGACATCTTCTGCCACCGTTCGGGGGGCATGATGCGGGTATGGATACCCTTTCCCCCGGCGGCATCGGCCACACCGAGGAGCATGACCGCGGTTGCGTACCGCCAGAGCGTGTGGTACTGGCGGCGGTAAGTATACCCGAGGTACTCGTCGGCCCGCGAGAGGTGCCGGTATGCCCGGCCCATGGCAGCAGGGTCCGCGATCAGGTGGACACTGCCTTCAACCCACTGCTCGATGGTCTCCGGGGTATCGTTCACATCATACGAGAGCCGCATCAGCTCTTCGTCCCCGGTCCTGCCAAACAGGGCCGAGATCAGGGAGAAGATGGAGACGCGCTCGTCTTTCTGGGACGTGTGGACATGCACGTCGTCGAGTTTGTCCCTCCCGATTGCCGAAGCATAGAGCATGTTGACCGCGGACCGTATGTCGCCTTCGGCGCTGTCCGCGATCGCATGGATGGCCGCATCGCTGCAGCTGATCTTCTCGGCAGCGCAGAGGTACTTGAGGCGCGGGGCAATGGAACGGGCGGGGACCGCCTTGAACTGGACCGGTTCGCAGCGGGCCCGGATTTCCGGCGAGAGGCCGTACAGGTCGTTTGCGATCAGGACCATCGGCTGCTGCGCATGGCGGATGCATTCAAGGATCGCTTTTGCCCCGCCCCGGTCTGCATTTCCCTGGAGATTGTCGGCTTCATCGAGGACGATAAGCTTGCGCGTGGCACCGGTCAGGCTCGCCGTTACGCTTCCGGCGCCGGCGATCCGCTCGATCACCCCGGCGGTCCGCTGGTCGCTCGCGTTCAGCTCGATAACCTCCCAGTTCATATCGCTTGCGAGCGCGTACGCCGCTGAGGTCTTGCCGATACCGGGCTTGCCGTAGATCAGGAGGGGGCGGGACTTGTTCGTCCAGCTCTTCGCCCACTCCGCGATCTGCCGCACGGCGGTCGTGTTCCCGACGATGTCCGCAAGGTGTGCGGGTCGGTACTTTTCTGCCCAGTCCATACAGACACGTTGGCGGGATATCAAATAAATTATCTCTGATGAGACTCAAATGAAGCATACACGAAACTATGTTTCGGGTTTTTTCAGGTGATGTCGTGGTCCACAACTGCTCCACAGAGTCGATTGCAAAAGTAGTCCGGGAATACGAGGGCGTCAGGAGAAAGCATGCCATCGGGGATATGGTCAAGGCACTCAGGATTGACGCCCCCCATGTTGTGGCCGCATTCGGAGAGGACGCCGCGGTGATCGAGCACAACGGCGAGGCGCTTCTCCTTGCTGCGGACGGCATCTGGTCAAAACTCATGGAGGCAGACCCGTACTGGGCCGGGTACTGCTCGGTACTTGTCAACGTCCACGACATCGCGGCGATGGGAGGGCGGCCGATCGCGATGGTGGATGTCTTCTCCATGTCCAAGGGCATGATACAGGAGCAGGTCGTGAAGGGGATGCACGACGCTTCGGCACAGTTCGGCGTCCCGATCGTCGGGGGACACCTGCACCCGGACGCCCCCTACAGTGTCATCGATGTCTCGATCCTGGGATCTGCCCGGCTGGACTCGATCATCTACAGCCATACGGCACAGGACGGCGATGTGGTTGTTGCGGCTATTGACTTAAACGGGCGGGTCCACCCCTCCTGTGCCCTCAACTGGGACTCGGTCACCATGAAGTCCGCAGCCGAAGTCCGGGCACAGATAGCCGTGCTGGAACAGATCGGAGAGAAGCACCTCGTGACTGCCGGCAAGGACATCAGCAACCCCGGCATCATCGGCACGCTGGGAATGCTCCTCGAGATCAGCGGGAAAGGTGGCGAGATCGATCTTGGCAAAATCCCAAAACCGGATCTTGCGAAAAACGGCATGAGCTTCGAGCAGTGGGTCAAGATGTACCCGGGTATGGGCTTTATCCTGACCGCGAAGAAGGAGCATGTACAGGAGCTCATTGAGACGTTTGCCGCAGTCGGCATGACGGCAAAAGCGATCGGCACGGTCGACAATGAGAAGACCCTGCGGATCCGGTACGAAGGCAATGAGACAGAGGTATTCGACTTTATCAATAACGGGATCATGCACCTGACTGAAGAGGATGTTGCATGCCAGCCAAGGTAAGACGAGTCGGGATCGGGATCCTCGAGGACCCGGAGAAGGTTATCGACAGCGCCATTGCGGTCTCCAGCTCCTTTGAAGTATACTGTTACTGCCGGCCCGGCGTTGTCACGAAAAAGCCTGCTGAGAGATCGGTCCATATCATCGAATCCGCCCAACCCGAACAGGCGCTGGTCGACGACCTGATGTCGGGAAAGATCGATGCCGCGGTACGGGGGACCCTGCCATCCAATGCAACGCTGAAGGCGCTGAAGATTGCAGAAGGTGTCGACCATCTTGAACGCATCGCCCTGCTGGAGACCGCCCATGGGAAAAAATTCCTGCTGACACCGGTTGGTGTGGATGAGGGCTGGACCGTCCCGGAAAAACTCGAACTGATCAAAAAAGGGAAGATCATTGCGAAAAAATTTGGTCTTCCCGAAAAGGTCGGCGTCCTGTCGGGGGGGAGGCTGGGTGACGTCGGGCGGCACCCGCAGGTGGATGCCAGCATGGCCGATGCGGAACTCATTGCCCGCCTTTCAGATTCCTCCCACTGCGAGATCCTGATTGAGGATGCGATAGAGACCTGTGGCCTCATTATCGCACCTGACGGCATCTCCGGTAATCTGGCCTTCCGTATGCTCGTTTTTCTGGGAGGCGGGCACGGACACGGCGCGCCGGTCGTAAATATCAGCAGAATTTTCGTTGATACTTCACGCGCCGCACCTGATTACACAAACGCGTTAATGCTCGCTGCATCGTTGCTTGAGGAAAAAACGGATCGTAAAAAGGTAAAAACCGATTAGAAGAGGAAAAAAATTCCTTGATACAGTATACTTTTTTAAAACTGAATTCAGCGGGAAAAATTTTTACAGTATACGCGCTGGAATCATCATCCTGAAACAAAGGATAAGTGTAAAAAAATTTTCACCCAACATCATCTTCATCACACAACCTGACAACCTTCCTGTAATATCCGGTGAGGAGAGATACTTAATATGGTTGGATCCGTGACAGAGTTACCCGTTACATCGGTTATACGGGAGAAGCAGCCGGGGGCAGAACCATGACGAATTCGGTAAAAACAATAGGGATTGGCATGGGGGCAGACGCGGAGAAAGTCATCACCAGTGCCTGCACGGTAAATATTCCCTGCGATATTGTCTGTTATTCGCGCCCCGGTGTGGCATCTGTCCCCCGGGGTCACCCCCATGTGAGACTGACAGAGAGTTCAAATCCCGATGCCACCCTTGTTTCCGATCTGATGACGGGAACGATTAATGCAGCGGTCCGGGGCAGTCTGCCGGGAGAGATAACATTACAGATGCTCAAGGCTGCTGCAGGGGTTACCCACCTGGAACGGGTTGCGCTTCTTGAGACCGCTGGCGGGAAAAAGTTTATGTTTGCTCCTGTTGGGATCGCTGAAGGGTGGACAGTCACTGATAAGATCGCACTGATCCAAAAAGGCAGGGTACTGGCCCGCAGGTTTGGTCTTTCGGAACAGGTGGGTGTCCTCTCGGGGGGTCGTTTTGGTGGTGTCGGCTGGCACTCCGTGGTGGACCGGAGCATGGCTGATGCCGAGCTTGTTGCAAAACTGAGCGGTGCCGCGCACTACGAATTTCGTATCGAAGATGCCATCAAGTCCTGCGGACTTATTATCGCACCTGACGGGATCTCGGGAAATCTCATCTTCCGGACACTTGCGTATCTTGGAGCCGGATATGGGCATGGGGCACCCGTGGTAAATATCGACAAAATTTTTGTAGATTCCTCGCGCGCCCAACCAGATTACAGGAATGCGCTATTGCTCGCAGCATCTTTGTTAGAATAATTTAAAACCCGTAAATATCCTTTTTTTTCCAAAAACAACCGTTATTTGAGAGTAAAAAATATTCTGCGAAATTACGGACTCCAATTTCCACTTGCTTTGCAGCATGCCCTCCAATATCATAATACTGAATAAATTGCAGTATTTCCCCAAAAAGTATTTAAATATAAGATGTTGATTTCTTTTTGAGGTAAGAAACATGGCAGATTTACCAATTGCCGCAGTTGTAAGGATTGCGAAGAAAAACGGAGCCGAAAGAGTAGGAAGCGATGCAGCAGAGGCACTTGTGGCAAAGGCCGAGAAGTACATCGCCCAGCTGACCAAGGAAGCCAACAAGCTTGCCGAGCACGCTGGCAGAAAGACCATCAAGAAAGAAGACGTTGACCTGGCTGCAAAGTCCAACTGATCAACTCTTTTTTTCTAAAACTTCGGAACCTGTTTTTGAGATTTTATTGCCGTGTTTAAGGATCATTCTCGTATCAGGACAGACACTTCGTGTCCCGGACCGCCCCCTTGTCCCGGCGCGATTCAGGCCGGTGCAGGAGTCTTTATCTGACATTCCACACTATCAGCTGAGAACCGGAGCCTGAACGATGGTACAGATTGACTGCATGCAGGGATTGATTGCCGGGTACGCCACTTCGCCGAAAGGACAGGAAACAATACGGAAATTCCTCACATCTCCCGAAGGCCAGAAGGCCATCGACAGGTACCTTGCAACTCCCGGAGGGCAGGAGATGAGCCGGCTCCTCCTCGCGAGGGCACTTGACGGCCTCGATCTTCCGGCGCCGGTCAAGGACCAGATCCGTACAGCACTTGCCGAAAAAAAGTCCTGATAACGTCCTGATATTCCGGGGAGCCTGCCCTTTTAGTTCCGTTTTCATGTTGTTTGATCCTCCCCGGGCACAAAAACCGTGGCCGCATATCACTCAATAATACCCGGATGCCTATGCACCCATACCGAATCGCAAGGATCCTGGTTGTGATGACTCATGGTTGTCACCCGTTTTTCGTTCCTGCGGCGGCCATGGATACAAAAAAAGTCAGGTACGCTCCCGGATACGGAATTTAACCGAGAAAACATTTTTCTCCCATCGAAAGAGATTGGATTTAATGATATCCCTCCTCTATGTTGACGATGAGCCGGAACTGCTCAACCTGGGAAAACTGTTCCTGGAAAGGGAGGGGGAATTTTCTGTCACAACAACCGCATCCTCACCGGAAGGCCTGGAGATGATGGCCGGGGGGACGTTTGACGCCATTATATCCGATTACCAGATGCCCGTCATGGACGGCATCGAATTCCTCAAACAGGTGAGGGGCATGGGGCTGTCCACGCCGTTCATCCTCTTCACCGGCAAAGGCAGGGAGGAGGTGGTCATCGAGGCGATCAATAACGGTGCAGATTTTTATCTCCAGAAAGGAGGGGATGCCCGGCCGCAGTTCGCAGAGCTCCGTCACAAGATCCTCGCGGCCCTGGAACGCCGTCGTGCTATCGATGCACTCAGGGATTCCGAACAGAGACTTTCCGACATTATCAATTTCCTGCCCGACGCAACGTTTGCCATCGATACAGCGGGAAAAATCATTGCCTGGAACAAGGCGATCGAGAAGATGACCGGCATGCCTGCCACGGACATGATCGGGAAGGGGCAGTACGAATACGCAGTCCCGTTTTACGCAACCCGCAGGCCGATCCTTATCGACCTCGTCCTTTCCCCGGATGAACAGTATACGAAGGAAAACTACTATGATCTCATCAATGCCGGTACGACCCTGACCGCAGAAACGATCATCGAAAAACCCGGGCGCGATGCGGTGCACATCTGGGCAAAAGCCAGCCGGCTCTATGACAAGAACGGGAACATCACCGGTGCCATCGAGTCCGTGCGGGATGTAACCGGGCAGAAGAAAGTTGACCAGACCCTGCGGGAGAGCGAGGCGAAATACCGGGAACTGGTCGAGAATGCCAACAGCATCATTCTCAAACTGGATAAATCCGGCAATATCACTTTTTTCAATGAGTTTGCACAACGGTTCTTCGGGTTCAGCGCCACGGAGATCCTCGGGAAACCGGTTGTCGGGACCGTGGTCCCGGTGCAGGAATCCGGATCCAGCCGGGACCTCTCACACATGATCGAGAATATTATCCGGCATCCCGAGGATTACGTGAATAATGAGAATGAGAATGTCACGAAAAACGGTAACCGGGTCTGGATCCACTGGTGGAACAAACCCATCTATGACAGGGACGGTGTTTTCGAGGGGATTTTATGCGTAGGAACGGATATCACCGCCCGCAAACGGATCGAAGATGAGCTCCGGATGGAGAATGAGAAGAACCGGGGGCTCATGAACCATGCCATTGATGCGATCGTTATCATGGATGCGGAGACCGGCATGTTCACCGATGCCAACCAGAGAGCGCTGGAACTGGTCGGAAAGACCCTTGCCGAGCTCAGGACGATGTACTTTGCCGGGATTTTCCCGCCGGAATTCCATGAGAAGTACCGGGATTACTTCACTGACACGGCCAGGAAAGGGACCGGATCGCACTCCCTCCTTGTTACCGGCAGTGACGGCCGGCTGATCCCGGTGATCGTGAGTTCGACGGCCATCGACCTCGGGGGCAGGCGCCATGTCATGGGAATTTTCCATGATATAGCGGAGATCCAGATGGCACAGGACGCATTACAGCTTGCCAACAAGAAACTCAACCTCCTGTCCGAGATCACCCGCCATGATATCCGGAACAAACTCACGGTCCTCGGGGGATACATTGAGCTTGTCAGGGATCACCCGCAGGAACCCGAGTACACCATGTACGTCCGGAAGATCCAGGAGATCGTGGGGACTATCGGCGAGAACATCGAGTTCACGAAGCTGTACCAGAACCTCGGGGTGGCGGCACCGGGCTGGCAGAATATCCATGACGTCTTCTTCCATGCCTGTGCCCGCGTCGATATCCGGAAAATATTTGTCCAGACGGATACGGGCGACATGGAGATCTTTGCTGATCCACTCCTTGAGCGGGCATTTTACAATCTTGCGGAAAATGCCATCCAGCACGGAGGCAATGTGACCACGCTCCGTATCTCTGCCCAGAAATCGCACGAGGGCGTTGTGATCGTGATTGAAGATAATGGCACGGGAATTCCCCCGTCCGACAAGACAAATATTTTTTCCAAGGGATATGGGAAAAATACCGGTCTTGGCCTGTTCCTGGTAAGAGAGATCCTATCCATCACCGGCATCAGCATCACAGAAATCGGCGAGTACCACAAGGGCGCCCGGTTCGAGATCCGTGTGCCACACGGGAAGTACCGCCATTCCGGGAATAAACAGACAGACCGGTGTCATATACAGATTACCGGATCGGACGCTCCGGAAATTCCCGGAAATTCCCGTTGATCAGAAGAGGGACTTCAGTCCTGCCTGCACGAGAGGCCGGAGAAGCCGGATCATTTCAGGCTTGAAAAGCAGTTTTTTTGCGAGCGCTGACGGCCGGTCCATATCGCCGTACTCTTCAATCGTCCGGATGATCTCCGGATCATCGAGGGCCCGGATCAGGTCGTCGATATCCTGCCCGGACAGGTGCTGCCGCATCTCGAAGATCCTGAACCCCAGGGCAAGCTCGTTCCCGATATCCGCTTTCCACCGGCGTTCATACCCGCACAGTACGGAATCGTCGAACCGGCCGGATGCACATGCCTCGGCTGCGACCGCGGCCGCATGCCGGGCCGACCGGATGCCGGTATATACCCCGCCACCGGAAGTTGGTTTCGCAAACCCCGCGGCATCCCCGACAAACAGCGTCCGGTGACCATAGGTTTTTGGCATGATCCCAAGGGGGATGGTACCGGTGACGAGGTGCACGGAGGAATCGCTGAATTTTCTGATGAACGCGGCAAAATGCTCCTGTGCATTGGTCTGTGCGCAGAGGCCGACCCGCACCCGGCCCGGTGCCGTGGGGATCGA
The DNA here is from genome assembly GCA_028679075.1 of Methanoregula sp. GTDB lineage: Archaea > Halobacteriota > Methanomicrobia > Methanomicrobiales > Methanospirillaceae > Methanoregula. The sequence goes on along the minus strand of JAJRCF010000022.1, from coordinate 16,957 downwards.
CCATCCAAAGAACCCGGGGGATGCATCCGGGTAGAGCTCGACAAAACGGGGGTCGGCTTCGCGCAATGTCTCGGCCTGGATTCCGGCAAGATATACCGGTGCCCGCTGCATGCCGAGCATCCGGGCAACCGTGCTCCGTGGCCCGTCGGCAGCGATCAGGACCTTGAACGGGATCGGTTCTTCCCGGTAGACCCCCCGGGTGATGAGCGTATTGCCCCTGATGCCGCAGACGCTCGTCCTGAGGAGGAACTCCGCACCGGCACGGCCCGCATTCTCTGCCATCTCCCGGTCGAGTGCCCCGCGGTCAACGACCAGTGCCATGGTTTTTCTAGCATCGATCAGGATACTGGAACCCTGGCCCGATATGACGCGGGCACCGGATACCCTGTTGAGAACGGAACGGTCCGACACACGGCACTCGGTAAACGCCGCATTGGAGAGGAGGCCGGCACACTGGACAGGATAACCGATTGTACCGTGTTCCTCGATGCAGAGAGTTTTCAGTCCAAGGCTGGCACACTCAGCGGCTGCTGCACTACCGGCAGGTCCTGCACCAACAACGACAACATCGTAGGTCATGGGTTGTGAGCTCATACGGGAAGGGAACGGGTCCCGTTACAAAAAGAAAGGGACGGGAATTATTTTCTCCCACCGTACTTGTGGGTGGTGCATGCGGTGGTCCGGGAGGGTCCATCGCTCCCATCGTCTTCGGATTTGTAGAACCCGAGCAGGACGGAGAACACCCCGAATGCCAGCGCAAACGTACCCATGACCGAGAGGATGAGGTTATCCTTAAAACCCGGGAAATAATAGAACAGGATGCCAAGAAGAGCAAAGCCGGTCAGGATCATGCCGGGGATAAGGACATATTTGGTTTTCGGGTGCGTGAGCGCGAGTGTGATGTCGGTGAAGCCGTTATAGATCGCGACAGCTGCAATGATCAGGATGAACAGGATGGCAACAAAACCGGAATAGAGGAACGAGATGACCCCCACGACCAGCAATGCTGCTGCGATACCGAACCAGAGCATCGACTCGTCGCCTTTCCCCGTAATGGCAAGGAAGACGAAGAGAACAATGCCGAGGATGACCAGCAGCCAGAAAAATCCATAGAACGCTCCCAGCATGGGCCCGGGGAGCAACAAGGCCAAAAACCCGAAAATTATTCCAACCATACCCCGGAAGAGGCACGATGTTTTTTTGTCAAACATAGAATTCACCAGCGTGGTCCCCGCGGTCCACGCGTTTCCTACACTTCATTTGGTAATACAACTACAAAATGCATACTGTCCAGTCATGCGTTTATCCGGGGGAGGATGAGGGAACCCCACATACGGAATTCCCGGTTATTCACTGCTCAAAAATATCCCGGCAAACGATGTGTACTTATTATCGGAGATCAATAATCTGGTGAGAGAGCGTAAGCGGAATTATTTCCTCCCGGACCTCAAGGCGGGTGTAATGTTTGTCCCCGACTCCCATGCCACCAGAAAATCCCGTCACTTCCGGCACCCCGGTATCACTCGGTGAGATCATTGGCCGTGAATTATCCGCTGCCGAGACCAGCCACCGTGAGCTTTTCGCCGGGCACGAACCCCGTGCCCTTCAGCGGGGGATCTTGGGTCTCTGTTTCCTGACAAATTTCCTCTTCCTCGTGACCCGGCCCGATTACATATTCCTGTTCGTTGCTGCCAGTTTCTATCTCAATATGTTCTATTTCATCACCCTCCTCATCCCGACGAACCCGCAAGCCGCGGATTTCAAGAAGCCGGAAATTGCCAGGTTCCATGCATGGCTCTGGGATAATGGCATCACCTCCGGGACCCGCCAGTTCACCCGGATCTTCATCAACACGTTCTTCATGAACTGCCGGACACTCACGTTTTCAATCAGCCTGCTCTTCTCGGTGGATATCGCATTCACCCTGATCGCGTGGCAGACCGGGCTGCCCCCCGATATCACCCTCTTCGTCATTGTCCAGTCGGCGATCATCATCATTTTTTATGGCATCATCTGGAAAGTCGAGCCCTTCACCACCGCATTTGCCGACAATATCGATCTTGTCAGGACCCGCCTCTCCCGCGAGCTTCCCCCATGGATTATCTCGCTCCTTTTCCTTACCGGTTTTCTCATCGTTGTATTCATCTTCCTGACAACGATCATCCTCCTGCCGGGTCTCACGCTCAACGTGTTCCTCTCGGAATCCGGGCTGACCAGCCTCGCATACCTGTTCCTCCCGCTGGGTATCCTTGCAGCAAGCCAGTATTTCATCATCCGCTCCATCCACGGGAACACGAGCCGGAAGATGGCGGAGCGCCTGATGGAGCACCGGGAGAATGTGCTCCGCTGCCTTGCACGGGATATCGTTGAAAACACTCCCGGCTCACCGGGAAGTCCCGAGCAGCGATATGAGGTGACCTCAAGGCTCCTGGAATCCCGGATCTACCAGATCCGGAGAAATTCCCTCCTCGGGGCGTTTCCCGTGTACGTCATCGACCTTGACTTCTCCGTGATGATGGACAGTACCACCCTGACCGCGATCAAAGGCTACATCAAAAAAACCTGATCGGGACACCAGACGATCCCGGTAAAAAACGAATGATAGAAATACTATATCAGGGCATTTTAGACCGGAAATGATTGTATGACTGAAGACATCTCAATTACCGATACCACGATGATCGATATGAAACTATTTCCCTGGTGGCTCCTCCTCCTCTGGGGGATCCTTGCACTGCTCCTCGGGGCCGCATTCCTCTTCACCCCGGTTCTGACAACAGAAATCCTCATCACGTTCATGGGAGCATGGTGGCTCGTGGGCGGTATCTTCGCCCTTGCAAGCCTTGCAGTTGACAGGAGCAACATGGGCTGGAAGATCTTCCTTGCAGTCATAAACATCATCGCAGGTATCCTGATCCTGCTCAAACCGCTGTACGCTACCGCATTCATTCTGGGATTCTTTGTTATCTTCATCGCCTTCTGGGCATGTTTCGTGGGAGCAGCCCACCTCTTCCAGGCGTTTACCAAGAAGGACTGGGGCAACGGTGTTCTCGGTATCATCAGCCTGATCTTCGGCATTGTCCTCCTCTTCAATCCATTAACTACAATCATCCTCCTGCCGTTCGTTGCAGGTGGATTTGCCATTGTGATGGGGCTCTGCTCAATTTTTGTTGCATTTACCGCAAAGAAGTGCACGGATGCCGTAAAGGCGTGAAATTCTCTTAATCTCTTTTTTCATTGCGCCGGTGACGACCGGTTGCGGATAAAATGGTTGGTCTTCGTGGAGTGTTAGAAAAAAATAATAAATCCGGCTCCTCACCTTCCGCGAAACCGGAATATTGTGATCTTAAAGAACCGCTCAAAGAAGTACAGCATGCCGAAAAATACGGCAGCATACACAACAAAACCGGCAATGAACCCGACGGGACCGCCAAGGCCGGACAGGTTCATCAGCATATTTGAGACCGTGTTCGCGACAAGGATTGCACAGAGGAGGACAACAATGATCTCCGCCGCACGTTTCACCATTGAAAGATCCATGGAGCTGTTGCGGGGTCCGGGCATATAAATGCTTCAAGCCGGGCGCCCGTAACGACGCCTGGGCAGGACTCCCAACCTTATAAAAAGGCTGCAGACAATACTACCTTTCAGGAGACACAATTCTATGGAAGCCAGGAGCGAGAGAAGGGACGGGGTCCTTGTTTTTTTTGTCAACGGGAGGCTCGACGCGTTCGGGGCGCAGCAGCTCGACAACTGGGCCCGCGAGGAACTGAATGACGATGACAAGGAACTGGTTATTGATATGGCCGACGCCCCCTACCTGAGCAGCGGGGGCATACGTGTATTCATCGGCCTGCAGAAGGAACTGAAACGCCGGGGCGGGAAGTTTGGCCTCTCTGCAGTCGGGGAGTACCCAAAAAAAGTGCTCGACATGGCAGGTTTTTCCACGGTCATTCCCCTGTATCCTACAACCGGGGAGGCAGTAGCGGACATAAACAAAAAACGTAAAAACCCGTCCCTCTTCAACGAACTCTTTTACAAAAAGATCATCGAAGACGGCGTCAGCCTGACGATTGAGCCCGGCTGGATGACCAAATCCCCGGCCCTCCGTGTTACCGGTGACCTTGGCAAGGTATTCCATGCAACGATCACCGAATCCGATATCAGGATGAAAAAATTCTCCGAGGTTACTTATTCCCTGGGCCTCGGGGCCCTGGGTGCTGACGCAAAGGATGCCCTTCCCCTCCTCGGGGAGATGATCACGCTGTACGGATCGATGGTCTGGCTCCCGACCGATGGCAACAGTACACCGGACTTCCTGACACCGGGGAGTACCTCAGAGAGCGACCTGCCGGTATATACCGGGTTCAACATCACGCTCGACGGCCCCTTCAATGAATACCTCACCCTTGACACGACCAATCCAAAAGGAGTGAGCATATCCGATATCTACAAGGTCATCTTCTCGTCGGCACGGGACCGGATCAAGACCTACCACGGCGTTGTTGCCGTGACCATGTGGGGAGTCCTCTCCGGTTTTGCCAGTTCCGGGCTGAAGAAGGCCCCGATCGCCGGGTCCGGACTCAAAAAGGGGGAGTCGATCATGGCCCCATCCCATGCCCACGAATGGATGGCGTCCGACAGCGGTACGTCATACCAGGGCGATACGCTGGTGAGTTTTGGTATCGGTATCGATCTCGGCACTGATCTCTCCGGGTTCAACCCGGAAAACCTTGATTCCCTGTATTATGCAAATCCCCTGAACACGGGTGCGGGAAAAGGGATGTACCTCCACAACCATGGCGTGGTCTTCAGGAACATCCCCTACGATCCAACCCTTGACCTGAACATGCAGGTAAAAAAGATCGTCACGGACGGGGAATTTGTAGACATGCGCCACCTGCTCGATTCCACGAGGCTGCGCAAGGCAAAGATCGGCATTGCCTATATTCAGGATATCCAGCGCGAACCCTGAAAAAAACCACTCAGTCTGTTTTTCGTTTGATCATGGTGAGGATATTCTTCCCGTCCTCGTACCGGTAAAGGATCTCATCCATGACCTGCCGGATCAGGAAGAAGCCCAGTCCACCGATCTTCCGGTCCTCAATATCCCCGTCCATGTCGGGTGTCGGAAGGGTAAGGGGGTTGAACGGAACAGCACGGTCTTCAAGCCGGATCTCGATGGTCCCCGTGTTCGCCCTGCACAGGACAAGGACGTTGCCATTCCCGTCCTTATACCCGTGTATAATGATATTGGTCACTGCTTCCTCAATGGCAAGCTGGGTATCGAGAATATCCTCTTCAGAAAAACCATGGTCCTGCATGAGGGTATGGAGTTCTGTTGAAAGCCGGGGGATCTCGTTGATATCTGATCTGAGTGTCAGCGTCAGCAATCTCTCCGGCATCTTATACCCCCCTGGCTGCCATGACTGTCAGGTACGCATTGATCGCATTCCCTCATAAGGATGCCCAAATCGCCGCACAGGGATACCATTATCTTTTTCAAACACTGACATTTCTTCAGAATTTTTTACACATTGTGTGGGGGGATCATCATGGATATTACCACAACCAACAAAGACAACGCAACCATACTTTCCATTGCCGGCAGGGTCGATACCGCCACCGCACCACTGCTCGAACAGGCGATAAACAAGGAGATCGATGCAGGCCACCGAAAGGTCCTGCTGAATTTTTCCGGGGTATCCTACATCAGCAGCGGGGGCCTCCGGGTACTTCTGGCAACCGCGAAAAAACTCAAGACACCCGGGGATAAGTTCAGCATCTGCAGTCTCTCGCCGGAAGTCCTGAAGATCCTCAAACTCGCAGGGTTCACATCGATCTTCTCGATCTATCCTTCCGAGGCAGAGTCACTTGCCGGCTGGTAACACCCAACTGGTCTCTCATGAATGGCAGCCCCTCCCGGGAGCTGCCGGGGCACAGATTTACCCGCTTATCCGTAAGATCGACACGATCTCGTCCAACTCGTACCTCATCCAGACGCCGGATGCCATTCTCCTGATCGACCCGGGCGGCCTTCCCGAACAGGCCGAACAGCTCATGCAGGTTGTTACGGAATGCCGGAGGGAGAAGGAGCGGCCGTTCTTCGTCATCCTCACCCATGCCCATATTGACCATTTCAACGGGATCCAGAATATCCCGGCCTTTGCCTATACCGATGCGGCTGTCCTGATGGTCCAGGATACCGGTGCCTCCACCCTTGAACGCGGCGACGGTGGCATGACACAGGCAAACCTCATGGGTACGACCATCAGCCCGATGCGGGTAGGCCACCATATCCTGTCACCGGACCGCAGGGATCATCCCGACCTGCCGGTTGAAATCTGCCTGCCAAATGGCGGCCTCCTGACTATAACCGTATCCCCGGCCAATCCCGTATCCCTGCTCCCGGACCGGGAGACCATCGTGTTCGGAGAGGAGACCTCAATCGACTGTTACCACACACCCGGGCACAGCCCGGACAGCATCTGTATCCGGATCGGTTCGCTCCTCTTTATCGGGGACCTGTTCTTTGCAGCAAATCCCGGCATTGCCGGCATTGTCGGGTGGTCGCAGGAAGACCTTATCCACTCGTTCGAGGGCATCGGGGCCCTCCTCAGTGCCGGCGGGATCACCACGATCTGCCCCGGCCACGGCCGCCTCATCCCTGCAGAGGATGCAGTAAAGACGCTCGCTGTGATAAAAAGAGACGCCCTTGCCCTTGCCAATATTGCCGAGCTCAACCGGGACCGTGCGGTCCAGGCCGCTGCCTATGCCGAAGACAGCATGGAGGAAGTGAACGAACTCTTCACGATCATGGCAGGACGCCTGTACTATGTCTCGTTTGTCCTGGATGAACTGGGGGAGTCCGAGATCGCCGAAGAGATGAACACGCTCATCAACGGCGACACCATCGATGAACTCCTGGACGCGTTCCGTCTCTTTGCCGAGGAGCACCACCGGGGAGGCGGCGTCTCGATCCATCTCGCCCTCAAGGCAGGACAGGTCGTCGCCAAGCTGCAACGCATATTCAACAAAGACGAACTGGCCCATATCATCGACCCGACCCTGGTCAACCGTGCAGCCCGGCTCCTGTCGGACTACACCACCATGTTCCGCGGGTTTACACCGCCCAAGGAGATTACGGTCGTCGATCTCCCGACAATCATCGAGACGCTTGTCGCCGGTCTCTCGGTCCCTGTATGTTCCGATGAGGACGTGATGTCATCAGCAGATGACGAGAAGGCATTTGCCCGCATGCTGCTCGCACGGATCGGGACGCGTCCCCTCCTCGAAGACGTGGAATTCACCATGCTGGAGAACCGTCACCCGCTGGCGGTTGCCATTGACCGGGACCATTTCACCGACCTCCTCACGTACATCATGGAAGACCTCGTGGGGACCGGTTCGGATACGATCAATCTCGGTATTGCCAGGAACGATCCTGATGTGAGTGTCACCATCGCCGGCAATATCTCTTCTGCGGAGGACGATGGCAACCGCAAGAACCTGCGGTTCCTGTCCGGGCTCACTGAACGGGCAGGCGGAAACCTTTCGTGCACCCGGAACGAAGCCACCGGTATGCGCAGCTATACGATCACCGTCACCAGCGTCATCTGATACCCCGTGTGACCGGACGCACAACAGACCGACCCCTATGAATTTCACCTCACTCCCTGCACAGGACAAGGCGTCCCCGTTCCTGGAATTCGATAACGTCACGGTCTTTCACGGGGAGAAGAAAGTCCTTGATTCCCTGTCGGTCACGCTCAGCCAGGGTGAGAACGTGGCAATCCTCGGCCCGAACGGTGCGGGGAAATCAACGTTTATCAAAACGATCATGCGGGAGTTCTATCCCTGCCTTGATGGAGGCGAAGTCACATTCCGGATCTGCGGGAAGGAGATATGGGATGTCTTTGAACTGCGGTCCGCCTTTGGTGTCGTGTCAAACGATCTCCAGTTCACCTTCACGCGGGAGATCACCGGTCGTGAGGTCATCCTCTCCGGATTCTTCTCCAGCATCGGGCTCTTCAACCGCGAGATTGCCCCGGAGATGGACCGTAAGACAGACGAGATTATTACATTCCTTGAGATCGGTCCTATCTGTGACCGTCCCATGACGGAAATGTCATCGGGAGAAGCCCGCCGTTTCCTGATCGGGAGGGCAATGGTCCACGATCCCAGGGTCCTGATCCTTGACGAACCAACCAACAGTCTCGACCTCCATGCACTCCATGCGTTCCGGCAGACGATCCGGAAGATCGCACAGTCAGGCACCGGTATCATCCTCGTCACCCACAACCTCCAGGACATTATCCCGGAGATCTCCCGCGTCATCCTCATGAAGAACGGGCGGTTTGTGCAGGATGGGCCAAAAGAATCTTTGCTGACCGACAAGCACATCGGCAGCCTGTTTGATGTGCCCGTACACGTGAAGCAGGAGAACGGGTACTATTACGCGACCGGGTATTAAAAAAGAAGAACCAGTTTATTTCCCCGGTGAAAAGGGACGGGGGAAGATCAGAACTTTCCTTTCGTGCTCCGGACCGCTTTCTTATCCCCGCTGATCTCAAGGGCCTTGCCAAGGGCAATGCCGAATGCCTTGAAGGCTGCCTCGCACTGGTGGTGGTCGTTCTTACCGGAGAACGTGATGTGGGCGGTGATCCCGGCCCGGGTGCAGAGGGAGTAGAAGAAATGTTCGAAGATATCGGCAGGAATGGTGCCCACGAGCTTGTTACCGAACGTGCCGTGCCAGACAAGGTATCCCCGCCCCCCGCAGTCGAGTGCTACCTGCGAGATGGATTCATCCATGGGGATGATCGCATGGGAGAAGCGGCGGATGCCCCGGCCGTCGCCGATTGCCTGCTTTATCGCGTCACCCAGGACAATACCGATGTCCTCGATCGTATGGTGGCAGTCCACGTTCAGGTCCCCTTTTGCGGTGCACGTCATATCAAAACCGCCGTGCTTTGCCATGGCCGTGAGCATGTGGTCAAAAAACGGCACGCCGCTGTTGACCTTCACGTTCCCGACACCATCAGGGTTGAGCTTAATCACGATCTTCGTTTCCTTTGTCTCCCGCTTGACTTCCACAACTCTCACTCACATTCCTCCAGTGCATCTTTCAGTTTGATCTTCCCGCTGTACAGGGCCGAACCGAGCACGGCGCCCCAGGCCCCGGTTTCCCGCAGGCCGGCTATATCAGAACGGGCCGACACGCCACCGGCAACGACTACGGGAATATCGACCGCATCGATCAGCTGTTTCACCGGACCGAACCGGACGCCCTGCTGCAGGCCCTCGACATCGACATTCGTATACAGGAGCGAACCGGCACCCAGCTCCTCGAACCTCTATGCCCAGCCGATATAATCCCCGGCGGTCTCCTGCCAGCCGTGGACCGCGATCTGCCCTCCTTTGGCATCGACACCGGGCATCACCCGCTCACTCCCGTACTCCCCGGCCAGTTGCCGGATGAAGTCCGGTTCCTGCGTTGCAAGGGTCGAGATGATAACGCGATCCACACCGGTCTCAAGCCAGTGACGGGCATCGTCGATTGAACGGATGCCCCCGCCGAGTTCTATCTCGACGCCGGTCTCTTTGATCACCTCAGCGATGAGTCCTGCATTCTGCGAGGACCTCCCAAACGCTCCGTCGAGATTGATCACATGGAGGGCCTTGGCACCTTCGTCAAGCCAGCGGGTTGCACACGAAAGAGGATCACCATATGCGGTCGCGCTCTCCCGTTTCCCCTGCACCAGCTGGACGCACCGGCCCCTGAGGATATCAACAGCGGGAAAAATTTTCATGGGATGACCTAGCGGATCATACGCTGGATGGCCATCACGAGGATGTCCTTTGCCCCGGCACGCCGGAGCGCATTGATCAGGGCATAGACCCGCTCCTCATTCACGACCGCATGCACCGCGACGAGGTCTTCGCTCGATGCCACGTCCATCACCGTCGGGCCCGAGAGCCCGGGCAGGACACGTTTCACCGTTGCAAGGGACGAACGCTTCACGTTCATCATTAAGTAGCACTGGCCCCGGGCCCGGATAACGCTCTCAAGGGCCAAGTGGATCTCCTCGATCTTGTCCTTCTTCGCCTTCAGCGAATCCCGGTTTGCAATCAGCTGGGTGGAGGTCATCATCACGTCTTCGATCACGCGGAGACGGTTGGTCTTCAGGGTGGTCCCCGAACTGGAGAGATCGATGATCGCATCGGCGATCCCGAGTTGCGGTGTCGCCTCGCATGCCCCGCCGACCACCGCGACATTGACCTTCACGTTATGCCGTGCGAAGAACGAGCGGGTGATCACCGGGAACTCGGTGGCGACCTTCTTCCCGGCAAGCTGCTTTACTGACGTGATGCCGGAGTCCTCGTGAACGGCAAGCACCAGTTTCGCTTTCCCGAGCTGGAGGTCGAGAAGCTCCTCAACATCGGTTTCGCGTTCGACGACCATGTCGTGGCCGGTAATACCGAGGTCCGCTGCGCCTGTTGCTACGTACTCCGGGATATCCACCGGCCGGGCAAACAGAATCTCGACATGGGGGTCGAGGGTCTTTGTGATCAGGCGCCGTTCACTGGTCTCCGCAAGATGGAGCCCGCTCTTCTCGACCAGGTCCATGATGGGGGCCGCGATCCGTCCCTTGTTGGGGATCGCAAGACGTACGATATCGGAAAAAAGGGGGGTGTCACGGTTTTTTTGGGGAGGTTTTACCGGTTTTGCCATGTTCAGATCAGAAGGTCTTGAGTTTGCCTTCGATTACCTTTTCGGTGATGTGGGTGACATTAGCCAGCTGGTCATCCACAATTTCCTGGATATCCGCATTGATGTCCTTGAGCTTCACACCACACCGGGGAAGTACCTGGATGCTTGCAACGAGTGGCTGGTCAATCGGCTGACCGATCTGCGAGAGCAGCCGGACGTACATCTCCTCGATGCCGTCAACCTTCCTGACACATTCCTGTGCCATCTGGGTGGAGAGGAGGTTGTAGATCTTGCCGATATGGTTGATCGGGTTCTTGCCGCTCGTTGCTTCCATGGACATCGGGCGGTTCGGGGTGATGAGCCCGTTGCACCGGTTGCCCCGGCCCACCGAGCCATCGTCGCCCATCTCGGCAGAGGTACCCGTAACCGTTAAGAAAACGCTCTTCTTCTTGATGTCATCGGCAGTGTTGACATGGACAACGACTTTCCTCTTGGTGCTCTTCTTTGCAATCGCGGTGATCTCCTCGTTGAGGATGCTCATGTATTCCGAGTATTCCCGGATATCCTTGCAGTACCGGTCAACGATCGCACAGGCAATCGTGAGGGGGATGGTATTGCCGTCGCGGAGGCCCATGATCTTGATGTCCTGACCGATGGCGGGATATTTCTTCCGGAGCTTGGTATCGATATAGTTGGAGCTGTTCCGGATAATGTTCTCCACATCGGAGAACGGAGCATGCCCGACACCGAAGGAGGTGTCGTTGGACCGGGGTGCCTTGCCCTGGTTGGGCTTGAAGACATCCCGGAGGTCGGTGGAGCCGGTCCCGAGCCGGCAGTCGATCATGAGCTCGCGGCTGAGGTCGAGTTCGGGGAGGATCTTGTGGATGTATTTGTGGGCTGCTTCAACTGCAACGGCATCGGCGGGAATCTTGACGCCGTTCCATTCTTTGGTGGCCCTTCCATCCAGGAGGACATAGATCGGGCGGATCATCCGGCCGCCGCCGAACTTGGGTGCGGATTCGCCGGCAACGACTTCGCCCTGATCGGTGTTGTGGTGCAGGACGACCCCGAATTCTTCGAGATAGGTCTTGCAGAGGGCCTGGCTGATCGACTCTGCAATCCCGTCGGCAAGGCTGTCAGGGTGACCGAGGCATTTGCGCTCGGCAAGTTCGATCCGCTGTTTCTCCAAAGGTATCTGGTCCAGTGCTTCAATCTGAATATTTCTCTTCATTGGTTTCCTCGTGACACTTCGTAATAATAAAAGGGACTGGAGTTCATATAACAATTTCCAATTATGCAATAATTGGTGCACTGATTATTACTTATAGTAATTTTTCGTACGCTTTTTCGCACGTTTTTCAGTCGTTCCCATGAAAAAAAGCCGGGATATGCCTGACGAGGTAATGTGACAAAGGTAAAACCGGACAGGGAATCCGGAACATAGAAAACACGTGTACCAAGAGGTAAAAAACGAGGGGAAATGAGAGACGGTTATCGTCTCAGGAACTTATGCAGGATGGTCATCTCGCTGCCTTTTGGTGCCTTCTTGACCGGCGGGCGTGTCGGGACGGGCTTGACATCTTCAACATCATCGTCGTCCATATCATCCGGTACAGCCGCCTTATGCTCGTGTCCCGGCGGGTCCGTCCGCGTTGCTTTCCGGCTGGCGGCGGACGGGGCCGTGCGGGAATGCGGAAGGGTCCGGCTCTGGTTCAGTTTCGTCCCGCACCCGGGGCAGAAGTTGGCAGAATGCGGCAGTTTCTTCCCACAGTTGTGGCAGAACTGGGGTGAACCCGCCACCTCTTCCGCAATCGGTTTTTCCTCGATGTTTTCCTGGACGATCGGGCGACGCGGCCTGGCAGATTCCGGCTCGCGTTCCGGTTCTTCGGGAACATAGCGGGGCGGGGATTCGACAACCGGTCTTCTCATCGGTTGCTGCGACTGCGGCCCGGCCTGTCGTATGGCGCCCTTCATCGCACCTTTCATCGCCGATTGGACTTCCGGCTTTCGTACCGGGGGTACTTCGGGTTTCTCTGCCGGGGGGATCTCCCGTTCATAGGATGATGCCACGACCTGGCGGATATGCATCTTCCGTGGCGGGACCGCCACCGGTTCCGGTTCGGGCTCCGGTTCCGGTTCTTCTTCCTGCACGTTGTAGAGTGAAAGCAGGCGTTTTACCGGGGGCTGCCGCTCATGGTCCTTTAACGATTTCTTTGCAGGACGCAGTTCCTGCCTCTGGCGGGGTCTCTCCGGGGGCCGGGCAGCAACCGGTTCCTCTGCCTCTTCTTCAGCCTCTCCGACCTCCTCATCTTCTTCGGGCTCCTCGGGCTCTGCGGGTTTCCGGGATGCCGGAGCCGGTCTCTTCGGGGCCTTTTTAATGGGCTCATCCTCATCGTGGAGAAGGGAGAGCCATTCATCGATCTCACTGGACCGGTCGGTGCCGCTCTGGACAAAGACCAGCTTCATGGTCTTGGTATCCTCTTCTCCCGATTTGATGGACAGGACAAGCACGGGATCGGAATTCTCCGAGAATTCCACAATGCTCCCTGCGATCGTATCCCGCGCAACATCTTTTGCGGTGACCTTGAGCTTCTTCTCCTGCGTATCGATGAGGAAGATACGCTGGTTGGTCAGGTATGCGTGGAAAAAGAATTTCTTTACCGTTACGTTGAGCGAGCCGATCAGCACCTGCTCCCCGGGCTGGAGGATCTTCGAGAGCCCGCCTTCCTCTTCATCCTCCGAATCGGGATCATCCGATGTCTTTGTATGCTGTGCCGCTTTCTGCACGTTTTTGTCAACGGTGAACTTGCCCGCGCCAGCTGCCGCTTTTGCAGGGCGCCGGCTGATCTTGCCGCCGCAGTAACCGCATTCGGTTATTTCATCGCGTATATTCATCCCGCAGTGTGGGCACTTCATCGGTGAGCTCCGTTTCACGGTATCCGGACTGGATAACTATAATGTTCTCATTGGATAAGAAAAATTCTCTCTTTATGCATTCGACCCGGTACCCGTCTTTTTTTCATGGTTCTCCGGGATGCATGAGGTGTTCAACCGCATGCAGGAGCGACTCCCGCTCATCATCGCGATCCGCGGCATGGAAATACAGCCCGGCCTCTTTCCGGTTGTTGCAGAGGAGGGCATTGATCCTGCACCGGGCCGGATCACCCGTGAGGAGACAGTCGTCAGCCCCGACCCTCCCGAACCGGTTGTTTATGGCAGCACCGACAGGGCCGGGAGATTCTGCTGTATAGTACAGCCCCCGGTTCACGACCACGATCAGGACGCCCTTCTTTTCCGTTTCCCCGGAATTATCTGCCCTGAACGACCCGTATTTTTCGTCCCCGAAGGGATTGAGGAACTCGCGGTAGAACGGGTCGAACCGCTCCTTGAGCTGGGAGAGGAAGACGCCGGTCTGCAGGGGGAGATACCGTGAATATTTTGCATTGACCGGGTCCTTCAGGTGCTCGAAGGCCGGCTCTTTGAGCAGGTCGGCAAGGGGTTTCTGTACGCGGGCAAACGCATCCTCCCGGAGACCGCCGGTATACTTCAGGCCGATCGGCCGGAAGTACAGGATCTTCCCCGGGAGCGGGACGGCAAGCGACCCGTCCTTCAGCGGGGATAGTATGACCGATGCTGCGGGCAGTGCCAGGGGTGTCTTCTGTACCGGCACGCCAGGTTTCTTCCCGGCCGGGCGCCGTTCCGGAGGGCGGTTTGCGCCAGTGCCCTGCGCAATGCCGGCCCATATCTCCGGTGAATAGGTCTTGTCGAGATGTTTCTTCCAGAGCGGGTCGCGGATCGTGGCAATGGACACGAGCCGGAAGGCCGGGCCGACCGGTATGAATTTTGCCCCGCAGTGGGTGCAGGCCATATAGAATTCCGTGTGAGGGATGCCGAAGAGCTGTTTTCCGACAACCCGTTCCAGGATGCCGGTCCGGCATACGGGGCACATGTCCAGCCATGAGAGCGATGCAGTATCCGCCCCCCCGAGCCTGACCGAGGGGGCCAGGGTTGATGCGATATGCCAGGTCCATGGCGGGAGCAGCCGGATCGCTTTCCGGGGCCGGTGCATCTGCCGGTCGATCATCTCTGTCATGTCGGTGATGCCGGCGCTGCAGAGCACTTCCGTAATAACCGGGACAACGGTCTTTCCGGGAACACCCAGGCGTTCTTCAAGGCAGAGGTCGAGCCCCCGGGCAACACCCTCGGGCACATCCCGGGGAGTGGTGACCGCAAGCGTCCGGGTCACCTCGGCGTTCAGGCACTCCATCGTGACCCCGACCAGTTCACCCGTTACATTCACGCCGCTCCGGAGGAACGGGAGTTGCGATACGCGTTTGTTGACCGTATCGCAGGCATGGGCAAAAAGCTCGGGAGCAATGGGGAGATACTGGGGGGCGGGCATAACAGTTCCATAATATTACGACTGCGATCCGATAACAGTTCCCGTGAGGGACACAAGACAGCACGACGGAAACTGCCATACAGAAAAACCGGAGTATGGTTAACCGTCCTGCGGTACGCCGGGCAGGAAAACGGGATGTATTATATTAATTGATACGATGCCCGCGGTGCAAATCATCACCGCACAGTACCAGTATTGCCGTCATGCCATGCACGTATTCTTTTAAGGACTTCCGATAATCGGGAGGGAATAAGAAAAAGGTCAGCATTATGCAGTTCACTCAAAAACTCCGGCGCGGGTTTGCCACCCTCCTGCTCTCGGCAGGACTGGCCTACCCGGCCTGTGCCGCAATCTGCCCCAAGGGCAAATCCGGCTGTCCCTCCCCCGGCAGGTGTTTCCTCTTCACTGATGCAGACGGGAACTCCCTCTGCGACTATACTTCGGGGTCGGGCACCTCCTCTACCGGAGCTCCCGGCCAAAGCCAGCAATTCGTTACACAACCTGCAACCACATCAACAACAGCACCGGCACCTTCACCGGATACGGTCAGTACGGCTGTACAGAACTCGGGCAGTACCGGCCTTTTTGACTCGATCAGTACTTTACACTTTATGTTGGGAGCGATCCTCTTCGCACTTCTCAGTACCCTCTTGTTCTTCTGCATCAGGAGGGGGATTGCGGGGATCAGGATCGAAAAGACCATGCCGGCGTTTGCCCTCTCTGCCCTCATTGCACTGGGAATATCGCTGATGGCCGCATGCGTCCTGACCGGGAGCGAGACCTCCGGCATGGTCTTTGCCCTCATCTACGTTGCAGCCGGCACGCTGCTCACGGCATACCTCTGGTACGCGGGCGTGATAACCCGGCGCATTATCCTTGCACTTGCGGCAGAGAGCACGCTGGCCGGTTTTGTCTTCCTTGCACCGGTCATGCCATTGGAATTTATCGGCATCGTCAACAGCATCACCGCCGCGTCATTGGTCACACCCGCGATCATCATCCTCTGTGCCATTATCGCCATCACGTTCATCATTGGCAGGACCTTCTGCGGCCACCTCTGCCCGGTCGGATCGCTGCAGGAGCTTGCCTATGAGGTACCGGTGAAGAAGATCGATATCCGCAGGACAACGGTCCTTGAGATGATCCGGCTCGGGGTCTTTATCGCCACCATCATTGCCGCGGTATATCTCGTGGATCTTATGGCATATACCGGGCTGTTCGAGCTCTTCTCACTCAGCCTCTCCGTTATACTCATCGTGGCAGCCGGGTTGGTCCTGCTCTCAATATTCCTGTACCGCCCGGTCTGCCGGATCCTCTGTCCCTTTGGCGTCCTCTTCTCCCTGCTGGGAGGAGTCAGCCTCTTCCGGCTGCGGCGCAGCGAGTCCTGTATCAGCTGTAAAAAATGCGAGAAGGCCTGCCCGGTACATGCAGCCGGCGCGGACGATCCAAAACGGGAGTGCTATCTCTGCGGCAGGTGCACGGACAACTGCCCGACCGGGTCTGCGCTCAGCTATCGCCGGTGAACCGGACCGCACCTGGCCAGAAGTGATCCTGCAGGGATTAATCAGGATCACTTCCCTATTCTTTATCATGAAGATCCTCAGGACCCTGACCCGCGTCTGTACCAGCGACCCTGAAAAAACAATTTCATTTTACGAACAGCTGACCGGCACAAAGGCCGGTATGAGGTTTTCAATGCCCGCAATCGGGCTTGAGATCGGATCGGTCGGGGATGTGCTGATCATCGCCGGTCCGGAAGAGGCACTCCAGCCGTTCCGGTCGACCGCAGCAACGTTTCTCGTGGATTCCGTTGATGAATACCACCGTTTCCTGACTGAAAACGG
>JAJRCF010000021.1 GCA_028679075.1 Methanoregula sp. | reverse complement strand
GCGCCCGGAATTGAACCGGGATGTAGCTGATCTGCAATCAGCCGCGTAACCACTCCGCCACACTGGCATTTTATACTGAAAGCCTCGAGGTTCTTCGAACCTCTCGGAACTCGAAGAAATGCTCCGCATTTCTTCTCCACCTCAAGGTGCTGCGCACCTTTCGGATTCACGATTGTGAACTTGCATTACAAAATAACAATTGTGAATATTTAATGGTTCGCACACAGGCAGGATTGTTCTGAAACAATATTTACGACGGTGATCAACATTTTCGGGTCAGATTTGTATAACCATTGAGGATATTCAGCGCGCAATTCATATTACTCAAGGTAATATTTTAGACAGACTGGCGCGAGAAAAGTCCTGCATCCGGAAGATCTCCCGCAAAACCTGGAGAAGATTTCCGAATGCGTGACATATGTTCACCTATCTGTC
The DNA here is from genome assembly GCA_028679075.1 of Methanoregula sp. Lineage (GTDB taxonomy): Archaea > Halobacteriota > Methanomicrobia > Methanomicrobiales > Methanospirillaceae > Methanoregula. The sequence continues at coordinate 60,417 of JAJRCF010000021.1, read as the reverse complement.
AATGAGAATGGTACGTACTCTGACGTACTGAATCGTTGGATTCAATTAACCGGCATGAACCGGAGTGGCATCCGCATCGGCCATTCCATGGCAAAACCTGTATCCTTTGAGGAACAGCGTGATCCGGCACCCGGTGATGTTGAGCCGGATATATCTCCGTGGCGGTGCAGCGGTCTCCCGAACCCGGAAACGGCTGAAAGCAGGATGAGGATCCCGACAGGGAGACCGTACGCTATGAGCGCTTCGTGTGTCCCCCGCCCGTTTCGTTCGGGCAGATGGTTCTCGTGAGCCTTCTCGGCAAGGACTGAAACGGCCAGGATCAGCGTGATCAGGCCGATAATTGCGGTGAAGGAGACGAGGTTGCGTTGTCGTGGTTTCATACGGTATTTCTTGTTCACGGATGTGAACGGGGAGTATTGGGCCTGTGGATACTTCAATCGTTGAATTCCGACAAAATTTGCCTGGTTTTTTGCTAATACGTATTTAAAGAACTCGAAACCTGTATTCGAATTCATACCGCATCGTCACTCGGAATTCGAAGAAATGCTTGCGCATTTCTTCTCGTCCTCGAGGCGTTGAGACGCCTCTCGGATCACAAAACTTAACAATTGTGAAGTCTAATCTGGTAATGGTGATCCACTATGAGGGATCGTTTTTGTTGTAAACACTAATGAGAATAACAACACACGAAGGATCGGGCACCTGCCGCCATCGGCAAAGCTCGTGTACAAAGTGCTTGAGACCGGTGGACAGCTGACGCAAAAGGATCTCATCCGCGAGACCTCACTGCCTTCCCGGACCGTCCGTTATGCACTGAACCGGCTCAAGGATGAGAACATACTCATCGAGCGCCACTATTTCATTGACGCCCGCCAGAGCCTCTACGGTCTTAACCCGCCCAATAAGGAGGTGGTTGCTGCATGATGCGGCATTCCATGCGTTCTCCGGGTACGCGAACCCCGGGCAACCGGATGCGGTACTGAGACCGGCATCCCCCAATCATTTTTTTAAAAACTTCTCGTTTCTCTCAAGGTTTTTACACGGAATCGCCTTTCAGCACCGCCATAAACCGGTCCCGTATCTCCAATGGTCCAAGCGGGATGTTCTTTACATCACTGTTGCCCGGCTTGATCCGGGCATGGATGAATGCAGGCCCGCTTCGTGCCGATGCGGCAAGTGCGGAATCCAGTTCCCCCGGATCATGCACGGTCCACGTGTGTTCGAAACCCGCTCCCATTGCGAGCAGCCGGAGGTCTGCGGTATCACACCCCGGCCGGGGCTGGTTGCCCGTGCTGCCGAAGACGCCGTTATCAAGAGCAATGACCGTCAGGTTCTCCGGAGCAGCAGCGGCGATCACCGGGAGGATTGACGAACCGAGTAGGCTGCCGTCCCCGTCGAGGACGATCACCCGTTTGTCCGGGCGCACGGTGGCGATCCCAAGGCCAATGGCGGATGCCTGTGTGTAACTCCCCAGCATGTAGAAATTCTCCGGCCGGTCCTTTGCTGCATACAGTTCTTTTGACGGGACGCCTATGTTGGAGACCAGCACTTCGTCCGTTGTTTTAGCTGCGATGGCCTGTATCGCATCGAACCGTGTCATTACCGGTCTCTTCCACTCCCGCGTATACGCAATCGTTACCGGGTGGCATGGGGTGATGCCGGGCTCGGGTGATGTCGGTATACATCCGCTCTCTTCGATAAGGCCGGAAGGGACAAGGATGACATGGGGTGTGTTGGCCCGGTACGTTACCGCAATGGCATCGCCAATCCGGTGCGACGAACTGCGGCCTGTAAGGATGGTGTGCGGGATCCCTGCTGCTGACAGGATCGCGGGAAGCGGACGGTTGAACGGGACCTGTGCCGGGATCACTTCGTTATCCCCGCCACGCCAGCTGGCAAGGATCGGGAGCGGGAGTCCGAACGTGCTCGTGAGCGAGAGGATCGCGTTGAGCATGTTCCCGAGTCCGGAACTCTGGAGTGCGACAAGCGGCCTGGCACCGGCAAGATATGCCCCCGCCGAGATGCCCACCCCGTCCTCTTCCCGGGTAAGGCCGATGTACCGGAACTCTTCCGGCAACCGGAAGAAGAGTCCTTTTGCCTTATCGCAGGGGATGGCGCTGACGAGGTCGATTCCCTGTGCTTTCAGTTCCTCAATAATCTGCTCTTCATCCATGGTGTGCGATCCATTCCCTGAGTATTCCTGTTATCTGTTCCGCCGGCTCATCGGTTGTTACTGTTGTGACCGGCGGGACCTGGTGGAGGACAAAATCCTCACGGATCCGCTCATATCCCCCTCCGGTAAGGTTCAGGAGAATATGATCATCAGGGCCGATAAAATCTTTTTCTACCGCCTGCACAAGGGAAGCCGTTGCAACCGCTGCAGCAGGGTCCAGGTCGATTCCTACGGTTTCCTCTGCCAGTCTCATCGCATCTGCCCCTGCCGGATTCGGAACACCGTACATCCTCCCGTTTGTTTCCTGCAACGCATCGAAGAGCCCCCCCCGGATGCCATATGGCGGGTTCCGGTTTGTCAGGACATCGGACATGACCTTCCCGATATTTTCTGTTGCATCGGGCATATCGTCCGCAGGCAGGATCTCCCTCCGTCCCGCCTCCCATGCCGATACCATGGGAGTAAAAGGCAGGTTCTGGGCAAGGTGGAGCCGGGGGAGCCGGTTCCCGTATCCCCCGTCCCCGATGAGCCGCATCGCTGCTTCCCATGCGGCGATCGCCCCGGTACCGCTCCCCACCGCCTGGAAATAGTGGTCGGGGATCCGGCCGTTTGTGACTGCGGCGTCGAGCATCACCGTGCCCATGCCGTCCCGTCGTGCAATGTTCCTGGCTCCCCCTTCCGGGACACATCCGGGAACGGCGGCGAGCTTGTTGCTGACCGCGATCGCATCCGAATAGTCCCCCCGCACGGTGACAAGGAATACTTCCGGGGCTGGTTCCGTTGTCCAGAGCCGGTGGACCGCCTTTTCCGGGATGACGATGACGACCGGCCTCCTGCACCGGGCCGAGAGTTCCGCAAATGCCCTGCCGGTATTACCGGCCGATGCAATCACGGGAATGGCATTCCCCAGTTCCTGCAACCGCTGCATTGTGGGGGATGCCTCCAGCTCCTTGAAGGAACCCGTGGTCAGTCCTGCCCCGATTTCCGGGAAATACCCGGAGAAGGAGAGCGTGAGGTTTGAAAGCCCGAGTTCCCGGGAGAGTTCATTGCTGGTGAATGTGACAGGCCCTCCGGAAGGGAGGAGCGGGGTATTGACCGGCAGCCATGTAAGGTACCGGTAGATCCCCGTGTGGGGGGCAAGGTGCAGTTTCCTGGTGCAGTACTCTGTCCTGAGCAGGGAGTCGTGGCCATGCGGACAGGAAAGAAGAGAAATATCCTCCACGGCCTCGCCCCCGCCAACACAACGGATCCGGTACTTGGGTATCATGTGGCCCCCTCACTGTATCCTGATGTCCTCGAGCCTGACATGGAGGCCCCCCTTTTTTTTCAGCACCATGTTCACGACTGCTGTGTGCGACAGGTCCAGCATACAGTATCCCGGCAGGAACCGCTGGCGTGCTCCCAGTACCGGCGGCCTCGTGATCGTCCGGGCAATACCCTCGAACGCATGGACGTGATAGGCCTGGACATCGTGCACCTTCCCCTTCTCCTTACGTGCCTCGAGCGGTCCGACCGTGTGGCACTCAAGGACTCCCGTTACCGGATTGGCGGAGAGCACCCGCAGCGCATGGTAAACCGGGCAGCCGGGTCCCGCCGGCCGTCCGGTGACGATCTCCCCGGGACGGATATCCCAGCGTTCCACCAGGTCTGCCCGGAACGGTACCACGAACTTGCGGGCGGATGGTTCACCCGGGAAAGCGGTAAGGACAAAATCGTACTGGTTTCCCAGCGCGTCACTACCGGAGTATGCTGCGGTTCCTGCAGTACTCACTTCTCCGGCAGTGTAGAACGGGCAGTCTGCAAATGCCTTTTCACCGGTAGCGACCAGTGTTTCGAACTGCCCGCAGCTCGCCGATCCGCAGGCGCCACAGTCCTTGCCCGGGGGGACCCACGCCATGTTCAGTCGCCCCGGTAGATGTTGTCCGCCTCATCGAGCGGGCGGATGACGCCGAAATGGTGCTGCCACCCGATCTCTTTCTTGCCGATGCAGATGGTGCAGACCCCCAGCGGCGGGGTCCCACGGAGGGTGATCGCATCAGCATTGGCGATGTCCGGGTGTTTTGCAATTGCCTGCATCAGGTATCGCATCCCGGTTCCCTGGATCGCGTTGGTCTCGATGATATCAATATCCGGTGTGACCATGCGGATGCACTCCCGGAACACCTCCTTCTCCGCCTGCGAGATGAGGTCTGTCTTGGTGACGACCGCTGCATCCGCGAGAGCAATCATCGGGGCCATCTTGAGGGGCGTGTTGCTCCCGGAGACCGCGGAGAGGACGGCGATACCGAACGACTGGGTGGTGTAGGGGGTGCACCGGAGGCAGAGGCCGGCACTCTCGATAATGAGGATTCTGGCACCGAGCCCGTCAGCCCACCGGATCGCGTCCCGCATGATCATGATGCCCATGTGGTCCGGGCAGAGGTCGCCCGAATATACCTTGCGGGCAGGAATACCGAACTCCGTACTGAGTTCCTCGTCCTCAAATGCCCTGACCACATCGATCTTGAGGAAGGCCGGGGCTTCAGTTTTCTGGAATTCGCGGATGATCTGCCGGATCACCGCAGTCTTCCCGGCACTGGGAGGCCCGGCAACGATGATGAGTTTCATGCGGTGACGACCTGTTTTTTCCCGGGCAGGGGATCGGTTTCAATCAGGTCGCCGGCCCGTATCTTTTCGCGGAGTTCCCCAAGGAATGCGTCAATCCCTGAGATGTGCGAGACCATCTCCCGTTCGGCAGCACCCGGTTCGAGGACACCGGTCACAGCACCGTTCTTCATGATGATCCGCCGGTCAGTGATCATGGCAAGGAGCGGGTCGTGGGTGACGAATATGACCGCCTTGTTGTAGTGCTTGAGGCAGCGGATGACCTTCTCCTTGAATATCCCGGCGTTCTCCACCTCGTCGAGGAGGAGGATGGGGGTCTGCCCGATCAGGATGGCGTCAGCAATAAGCAGGGACCGGGTCTGCCCGCCCGAGAGCGCAGTCATGCGCATAGCTTCATCGATCTTCTCCCCGGTGAATTCGTTTGCAAGCGCAACAGTCTGTTTTACAAGTTCGAGCGCATCGGTGTCGCGGGCCCGGATATGGAGGGCGAGGAACCGGCAGACCGTGAGGTCGGCGATAACCCGGGTATTCTGGGTGATGAGCGCGATGGGTTTTTTCGACGGGTCGCGGACCATCTCATCTAAAGGAGAGATACCGTTAATCAGGATGGAGCGGCCGGTGACGGTGTCTCCCTGTGCAAGCACCTCGATATCATTGATGAAGGCCGATTTGCCGGAACCGGTCGATCCGACGATGGAAAGGGTATCCCCCGGGCAGAGGGTGATCCGGTCGAATCCTTCCCGTTCATCACACCGGTTGGTGCCGGGAAGTATTGTGAGGCTCATGAACTGTTCGCTGCGCATACTCAGAATGATCGCACCAATATTCAAATAGTTTTCCAATTTCCCAGAAAAATTAACCTTATAGTAATAATTATAATCTCCTAAATGCCACTTAATGGTTAATATGTTGTCAAAGAGGATATTTGAGACCGACTTCACCTCCGCACTGAACGAAGAGCTGGAGCGGAAGAACATAAGCGTGAAGGACCTTGCTGACCTCACCGGCATTCCCGTCTCCACCCTGTACAAGGTCACGACAGGTGAACGGGACCCGCGCCTCTCCACGATCAAAAAGATCGTCTCGGTCCTGGAACCGGAGCACCGGCAGTTCATCGCGGTGATTGCAGCGAAATTCCTCCTCGAATCGATCGAGACCCGTGAGATCGAGTCCAACGGAAAGACATTCGGTATACGGGGGTACTCGGCCAATTCCCTTGAGGAGTGTATCGTGGCCGCGGCCCGGGCAGAGAAAGACCGCGCTTCCGGTATCATCTGTGCCCCGATCCTTGCATCCATCGTTGAGAAGATCGTGGATGTGCCGGTTGTCATGCTCCGCCCCGATCTCTCGGTAATGAGCGAGGCAATCACTGCCGTAGCAAAGCGGATCGGGTGAAGCATGTCCCGCCCCGCTCCCCTTAGGATCGGCCACCTCTCGACAATGTACCACACCGCATTCCTCCTCCGGGGGACGTCTCTTCTCGAGGACCAGGGCATTGATGCGACGTGGACGCTCTTTCCCTCGGGACCGGACATCATCAACACGATGCAGGCCGGGAAGATTGATCTCGGGTATATCGGGCTCCCCCCGGTGATCATCGGGATCGACCGTGGGCTCTCCCTTGCCTGTATTGCAGGAGGCCATGTTGAAGGGACGGTGATGGTCGCCGGCCCGGATATACGGACACTTGACGAGTGCGGGACCATGGAGAAATTTCTCTTTCAGTTTGCGGGAAATTCGATCGGCACTCCCCCGAAAGGTTCCATCCACGACGTGATCGTAAGCGAACTCCTCCGGGAGCACGGGATCCGTGATGTGACCGTGAAGAACTACCCGTGGGCTGACTACCTTCCTGATGCGCTCCGTTACGGGGAGATCGCGGCCGCTGCCGGAACACCGGCCCTTGCTGCAACCGCCCTCCGGTATGGTAATGGCCGGCTTGTCGTGCCCCCGGACCGGCTCTGGCCGTTCAACCCGAGTTATGGCATTATCGTTATGAAGGAGATGCTGGATAAACGCGACCTCCTTGTCCGGTTCCTGTATGCCCACGAGGCGGCCTGTGAGATGATCCGAAACACCCCCCTTGACGCAGCCCGTGTGGTGGCAGGTACGACCGGCATGGTGGACCCTGATTTTGTCCTGGAGACGTACCGCATATCACCGAAATACTGCGCTGCACTCCCCCGCGAGTATGTTGACTCGACGATGAAGTTTGTCCGGACCCTGCAGGCGCTCGGGTATATATCCCGGCCGATCAGCGAAGACGAGATCTTCGACCGTTCGTTGATCACTGCTGTGCACCCGGGCCCGCACCATTACGATGCGGGAATGCCGGGATAAAAAAACCTGTTCCGGGAAGATCAGGAAAAATGGCGGGGTTTATTCCCCGATCTGGATTGTGGTCAGTTTCACGGACTCCACTCCTTTCTGGGACATGAGCCGCTCGGCGAGCGCCTTGAGCTGCGACCCGTCGCCATGGACCAGGATCACCTCAAGGCACCGCTCGTCAGTTACATGCGAGTGGAGCGAAGCCTTGATGAGTGCGTGGTACTCGTGCTCGATGTCGGTGATGTTTGTCAAGAGGTTGCGCTGGTCGTGGTCGTACACCATCGTAATGACGCCTTCGCGCTCGCCCTTGACATCGGACATCCACTTGTAGTAGGTGATGTAGGTGCGGATCGCGTCCCGTATACCTTCCGACCGGGAGGAATACCCCCGGTAGTTCAGGATTTCATCGAACCGGTCGAGCAGGTTTTTCGGCAGCGAGATGCCGATCCGGGAAAGGTCGTCGTCCATGGGCATGTACTATCAGTGATGAGTGTATGATTGCTGATTGTTTTTTAACGTTTTGAAAAAAACCGGAGAAAGTATTACTTGGTATTATTGCAGGGCGATCTGCCGGGTGATTAACCAAGTGACTCTAACCTTCTGCACGCCTCGATGAGCGTCTCGTCCTTCTTGGAGATTGGAGAGGTCGCAGACCTCGACAACCTGAAGGGAGGCAAGGGCCGACCTTCAGGCACGTGAACCGTCTATAGTCTCTAGCCGCCTGCACGCCTCGATGAGCGTCTCGTCCTTCTTGGAGAACGTGAACCGGAGCTTTGTCTCGCCACCGGTATGATAGAACGAGCTGCCCGGGACTGCTGCAACACCGGCCGTCTCCACGAGGTGGCGGGCGAATGCCGTGTCGCTCATACCAAACGAACTGATGTCCGTGAAGATGTAATACGCACCCTCCGGGAGATCGCAGGCGAACCCGACCTTCTTTAAGCCCTTATAGAGGATCTGCCGCTTGCGGTCGTACTCGACTGCGAGTCCCTTGTAATACGATTCCGGCAACTCAAGCGCTGCAACGCATGCCCGCTGGAGAGGGGCGGGAGCGCCAACCGTGAGGAAATCGTGGATCTTCCGGATGCGGTCAGTCAGTGCAGTATCCGCGAGGGCATATCCGACCCGCCACCCGGTGACGCTGTAGGTCTTGGAGAAGCTGCCGATGGTGATCGTCCGGTCTTCCATGCCCGGGAGCGAGCCGATGGAGATGTGTTTGTGCCCGTCATATACAATGTGTTCGTAGATCTCGTCGGTGATTGCTACGGTGTTGTGATCAATACAGAGATCCGCGATAAACGAGAGTTCCTTTTTTGTAAACACCTTCCCGGTCGGGTTGTTGGGTGTGTTGATGATGATCGCCCGGGTCTTCTTCGTGAATGCGGCCTTCCACGCCTCCTCATCGATGGAAAAATCGTCCGCGAGCGGGACAAACCGGGGGGCGGCCCCGGAGATTTGCGCATCAGGGCCGTAATTTTCATAGAAAGGCTCGGGCACCACCACCTCATCGCCCGGCTGGATGATCGCGAGCATTGAGGCCATCATCGCCTCGGTCGACCCGCAGGTGACGGTGATCTCCGTCTCGGGATTGAAGTCCATACCATTGAACTTCTTCACCCGCTTTGCCAGTGCCTCGCGGAGGTCCTTTGCGCCCCATGTGATTGCGTACTGGTTGATGTCGTCTTTGACCGCCTCGCATGCTGCGGCCTTCAGTTCCATGGGACACGGGAAGTCAGGGAAGCCCTGTGCAAGGTTGATCGCGTTATGGTTCAGCGCGAGCCGGGTCATCTCACGGATGACGGACTCGGTAAACGTATCGGCCCGGGACGGGTGGGTGGAAAAGAACGCTCCCGGGGAATGTGCCGGCAGGGTCTTTCCCTTGCCGGCCGATTTACGCTGCATGCTGATCAGGTTAGCACGTGATGAAATATAATGTGATGATTCTGCACGACTGCACGGGGAATTCCGGAATTGCATATATTTTCTCATGAACCGGGGGGTTCTGCTTACCTGATGCGAACTCATTGCGCAACTTTTATTTACTTAAGGCAAGTAAAGTTGATCCGTATTATTATGCATATTATGGAAGGATTCTTACCCTGGCAGTGGTGCATTGTCTGGTGGCTCATCGCCCTCCCCTGCCTGGCATTTGGTGTATGGCAGCTGAAGAAAGTAATGGAGAAAGACCGCGAGGCCCTGCCCCTGCTGGGAGTGACCGGCGGGTTCATTTTTATCCTCTCGTCCCTGAAACTCCCTTCGGTCACCGGGAGCTGCTCCCACCCGACCGGAACCGGCCTCTCCGCCATCTGTTTCGGACCATGGATCACATCGGTTGTCTGTGCAATCGTGCTCCTGTTCCAGAGCCTCTTCCTCGCCCACGGCGGCCTCTCCGTACTCGGGGCGAATATCGTTTCAATGGGGATTGTCGGTCCCCTTGTCGGGTACGCAATCTACCGGTTGCTGAAGGACACCTCGGTCAACATCTTCCTGACGGTCTTCCTTGCAACCGCTCTCGCTGACATGTTCACGTACTTTACTACATCGCTGGAACTGGCGCTTGCCTATCCCGCAGAAGTCGGCGGTTTTGGCACGTCCTTTGTCATGTTCATGGCAATCTTTGCCGTTACGCAGGTGCCTCTCGCAATCGTTGAAGGTATCGTGCTTGCCCTCGTCTTCAAGTACATCGTTGCCCTCAAACCCGACATCCTCATACGGATGAAGGTCTTCTCAGAAGCGCAGATCAACAAGGCGCGGGGTGAGGCATAATGGTAAAGAATTACCTGCTGGAGATCCTTGCCGTAGTTGCAGTCCTTGTATTCTGTGGTCTTTTCCTTTATACCAGTTCGACCATGGAAGGGGCCGAGTTTGCCGGTTCCGATAACGTGGGATCCAACCTGATCGCCGAGCTGTCCGGGAAGTCTGTAGACAGTTTTACCCCGCTCATTCCGCAGTATGAACCACCCAGCGGTGAGATTGAGTCCTGCCTCTTTGCCCTCCAGGCAGCGCTTGGCGGCATCTTCGTGGGCGGTGTGTTCGGGTTCTGGCTGGGCCAGAAGAAAAGTCTAACCGAGACAAAGGTGAACCAGTAACCTATGTTTGAGGAACTGCTGGAGGACGTGGCACAGAAGAATGGCCTGCGCGAGGTCAATACTTACATCAAGCTCGCCGCCGGCCTCTCTGCCATCGTCCTCTGCCTCCTCTCGACCGGGTACGCGAGTCCCCTCTTCATCGCACTCGTCCTCTCTGCCACGGTCCTCCTCCTCGCCCGCGTGGAGCTGCGGACCTACGCGGAACTTTTCCTCGTTCCCCTGTGGTTCGCCCTGATGAGCGCAATCGTTATCGTGCTGATCTCGGGTGGGGAGCATGTTTTCTGGAGCTGGGACCCGCTCCCGTTCCTCTCGCTCTCGGTTTCCCGCGAGAGCATCAACACGGGATTCTTCATTCTCTGCCGGGTGATCGGAAGCATGTCCGCCCTTCTCTTCATCGCCCTGACCACGCCCATGACCGACCTCTTTGTCGTGATGCGGAACGCCCGTGTCCCGGACTTTGTCATCGACCTTGCAATGATCATTTACCGGACGATCTTCTTCCTCCTGGACCAGGTGCAGCAGATCTACCGTGCACAGGTGATGCGCCTCGGGTACTCGGGCTGGCGGGAGTCGATCCATACCTTTGCGATGATGTGCGGGGCTGCCTTCATCACCAGCTGGGATGCGGGGGACGATCTGGTCCGGGCCATGGACGCCCGCTGTTATGACGGGAAGTTTGCGCTCCTTGGCGAGAACCGCCCGGTTGAATTACGGCCGCTTGCTGCCCTTGTCACATTTATCATAGTGGCATCGGTTGCCGTTGTCGCATCGCAGGGCATGACGCTGTTATAGGAATACATCATGAGCCACATTATTCTTGAAGCACGGGATGTCCGGTACCGGTACCCCCGGGGCCGGGAGGCCATCGGTGGTATCAGCTTCCATTTCCGGCGGGGCGAGAAGATCGCGCTCGTGGGCCCAAACGGCGCCGGCAAGTCCACGCTCCTCCAGATGTTCAACGGGATGATCCGCCCGGACTCGGGGACGATGCTCTTTGACAACGAGCCGATCCGGTACGATACCGCATCGCTCCGCCAGCTCCGGAGGAGAGTCGGGTTCGTGCTCCAGAACGCGGATCGCCAGATCATTGCCCCGACCGTGTACCAGGATGTAGCTTTTGGGCCGACCAATCTCGGTTATGATGAAGCCGGGGTAAAGGAAGCGGTATCAACCGCCCTCCGGCAGGTCGGCCTGGTCGGCTTCGAACGCCGCCCGCCCCACCAGCTCTCGGGAGGGGAGAAGAAACGGGTTGCAATTGCGGGAGTGCTCGCGATGGACCCGGATGTGCTGGTCTTTGACGAGCCGACAAGCGGCCTCGACCCGTCCGGCTCAGAGGACCTCATGGAACTGCTCGACGAACTGAACCATGACGGGAAGACAATCGTCATCTCCACCCATGATGTGGAACTGGCCTACCCGTGGGCGGACCGGGCGATCCTCCTCGCTGACGGCCAGATCATCCGCGAGGATGTACCCGATGTTGCGTTCGGGAACACGAGGTATGTCCGCATGGCCCACCTCTCGGTCCCGACCCTGCTCGAACTCTCGGCGGAACTGGAGAAACGCGGGTTTGTTATTCCCGAGCGGAAGCCCCGGAGCGTGCTTGACATGATCCATATTATAGAGAGTCATCTCCACGGTTCCGGCAGCCACCTGACGCCCGGCACGATCACGGTCTGCAATGTGGATGAAGGGAATACCGCCACGCTCTCAACATGGGTGAATGCCCACCCGGATCTCGTTGTCGGGGCGATGGGGACGCGGGCGAAACAGTGCGCTGTTCAGGAGCAGATTGCGCTGGAATTCACCTATGGTGTCATCGACAAGTGTATCCTGCGGGCGCTGCGGGGACGTGACTCGCTGATCCTGACCCCAGGAAGTATGGTTGGCCGGGTTGCTGTCCGAGTTGAGGCGTACTGCAAGGAGAGCGGCAATACCATCAGCGTGGTTAACCTGAACACTGCGAACCAGCCTCCCATTACGGGAAGTACGAATGAAGAGATGAAAGAAGAATGATCCCCCATACTGAAAATCATGAACATCATGACGATGACGACCATGATCATGACCCTTCTCATGGACACGATCCTAAGGAAGACTTTGCTGATCATCATGGACACGATCACGGGAATAACGGCCATGATCCCCAGGATCAGTATGAGGATCACGACCATCATCACGGCCACATGCACGGTATTGTCGATCCTTCAATCCTCACAACCGAGCGGGGAATCTGGGCGGTCAAGTGGTCGTTTGTCGGCCTGTTCATCACCGCATTTATCCAGGTCATCATTGTCTGTTATTCCGGCAGCATAGCCCTGCTCGCTGATACGATCCACAATTTTGGCGATGCACTCACTGCCATCCCGCTTCTCTTCGCATTCATGCTGGCCCGGTGGAAACCAACGAAACGGTTCACCTACGGGTACGGCAGGGTCGAGGATCTTGCCGGAGTTTTTGTTATCCTGATGATCCTCATCTCGGCCCTTGTCGCAGGGTACGTTTCCATTGACCGGCTCTTCCACCCGCAGGAAGTGACCTTTCTCTGGGCGGTTGCAGCGGCAGGACTGGTCGGGTTTATCGGGAACGAAGCCGTGGCACAGCTCCGCATCCGGGTGGGAACCGAGATCGGTAGTGCAGCGCTCGTTGCTGATGGGTACCATGCACGGACGGACGGGTGGACGAGCCTCGCGGTCCTGATCGGTGCAGCCGGGGTGTATCTCGGATTCCCGCTTGCCGATCCCATCATCGGTCTTATCATCACGGTTATGATCTTCTGGATTGTCTGGGATTCGGGGAAAACAATCTTCACCCGTCTTCTTGATGGCGTTGATCCGGCGGTTACTGATGAGATCCGTCACACGGCCGCCCATGTTGAAGGTGTAAAGGAGATTACCGATGTTAAGGTCAGGTGGCTGGGCCACCGGCTCCACGCGGAGATCAACATCACCGTAGATTCATCGCTTTCCGTGGAAAGCGGACACGCGATTGCAAAAGAGTTCCGGCACGAACTCCTTCATCATCTCCGGTATCTCTCGGATGCCACTATTCATGTCGATCCCGTAACGGCATCGGGACCCGGCTATCACCATATCTCGGAACATAACCACGACGGATTACCGGTGCATTCGCACTGAACCGGTCTTGGACCGTCTTTTTTTCTGCAATTCTGTTAATTCTTAATAGACGGACTAAGCAAATACTATTTAGTTAAAGCAAGTAAAATTGATCCTGTGTTACCACTCATTTCATGGAATAGCCTGAGGCAGGTGCTGCTTGACACCGGTTGTTAAAGATCCACTCATATCGATCCTGCGGAACAAGCGGGACGTCTCACGCCTCCAGATTCTGGTAGAGATTGCCGAACACCAACCGGCTGTCCGCCAGCAGGAGATTGCCAACAAGCTTGGCGTGACACCGCAGGCCATCTCGGAATATATCCGTGATCTCACCGGAGAGGGTATGGTCTCGGCGGGCCGCCGGGGCAATTATGAAGTGACCCGTTCCGGTATTGAATGGATTCTGGCGAATGCTGAATCGCTTGAATCCTATGCCCGGCATATCCGGCAGGACCTCATCCAGCACGTATCGGTCTGGACCGCCATCGCTGCCGAAGATCTCAAGGCCGGCGATGAGGTCGGGATGTACATGCAGGACGGGTTCCTGTACGCGGGGAAAAAGAAAAAGGTGGCGACCGGGTCGGTTGTGGCAGATGCAAAGAAGGATGAGGATGTCGGGATCGCCCGCCTTCATGGAATAATCGATCATCACGAAGGAAAGATCCAGATCTGCACGGTGCCCCGGATCCAGAACGGCGGTTCCCGCAGGGTGCAGGTGGACCGGCTCAGGGAGATTGTTTCAAAGGCTGTCATCGTAGGTGCGGTTGGGCTGGAGGCCTATATTGCGCTGAAAGCCGCCGGCCGGGAACCGGACATGTTCTTTGGTGCCAGGGAAGGAGTCATCGAGGCAGCGTTCCACGGGATCGACAGTACGATCGTGGTAGTGGACGGGGAGTTCACGGAACTCATAAAGCGCCTGGATGGAGTGAAGCTTGTATATGTGATCCACGACCTGATCAAGCCCTGAAGAGATTGGATGGAATCCGGGGGAAGGTCCGGTCGGTACAACCAGGGATATCCACAGAATCAGGACACACCAATTTCTATATTGACGATATTGAGCGAGACATCGATGGGACTCACCTGCTGGCGGATACTGAATGTACTGAAACCGTCGCCTGACCGACCTGGATTATACTCAACATTATTTCCACAACTTCCGACCATCGTTGTGAGACTCTCGTTCCAGTTCCTGATCGTTGCATTGCTAAAGGGTCTTCTGTCCGATGCCAACGTAATGTTGTTTACTCCATAATAGTGTTCGGTGGAGATATTGGTCATCAGTTCAAGTCTTCCGAACCCGTTGCTGCTGGTAAACGCATGATCCGGGGATGCTGATATATTCACCGCCCAGAGAACGATACCGGAACAGTTACCCCCCCATGGGGAAAACGTAAACTGATTATTTGTGGTCGGGGTCGTATTCTGGAACAGGGTCTGGTTGAGTGTGTACTCACTATCGCTGAAAGATCCGGCGAAGGTTGCAAGTGACCCGGTGCCATTGAAATCATTGTATACATCGTCCATCGTGGAATAACTGATTGGTGCCTGCCGGCTCCGGTACTTGGTCACGTTGAGGAAACCGTACTGCCAGCGGTATCCCTGGTCCTGCCAGAAATTTCCCACGGGATCATACGAGATATTGACGATCGTGCCATTTCGCATAATCAGCCCGCCATCGGTATCCAGTATCAGGTAATATACTGGCATTTTCTCATTTGTAACCGCGAGTGAACCTCCCGATTTGAGTGTATTCAGGAAGATATCGCCACCCCCCATCTGGACCGGTTCATTCAGTGTCATCCCGTCCCTTCTGTCTGCTACGACCCGCTCAATATCCGATGCGAACTGTTGGAACGATGACTCTACATTCCGGAGATGCTCGGTCTCCGATGCCTGCTTGAGCGACGGAATATAGATCCCGTTGAATATGGCAAAAAGGGTTGCCACGGCAGCAAGAATGAGCATGACAGCGATGACCGGTGCAACTGCATCATCATTCATGGTTTCACGCTCCCGATGGTACCGGAGAAGAGGACCGCACGGTCAGTGATAAGCGATACGCTCTCGTTACCGATGAGTGGCTGTCCTGTGGAAACGGTGATATTGCTCTCCAGATCAAAGGTCTGGGTATCCGGGACGAGTATAAAGAGAAGATCCCCCGTCCGGGTATACGATATCGGTATCTCCGTAGCATTGGTGACGATGATTTTAAGAGAATCCACCTTCACCCAGTCGCCCCCTTTGTGCCAGAGCGTGATGTTCCCGCCGGTATCATTGTTCATCCGGATTGTAACCGAAGGGGGCCGTTCTGAAGGGAGATAATCGGCAAGCGAAGCAGAGAAGACCGCCACGAGGATGAGCACGATCCCGATCATGAGCATCTCCCCAACCACTTCGGATACTGCTGCATTGTTTTTACAATTCTGCTGCCGCATGGTTCACGCTCACACGATGAAGACAAATAATGCGATTGCGGCTGTCAGAAGGACAATGCTGTGCTTGAAGCCGGCAAGAATACTGTTCGAGCTGAACTGCCCGGCCATGATGCCGGAGAAGGTGCCGAGAATGATGGCAATCCGGAACATGTCGGTGACGTTCTGCTCCAGGTTGAAGTTGATATTGTACGTCGAGAAGCTCACCATAAAGGGACCGTTCAGCTGGTACGCGGTGAAGAGGTAGATGCCAAACGAGAGATAGATGATCATGACATACACGATTGCCGTGTTTGCCCGCTCCCGCTTCATCTTCAGGTAATGCTCGAAGTCCGTGATGGCAATGATGATGATCTGGCGGAGATCTGAGGTGATCTCCCCGGCCTTGACCAGCAGCGAGATGGCACGCTTGACCGAGACAAGCCCGATGCGCTGGTCCATCCGGATGAGTGCCGCATTCACGTAGGATCCGGTCCTGACATCCCGCGTTACATGAGAAAGCTCGGAACTTAAGACGCCAAGTTTTGCGGATGAGATCCGCTGGATGGCATCCGGCAGCGTGAGCCCGATCTCTTTCATGTCTGCAAGTTCCCGCAGGAATTCCGGAATGTTTTTCTCGATGCTGTTCACGTACCACTTCCTGCATTCATAGGACAGGGAAACGGGAGCAATGAAGGCGATGATAATGAGGCAGATACCGGCCTCGAACGTATTCTTTGGAAAGACTGCACCAAGCGCCCCCCATGCGAACAGGACTGCCGCAATGCCGCTGCAGGCAGCCCCGAGAGTTATCCCGTAGGCATAGTGGGAGATATAGGTGCGCAGGGGATGGCGCAGGTTATCGATCAGCCGGAATCTCCGCTTCTTTGCCTCGATGTACCGGTAAAACTCCGGGTCGCCCGGTAAGCCACCCTGGACAGGTACATCGGCCCCTGTTCCGTACTCGACCGCTTTGCTGCTGCTCACTTCCAGGTTCTCCGGGGGGAGCATCAGCGAAAGAATCCAGATCATGACAATCGCACCGGCCGGGATGAGGATATACATCATCGGGAGGAGCCAGGACATGGTCCCTTTACTGGTCATCCCCTGTGCCACGATCATGATAATGAGAGCAATGGGCCCTGCAACGAACGCCGAGACATAGACCTCGGCCATGATCTCCATGGTCTTTAAGACGACATCGAGCTCGCGTCGCGCCTGCTGGTGGAAATATTCGGTCTTTGTGGCAAGGTAAGCAGAGAAACTCCCGCCACTCTCGAAGACGATGCAGAGGTCATTGAAGAAATCGGCTAGGAGGGGCGATGGTGTCGTATGCTGAAGGTTGTGCATAGCAGTGATCAGGTCGTCTCCGAAAAGTTCCACGTCACGGACCACCTGGCCGAACTCACGGGATACTTCGCCAAACATAGTCCGCTCCTCATAGATACGGCGGATGACTTCGAATGGCGACATTGTGGTGGAAAGCGCCTGCATATACGAAACAGCGTACGGCAGTTCAAGTTCGATCCGACTCTTCCGGCCCCGGGCAACGATACCGGGATACAGTACCAGGTACAGCCAGAGTCCCGGCACCATACCACAAAAGAGGAGCGCCCAGAAAAGTGCCGGGGGGACTAGGGTGAACAGCCCGAAGGAAATACCTGTGAGTGATACGAATGCAAAGAGCCCGGCAACGAGTGCCAGCGATACAAGGACATTGATCCTTGCCGTACGGAGGTACCGGTCTGCGGTGACCGGCATATGCGCAGCGCAGAGATCGCGGGAAAGATGCGTACCCAGCAGGGCCATCTCGATCTGCCCGATGAATGCTCCGGCTAGTTCCAACGATACGGATCGGGTCATCTCATTCACCGATATTGTGCATCGCGTTCGCCAGGTCAACGATATTCGGAGGAGGAACATCCAGTGCAAGACGGAGGAACTCCTCCCGTTTCTTCAGTTCCTTTTCCAGCTGGTCTTCGGACCATCCCCGCAATGTCGCAATTTCGCCGAGCACCCGCGATTCAGGGGAAACCCTGCGGATCGTATCGGTCCGGATATCCCACGAGAACAGCTTGCGGGGAATGATGGTGCCATTGTTGTCCACGGCGATCTCGTTGATAGCAGAGCAGCGCCGTAAACGCTGGTTGCCGTACGTGAAGACCGACTGGCTGACAACGAGGTCGAGCGCGGTGAACATGACCGGAGGTACGCTGATTGGTTCATGGGTGAGGCGGTTGATCGCCTCTTGGACACTTCCGGCATGGAGGGTTGAGAGCGTGGCGTGCCCGGTGTTCATAGCCTGGAAGAGCGTCTGGGCCTCTTTTCCTCTTACTTCCCCGACAATGATAAATTCGGGGCGCTGCCGCATAGAGGCCTTCAGGAGCGAGAAGAGATCGATATCCCCCTGAGCGCCCGAGATGGCGACCTCCCGGGTGATGGTTGCCAGCCAGTTCTTGTGAGGAAGCTGAATCTCATGTGTGTCTTCGAGCGAGACGATCTTCGCATTGAGCGGGATGAAGAGTGAGATAGCGTTCATGGTTGAGGTCTTACCGCTCGCCGTGCCCCCTGCGATGATGAGGCTCCTCCGGTGTTCGATTGCGAGCCAGAGAAATGCGAGGATCTCAGGGCTGAACGTCCCATACCGGATCAAATCGAGCGGTGTCATGGGATCTGCCCGGAATTTCCGGATGGTGAATGAACTCCCCCGGAGGGAGACGATGTTGCTGAAGGTGATCTGTACCCGCGACCCGCCCGGGAGTGTGGCATCGACCATTGGACTGGACAGGGAGATTTGCTTGTTGGCCTTCTGGGCAAGCTTGAGCACAAACTGGTTGAGCTCCCCTTCTCGGAAAAGAATGTTCGTTGGCAGGCTGCCATAGGTCCGGTGGAAGACAAAGACCGGCAGGTTTTCACCATTGCAGCTGATATCTTCGAGCGCCGGGTCCCGCATGAGAGCTTCGAGCGGACCGAATCCCGAGAGGTCGCGGCGAAGGTAATAGGAGAGGACTTCCAGCCGTTCTGGCGTCACCCGTGGGTGGAATTCCCGGATGATGCGGCTGACAATCTCTCCATCCAGTTTCCCGACCGGCGGGTTATCCGGATCATCATAAACAATCACCTTTCGCAGGTGGCCGGAGGTCTCCAGGAGCACGGTCTGTTCCTGGGGGGTGATGGAAGGTTCGTCCACCGTGTAGATGAATCCTTCATGTCCTCTGCGGACAATCCGCACTGCTACAAACGGTGCTTCGATCCAGTACCCTTCCAAGAGCCCGTGCTCCTGCCCGGACGGAAGTGGGAGATCCAGTTCCTTACTCTGAGTTTCGTTGTCCTCTCTGCTATTGCAGGCAGCAAAAGGAGGTTTTGTTACCTCCCGGATCTCATTCCTGGTAACGGACTCTGGGTGGAACCGGTGCCATGCCGCACTGACGGCAAGAGTCAGGGTTGCGACAGAGATAATCCCAAGGAGACCCAGCACCGGGATGGGGAGATCGACAAGGAGTGCGGCATATCCGGTGAGGAACGAGACAAGAAAGATTGCGAGGATCAGGGCATCGCCCGTATCAGTCCGGTTACCAAGCCGTGAGGGAATGGCCTGGAGCCGGGAAATTGCTTTTCTGAAAATGGTTGTGGATTGTGTTGCCGGAACTTTCGTTGCCGGGGACAATCGGGGAGCCTGTAAGGATGATGGTGTTGGCGCGGGATCTGCCCTGAACCCGGAAAGTGTATTGGAGAGAGTGACGCAGATCACCTGTGTGAGATCGCGGAGTGTCATAGTGTCAGAGCCCTCCATAGAGCATCTCACGCAGTTCCGGGGGAATATCGGATTCCTGCGCTGAAGAAGCTGCAGATGCCTGTGTTGCGGAAGGGGCGGGAGCATTGCCGGTGGCGATGTAGAGCGTGACATCGACCGATTCGCCGGTCATGGTAATGTGGTACCGGCCCTCGCCATAGATTTTCATCGTTCGGTTGTCCTTCTGTGAGCTGTACTCCCGCGCATATCCATCCTCCGCCACGATCTCGCGTGTCCGGTTATCTCGCACGGTGATCGTGAAATACGGACGATTCACGGATTTTGTTTTGTCTCCCCGGCAGGATTCCGGGTTTTCAAGACAGTCATACAGTGGTTTTACATCGAAAGAGATCCACAGGGGTCCTTTCAGGGAAGTTGCGTTGACCACAAGACCGGTCGAATTTCCCCGAAGGACATACGTTCTTTTAAATTCAGGGGCACGGACATAGCGGGAAGGGTCGGTCGTTGTATTGAACTGCAGGGCGTGCTGGGCTGGATAGGGATCGGGGGTCAGCTCGGGAAGAGCATCGGTAGCGAGGTCCGGTATCTGGGATATTGAATGGGTACCAGCAGGAGTTCCAGAAGTGTCCTCAAGAGAAGTTTGTGTGGGCGTTGTAATGCCCCGGGATATATTATCCTGTGAATTCTGCTGCATGAGCTTGACGCAACCGGGACCTGCTGCTGTGCCGATAAGGAGCATGAGAAGAATAACAGATCCCTGCCACTTCCTGCAACTGTTTTTTCTGTCCGCCCTCTGTTTCACGCCATCACATCCGCCTGCATCCGGAACCGGATGATTCATCTCAATATGTCGCTCTTAACTAAAAGTCTATTTGTTTTAAAACAATTAAATCTGATCAAATTAAATAGTTTTAACACAACCTAAATTGATCGTGTCATCTACGATATGGCCTGGCGGTCACTGGTTCCCAGATGGGAATCTTTACTCATCGCATGATGGCGGGCATTGGAGATGAAAAATGAAACGAATCTTCAGGTATGATAACAGGAGTGCAGTCTCTCCGGTTGTCGGTGTGATGTTGATGCTTGTTGTGACGATCATCATTGCGGCAGTGGTCAGTGCATTCTCCGGATCCCTGAGCTCCGGAGCACAGAAAGCCCCGTCTGCGTCTATCGATACAAAACTCACCCTGGCGAATAGCTACACCACGCTGATATTCAACCACCTCAGTGGGGATAGCATACCGACAAAGGATCTGACGATTATCACGTATTTCACGAATAAAAGCGGGTACACGTATAAGCATCAGCAGACTGCAAGCAGTCCTGCTATCGATCCATATCCCACTATTCCTACCTATGCAGGGCAGTACTCTGCGGTATTTCCCACAAATCAGAATATGAAAAAATATTCAATTTATTATGTCCCCGAGAAAAATTTCGGGAATTATACGTGGACAGCCGGCGATACGCTCTCGTCGTCAACAAACTTTGGGACGGCAGCTCTGCTGGGGATGAGCTGGTCTTCCTCATCGCCTCTCGACCCGGATCTTAAGACCGGTAGCGTTGTGGATATCAAGATCCTGCATAACCCGAGTGGCCAGTATATCTACAGTAAGGAGGTTGTCTATACATGAAAACAATGTCCAGTGATGCGGTTTCGCCAGTTGTCGGTGTCATGCTGATGCTGGTAGTGACCATCATCATTGCCGCGGTTGTTTCCGCATATTCGGGGGGACTGGCCGGCGCTCAGCAGAAAACCCCGCAGGCAACGCTTAAAGCAACATATTTTTACAATGGTTGCGATGACTCCGATACAACGAACAGCTTGCCGGATTATTCAAAGTCGGATTATACGGTAGCAAACGGCTTCCAGTTCGAAAACACCGGCGGTGATCCATTTAATCTGAATGATCTCGTCTTCACCATGACATTTCCCTCGGGAACATCGCAATCCGTTGCGGCAACAGATGTGGTCAATAAGACCCTGAGAGCTCTGCCAACAGGAGCCACCACCGGGGGATATTTCCAGAAGATTGGGAATACCAGTAAAACGGACACCGTTATTGCAACCGGTGACAAATTCCGGGTCAATGCAGATAATTGTTACATCAGTGGTACATCAACGTACATTTCGATGTGGCCGGATGGATTCCCCGGAAGGACATATATCGCAAACCACCAGGTTCTTCACTGGACAATGGTCCATAATCCGACAGGCCGGTCCATCAGCAGCGGCGACATACTCATCCCGTAACCGGGGCAGGTGAACTGCCGGAACCCATTAGCCCTTTTTTCCTTCAGAGAATGATCGGGATGAGTCTTGGGTAATGCTGCAACAGATGCAGTCCGGGTCCACGGTTCTGCCTGCAGATATGGAGGTATCTGAATGAAAATCATGTTTATTGGTGCCGGCGTTGGTGAGAACCCGTGGCTTGCCCGGGCTGCACAGGAATGCCAGGATACCGGTCTGGCGATCGGGATCGTACAAGCAACGTCCGAGGAACTCGATACAGAAGAGAAGAAATTCGCCGGACTGCTGGACAGCCTCAGGGGATGCGATCTCCTGATCATGAGCATTCACGGGGGTTCCGGGTATTTCAAGAAATTCGACCGGCTCACCGCTGCCGTACGGGCGGCGAACATTCCGATCTTTATTTCGTGCGGCTCACCGGAGGAGATGAAGGATTACCGGAACATGTTCCCGTTCCCGGATGAAGACTACGATTATGTCCATGCCTGCGTGGAGCTTGGCGGGATCGAAAATACCCGGTGCCTCGTATTCTGGGCGTGCCGGACCATCGGCGGATACACCGCGGAACTGCGGCCGCTGCATTATCCCCCCACGGAAGGGTTCTACCATCCGTCGCTGCCGGATATCCACGATCTGGCTGCCCACCTGCAGCGGTTCGATCCGGAGAAACCCACCGCCGGAATCCTTCTTCACCAGTTCGGGTATAACCGGAAAAATCTCCTGGCTGTCGATGCGCTTATTGCTGCTGTGGAAGCAAAGGGCATGAACGTCGTGCCGTTCTTTCTCGTGACCAGCCCGAACCCGACCACCGGCGCCATCGGGATCCGGCGTTTTGTCGAGAAGAACCTGTTCCGTGATGGGAAGGCTGTCATCGATGTCCTGGTTATGACCATGGGTTTCTCCCAGATCTCGCTCTCCGATCCCAACGATGGCACCAAGACCGATCCGGTCTACAACTTTTTCTCGGATCTCAATGTGCCGGTCCTCCAGACCATGGCCATGATCCGGTCGTATGATAAATGGTATGCCGACAATGAGGGTCTTACATCCATGGAGATCTCGGCTATGGTCATCTGGCCGGAGTTCGATGCGCAGATCATTACTATCCCCCACTCAACAATTGGCGAACACGAAGGCAGGAAGAACCAGGCTATCCCGATCCCCGGGCGACCCGAACGGATTGCCGATATGGCCTTGCGATGGGCGGTTCTCAAGAGGACCCCGGTGAAAGACCGGAAAGTGGCGATCCTTCTCTACCAGTACACAGGAGATCTTGATGCGCTCGGTGATGCCGGGGGACTCGACACGCCCCTGAGCGTTATTCGGATTTTGGAGCGGCTCAGAGATGAGGGGTATACAGTCACGGATATCCCGGAGGCCGGCAATGACCTCATCCACGAGATGATAGCGGGGCTCACCAACGATACGCGGTATCTCTCGGAAGAGCAGATGAAGGAACGTGCGGCCGGCACGGTCAGCGCGGATCTCTACCGCCAGTGGTTCAGCCGGCTGCCCGAGAAGAACCGGAAAAAGATCACGGAAGACTGGGGCGAGGCACCCGGATCGCTCTTCCTGACCGGTGGCGAACTCTGCCTGCCGGGAATCATGAAAGGCAACATCTTCATCGGGATCCAGCCCCCCCGTGGGCTGTTTGAGAAGGTCGAGTCCTTGATCCACTCAACGGATATGGTTATGCCTCACCATTACGTGGCCTATTACCGGTGGATGAAGAATGTCTGGGGGGCCCATGTTGTCGTCCACATGGGGACCCACGGAACGCTGGAATGGCTCCCGGGCAAAGGCAATGCCATGTCCGAAGAGTGTTATCCCGATCTGGTCTTCGAGGACATGCCCCATGTCTCACCGTATATTATCAATGATCCGGGGGAGATGGTGGAAGTCAAGCGGCGGAGCTGGGCTGCGGTGCTCGCCCATATCCCCCCTGCCATGATGCGGGCAGAGGGATACGGCGACCTGGCACAGCTGGACAGTATCCTGCAGGAATTCCTCCGGGCAAAGGAGAGCCAGGAAAAAACGAAGATGGAGGATCTGGCCGGGGAGATCCGGGAGATCGTTGTTGCCCAGAACCTCACAAACGACCTCGGCCTTCCTGCCGATGTCGGTGCAGAGGAAATTGTCGCCAGTGCCGAGCGATTGTACGATTATATCTGCGAGGTCAGGGATGCCATCATCAAGGACGGGCTCCACATCTTCGGCAGCCCCCCGGAGAACGAACGGTTCACCGAAATGTTGTACGCACTGACCCGGCTTGAGAACGGGAAGATGCCCTCGCTCCGGGAAAGCATCGCATCTGCACAGGGCCTGTCATTGCGGGACCTGATGGATAACCCGTCAGTATTCAATGAGCGACTTGGAGAAGTGAACGGCGTGCTCATTGACCGGATCGATGAGCAGAGCCAGCACCTGATCGCTGTGATGGCGGAGAACGGGTACGACCGCGAGAGAACGCTGGCCGTAATCCGGGAGGAGTACGGGAACAGTGCACGGGCTCTCGAGACCTGCACCACGTTCATCTGCGATGATCTCTCCGGCCGACTCAGCCAGACCACCGATGAGATCACGCACATGGTCCGGGGCCTTGACGGGGGGTACATTCCTCCCGGCCCGTCAGGAGATCCCACGCGGGGTAATGCACATCTCCTCCCGACCGGCAAAAATGCCTACTCTATCGATCCTGCATCCGTCCCGACTCGAGCCTCCTGGAAAGCAGGAAAGACCATGGCCAACCAGATGATCGAGCGGTATGTCAAAGAGAAAGGCGAGTACCCGCAGAATGTCGGTATCGTCGTCTGGGCAACCGATACCCTTCGCACAGGTGGCGATGACATCGCATATCTCTTCTGGCTGATGGGCCTTCGGCCGATCTGGTCGGAAAGAGGTGGTGCCGTCACCGGGCTCGAAGTGATCCCGGCAAAGGAGCTCGGGAGGCCACGGATCGATGTAACGCTCCGGATCAGCGGCCTGTTCCGCGATACATTCCCGGCTCTTATCCATATGATTGACGAGGGCATCGAGACGATTGCAATGCTCGATGAATCCGAGGATGTCAACTTCCTGGCGGCCCACCTGAAACAGGACATGGTAGAGAAAGTGAAGGCCGGGATGCCGGAACAGGAAGCACGCGACCAGTCACTTATCAGGATCTTCGGCGACCCCCCTGGCAACCATGGTTGTGGTGTGGGCGAAGTGGTTCATGCATCGGCATGGAAGGACCGGAAAGACCTTGCCGATGTGTACACAACATGGGGCGCCTATGCGTATGGCAGGAAATTCCGGGGCGAGAAAGTACCGGAACACTTCCGCCAACAGTTCGGCCGCCTGGATGCGACGGTCAAGAACATTGTCTCGCGTGAGTTCGATATTCTTGATACGGATGATCCCTACCAGGTGCTTGGCGGAATGAACGCCTGTGTCAAGGTCTACGGCAACAAGGACCCGGTCTCGGTACTGGGCGAAGCATCGGACCCGAAGAACATCAAGACGCGTCTCCTCGAAGAGGAGATACGGTTCATCTTCCGGAGCCGCATCCTGAACCCCCGCTGGATCGAGGGCCTGAAACCCCACGGGTTCCGGGGCGTGCAGGAGATCATGAACACCATCGAGTACACCTTTGGCTGGGACGTGACCTCCGATGCCATTGATGACTGGGAGTACCAGGCGTGTGCAGAGCATTTCCTCTTTAACGAGGAGAACCGGCAGTGGATCGAGGAGAACAACCCGTATGCTCTCCACAGCATGGCAGGCCGGCTTCTCGAAGCAAACGAGCGGGGATTCTGGGATTCCGATGACGAAACAATACAGAAATTACAGGAAATTTATCTTGAGACCGAGGACTATTTCGAAAGGACGGGAGATGAACAGCATGAGTGAACATGCATTCCCGGTAATGAAGATCAGAACAGAGCAGATCCATCATCTACCGGATTACGATTTATCGTACATAAAAAAAGACACCCTAACAAACGACCGGGGGGGGATGCCCCATGACCGCCATTTTGACTGAAGGCTTAACAAAAAATTTCGGGGACCTCTGTGCCGTTGAAGGCCTGGACCTTTCCGTTGACAAGGAGATCTTCGGCCTGCTCGGCCCGAACGGGTCGGGCAAGACTACGACGGTGCTGATGCTCACGACCCTTCTTGCCCAGACAAAGGGATCGGCAAGTATCTGCGGGCATGACACCCGTCTGGATCCCGAAAAAGTCCGTGACTGCATCAGTTATGTGCCGCAGGACATGGCAGTCGACACCAACCTGACCGGCCGGGAAAACATGCTTATCTTTGCCTGGCTCTACGGGATACCGAACCCGAAGGACAAGGTGGACGAGCTCCTTGCCGTGATGGAGCTTTCCGACCGGGCAGATGATCTCGCAAAAACCTATTCCGGGGGGATGCGCCGCCGGCTCGAACTGGCCGAGGCGCTCGTGCATGAACCGGAGGTCATCTTTCTTGACGAACCCACGATCGGGCTCGACGTCGCAGCCCGCAGGAACATCTGGACCCATATCAGGAAGATGACCAGGAAAGGGATGACGATCTTCATGACCACACACTACATGGACGAGGCAGACCAGTACTGCGACCGTGTCGGGATCATCAGCCGGGGGAAGATTGCAGCATTGGGAACCCCCTCCACTCTGAAAGCCCACCTGATGAAGGATGTCATTACGGTCACGATTGAAGGGGACTATGCTCCGGTCCAGCTTGACGGATCTATGTTTGTCGGCCAGTCGGATGACTCAATCTCGTTTACTGTCGAGAATGGCCGTGAAGCACTCCCGCTCCTTGCCGATGCCCTGAAACAGTCCGGCAACCGGGTGAAGGCAATGTCTCTTCGCGAGCCTTCCCTTGACGACGTCTTTTTACAGTCGGTCGGGAAGCAGGAAGAGCCCAAAGGATTCGAGGAATTCAAATTCCATATGATGCTGCACCGGAGGCACTGATCATGAAAGGCGTTACCACGTATATCTACCGGGATTTCATCCGGTGGATCCGCTACCGCGTCGGCGTCATCTCTTCGCTTGTCCTTCCCGCAGCCTGGCTGCTCTTTGTAGGTCTTGCCCTCCCCGTAACATTCACCGGCAATTACCTCGACTTCATCACGCCGGGCATCCTTGTCATGACCATCCTGACCGCCGGCATCTCCAGCGGGTCGCTCCTGATGTTTGACAAAATCCTCGGTTTCCTGAACAAGTTCCTTGCCATGCCGGTCCCCCGCGAGAGTATCCTTGTCTCAAAGATCCTCTTCATCTCCATACGGGGGCTTATCCAGGCAACGATCATCCTGCTTATCGCGGTACTGATCGGTGCAACGCTCTTAAATCCCCTCCAGTACGGCCTGATCTATCTCATCCTCTTTCTCTTCGGGGTCTTCATCTCGGCATTCTCGACAACAATTGCACTCTACCTTAACGATCACGATTCCTTTGCCGCATTCACGGCAATGGTGACGATGCCGCTCTTCTTCACCTCAAGCGCCCTGATGCCCTACTCATCGATGCCGACCTGGCTCAGTGCAATCGCCCATGTCAACCCGCTGAGTTTTGCGATCGATGCGATCCGGGATGTGGGAGCCGGGTCGATACCAGTGGTTTCGATCGTTCTGCTTCTCGTTTTCACCACCATTGTTGCTGTACTGGCGGGATACGTATTCAGGAAGGCGACGGTGTAATCTTTTGGACTTGGGAACAATCGTAAATTTTCTTTTCATATTTTTTCAGAAAAACAGTGGCCCGTTCCGGATTTCATCAACCTAATTCGTCTGTCAATAATCCGAAAATGTATTAACCTCACGGTTGCTACGAACTATCCTGAAAGGAACATGACAGGTGCAGTTTGATACAGGGAGATAAGGATCCGCTCAATACCATCCTGCGGAGCAAGCGGGAGGCCTCGCGCTTCCAGATCCTCGTGGAAATCGCCGAACATCAGCCGGCCGTGCGCCAGCTGGAGATAGCTGAGAAGATTGGCGTGACACCCCAGGCAATCTCCGACCACATGCGCGAACTGGTCGACGAGGGACTAATATCCATGAGCGGCCGGAGCAATTACATGGTGACCAAAACCGGTATCGCATGGGTGATGGAGCATGCCACCACCCTTGAGTCCTATATCCGGCATATCCGCCTCGACATCATCCAGCATATCTCGGTCTGGACCGCTTTTGCTGCCGAGGATCTTAAAGCCGGCGACGTTGTCGGGCTTTACATGAAGGACGGGTACCTGTATGCCGGCAGGAAGCCGAGATCTGCGACAGCAACGGTCTATGCAGATGCCCGGAAGAATGAGGATGTCGGGATCGCTGACATCAACGGGATCATCGAACACCATGAGGGGACCATTCATGTCTGCAAGGTGCCCCGGATCCAACACGGCGGTTCGCTCAGGGTGGATAAAGATAAGCTGAAGGAGATCGTTGCCATGACCAGGATGACTGCAGCCGTAGGGATCGAAGCATCCGTTGCGCTGAAATCAATCGGGAGGAACCCCGACCTGTTCTTTGGCGCCGGTGAGGGTGTCATTGAGGCAGCGCTCCATGGGATCTCCTGTGCAATCGTTATCGTGGACAACGATTTCACGAATTTTCTCAAGCGGCTGGAGAACACATCGCTTGAATATGTAATCCATGACCTGACAACCCAGTAAGACCCTCGTGGTGTCTTGGTTCCTTTGGACAAAAGACAGGAATTTGCTTTAGAGGGAAAAACCGGATCTGAAAGGGAGATTCCCCTCAGGTTATAAAAAAAAGGAACATTCTATCGGGTTGCAGGCCGATTCTCTCAGGCCTCGTAGGCAACGAGGATTGCGCCGCTTTCTTTCTCGGCTGCCTTCAGCTTGGCAACTCCTGCAGCGGTGAGCTTCTTGTAGGCAGGAACCTTCTCATACGCAACCAGCGTCACGCCGAGTTTCTCTTCAAGATCCTTGATCTCCTTGAGCGGTGCCTTTGCAAGTTTTGCGGGTCGTCCACATGTCATAACGAATACCTCAGGCATGTCCTATCTCGTTTGATAGTGATAAAATCTCGCGTAAACGGGCTTGTGATAAGTAAGGCCGGTTTGCGCGAAGCCTTTTGCCTGGCGGTATCAGAAAAAAAGATTACTCTGGAAACCGCTTCACCGCACAGAAAATGCGTTCAAGGATCCACAACGCACCGGTCCCGCCAAGGAATGCCTTTGGCATAAACTCCGGATCTCCGGTTACCCGGTTGAAGATCCCGATACACTCCCGGCACCGGTCAGACAACACGAGATCGATGCCGGTCAGGTCATCCCCAAAGAAGAAATCCGGCTTTGCCATTGTGGGAATGGCGCGATATGCATCGGAACAATGGTTTGCCAAAAGGAAGTCTTTGAGCTGGCCGTCTACTGCCCTATCCGCACCGGCCATGCACTCCACGGATACCGGGACCATACCGAGATAATCGTGCAGCCAAACGGTCAGCGGGAAGACGAACGATGCGTCCCCGCGGACAGCAAACGTTGTCCCTTTCGGGTAGCCGGCCTCGTGATGGTGCCGGGCGATCTGGTGGTACGCACGCGTCCGGAGTTTTTTGATCTCGGCAAGTGCCGGTGCTGGATCGCAGCCGGTTGCTGCAGCAACCGCCATAACCCAATTTTCCGTTGCGGAAAAACCGATTGGTACACCATCAGATGAGACGATGGCGGGGATGTCGAACTCCTGCTCGTAGAACTCCGCAGTCTTCCCGGCATACTCTGGAAAGACCACGATATTGAAGGAGGCTGTGGTTGACTCGCGGAGCTCAGCAACACCAGAGCCGGCTCCTGGCACTGCAACAACGGTGAGCCCCATCAGCTTAAGAAGGTGTGTGAGTTCAGCAATATTCCCCTGCCAGTGCTTCTGGATCATCGAAAATCCGAGCAGGTTGACACGGTTCTTCATCCGCGGGAGCCGGTTGAGCTTCAGCCATCGGAGAGCCGCCGTGATCGCCTCGTCGAATCCTTCCGGAAACGGGCGGGAATACGCAGCACTCTCGATGGCCATACAGATATGGTCGAGGTGCGCTTCTGCAAGGAAACGGTTGAGATCATCACCGATGAGAGAAGCCCCCGGAGAATTGACAATGGCAAGGAACGCATCGCCTTTGGCAGCCACGAGCGGGAGGATCTCCTTGAGTTTCCCGGTCGATCCGAGAACGTAATCGTCGCAATCGAGATAGGTGCAGGGAATACGGGGCTGGCCGAAGTAGAAGAGCTCCTCAAACGTGCTCCGGTCCAGCGAGTTCTCCCGGGGATAGTGCCGGTCCGAGAAATACGCCGGATACCCCCGGCAGCCGTTTGGGCCGTTGAGCACAGCACGGGCATCGGCAATCCCCTCGATGGCAAGCAGGGTGCCGATCAGGCCGTCGGGATCCGGGATCATGGGAAACCCTCCCCTTCAGATTTCCAGCCTTCCGTAAATGGATGCCGGAGAAGCTGCCGCCACCGCTCCGCATGCTCTGTCCCGGCTGCAAAACCGATGCCCGGACAGTACGGGATGGGTGCGCTCTTCACCCGGTCCGTTGACCTCAGGGCAGGATAGGTGAAGAGGAGCAGATCCGGTTCAAGCGTCCGGATATCCTCGGATCGCATCTCGACCGTATAATCTTTCACCACCGGGAACCTGCCAGCATACCGGGACACGAACGCCTCCGCAAAGGGTGAATAGGTGAGTCCGGCTTTTTTTATTTCCATCCCGAGTTCATCAGCAAGATCGCATATCCAGTCAAAGGACCGGGGATAGGTGGAGATGAGCAGGGATTTTCCTTCCAGTTCCGGCCGGAGTTCGTCAATCCGTTTACGGTACCGTGTCTCCTCTTCGGCAATAACCTGCCGGGCCTTCTCTTCCTCGCTAAAGACCTTTGCCACCGCCATGAGCCATTCCTTTGTCTCGGAAAAACCCGTTGGCAGCTGCAGGTCGAGGAATGGTACATCGGAGACCGGTGTGAGAATGGTCCTTATGGCTGCCATGGTTTCATCAGTCTCTGCCGGAAGGTTCAGGCTTGCGTCATTGAACCGGGCAATCGAGGCCGTGTCGCAGCCCCCGAGGAACCTGCAGTTGACGGCAATGCCGAGGCGTTCCAGAAGATTGCGGATGGCAATAAATTCCCTCTCCGCATGGGCAGAACCCCATTTTTCTGCAATAATGTTCACCGATTTTTTCCTGGTGCGGTATGTGGCCGGGGCGATCAGGCCGGCGGCAGCCTTGTACGCGTCCATACGGCCCTGGAGGCCGTCCCCGACAAGGTTTCCGTCAACCGGAATTGGGATGATGCGGATACCGGGATGACTCATTGTGACCGCTTCGCCCACCTTCACGATATTGTCCCCGATGAGCCCGGGGGGGCATGCGGTTACGACAAATATCGTCCTGTATCCCTGCCGAATGACCGACTCGAGTGTTGTGGTGAGTCTCTCCTCGCCCCCGAAAATGAAATCGGAGTCGGTCATGTCCGTGGTCACAAGCCGGACTGCCATGCCGGCCCCGGTGTAGTGGCCGGATCGGAGTGCAGCGTGATACCCGGTGACCAGCAGTTTCTCGGAGATCATCAGCGCACAGCTCCGCGGGCAGTGCATGACCGTGGCAGCATCGGTGACGAGCGCAGTGACGGAGACTGCGCCGGCAAAGGCGCATCCGAAGAGCGGTCGTTTGTTCTTCCCGGTGGGAGAGAGGCATTTACGGACAGTATCCGTATTTTTTGACGCAAAAACGAATCTGGTCGCCTGACGCTTGTCTTCCCGTAACAGGACGATACGTTCGAGGTCTTCGTCGCTTAACGGCAGGGCAGGATGCAATATTCCGGTTTTTTCAGCCCCGATACGCTCCATGTGTCCGGCAAGAACACGGAATATTCCGGCTTCCGGTGTTGCCGGGTACCGTTCGATTAACGTGCCTCCTTCTTTCTCTGCCTGGGCAAACACGCCACTCCGGGGAATCTGGACGACAATCGGGAGGTGTACCGCTTCGGCAAAACGCGTCACGCGGTCATCTTCTTCGGGAATATTGCGGGTATTATAGATGATACCGGCGACCCTGTCCTTCGACTCGGTAAAATTCTTAATTCCTCTCAGGATGTTATTTGCAGCATAGAGCGACAGGTATTCCCCGGATGTCACAATATAGACTGCATCAGCATACTCATTCCGGATCGGGACGGCAAATCCCCCGCAGACCACATCGCCAAGCACATCATACAGGGTGATGTTGAACAGCGATGGCCGGCCCCCGAGATCCTCAAGAAGCTCAAACGTGGTAATGATCCCCCGTCCTGCACATCCGACACCCGGTTCCGGCCCGCCGGCCTCGACACAGGCAACGTTCCCGTACCCCCGGTACACTATATCCTCGGCCCGGCGCTCGGCCGGAAGGAAAGTCCGGATATACTGCAGGGCGGTTATCGGGATCCTCCCTCCCAGAAGCAGCCGTGTTGAGTCCTGTTTCGGGTCGCAGCCGATCTGGAGAACCCGGAGTCCTTTTTCCGCGAGCGCAGCTGATACATTTGCGGAGATGGTTGATTTCCCGATCCCGCCTTTCCCGTAGACTGCGATCTTAATGGTCATCGCCTCCCTTGTGGCGGGCAGAGATGCACTCGATGAGCTCATGGATGCTCCCGCATTCATGATCGCCGTTGGGATGAGTGCAATGCCACCGGGGCCCTTTCCCGTCCTTTCGCACGGTCACGGAGATGTCTGCGGCAGCACCATCCGTCGGCAGGAAACCGATCCGTTCCAGTGCATACAGGGTCCAGATCCGCTCCACCGATTCCGGGGCAGAGAGTGCAAACGTACCCTTCTTCTCGACCGGGATGGTAAATTCCCCCCGGATGGGATCGAAATTCACCCCATCAATCTCGAACGCGGATCCGAAGATCCCGGAAAGGACGAGATCTTCCGGTGTCCCGGTGATCATGTTCCCCTTCCGGTTGATAATCCAGAGCTGGTCGGCGCAGCGTATCGCGAGGTTGAGATCGTGGATGGAGAGGAGGATGGACTTGTGTGTCTTCTGCGCAACGTTTTTGAGGATCCGCATGGTCTCGATCTTGTGGGGAAGGTCGAGGAACGCGGTTGGTTCATCGAGTACCATCAGCTCGGGCTCCTGCGCAAGCGCCCGGGCTATCATCACTTTCTGCCGTTCGCCATCGCTCATTTCATGGATAAACCGTCCTTCAAGCTCGCCAGCTCCCACCGAAGCGAGAGCCGAGATGACAATCTTTTTATCCGAGTCAGTCAGTTTTCCAGCCCAGTTTGTGTACGGGAACCGCCCGAGCGCCACAATATCGAAGGCCGTCAGGTAACCGGCCTGGACCTGCGAGGTCAGGACAACGCTCAGGGTTTTTGCCTTCTCGTCCGGGCTGAACTCCCCGATCTTCCGGTCGCACAGCAGGATATCGCCGCAGAGCGGGGGCTGGATGCCGGTCAGCGTCCGGATGAGCGTTGACTTGCCGCTCCCGTTCGGCCCTATCAGGCAGACCAGTTCTCCCCGTTTCAGGCTGAGGTTGAGGTCTTTTGCAACCTCTTTTACGATCGCTTTCTGGTTCCTGTATCCGACAGAGAGGCCGGAGCTTGTCAGGATTGTCACATCGCTCATGTTGTCACCCCACGCCCGAACTTTGTTCCCCGCAGGATAACCCAGATGACCACCGGTGCGCCGAACAGGGCTGTGATGGCGTTGAGCGGCAGCACGATATCGGTCCCGGGGACGTGGGAGATGATATCCGTGATGAGAGCGATGATGCCGCCGACAAGGATACAACCCGGGACAAGGACACGGTGATCGGCGGTGACAAAAAAAGCCCGGCAGAAGTGGGGGATGGCGATCCCGAGGAACCCGATCGGGCCGCAGAACGCGGTCACCACACCGGCCAGCAGAGCCGTCGTTGAGATGATGACGATACGGACACGATTATAGTTCATCCCCATGCTCTCGGCATACTGTTCGCCAAGCAGGAGGGCATTGAGCGGCTTGACCAGGCAGAAGGTGAGGATGAAACCGATAATGAGCGGGACTGCCATCATCGGGATCTGGCCCCATGTCACGCCGGAGAAACTGCCGAATGTCCAGAGCGAGTACGTGTGCATGCTGGTCTCGTCCGTGAACTGGAGAAGAATGGTGACGAGCGCCCCGCTGATGTACGAGACCATGATGCCGAGAATGAGGATGGTGATGTTACTCTGGATCTTTGCTGAAATTAGAAGGATAATGAGCAGGACGGCGAATGCCCCGAGGACTGCTGCCACCGAGATGCTCATGTCGCCAAGGAGACCAATGCTCGCAAAGATGGCTCCTGCACCGCAGATCCCCGCCGACATCATAATGATGGCTACGCCAAGGCTGGCGCCCGAACTGATGCCGAGGATGTACGGGTCGGCAAGGGGG
Source organism: Methanoregula sp. (assembly GCA_028679075.1). Lineage (GTDB taxonomy): Archaea > Halobacteriota > Methanomicrobia > Methanomicrobiales > Methanospirillaceae > Methanoregula. The sequence continues at coordinate 26,292 of JAJRCF010000021.1, read as the reverse complement.
TTACGGAAGTATGTCTGCATCAGGAGTCCGGAGAGCGCGAGCGCTCCTCCAACCAATACCGCGGTGATGGCTTTTGGCACGCGCCAGTCCCAGAAGATATTCATCCAGGTCTCCTTCACGGTCCCTCCGGTCAGGATCGTCAGGAGTGCATCCGGGGGAATGTTCACCGAGCCAAGCATAAGGTCGAGCAGGAAGACGAAGATCAGGATACCGGCAATCAGCGGTAATGCCAGGACAAACCGTCTCATACTGTCCCCTTTTTCTGTACCATCAAGTTTCATAGGGAATCACCAGTCGTGCCCGCACCAACGTGCCGGTAATAATAGAGTTCATGATCCGGGATCAGGTCCGGGTGCAGGATTTTTATGAGGTCGGCAAGGACGACATCCGGGTGGACCACACCGGACTGCCAGTAATCAAGTGACCCGTACTCGTTTGAACGGGCGTCAAAATGGTACATCGAGCCGTTTTTCACAGCATCGAATTTGATATACCGCGGATCACTGGCAAGAAGTTCCTCCACACCGCCCACCATCCCGATATTGATGAAGAATTCCGCATCATGCGCCCGCTCGTACACTACTTCAAAATCAATCGGGCTGTCCCCGCTGCTGGCATCGTCTTTAAGAACGTAATCACCGCCGGCATCCCTGAACAGCTGAGCCACATAACTGGCACCCCCGGGTGCATACCAAGTACCCTGGTACTCCATGCCGGAGAAGAGTGTGGGCCGGTTACTGACATTTCTGGCCTTTTCCTGGATCAGCGTGTAGTTTGCTTCAATCCGCTCAAAGATCTCATTCGCGTCTTTCTCCTTGTTGAAGAAGAGGGCATAGTACTTGATCCATTCAGCCCTTCCAAGGGGATGGTTCTCGCTCGATTCCGCGGTTATTGCCGGTAAAAGCCCTGCCTCTTCCAGTTTGTTCTGGTTGTCATACTCCGGGTTCCCGTTGGCATTACAGAAGACAACGTCGGGTTCCAGTTCGATCATCCTCTCAGTCTGGAAAATATTGTTCATCGAGAGCGTCCCGCTTCCGACCTCGGTAATTTTACCCTGGCCGGCACGGTTGCGGAATGCCTCATTGATGACAGAGTTTATCGCGTTATGGCCTGTTATTGCTGAAGTCTCGTTCAGTTCGGCAAGGAATGCTGCATGGAGTACCGTCAGAGTGATGACGGACTCTGTCGGGACGGAAAAGACCCGGGCATCTGGGTACCCGCCAGGAACTGCTTCGCCGCGCTGGACAAGGAGGTAGGTATGGTTCTTGGACGCCCTTCCCCAGGGATCGTGGATCTGCACGACCTTGTAGGTCCCGTGGTATTCCACAGAGTATCCCTGTGCAATTTCAGGGTATGCCTTGTCGGGAAACAGGTCGCGGGTATCAGCAGGTTTTTCCGATTGCGTGCTGTTGAGCCTGTCGCCATTCGCACCATGGGTAAATACTAAAATTCCTGCTACGGTGATGGCAACAAGTATCACCACCACGAAACCCATAATCCATTTCTTCGGTGGTTCCTGTGTCATTGTCATCATCCCTGGATATAGGTGGTATTCTCTACAGCTGCAGCAAGTCCGCGGCTGCCGAGATCTTCGAGTCGGAAATAGGTTGCCTCAAGGTTCCCGGCCAATACCCGGGCCCGGCCCAGCCGGGGGAAACCGGATTCGGTATCCACGACAACGAACCGGATACCGCAACCGGCAAGGTTCCGTGCGAGATCCGCCAGCTCGGCAGGAGGCGACCCGTCCTTTACCGGGACATTCACCCTGCCATCCGTCAGGATCACCACCGATTTGTTCTCGCCCGCTCCGGCATACCTCCCCCGCGTCAGAAGTTCGTGGGCCTCAGATATGCCCGTGGTGAGCGGCGTCATACCCCCGGTAGGGATGGTCCGGAGCATCCTCGCGGCCAAGTCCGGGCTCCGTGTTGGGGGGAGCAGCAGGTGGGCACCGGTGCCGCGGAAGATCATCAGGCCGACGCGGTCCCGCTTCTGGTACGCATCGATGAGGAGGGAGAGGATCGCCCCCTTGACAGCGACCATCCGCCGCCTTACGCCCATCGAGCCGCTGGCATCGACAAGGAAGAGGAGGGTGTTGGCAATTTTCTTCTCCCGGACTTTTTCCCGGAGGTCCGGCTTCTTCACCGAGATGGCAAGGCCGTTGTGTTCCCGCATCCGCTGGTACGGTGCGGCCGCCCGGAGCGTTGCATCGACCGCGATATCGTTCCGGTTCTTATCCGGCAGCCGGAACGAGCGGTAATGACCGGATAAATCGGCGCTCATGACCCGGGTCCGGCGCCCGCTCTTCTGCTTGCGGGTTTCTTTCTTTGACTTTTCGTCAAGATAGCGGATCACCTCGAAGGTTGACCCGATGTCAAAGACCTGTTCGGCTGCCGGAGGTGGCGGTGACGGGGGATTTTGTTGGGGCCTGTCATCCGGGTCCTGCTGTTGCGGAGGGCTTCGATCAGGTGAATTCTCCGGATCCGGAGATTCAGATTCCCTGTTCTGGTCCTTGTCCGTGTCCTTCCTATCCTGCGGTGGCCGTGGTGGCGGGGGAGTGTCCGGGATCTCCCGCCTGCGGTGTTCGAGCGCAAGCAGGGAGGCGAGCCTGATATCGTCAAAGACAACCTCGTCCCGCCCGTCCAGAGCCGCAAGGGCTTTTGCCGTCCGGGCCACCGCAAGGTCGCCCCGCTGTCCGGCGATCCCCAGTTCAAGGCAGAGCGAGGAGATCAGATTGGCGTGTCCTTTTGGTATGCTCACGTACGGAAGGCGGTCCCGTGCGCCCTCAAGCTTCTTTTTTAAATCTCCGGTTGCCGGCCAGTACTTTCGGGAAAACTCCTCCGGTGATCGCTCGAACTGAAGGTTCCGTTTTACGATCTCTGCCCGCATCTCCTCTTCCGCAATGGGGTTAAGACGGACAGAGAGATCGAACCGGTCCATCTGCCCGGGCGTGAGCTCCCCTTCCTGCGGATCCATGGTCGCAACGAGCAGGAAGCGGGTTTCGATGGAGCACGACATCCCTTCACGTTCGAGACTGAAGCGGCCGGTCTCAGCGGTACTGAGCAGGTCCCGGACAACGCCTTCCTCCATCAGGTTAATGTCGTCGGCATAGAGGATCTGACGATTCCCCTGTTCCATGAGGCCCGGGGTTAAACAGATCTTCCCGCTGCTGACGGCAGTTTCTATGTCTGTTGAGCCGACCAGCCGGTCGTACGTGATGTTCTGCGGCACGGTCATCACGCGCTTCCCGTTGGCAAGCATACCGATTGATCGTGCCAGGGTCGACTTGGCCGTACCCCGGTCTCCCATGATAAGAACCGTGCGGATCTCGTCACTCGTAAGTGCGCAGAGGAGGGCTTTTTTAGCATCGTCCTGGCCGGTGATGGCCGGGAACGGGAACGCGGAATTCATGGGCTGCCGTAACACTCCGCGATAAGCGTTTTTACCGATCCCAGGTCGGCGCGGCTCTCCTCGAACGGCCTCCGCCGCATCCGGTGGGGAAGGGAAAGGCCCGCTGCTTTCATAACATGCTCTCTTCTCACTTCTTGAACACCGTCAAGTGCGGCGAATGCCAGGGCGGATTTTACGAGGGTAAGATCGGCCCGGTGCCCGTCAACACCCAGCATGAGGGAAATTTTAATCGCGGTGTCGATCAGCAGGTTATCGGCCTCGATACCGGTGATGGCTTTTTTCGCTCGGATAATCCGGTCCCGGACTGACTGTTGTTCAGGTTCAGACTTCTTGCAGAATGCAACCGGGTCCTTCTCGAATTCGAGCCTCCGCTTCACCACTTCAGAACGCCGGGCCGGGTCCTTTTCACCTTCCACATCGACAACCAGACCGAACCGGTCCAGCAGTTGCGGTCGCAGGTCCCCTTCCTCCGGGTTCATCGTCCCGACCAGGAGGAACCGGGCCGGGTGGGAATACGAGATCCCCTCCCGTTCAACAAAGTTGACGCCCATAGCAGCGGCGTCCAGCAGGAGATCGACGATGTGGTCGTCGAGAAGGTTCACTTCGTCAACATACAGGATATTGCCGTTTGCCGATGCCAGCACGCCCGGCTCGAACTTCTTCTGCCCTTTGGTGATGGCATGCTCGATGTCAAGCGTCCCGGCAACGCGATCTTCGGTTGCGCAGAGCGGGAGCTCGACGACCCGCATCCGGGTCGGCTCGGTCTCCGGCTGTCCGTTCCCGGAGAGCCGGCTCCGGCAGGACTCGCAGAGATTCCGGGTATCGGACGGGCTGCACCGGAAGATGCATCCTTTCATCACATCGCGTTCCGGGAGGAGATCGGCCAGCGCTCGTACGGTCGTTGACTTGGCAGTCCCTTTCTCGCCGCGGATCAGGACACCGCCGATAGATGGGAAGACGATGTTGGCGAGGAGGGCATCCTTCATCCCCTCCTGCCCGACAATGGCAGAGAACGGATAGACCGGGTTATCGCTGGTCATGATGTGTCCCCCCCGTGGTCTTCACGCACCATGCGCTCAGCCAGACCCAGTTCTCGATGATGCTCTTCTTCTCATCAAGGGCCCAGTCCCAGTCGGGATCACGAGATATGCCGGCAAGGCCGGGGAGTGCTTTCATCATGGAGAGCGCTGCCCTCTTCCCTGAGAGTTCCGGCACAAGGCCCCACCCGATCTCATCGCAGATGTGGAGGAGGGATGCGGTCATGGCGACAATCGCAGGTTTCTTTGCAAACTCGCGCAGGGTGCGAATGAAGAGTGCCTGCTTATTCTCGCCATCGAACGATGGTGAGGATGCCACCTCCCAGTATTTCTTCTCATCAATCCCGTAGCGTTCCAGGCGGACGAGCATGTCGCGCTGGGAATCCGGCGAAAGCCCGGTCTGGAGTTCGAGCGCCCGGGTCGTCGCCTCGATGACGCACAGCGCAATGAGCTCCCCGACTTTCGAGTGCTTGCCGGTCCAGGTAAGGACATCGGGGCTGTCCATGTTGGAGATGATGCAGATCTGGTCAGTGCCGGAGCCGGTCGCGATACCGGTAGAGTATTTGCTCGGGGCCATCAGCTGCTGGATTGCAACCGTCTTGGCTTCGGTTGCGGTCATGACCGCCCGGGTCAGCGCGTGGGCCGGGAGGTGGGCGTTGACAAGGATGATAGTAACGATAGTGCCGCCGACATAGACCGACTTTCCGTTTTCCTCGTGCCATGTTGCAGGATCTCCAGCCCGGCCGCCGTTGACCTCGATCCCGGCCGTGACGATTGCGGTCACTTCGAGCGTGCGGAACGAGCGCGTGGCAATGGCGGCGTTCTTCATCTTTGCAGCGGTCATCATTCCCGCAACCTTATCAGGGTTGATGCCCAGCCGCCCGGCATGGATTTTTATATATGCCTCGACGCTGCCGCCTTCCATATCCTTGGAGCTGCAGTGAACGGTGGGTTGGGGTTGGTGGTTGAAGACTGCTTCAAGATCTTCTGAATATCCCCCGTTGATGTAGGAGGTGATCAGGCAGTTTCTGTTCCGAGGGAGTTTTACAACGATGGAGTCATCATTGCGGTATGCTTTTTCCCTGGACGATGTCTCTATGAGTAATTTTAGTTCATGCCCGGCATTACCGGATTCAGGTATTTTTTCGTTCAACATTGATCACGTTCCGCAAATTGACAACTGTAATATTTTCACTTAACAACAGTTTTTTTTAGTTAAAGCAAATATAGTTGATCTAAATCATCATATTTAAACCACGTGAATTCGGTCTTGAGACTGAGGAAGAATAGAGGAATCATTGTGAAATCAGGGAGGAGCGAAGTACCAGATTATACATCACCATGAAACCCGCGGGAGATTTCCCGTCATATCAGGTACCGCATGAAATTCTGATCTGAAATTATGTAAAGGAGGTAAAACATGGCAAAAATTATTGGAATCAAACCGCAGGCAGATACCAGAAAACTCATCGAGAAGTTCGAGGATGAAGTGATGATCCGGCATAACAACCAGCAGCTTGTCGGAACCGTGTATATCGATATGCAGGAGAACCAGTGGGCCGTTGCATTTGCCTATAACTATTCCCGCAAGTCGGGGATCCATGGCCACGAGAACCCGCTTGAAGTGCGGTATTTCTGCCCGGTGCAGGAAAGCAGCAACGTGCGGATGTTCCGCTCGGACTCCGCGGATGAAGTAACACTTTCCACCGAACCCCTTAAGGACGCTGATGCCTTCGTCCGCTTCGCCATCATGCAGGAGCGGTCGCTCGCAGGCAAGGCAGCATAACGTGAAATACTACAAATGGTCGGAACAGGAAGGGCATGACCGGTGAACGACAGGAACCGGTCTTTTCCGGATTATACCGGGATACCGGATACATCTTTGGAAATTCAGCCTATACCTGCTGCCACAACTGCACTAGAAAAGATAAGTGCCCCCTGGATACTACGGGCGTAAAGTGTACCCGCGAACAGCGTACCTGCAAATCCTGCACTTTGTGGAACACGCATGGCTGCAGGCACTTTGTGCTGGACTGGAGAATTCTTGAGATATGAGTCAGGAACCGGCCAGAAAAATGAGGGGGCCATCCTCATATGATCCAAACGACGGAATGGTAAAAGGAGGGATGAGTATGGCCCCGGGTTGTTCACGGAGAGACTGTCGGAATTGTGACATCCCGTGCCGGATTTCCGACAGGCAACCGTCCCGATCGATCGGCTGCTTTCGCCTCCCCGGACGATACCGTCCCCCCGGCCGACCCAGGTCCGTTATGCGCTGAACGAAAAACCTTCATGGAGTAATCCCCCTTTTGACCCGAACCGTACCTCTCATCATCGGCCTGATCATCGCTGCCTTCCTTACCCTCATACTTTGCACCTTCATCGGCCCGGCAGGGTTCGGCTTTGTTACCACTGCTCCCGGTGCTGCCGATATCGTTGGCAGCATACGGCTCCCGAGAGTCCTCTCTGCGTTCTTTGTCGGTGCCAGCCTTGCCGTTGCCGGCGCTGCGATGCAGGCACTCTTCAGGAACCCGATGGCCGACCCCTACATCCTCGGTACATCACAGGGGGGAGCCCTGGGCGCTTCGCTTGCGATTGTCTTCTTTGGCGGGTTCTTTATTCCTATATTCGCATGGATTGGTACAGTTCTTGCCATCCTCATTGTCTGGCTGATTGCCGGGCGCAGGGGTATGATCCCGGTCGAGACGCTGCTCCTGACCGGTATCGCGGTCTCGTTCTTTTTCTCTGCCATTGTCTCGTTCCTGATCGCGGTTGCCGGACAGAACGTCCACCAGATCCTCTTCTGGCTTATGGGTGGGTTCTGGAACGCATCCCCCGCAGATGCTGTCCTCTCGGCATGCATCCTCGTCCCGGCCGGGTTACTCCTCTTCTTCATGGGCCGGGACCTCAACGCCCTTTCTCTTGGGGAGGAGACCGCGGCCCATCTCGGCATTGACGCTGCCCATACCCGCTGGACCGTGCTTGGCGGCAGCACGCTGCTCGTAGCAGGCGCAGTCTCCATTGCCGGATCGATTGGTTTCATCGGGCTCGTCACACCGCATGTTGTCCGTATGCTCATCGGCCCGGACAACCGCGCAGTCATCCCGGCCAGTATCCTTGCCGGTGGGATCCTCCTCGTTCTCTCGGATACGGTTGCCCGCACGTTCTTCTCAGACCTCCCGGTTGGGATCATCACGGCGTTCATCGGGGCCCCGTTCTTCATCTGGCTGATCTACCAGCGGGGGTCGGCATCGTGAGCAGCCCGGATCCGGTCAGTGCCGGGGACCTCTGCGCCGGGTATGGCATGGAGGAGATTGTGAAATCGGTCAGCTGCTCGTTTGCCTGGCGCACCTTCACCGGTATCATCGGGCCGAATGGCTCGGGCAAGACCACGCTCCTGCGGGCGTTCAGCCGCGCCATTCCCTCCAGCGGGATCCTCGAACTTGATGGCAGGGCGGTTGGGGATTATACCCCTGCAGAGCTGGGGATGGCACTCGGCTTTGTCCCGCAGGACGAGGAGCGCCCGTTCGCGTACACGGTCCTGCAGGTCGTCCTGATGTCGCGATATGCCCGGACCAGCAGGTTTTCCTCTCTCACGCAGAACGATTATGCCCGGTGCTACCAGGCCCTTGAAGAGACGGGTGTTTGGCACTTGAAGGACCGGTCGATCCGGGCGCTGAGCGGAGGCGAGTGGCAGCGTGTGCTTATTGCCCGGGCCCTTGCGCAGGATACACAGGTGCTCCTGCTGGATGAACCCACCTCTCACCTTGACCTCTCTCACCAGGCCGAGGTCCTTTCCCTGATGCGGACTCTTGCCGGTTCGGGCAGGACCATTATCGGTGTCTTCCACGACCTTAACCTCGCCTCGCTCTACTGCGACCGGCTCCTCATGATCCGTGGCGGCCGGATCGTGGCTGATGGGATCCCGGCGGATGTACTGACACCGGAGAAGATTCGCGAAGTCTATGGTGCAGATGTTGTTACGGCCCGCCACCCTGCCACCGGGCGGACGTTCCTTATGCCGCTTGACTCCCGTAATCCCGGCACACATTCTGGCAATGAACAGAAGATCCTCGTCATCTCGGGAGGGGGGAGCGGTGCGGAACTCCTGCGTTTCCTTTACCGACGGGGTTTTTCCGTCTCGGCCGGTATCCTTGCCACCACGGACTCCGATTATGCCGTGGCAAAGGCGCTGGAGATCCCCTGTATCCCGATCCTTCCCTTTTTGCAGATCCCGGCAGATTCGCTGGAAAAACTCAAAAGAATGCTCTCGCAGGCTGACCGTGTCATCTTGTCCGCACACCCGGTAGGGTCCGGCAATTACCCGGTCATCGAGGCATTGGGCAACATCGATCCCGGGCGGCTCATCATCCATCTCCCGGAAGGCAGGGACTTTGCCTCGTATGACTTTACCAAAGGTTCTGCCGCAGCTGCATATGCCGCGCTCGTGACCGACGGTGTCCCATGTACCGGAACGTTTGACGGGATCCTTTCCTGTTTTAATGGGGCATCCTGCCTGGGTAGCGATCCGGAGCGTGCACCATGAACGCACGTTCCCTGTACCTCTCATCATTCTGCTGTATGGACTACCCGTTAGAAGAAGCGCTCGGCATCCTTGCTCCCCGTACAGGACACGTCGAGATCGTGGCGGACGGGTACCATGATCTCCTCACGGACTCGGCCCCGTGCAGTTGGTTCATGTGCTCGTATTCCGTCCACGCCCCGACAAGTGAGATCAACATCGCTTCGATGAACGAGCGCATGCGCCGGTCCTCGGTCGCCGTTCTTGATGATGTGATGAAAATCTGTGCCCGCATCGGTGCAGCCAATCTTGTCGTCCACCCGGGATATGCTCCTTACGAGCAGGTCCGGGACCGTTCCTACGCATCCCTTCTCAGATCGCTGGACGATCTTGTCCGCCTCCAGGAAGAGCACGGTGTCCGGGCCTGTGTCGAGAATATGGGCGGGTGGGAATGCTGCCATTTCCGGACCCCGGAGTTCCTGCCGGAACTGACCTCCCGCGGCCTGGGATTTACCCTTGACTGCGGCCATGCCCGGCTCAACAACAATCTTGACGAGTTCCTTGCCACCGGGGACTATTGCCATGTCCACCTCCACGACAATGGCGGGACCAATGACGACCATAACTCCTGTGGTAGCGGCACGATCGACTTTGCCCGTGTCATGGAACAGATCCCCCGGAAGGCAACCCTTGTCATCGAGACACGGGAGCTTGCCGCTGCCGACCAGAGCATCGCTTACCTCACCTCTGTCATGAAAGGAGAATCTCCATGAAATCTGTATCATATCTCCAGAAAAGGAACGCCCTGATTCTCCTCGTGGCCATCCTTGTGCCGGCCTGTTGCGCCCTGCCTGTATCGGCTGTCACCATAACCGACGATGCCGGTACGGAGATCTCCCTCAATGCCACACCCGCACGGATCGTATCGCTCGCCCCCTCCAACACGGAATTACTTGGCGCCCTTGCGCTCCTCGACCGTGTTGCCGGGGTGACAACGGTCTGTAACTATCCCCCGGAAGCGGCCAGCATCACCCGCATCGGAGGGTATTCGACGGTCAGTGTCGAGAAAGTGGCTGCTGTACGGCCGGACCTTGTCATTGCCTCGGATATAACACCGAAGGAGACCGTGGACCGGCTCCGGGAGATTGGCCTGACCGTTATGGTTATCGCGCCCAAAAATATCGATCACATGGTACGGGATATCCACAAGGTCGGCAGCATGACCGGTACGGAATCGCAGTCCGATCTGCTTGCGGTAAACCTGACCTCCCGTCTGGCAGTTGTAGCGTCTGCCATACCTGCATCGCAGCGCCCGACCGTTGCCCACGTGGTATGGAACGACCCGCTCTACGTGAGCGGCAATAATACGCTACAGGACGATGTGATCGCACATGCCGGCGGGAAGAATGCTTTTGCCGGAGTTGAAAGGTGGGGCACGGTCTCACTTGAGGAGTTCCTGATGAAGAACCCGGATATCATCATCGTCAACGGGGGTGATGGGATGGATAACGAGACAAAAGATGTGATCCTGGAGGATTTCATGACGCGCCCGCAGTATGCCTCGCTCTCGGCAGTGAAGAACCATCATGTGTATGCAATGAACGCCGATGTTATCAGCAGGGCAGGTCCGCGGATCGTGGATGCAACGGAGCAGGTTGCCGGGATCATCCGTTCGGTGAACGATGAACGGTCAGCATCGCAACCCGGCACTGCGCTTGCATCAACCGTAAAGACTCCCGGCTTCACGGTTCTTGTTGCACTGGCCGGCCTTGTCGCATGCAGTATACTGACTGGGAAGAGATAAGCGGTGTCTGAGACGGGTGTTCACTCTCATGGATTTCCCCAATAACGCCCCCTCGTTCTCCCTGCTTGCGAGAGCGGGAATTCAAACCCGTTCAATTATGTGAAGGGGCAGATGATCCCTTGAGATGAATAACCCTCAGCTGATCCATCCTTTCCCTCTTAATGACTAATCTTCGTCTGGTGTTCGCCTTACATCTTCGGTGTCCATATGCCGATGCCGTTCCCTTCGGTGTCCTGGATGATCGCAACGAGACCGACACCCTTTATCATCTCTTTTGGCATGACGATCTTCCCGCCGAGTTTCTCCACCTTCGCGAGCACCTTGTCGATGTCTTCTACCATCACGTAGTTCCTGATGGCCTCATTACCCTGCCGCTTGTACATCCCGCCCATGTTCATGGTGCCGAGCGTTGGATCGCCGAGGGTGATCTCCTGGTACTCCATCGCGGCCATGCTTTTGAGGTCCATGGTCGGTGTCCTGATGGGTGCGATCTTCCAGCCAAGGAGGTTCTTGTAGAAGTGCTTTGCACGGTCGACATTGTCAGCAGGGATTTCGAAATACGCAATGTTTGCCATGGGAAGTGATATTTACAAAATTGTATTATACCCTTGGGATAGTACCAAGATCCCGACGCAGGCCGGGTGGTATTCCGGGATTAATTTTTCTGATCGTTTACGGCTCACTCATCATCGCCGGACGGGCCGTCGATCTCCTCTTCATAGGTAAAAATGTCATCGATACCGATGCCAAAAATATGGGCGATCCGGTATGCGAGCTTCAGGGAGGGGGAGTACTTGTTCTTCTCCATGGAGATGATCGTGTTCCGGGTCACGCCGGCGAGCTCTGCGAGCTGCTCCTGCGTCATGTCCCGCTCGGCCCGGAGGACCTTGATCCTGTTCTTCATGGTGCCCTGTGGTTAGTACTTTCGGTTGTAATAAAGATAAAACGCTCCGAAGATCGCAAGCATGGCCGCAAGGCAACCCGCGATCGTCGTTCCTGCAAGGCCGCGGTCCTCGTTCTCCTTGAACCCTTCGCGGACATAGGAACTGTACGCGAACGCCTCGCTCTCGTTCATCGAACTCAGGTCGTTGATGGTCGTTGAGCGGACAAGGGTGTCCGGGCCCGGTACGCTCCCCGGCTGGTACTCGGCAATCGTCATGGACTGCCTGCCGTCATCCCCGATGACCAGTTTTCCGGTGATGATGGGGGCGAGCGGGATACTCACGATATAGGAATACAGGATGATCGCGGCAATCGCTCCCCCGATAGCAACGACTTCGAGGGTGCGGAGTGCCGCCCTGCCCCGGATCCGGTTCTCCCGTTCATCTGCGATGACGATGTCAACCTGTGCCCGGCAGGCAAGGATGACGATGACCCCCAGCGGGATGGCGATGACCGGGATAAGGAAGTTCCCCGCTGCCATCGACCACCCGACCATCTCGGCCACCATGGAGGCCACGACGAGGGTGCAGGTAAGATAGGTAATTCGTTTCATAAAATATCAGCCTCCCAGGGTAAATTTTCTCGAGCACGACAGAGCGCCGGGAACAAACGCACCCGCCTCAAAGTCATATGAATCGTTGTTCACCGTGACGATATACTGGTCAGCTTCAAAATGATATGTCTGGAGTTCGAATGACCAGAGGTTCTCCCCGCCACTCCCGGCTGCTACGGTTGTCATCGCGGCTGCCCCGGAAAAATCCCCCGTCTGGCCTTTGTTTTTGTCGAGCAGGAGATCGAAACCTGATGCAGGATAGACCTGCATCATGATCTCCTCCCCCGGTGAGAGACTGGTTGTTCCGGTGAGGACGTAGACTTCCCCGGTCCTCATCGTGGGAAGTGCATCTATCGTGACGAACCCCGCGGAAATATTTACGGGACCGGTCGTATTTTGACGTGTCGCTGAGACCGGGGGATTGTCGGATTCGTACAGGGCAGAGAGGGTTCCGACAGGTGAGGTAGTTCCGGTCGTGTTTTCAGAGATGCGGAACTGGTACCGGACCGGTGTTATCTCACCGGTGCCGGGCACAACATTCCACCGGTTTATTCCCTCTGTCCCGCGAACAACTACGGCAGTACCCTGGAACACCTGAGTATCATTACCCGATCCGTTCGCCACTGCCTGCATATTCCACGCAAGCGGGATGCCCGGTGCAAGACTGGTGATGCCGGAAATTTTCAGGTCCCCGTCAGCCCGTGTCTGACCGGTGGGATTGATCCGGATAAATGGTTCTGTTACCCGGGTCTTCTTCCGGACACTCCCCGGGCCGGCATTCTCATCTCCCAGCGTGAAATGCTGCGTTGCGATGGGATCGCTTTCAATCATGGTGAAATTTTTTGTATACGTAACGGTAGCCAGGGAAATCGTATAATCCCCGGGCTGTACCGGTGAAATATCGATTGTGCCTTTCAGGCGGTTGTTTCCCCCCTCTCCCGGAATGATCCATGCATCACTGTTCACCTTTACTGTCCTGTCAGTATCGTCCTGCCCCGGGGACCGGGGTGATGCAGTGAGCCTGACGTACAGGGTATTGTCTTTTGCCAGGGTGGTCGTGCCGGTCAGGAGCAGTATATTGTGTTCGTCTACGCTCATGTCCGTTATGGGATCGATGGTCGTGGACGGGGGCATGAAGGGGATGGGGACCCCGGTAAGGAGGATACCGATGAACATGCCGGCGAGGACAAGGGCCGAGATGATCCCTGCATACGTGAGGTATTTCTTCTTCATACAGCCTCCGTTACGGGAGAATTATTCCATTTTTCAGCAGGACCGGCAGTACCATGGATCAGGAATCTTTTCTTGGTCTGTCTCATACCAAGAGAATTCATCGCGGTGACGCCGCAGGCCACGATGAGGGAGCAGATAAGACAGGTATGGCGTTTCATGATGACCAGCTCGTGGGGATAAGTCTCTTTAAGCAGTACGTGTCCCCGGATATGGTTTCATAGGTCCGGTTATCGATCCAACTATTACTGATATTCACGACATATTTCCGCAGGTCAGGATCCATCTTCTCCTTGTCCAGTGTCATGGACCAGAGGCCGGTGTCCCCGATCCCTTTCTCAACGGTTACCGTCCCTGCTGCTCCCGACATAGACGATGCAAAGTGCTTCACTTCCGGATTCATGGTCAGGTCATATTCCGTGGGATTGACCCGGACGAGTAATTTCGTTCCGGGAGGGAGGTCTGTGGTCCCCGTTATGGTAAATGTCTGATCGGCCCACCTGGTGGGGAATGCATCGATGGTAATGTGTCTGCAGGTACTGGTGTCCATGACCGGTAATGTGGCGTTGTCCAGGATCGCTTCTTTTACGATAAGAGGAGCAGTGTCATAGGGGGGTTGTATTCCGATCCTCTCGGTTTTGATACTTTCCAGCGTGACGATGATGAAGTACTCACTGGGAATGAATTCGGTGCTGTCCACTGCAAACGACCACCGGTTGACACCGCCCGTTCCCGGCAGTACATTGACAACTCCTGACCGTGTAAGCCCTTCCCTCACCTCCCGGTCTCCGGTTTTCGGGTTCACCGTGAAGACTGAGGCATTGGACTGCTGGATGATCAGATAGGTAAGTTCAGTACCTTCCGGCAGGCTTGTTGTCCCTGTAACAAGGAGTTTTTCCCCGCGCCAGAGCGTGCCGGGGGGATTGATCCCGATTTGCGGGGGCTGGAGATCTCCCGTGCCGGGAGTTCCTGTCGGGACGGGTTTTGTTCCGGTCAGGCGGAACCGTGAGGTTGCGAGGAGATCGCTTCGCACGGTCTCATTAACCCAGTACGCTTTCACAAGGTATTCTCCCGGGGGGAGAGCAGAAGTGTCCAGTGCCCCCGACCAGGTATTCGACATTCCTCCGCCCCGGACAATAAACGCATCCACCGTACCGAGAGGGGATTTTGTGTTGGGAGCAGGAGAGACCGCTATGATATCCAGATCCAGTACCGTGCCGGCCATGAGGTTTGTTGTCCCCGTGATGATTACGAGGTCTCCTACCGCATGGTCCGGGATGGGATCGATAGTAACCGTGGAAAAGACAGAGAAGGGACCCGAGAGGAGGATGCCTGCGAACATGATGACGAGTAGTGCGGCAGCGACAACACCGGCATATGTCAGATATTTCTTTTTCATCACAATCCCCCAGAAATGTTGAATTTTTTTGAGCAGTATGTGTTCCCGTAGATCGTATCATACGTCCGGGGATCGATCCGGTCATTGCTGACATTAAATACGTATTCACTCGGCGGGAACGGTACAAGGTCGAGATCCGCGGACCAGGTGTTCATATCCCCGGTCCCGCTGATCACTTCCACATCTCCCATTGCCCCCATTCCGGACGCTGTCATGTTGTTCCCGCTCATGGTAAACTCAATTGCCGCGGGAATGACCTGGAAGAGCAGTTCCGTTCCGGGCTGGAGACTGGTTGTTCCCGTGATGGTATACCGCTGGTTGGCCAGCGTGTCGGGCAATGCATCAACCGTGATCGCCTGGCAGGGCCCGCTCACCGGCGCCGGTGGCGTGAGCCGGTCCGCGTTCGCGTCCAGCACGGTAAGGGATTCTGTGTCAAAGGTGCCTTTCTTCCCGATATCCTCCGTCATGACGGTATCCTGTGTCACGATCACCTCGTACCGGTCCGGGATAAACTCGGTGCTGTCAACCGCAAACGACCAGTGGTTGAGCCCGTCGTCTCCCGGAATTGCCGTGACCAGGCCCGACCGCGTGAGCCCTTCCCGCTGGTCCTTTTCCCGGGTCTTCGGGTCCACCGTAAAGACCGACGTATTGGACTGCTGGACGACGAGATAGAGGAGTTCAGTACCGTTGGGCAGGTTCGTGGTCCCTGAAATGAGGAGCTTATCTCCACGCTGTATCGTGCCGGGGCGATCGATCCGGATAAAGTCAATCTTGTGTATCTCCCCCATGCGCGTGATCTTATCCGGGTCTGGTGTGGCATTGGCGAGCGTGAACCGGGACGTTGCGAGGAGACCGCTCCGTTCAATGGTCTCATTCATGCCATAGGCATGTACCAGGTATTCTCCCGGCGGGATGGCGGATGTGTCCAGTGCACCCGACCAGGTGTTCGACATCCCCGTGCCGCGGACAATAAAAGCATCGGTCCCGCCGACCCGTGTCCCCTCCCCGGGAGCGGCCGGGGCAGCGATAATATCCAGTGACAACCTCGTGCCTGCGTTACGGTTGGTTGTCCCCGTGATCACCACGAGGTCTCCTGCGGCTTGGTCGGGGATGGGATCGATGGTAACCGAGGAAAAGACCGAGAAGGAGCCCGAAAGGAGGATGCCTGCGAACATGATGACGAGAAGTGCGGCAGCAACAATTCCGGCGTAGGTCAGATATTTCTTTTTCATAGGGGCCACATGTAATGTTTTTTGTGCATAACGTGAAAAATATTTATCTTTGATTTTCCATGTCCGCGTTTTCTGTATGTCAACTCAGGTTGAAGGTTGCATTGCCGAAGATCTCTTTTATGGTGTAATACTCATTCGTGGTTGAAACATGGACGATCATACCGATGTTTTCCGGAGAAATTATCAGGTCCACCGGGCAAATCCATCGGTTGGTATCCCCGGTGCCCTTCACAACGGCAGTAGGCGCTCCCGCAATGATGAATTGCCCGTCACAGTCATCCTTTGATATTATCGCCGGTCTTTTCGATCGGTCCTCATAATATTCCGGCCTCACGGTGCATTGCAGCATGGTGCCTTCAATAAGGGTCGTTGTGCCGGTAATACGGAAGATGTCTCCTTTTTTGTGGTCATCGATATAGTCTACCGTAATGTACGGATATGAGCCTGTACCCGGGATAGTCGCGGACTTGGACCCGCTCTTGTAATACAGGATTTTTTCCGGGCCGAGGAACGTACCTGTGAGATTGAACTGTACCGAACTGTTCACGTCGCCTTTCGGGGTCGATACGTGGAAACGCTGCGTTCCCGGCCTCATCCAGGGTGTGGAATCGATAATGAATCTCCAGCGGTTTACCCCGTGTGTGTCCGGGCAGGCGATGTGATTCGCTCTCATCGATAACTCCCCGGTGCTTTCATTAACCTCTTTCAGGTATATCGATGCCCCGGAGGGCAGGTTTGTCGTGCCGGAGATGATGATCAGATCGCCCGTGTTCTTGTCGCTGATGGGATCGATAGTGATGAACGGGGATTCGGGGACCGTGCCTGAGTCGGTTTTTGCAGTGGTTGTACTGCCGGTTTGTGTACCGGATATTACCGGAACCAAGGATGGGCTTTCAGGAGGGATGCTCACGGTTGCCGGGGCTGGTGACTCTGTGGTAATACAACCCGTGCACAAGACAATGATCGTAATTCCAATCATCGCCAGGATACTGAATTGTGTGAGCATCATGTTTTTCCCTCCTTGTTTTCTCTCATGAACTTGTGATATCGTAGTGACTCTTCGGATTTATCCCCAGCCGGTCAGTTCCAGCGTAAACAAAGACCCTTTTTCCTTGTCCTCGATCACTTTCTTCACTTCGACAGGGATGCCGGGGGCAAACCAGAGCGTAATTGTAGCAGTCCTGCTGAATGAATGATCCGTAACATTTGCCCGGAATTTCCTGGCATCCGGATAGGTCCCGGCCGGTACCGTGACGGGATCGATGCCCGTGTAGGTATAGGTCGGTTCCCAGAGATCGCCCGAACAGTCAGGTGATGTGCCTGCGGTGTCGACAGGGATGTCCCGATCCTCATAGGTCTCACCGTTGACGATTACTTTCCGGTGCTGGTGCAGGACAGTATCCATCTCATCGTAATACGTGTCATCGATCGTTGTCTGGTCCGGCGATGGCGAAGGTGCCGTGATGCGGAATACTGATGTGGATCTTTTATGGATTGCAGGTTTTCCCTTGTAGTCCTCCTTTGTGATCTCCGTTCTCGATTCTGACTCGCTTGTTACCGGCTCCCCTGTTGGGGAGATATCCTTCATCTCGCTGGTGTAATCATAGGATTTCCAGTTCAGGGCCGGTGTGCCGAGGATGTCAGCCCGGCTGAACCGCGTGCCCGGGGTCAGGAGAGTGTCCGGTTTTTCAGATAACGTGGATATATACGATTCCGGTACACCTGTCCACGGGTTCAGCGGCGGATACGCACAACCGGGCGTTGTCGGGACCGGTGTCATGGCGCGTGTGGTGATGGCAGAGGTTATCCCGGGAGTGGCCGCCGGTGCATCCGTGACCGGCGCCTCTTCAGCAACGCAACCGGTAAAAAGGATGGTGACGACGATTCCGGCTATCGCTACGATACCGAATTGTGCAGGTTTCATACGGTTCATCCTGTTTTACCGGATCGCAAAGTGCGCCGACCCGAAGACATCGGTCCTGAGGTTGTCCTCGCTGATCGTTGTGACGTTCACGATATAATTGGTCTTTTCATACCCTTCCGTATCCAGTGCACAGGACCACGTGTTGGTGCTCCCCGTTCCCCCGATGACAATGGTATCGCCGGCAATGCCTGAGGGCCGTGCGGCCGAAGTGGCCGATCGTTTCGATTGGTCCTCAAAATAATCGGGATACACCTGGTACATCAGGAGTGTTCCTTTGGGAAGGGTGGTGGTGCCCGAGATCAGGAAGACATCTCCCTGCGTTTTGTCGCCCACCGGCTTGACGGTGATGGTGGGTGCGCCCGGTGATCCCGTTGCCGCCCCGGAATAAAAGACCGGGGTACCGGTGCCAAGGTATGTGCCTTTCAGGTCGAACTGTGCCGATCCCTCCACACCCTTTTTCGCGGCAGCAACCCGGATTTTGTAGGAGCCGGGTTCAAACCCGGTGGTATCGGATACAAACCTCCATCGGTTGGTCCCGCCCGTGCCGGCAAGGACCTGTTTGTTTGCTACCATCTTCTCCTCTCCTGAGTCACCGTAGGTCCGGTACATGTAGATTGCAGAATTTTCCGGCAGGTTTGTTGTCCCGGAAACGATGAGCAGGTCCCCGATCTTCTTCTCACCGATGGGATCGATAGTGATGAACGGCTGAGTGGGGTCCGGTGTCGGAGTTGACGGTGCTGTTGTTGTTGCTGTGACTGCCATGACGCTGGCAGGGGTCTCGCTCCCTGTGCTCACCGTGTTCTGCCTGTCTTCCGTGGAATCCGTGCACCCGGCGATTATTATGGTCGCAATTGTGAAGAGTACGGCAAGGCAGACAAGCCCGTTGCCGTGTTTTTGATCTGTTTTCATGGTTTCTCCCCGGCCTATTTCAGCGTGAAGTAAGTGTAACTATAGTCGTTCCCGATCTCAAAGACAATCCCTGTTGTCTCGTCTCCTTTCATCTTCCCGACAATGGCAACATACTTTCCCGGTACCAGCCGGCCCAGGTCAATGGCAAGCGATACCCGGTTCAGTGTGCCATCCCCTTTTGTTACCTGGTTATTTCCCCCAACGCTCATCATTGAATCCTTGTCAAGGCCGGTCGGGGGTGTCCCGGTATCCGGCATGATCTGGAAGAGGATGTTTGTACCTGCGGGGAGGCTGGTCGTCCCGGTGAGGGTGAATTTGTCCCCGGTGTACTTGTCACTGATGGGATCGATTTTTATAACGCCAGTGGAAGAGATCGGTGCCGATGCCGGTTGTGCAGTTTTCGATAGCCCTGCGATCGTTGCAGCCTTACTCGTGACTGCTGTGACCGGGGCCGGGTTTTCACTCTGCAGATTGCCTGCAGCCGTTACTTCGCCTGGCTGTACCTGTGTAGTGTCTGTACAGCCGGCGATTGCAATGGTCGCAATGGTGACGAGTACGGCGAGACAGATGAGCGCCTGACGTGCTTTCTGATAGGTCTTCATGAGATCTCCTGTTCTTTCATTCGCATACTACTCTTCCTGCGAGAGCAGGTGTCGGGGATCTTCCCCGGGTGCAGATTTCCGTTCATTTCACGGTCATATAGGTGTACCCTGCAAGCGTCCCTGTCGAAGGATCCACGGTCATCGGATCGCCTTTCAGGGAGACCACAACAACAACATACTTTCCCGATGGCATGTCTTTCAGATCAACGTCCAGCGAGACCCGGTTTGATGTGCCACTACCCTTTGTGACCTGGTTATTTGCCATGATTCCTATCTGCTGGTTCATGTCGATACCTTTCGGAGGGATTCCTGTATCCGGTGCGATATCCCAGAACAGGTTTGTTCCGACAGGGAGACTGGTAATTCCTGTGATAGTGAACGTATCGCCAGTTTTATGGTCTCCGACAGGGTCGATGGTTACAACGCCGTTGTACTGGACTTGTGCCGATGTCGGTTGTGCAGTTTTCGGCGGTGCCGGTGCAGCCGTTGTTTTTGTTGCGACCGGAGCCGGGTTTTCATTCTGCGGATTACCTGCAGGTGTCACCTGGCCCTGCTGACTTTGTGCGGAGTCCACACAACCGGCAAGGGTAACAATCACAAAAGCGATAATGACGGTCAGGCAGATAAGCCAGAGACCTGATGTACGATGTGTTTTCATGGTTTCTCCATTCGCTGCTTCTTCCTTGTACTCTCCTTCCAGAGGGGGGCGAGTACTTGCCGGAACCGCTCCCGGATCATGGCAAACAGTAATTTCTTTGACGATCCGTTCCCGGACCGTTGCGTGGTCTTCCTCTTTTTCCCCCGGTCCCCGGAAAAAATTGAGGGGTGTCTTCGTATGGCATGCATAACGATCTATTCCACGGTGAACAGGACGGACCCGGTCGCCTCATAGCCTTCGGCAGATACGATGAGGATATGGTTTCCCTTTGGGAGATCCTTTGTCGCAAGCGTAGCCGAGAAGAGGTTGTTCGATGAGGAACCTTTGACAGCCGATACTGTTGCAGCAAGTTCCGGGTGCTCGTAATCGGTACTGGACTCCGGTATCACCATGACCCTGAACTCCGACCCGGCAGGCACGTTTGTCGTGCCGGTAACGGTGACGGACTCCCCTGCGGTAACGTCCCCGAAGGGGTTGATGAAGATGCCGGGTGCAGAAAGGTTAACCTGCGACGTGCCCGTGCCGGCTGTCCCTGCGATGATGTTGAACAGCGCTGAACCGGTCCACCCTGCGGGCTCGGATTGTATTCCTGCTGCCTCATCGGCCATGTCGGAGACAAGGATGATATGGTCCGAAAGGGGGAGGAGACTGGTATCGAGTGCTACCGAGAATCGGTTGTTCACCCCGTCGCCTTTTACAACGTGTATTACCGCTGCATTCTCCGGGTTCTGGTAATTGAGGCGGACTGACTCATTGTCCATGGATGCCGGGATCACCTTGACGATGAGCGGCGTGCCGACCGACAGGTTGGTCTTCCCGGTCACCTCGAGGAGTTTTCCTGACGGGGTGTCATAGATGGGATCAATGAGGATCCCCCCCGCGACGGCCTTGTCCGACTGCGGGGATGTGCCTGCATTCCCTGCTGCCGGGTGGACGGTGAATTTTAGCCTGCCGGTGGGGTTGCCCGAAGAGTAATCGCGCCTGCTCACATCTCCGGTAAACGCTGATACATTCACGAGGTATTCCCGTGGCGGGAACGTTGCCAGGTCGAGGTCCGCGGACCAGGTATTCACATCCCCTGTTCCCTGCATTACCGCTACGATCCCCGTTGCTCCGGAGAATTCCCCGCTTTGCTGTGGATTCGTTGCTGATGGTTCAAAGGACGCCGCGTAGACCTGGAACAGGATTTCATTTCCTGCCGGGAGGTTTGTCGTACCGGTGATGGTGAATGCGTCCCCGACGTTTTTGTCGCCGATCGGATCGACACGGATGAACTGCGCCTGGCCCGTGGGTGCCTGGCTCCCGTGGACCGTGAATGTTGTCGTGCCGGAGATCTCTCCCGGCGCCGGCGCGTTTTTGTCATACACATATGCGATCACGGTGTATTCGCCGGCCAGGAATTTTTTCGAAGGCACATCGAACGACCAGGCAGCAATGCCGTCAGGATCGTTCTTTACGCCCACCATGCCGGTAGCCACCATGGAATCATCCATACGCACTGTAGTGCCGGTCTTTGGATCGGTGACCATCCCGGTCTTGAGGTCCAGGGATGACGGGTGGATATCCACGAGGATCTCTGATCCTGCCGGGAGGCTGGTGTTTCCCGTGATGGTGAACGCGTCACCACTGTTCTTATCGCTCACCGGGTCAACGGAGATGAACGGTTTTTCAACCGAGGACCCGTTGACCATACTGACGCCAATGACGGCAGCAATAAAGAGGGCAGCAATGACGCTGCCGTGTAGAAGGTTCTGTTTTACCATATTCTCTCCTGAACTGTTGTGTGCCCTGCGCTCTTTTTTACGGGCGAAACCCCCCGGATCTTTTCCCGGATACGGGCAGAACGGCATGATGACGATCACCCGGTCTCTTGTCGTGGCAGGGTCATTTTAGTCCTGGCAAGGATCCGGAAAAAAAGAGTGTCTCCCGGGGGCTCCTCTGCCTATACCACCGTAAACCGGGCGGATCCGACCGGGTCCCCCATCGCGATATCCCTGTTTTCCGGGTCTCCTTTCATCGGGCCCACTATGGCAATGTACTCTCCCGGTTCCATGTTGCCCAGGTCAACCGCGAGCGATACCCGGTTTGCGGTGCCATCCCCTTTCGTCACCGGGTTATTTGCCATAATGCCCTTTGCGTTCATGTCAAGGCCGGTCGGGACGGTCCCCGTATACGGCATGACCTGCCAGATGAGGCCGGTTCCGGCGGGAAGGCTGGTTGTCCCGGAGATGAGGAACTGGTCCATGGCCGTTTTGTCACCGATCGCGTTTATCCGGATGTAATCGTCGTTGGTGATGGTTGGCTGCACGGGTGTGTCGGTCCCAAGGTAATTGCCTTTCAGGGTAAATGTGGCCGTGCTGTTTACGTCCCCGAGGCCGTAATCTCCCTTTTCCAGGTCGCCTTTCATATTGGTGACCGTAATTGTCTGCGTGCCCGGTTTCAGCAGGGCCGTATCGGCCGGCATGGAATACCGGTTAACTCCGCCGGTGCCTTCGCGGACCATAGTGTCACTCCCGGAACCAATCCCCGGGCTGCCAACCTGTATCATCAGGATCGTCCCTGCCGGGAAATTCGTTGAACCACTGATAATCAGGAGATCACCGGTTGTTTTCTCACCAACCGGATCAATGTTGATGTACTGTGGCGAACCCGCAGATGCGAGCCCCTGCTTTAAGGTGAAGAGGGTGTTTCCTGTCGGGTTGCCCGTCCTGTAATCGCCCTCGGAGAGGTTCCCGACTACGGTCGATACCGATACATTGTACTGCTCCGGCAGGAGTGTCCAGGTGTCCATGGCATAGGATACCCGGTTCGTGTTACCCTCGCCTTTTGTCACCTGCGAATTTGCCATTGCACCGGTGAACTCCCCCGACTGGTTCGGGTTGGTAAAGATGGAATTAGGGGTGATCTCCCAGAGGACTTCCGTTCCTACGGGAAGACTGGTCGTCCCGGTGACGAGGAACTGCTCCCCGGCAGACCGGTTGCCGATCACGTTTATCCGGATGAAATCGTTGTTGGTGATGGTTGCCTTGACCGGTGTTTCCGTGGTGAGGTAGGCGCCTTTCAGCGTGAAGGGAGCAGTCCCGTTAACCGTACCTTTCCGGTAGTCCCCGGTCTCAAAACTCCCTACCATGTTCGTCACGGTGATCTGGTAACTCCCCGGCCTGGAGACGGATGTGTCGATTGGTGCGGACCAGACATTTACTCCCCCGGTTCCCTGGCGTACTTTTGAACCGCCATTGGTGCCGGCAGCCTGGACCATAAGATCCGTCCCCACCGGGAAATTCGTTGAACCGCTGACGATCAGGAGGTCGCCGGTTGTCTTGTCGGGAACGGGATCAACCCTGATGTACTGTGCCGTACCCGCGGCAGCCTGTGTCCCGTGGACCGTGAATGTTGTCGTGCCGGAGATCTCTCCCGGCACCGGCGCGTTTTTGTCATACACATATGCGATCACGGTGTATTCGCCGGCCAGGAATTTTTTCGAAGGCACATCGAACGACCAGGCAGCAACGCCGTCAGGATCGTTCTCTACGCCCACCATGCCGGTAGCCACCATGGACTCATCCAGGCGCATCGTGGCGCCGGTCTTTGGATCGGTGACCATCCCGGTCCTGAGGTCAAGGGATGACGGGTGGATATCCACGAGGATCTCGCTGCCTGCCGGGAGGCTGGTGTTTCCCGTGACCGTGAACTGGTCGCCGATGTTCTTATCGCCCACCAGGTCAACCGAGATGAACGGCTGTGCCGCCGTAAATCCGGTGACCATGCCCACGCAGACGATGACGGCAAATATGCCAACAGCCAGGAGGGCGCCCGAGATGATTCTCGTGTCTTTCATAATATCACATGCACAATATATTGTGCATTGTGTATAAACTTTTTGGCAAATTGCAAAAATGTTGGTGCATAAAATCCGGTGAGATACATACCGGGATGATTGCCATCCGGGCGTACCTGCTCCTTCCACCGACCGTATCCTGAATGGTCACCGTGCAGACATGCAGGAAAAAAGCGGGTTATTCATCCTCATCAAGGCTGAACATCTCCTCGACCGGGACCTTGAACAACCGGGCAATACGGAATGCGACCTCGATCGACGGATTGTACTTGTCCCCCTCGATGGAGTTGATCGTCCGGCGGGTGACCCGGAGCTGCTCGGCCAGCTCCTCCTGGGTCATGTTCCGCATTGCCCGGTACACCTTGATCTTGTTTTTCATCAGGACTATACCTCATATTTCCTGGTATAATAATAAGAAAATGCCGCATAGAGGCCGGCGAGAAGGACCACGGTGAAGCCCATGCCGATGCCGAATATACACGGGAACTCCAGTGCCTGGTGCCCGTTCTTGAAGAGCATATCGAGTCCCCAGAAATCCGTGCCGGTAGGATTGGCGGGGTCGGCGATCAGGTAGGTGTCATGGTAGATCGCCTGGCCCGGTATCGTTGCATCGTGCATGAACGAGACGCTGACCGACCCGTTGGCAAACGTGTGGAACCCGCCGCCATACCCGGAATTG
Source organism: Methanoregula sp. (assembly GCA_028679075.1). GTDB lineage: Archaea > Halobacteriota > Methanomicrobia > Methanomicrobiales > Methanospirillaceae > Methanoregula. Next base: position 1,555 of record JAJRCF010000021.1, on the reverse strand, counting down.
AAGTAGAATGTCATGGTTCCGGCAAAGATGATGGTGGCAATCACGATGGTGACGAGGAGGGCGCCAGAGGCGGCTTTTCCATAGATGGTGTCCGACAGGTCGTCCTGCATGACATCAACAACCTTCTGTTTACCAATATAGACGATACCGATCCCGGCAATGATAATGATCGCCGGGATCAACGGGTTGCCGGTTGTCATGCCCAATCCTATGGCAATTATCATGACGGCAATGACACCGGCGAGCAAGGCATAGTAGGTGTTCTTTCTCATGATCTCACAATGTAACATATGTTTCTCATTTAGATAAAATAGTTTCTCATATTGAGCAGGATTGTTCTCATTACGCGGCTGGTGTGAGTGGCCGGGACTGCAAGCTAATGGAGGAAGGTTACGGACGGGACCAGGTCATCACGGTCAGGTTTTCAGCAACGTGTGATCCCCCAATTGACCTGCCCCCGGCCGTACCCTGAGCTCATACCTCCTGACAGACCTATTGCATGGCAGACTTGTATACCAATGATGATCGGCGGTCCGTGTTTGCAAATAACTAAAATCTGATACGAAAAAGCAGGTATCAGTCACAGGTTGTGACAGGGGAGGAAAACAACATGAATGCAGAAGATGTAAAACAGGAACAGAAGTTTGTGGAACGCGGGAATATCCTTGACAGCCAGGGGCAGTTCGAGAAGGCGATTGCTGCCTACGACCATGCACTGGAGATCGTCCCGGACGACGCCGATGTGATCTTCGACAAGGGCGAGACCCTGGTAAAACTGGGCCGGGTCCCCGAAGCAATGAAGTGCTTCGACACGGCAACCCAGATGTATGTCAGCGGGCTGGGATAATCTTCACTTTTCTTGTCAGCGATCGGCGGGTGCCGCATTTTCTTTTCTGGAGTGATGAAGCAGCACCTGATGACGCGTAGTCCCGGGTCAACCCCCGCATCCTGCCGGGCGTATCGCAGAAGGATGATGTACAATTTTCGACCCGTGCTCCCGGAATGGATTCCGAAGTAAAAATAACCGGGCCTGATCCGACCACCCCCGGGAAAAACACGATGCGGGCGGGACATCATCTCTGAAAACAACGGGGAACAGGGATCCTCCGTATCTGTCTTGGAGGAAAAGGTGTCTCCGGGAATTCCCACGGAGACCACAAAAAAGATTACTTTTTAATCCGGGGAGATTTGCCGGTAACGTGGGTAGGGGTGCTCCTGGTGGATTTGAGACTGGCAGCCGCCTTGGCTCCCATGGTCTTCGCATTCTTTACGCTTGCTCTGTCGTTTGTAGACATATTGCAGGAATTCGGTTATGGCCTGATAAGGATATCATTGAAAAGCAAAAATCACTACCGTCGGTATTCCTGTAAAGGATCCCTGACACAATCCCGTGTTGCCCGGCACGGGGCGGGATGGGGGGTTGGGGGTACCCACCCCTCCCCTTTTGCCGGGCCGGATCCGGCGCCAGGGACCCCCCCACCACTGAGGGGAGGGGTAGCTACCACCCTGAGTACGGGAGGGGTGGGTACCCCCCTCTGCCCGTTTTCCCGGAAGG
>JAJRCF010000020.1 GCA_028679075.1 Methanoregula sp. | reverse complement strand
GGGTGAGATACAAGAATATTACTCCGGGCGCTCGCTCCGGGATGGAGTTTTCATGGCAAAACTGATCATCGAACCGAAGAAGACAAAGGAAGGGCAGATCGAATACATCGTCAACTATCACGATCCCAAGAGCGACAACTCGTTCATGGTAACGACAACGAGCGACCTCAACGAAGCGATTGACCGGCTGAAATCTACGCTGGAGAGCGAAGTACAAACGATGCTGCAGAAGAAGTAACGACCGGAAAACTTCTTTTTAAAAACGGAGATGGACCCGGCGGGATTTGAACCCGCGGCCTCTACGTTGCGAACGTAGCGATCTACCCCTGATCTACGAGCCCGCTGATGGGGATAATAGATTTCGTGCCGATGGAATATAGTTCTTGGCGTTCCCTTATCCGGGACAAAAAAATATGATCAGAGAATGATCTCGATGTCAAGCTTCTCTGCCAGTTCCTTGTACCGGTTCCGGATGGTGACTTCCGTTACACCGGCAACTTCTGCGACCTCGCGCTGGGTACGCCTCTCGCCGCCAAGGATGGAGGAGATGTAGATGGCTGCAGCGGCCACACCGGTCGGGCCGCGGCCGCTCGTCAGTTCACGCTCTCCTGCCTGGCGGAGGATCTCCACTGCCCGGCTCTGCACCTCGCCCTTGAGGGTGAGGCCCGAGCAGAAGCGCGGCACGTAATCGATCGGGGACGTCGGGAGGAGCTTGAGCCCGAGTTCGCGGGAGATGAACCGGTAAGTCCTGCCGATCTCTTTCCTGGATACACGGGACACTTCTGCGATCTCGTCGAGCGTCCTGGGGACGCTGCACTGCCGGCAGGCCGCGTAGAGTGCGGCTGCCGCAACACCTTCGATACTCCGGCCGCGGATCAGATTCTTGTCAACCGCGTCACGGTACACGACAGCTGCGGTCTCACGGACGTTCCTCGGGAGGCCCAGTGCGGATGCCATGCGGTCCAGTTCCGAGAGGGCGAATGCGAGGTTACGCTCGGTTGCATTGCTGACACGGATCCGGCGCTGCCACTTGCGGAGACGGTAGAGCTGTGCCCGGTTCTTGGAGGAGATGGCCCTGCCGTACGAGTCCCGGTTGCGCCAGTCGATCATGGTCGAGAGACCCTTGTCGTGGATGGTAAAGGTCATCGGGGCGCCGACACGTGACCTCTTCATCCGCTGGTCATGGTCGAAGGCACGCCACTCGGGGCCGCGGTCGATAAAGTCATCATCAATAACAAGCCCGCAGCTCTGGCAGACAAGCTCTGCCCGCTCGTAGTCGTGCACGAGCTGCCTGCCCCCACATTCCGGACAGACCGTCTCGGTGTGGTTCTCGGCTTTTTTCTCCTGTTCTTTCTGTTTTGTACGGGACTTGAGCGCTTCACGCTCTGACTGGAGGGTTTTTAATTTCTCGATTTCCTGCATCCACATTCACCTGATTTGAGATTTTAGAATTTTTCCTGCTGATTACGGGCTGATATATCCGCGGGGGTTATTTCGTGAAGAGTTTTTCATTGGGCTGGACCGTGCATTTCTCCCGGCAGAGAACAGCGGCATAGGGGGCCTTGATGTTCCCGAAGAGATCCAGTATTTTGCCAACTGGTTTCATGCGCCGGTCGGAAACCTCACTATAAAGTGCGGGGAGCTGGGCGGCATCGCACTGGATAATGAGCATCCGGCTGCCAATGGTGCTCATCGCTCGACCAACAACTTTCACGAACAACCTCAAGGATACAATAATGCTGAAATATTTTAGTAATCTATATATGTGCGACAGCAGGGTATTTAAACGTTGCGTGAAAGTATAAATAGAAATTTCAGAAACCCAGGAATTGGTCGATATTTAAAGATAGCACCCGTTTGCACTCCGCATCGGTCAGTCCGGCCCCTTTGGCAACGATAAATTTCGCGCGCTCATCAAGGATGTCGTGGGGGGCGTGTGCGTCGGAGTCCACGACCATCCGGCATCCGGCCTCCCGCGCAACGTGTGCCACGTGACCATTAGTCCGGTTGTGTCCGCCGCGGGATGTGATCTCAAGAGCAATACTATTCTTTGCGGCAGCCTTCGCATCCTTGAGAGTAACCATGCCCGGGTGGGCGAGGACATTGACATACCTGCACGTACAGGCCGCATGGTTGGTCCCTTCTGCAACCGGCTCGACAGGTGTTTCGCCATGGACAACGACAATATCGGCACCTGCGGCTTTCGCTGCTTTTGCGAGCGGTGCGATCTGGGTCGGGGGTACGTGGGTGATCTCCACGCCGCAGAGTAACTTCACCCCAAAGAGGCTGGCAGATTCCCGGACAAGCTCAAGTGTCGAGAGAACCGACTCCGCATTCGAGAGGTCCACGTGATCGGTGATCGCCACGGTTGTATACCCCGTAACTGCCATCCGGCGGATGAGCTCGATTGGGAGCATTTCCCCATCAGAGAGGATGGAATGGGTGTGCAGGTCGTACATGCCGCTCATTTCCGGATCTCCAGTTTCTGTGCGATTTTCCTGATCAGCACTTCCTTGCTCTCCGTCCACTGGGCGACGATACGTCCCTCGCGCCGGGTCCAGTGAGCCGGGTGGTGATGGTCTTCCACGCGGTACTGGATGCCGTAGCGTTTGAGTGCCCGCTCGATGTCCGTCAGTACTGGTCCCTTGACCCCGAGACTGCGCGGGACCCGCCGCCCCTCCGCCCGGGAATAATGGGCATTGAAATAACACGGATAGAGGAAACACTCGCCAGCTGCCATTGCCGGATAGTTTGTGGGTCAAGGTATAAACACTGCACGCTCCCACCTTCTATCATGCATCACATCGACGTCAGGCTGGAGAAGGATGTCTACGACGCCAACAATTCTCTTGCCGACCACAATGCGCAGCACCTGAAGGCCCACGGCGTCAGGGCGTTCGACCTGCTGGGGGCGATCGGGTCAGGAAAGACCGCCCTGATCGAGCGCCTGGTCCCCCTGCTGGAGAAGAAGGGGCTCCGGGCCGGTGCGATCGCCGGCGACGTATATGGCGACGACGACTTCAAGCGGATCGTTGCAACCGGCATTCCCGCGTACAATGCCAACACGGGCAAGGAATGCCACCTCGATGCCCACCTTGTCGAACACGCGATCGACCACCTCCCGCTCGATGACATCGACATCCTGTTCATTGAAAATGTGGGCAACATGGTCTGTCCCACGGACTTCCGTCTCGGGGCAGAGAAGCGGATTGTCGTGGTGAGCTCCACGGAAGGGGACGATGTGGTGAACAAGCACCCGATGATGTTCCGCGACTGTACGATCGGTGTGATCAACAAGGTCGACCTGGCCCCGCTTGTAGGGGCGAACCTGAACCGGATGGAGTCTGACATCCGCCGGTATAACCCCGGTATGCCGGTATTCCGGACAAACCTGAAGACCGGTGACGGCGTGGCAGCGCTCCTTGACACCATCCTTCTCACCCCGATCCGGTAACCGGCAGTGCGTAAACGTAGAAGTACTATAAATATCTCTGAAGGGAATATATAGAGCACCATCTTTGGGCAGGATACCCGAAGAATTTGAGAGTGACACCATGCAGTGGCAGGCAGAATCCGTACGAAAAGTAACCGGTGGCAGGCGCCGCCCGGCACAGAAGAAGCGCAGAGCAGAGATCGGTCGTGCACCGGCAGACACCCATATCGGTGAGGCCCGGACGCGGGTTGTCAGGACGTTTGGTGGCAACTACATCACCATGGCGCTCCGTGCAAACTTCGCCAACGTGACCAACCCGAAGAACGGTGAGACCAAGAAGGTCAAGATCGAGACCGTGGAGAAGAACACAGCAAACCCGAACTATGTCCGGAGAAACCTGCTCACCAAGGGTGCCGTGATCAAGACCGAGCTCGGGCATGCAAAGATCACCAGCCGCCCCGGCCAGGACGGCATCATCAACGCACTCTTACTCGAATAAATTCCCCCCATATTTTTTCTCATCCTGATTTTTTCAGGTCCATATCATCTTCGGCATGGTATGTACGCAGCAATCTTTTTTCTTTCAGATGTGCAATGCTCTAGTCATGCGAAGGATCTATTATCGTTTCCCCCAGCGGGTGGATCTCTCGTTTGCGATGGGCATGCCGTTTAACGAGACCCTCCGGTATATCGCACACCTGGACAACGAGGAATCGACAAAGACTACCGGGAAAGAACTGGTCAAGGTCAAGACCCGGGTGGAGATTGCGCTCGACCGTGCCACGTTCGGCGACATAACCCCCGAGGTCCTCCGGCCTGGTGTTATAACCGAGGCAGTCGACTTCCGCGTTTCCGTCCTTGCGCTCGCTCTCCGCGGCGGCGGGAAGGTCCCCATTGCCAATGATATTTTTTACCTGCGGCTGAGTGACCAGGTCTCCCGGACCGATATCGATATTGCAAAAGAAGGCCGCGGGGAAGGGCTGGATGCACTGGACATGAAAAATATCCTCCTTGGTGCCCCGAAGTGACCCTCCGGACAACGATCGTCGCCCCCTTCAGGCATACACGGAAGACCGGGATGCGGAAGAACGAGCTGGTCTATTACTTTGCCCTTGACCGGAAATGGATGAGCACCGAACAGGCAAACCAGCTCCTCCGTCGCGCAGAAGAAGATGCCCTGGTGCGGCAGGACAATGGGACGTATTCCCTCACGTTCGACAGTGCGGAGGTGATTATCCCCATCGGCTTCAAGCCTACGTCCGCGATCTTTGAGCGTAACGACCCGACCCAGGAACTCATCGGCCGCATCGCCAAAGTCCGGAACGTTGACGAGACAGAGATTGTTGCAGAGATGAACCGGGTCATCAAAGACGGGTTCGACACCCACCTCCTCCCCCCGGCAGCGCTGATCATTCTTGCAAAAAAATACAATATCCCTTTTGAAGACCTGCGCGATTCGTTCCGGCAGGCCATAAAAAAAACATGATGCCCCGGCATCTCCGGATAATGTCTCTTTTAGCTGGAAAGAACCAATACACAAAGTATTTCCTCGAATTATTCATTAACTATCATAAAGCATTTCTGGAGACCAGGTATGAGACAAGGAAGAAGGAGAAGAGATCTCGGGGATACGCCGTGGATTACCATCGCGGCAATTGTCGGTGTGATCGCGGTTGTAATTCTGGCTCTGGTATTTTTCCTGGGGGGAGGGTCCGACCAGTCGTCCACGACCTCACCCTCCGTGAGCAGCAGCGCAGCCCTGCAGACCACAAAGTTATCGAACCAGGGTGTTGCGTCGATCACGGTTAAGACGACCACGGCACCAACCGTCCCGGTTTCCGGTGTCTGGATTATGGTCGACTACATCGGCAGCTACAAAGGAAGCTATGGGATGCCCTCCAATCTCCAGAAAGTGGAGCAGTCCGGTATCCGGCTCTTTGAGGTTGTCAATGCGACCGGTACCGTTCAGGCAACCTTCGCGAAGAAGGACAGTTCTGCCAAACATGATCTCTCCGTTACGATCTATAAAGACGGAAAGGCCGTCAAGGTCGGGGATAACAGCTCGGCATACGGGATTGTCAGTATCAGATACCCGTAATTTTTTTTAAAATTCTTTTTTAAAAACCGTGTAAAACCGGTGAAGAAGATCAAAAAGAGATTATTTTATTTCTTGCCGACTCTGGCTTTCGGTGCTGATTTCTTCTCTTCTTTCTTCTCGCCCTCTACTTTCGGGAAGAGCTCTTCAAGGGTTTTCTCCCCGTAGGTGGTAACGCGTGTATTGATCTGGACGAAGTCCTGGGTGATCTCGCTTGAGCGGATCGTCTTTCTCCGGCGTTCCCCTTCCATCGTCGGGTGGAACCCGATGCCACCCGCAAGGAGGAGTTTCTTGCGCCCTGCGCCCGGGAGGCCCTTCTTTGCCGTGATCCCGGTCCGGTCGGATGCTCCGGTGATCAGGATCTTGTATCCCGCGAGCCCGAGGGAACCTGCTTCCAGTTCATCGCCAATACGCTTGCCCACGATCGCACCTGCTGCGCCGCCACTGGCGTCGACATTGTAGGCGCGACCGGTCTTGGGGTCTGATACAACGACTTTAAACTCAACCATGAATGATTCTCCGTATTATGTTATCCAAAAAACCCATTTTACCGGGTTTCTTTTCACGTCTCCGGCTGCCGGCGGATTCGCCTACACATGAGAAGTACCCATTTTATTATACTGGTACGCTATTAAACCCTCGCGTTACCTTACGGTCCGAAAACGCCTATTTGCCCCAGAAGGGATCGCCCTTGCGCCGCATTGCCGTGAATTCGGCAAGGATCTCCTGCGTGCTCGTATTCAGGGTCTTGATCATCTCCTTCTCCAGCACCTTGACATGGCGTTCCGGGATGTCGACATACAGGTCGTCGCCAACGCTCACCTGCCGGCCGACCGTTGCACCTTCGATGGATATGGCGATCTCGAGGCCTTCGTCCGCTTCCCGGATTGTTTCCTGACGGAGCTGCATGGTCTTGAGGTGGCCAACTTTTTTCCCGTCCAGGTGGATCAGGTTCACATCGCTGCGCAGCTTGCCTCCCAGTACCCGGACGCCCACCACGGCCGGGTTGCTCTGGCGGAAGACACAGTCCGGGAGGAGGCGGATCTTTGCCGGCATCACCACGTGCTCGAACCGCTGCTTCTCCTGCAGGCGTTTCTGCTCGTCACGCCATTCCACGTACTGGTCGATCAGCTGGTAGATGACACGCCCGTCGAATACTTTCACCTGGGTATAGAGGGGATTCTTGATCATCTCCGCAGCATCCGGGAGGATGGGCGTGTTGAACGAGAGCAGGACCCGGAACACCGGGTTCTTGAGCGTCTCGGTCTCGATCAGGTCAAGACGGCTGACCGGGCCCACTTCTGCCCGCATCACCCCGATCCCCTTGCCCTCGAGTTCCTTGCAGAGGGCTTCGAGCGCACCGATCGTGTCCGCCTTGATCACGATCCCCTCTTCGGCAAGGTTCACGTGGATCTCGGTCATCTCCTTTTTGATCCGGGCTTCGACCTCGTCGCGGTTGCCGCGGATGACAAAGAACGGTGACCCCGCGATCACGCCCTCCAGGTTCGGTGCGGTGACCTTGATCCCCGACGCCGCGGCAACGGACTTCACCCGCTCGAACCGGTCCTCCACAAGGATCTCCTTCATAGGCCGGGGTTTCAGCAGGGACCGGACTTTCGTTACGATGACATCGCCCTGCGTTGCAACAGCGATCTCGTCACCGATCGCGAGCGTGCCGTCGTACAGGATTACATCCAGCGTGGTCCCGAGGCCCCGTTCTTCCTTGACCTCAAGGACAGTCCCGGCACCCGGGCCTTCCACCGCGAGCTTGAGCGCATCACCCATGTACCGCTGGGCAAGGCCGATCATAACAAGGAGGAGGTCAGGTATGCCCTCTCCCGTGTGGGCACTCAACGGCACGATCGCCAGGTTGCGCTGGAAATCCGAGACCCGGTCGAACCGGTCCGAGGAGAAGTCGAGATCGGAGAGCTTGCCCACAATCTCGTACGTCTTGTTCTCCACATCGCTCTTTACCCGCTCGTTCTGCTTTGCAAACGAGGAGAGGAAGGACTCGTTCTCGTTGACACGCCAGCCGTGGATACGGTCGATCTTCGTTGCGGCGATGACAAACGGCGTCTTGCAGTTCCGCAGGATCTGGAGCGCCTCGATGGTCTGGGGCTGGAACCCCTGGTTGATATCCACGACGAGGATCGCCATGTCCGCAAGCGCACCGCCGCGGGCCCGGAGGGTCGTGAAGGCATGGTGCCCCGGTGTATCGATAAAAAGGAGGCCGGGGATATTGATGGGGACCTTCTCCATCGATCCGCTCATCGTCCGTATCGCGTCGATGGGGACGATGGTGGCGCCGATGTGCTGGGTGATCGCCCCGACTTCGGAACTGACGACCGACGACCCCCGGATCCGGTCGAGGAGCGAGGTCTTGCCGTGGTCCACATGCCCCATGACACAGACAATCGGTGTCCTGATCTTCGGGTTCTCCGCCATCTCCTTGCCCCCCTGTATTGTTACAGCTCTGATCCCGGGTAAAAATCCCCTGCTCCCACGCGCCCGCGCCAAAGGCCGCGGTACGTCTCATCGTCAGGAAAGAGTGTTCAGAGCCACCTGATATGTAATGGACGCCAGACCGTATTAATAATCGCCCCCCGGCAAGAGTCGGGAGCTGCGTCGCAGGATGTCGCGTCCCGTATCTTTTCAGGCGGCCGTAAACACGGATAGATTAATGAGAGTCCGGTGCAAATGTAAAAGGGACATCTGCCAGGGTAGGGTAGTCTGGTTATCCTAAGGGGCTGTGGATCCCTCGACCCGGGTTCAAATCTCGGCCCTGGCCTTTTCTTTTCAACTGGTTATTGCATATCGTGTCATGTACCCGGCTCCTTGTCCGTTGTCCGGTATGGCTTCAGTGTTCACCCCATCCCTCCCGGGCCTTGGATCAGCTCGCTCGCGTTACAGTACATTTTTGTACAACAACCAACAAAAATGTACAATATCCGGGAGACCTGTCACTAATCGCAGGCCTTGTGAGGATTCCGATGGCAGACAACAATTATGTCCATGGCTATTCAGCACGCGAGTCGGAGCGGCTCGCGGACCAGGCACAGACACTGACAGAGCTCCTGCACGATGATACCCGCTACCCGGCAGGTTCACGTGTGCTGGAGGCCGGCTGTGGTATCGGCGCCCAGACCGTGATCCTTGCAAGGAACAGCCCGGGTGCGGTGATCACGTCGATCGATATATCCGGAGAATCCCTGCAACGGGCGGAGGAGACGATCCGGCAGGAAGGGATTACGAACGTGACCTTCCGGCAGGCAGATATCTTTCATCTCCCGTTCGGACCTGCCAGCTTTGACCACATCTTCCTCTGTTTCGTGCTGGAACATCTCGCAGAACCGGCACGTGCACTGGAGCAGCTCCGCCCGCTCCTGAAAGACGGCGGGACGATCACGGTGATCGAGGGTGACCACGGTTCGACCTTCTTCCACCCGGAGAACGAAGACGCCCGCCGGGCCGTGCAGTGCCTCGTCACCCTCCAGCAGCAGATGGGCGGTAATGCATTGATCGGGCGACAACTGTACCCGCTGGTCAGCAATGCCGGTTACCACGATATCCATGTCTCCCCTCGGATGGTGTACGTGGACGCCTCCCGCCCGGCGCTTGTCGAAGGGTTTACAAAACTGACATTCACCGCCATGGTCGAAGGTGTTGGCCCTGCAGTGCTGGAGAAAGGGCTGATGAGCCGGGAAGAGTGGGAGCGGGGAGTTGCCGCACTCTACCGGGCCGCAGAAGAGGACGGCGTATTCTGCTACACGTTCTTCAAGGCAACCGCACGGAAGTAATCGCGAGCCTGGCATGAAGATCACCATCATCCTCGCCCACCCGCACAGGGGAAGTTTCAACCATGCAATAGCGGAGACGGCCGCAGGAGCACTCCGCGGGGCCGGCCATGCGGTAACCTTCCACGACCTCTGTGCTGAAGGGTTCGATCCGCTCCTGCCCGTGGGAGAAATCGCCCGGGATGCACCCCTTCCGGAACACGTTGCCCGGCACTGCGCCGAGATCGCTGCAGCGGACGGGCTTATCGTTGTCCACCCAAACTGGTGGGGTATGCCGCCGGCGATCCTGAAAGGCTGGATCGACCGCGTCCTCCGCCCGGGTGTTGCCTACCGGTTTGCCGGGACGGACTCCGGGGAAGGAGTGCCGCTGGGGCTCCTGAAAGCGCGTGCCGCCATAATCTTCAACACGTCCAACACCCCCGCTGTGCGCGAACAGGAAGTCTTCGGCGACCCGCTCGAACGGATCTGGAAGGACTGTATTGTCTCCTTCTGCGGGATCCCGGTCTGCCACCGGCGGATGTTTGGCGTTGTCGTCACCAGCAGCAACGAGGAGAGGAAGGCATGGCTGGCGGAGGTGCGGGATATGACCCTTGGCACCTTCCCGCCCGTCGAACGGTAGTTGTGCAGGCACCATCTTTTTGATGCGCCCGGATCACAACGTGAAACAATGGCCTTCTCTAAAAATGGGTGAAGTCCTGATCATCGTCGATTTTTCCGGCAGCACTTTCACCCTGTGCAGACCACCAGTGTTTATTTTCTAATCATGAATATTCGTGATGGGGAATTAAAAAAATGGATACAGAAAAGATCACGAATGAGATCCTTGCAAGCGTCCGGGCCATGAACGCGTGCTGGACGGAAGGATGGCACGAAGAACAGTTCCGGCAGTATATCCACACCGATGCGGTTGCCATCGTACCGTCAGGTCCTGGCCGGCTTGAAGGCCGGGAGGCATACGTTGCCGGGTGGCGGGGCTTTACAGAAACAGCTGTGATCCATGAATGGAAGGAAAGGGATCACAAGGTCCGGATCTATACTGGCGGGAAGAGTGCCGTGGTCACGTATCTCTTCTCGATCACGTTTACCACTGGCACCGCAAAACAGTCAATGCAGGGCCGGGACATGTTCTTCCTTGTGAAGGAAGGGCGGAAGTGGCTGGTTGTTGCCGACCAGTTCTCGCCGGAACCCTATCCGGCAGCATCGGCACAATAACCGGAAGAGACGTAACCGGTATAAATTGTCGCAGGGAGAATTATTGTTCAGAGACTCCATGGACACGGTCCTCATTATCGGCTACATCGCGGGCGCCCTCACCACCATCTCGTTCATACCCCAGGTGGTCAAGGCATGGAAGATGCGGGAGACGCGTGACCTCTCTCTCGCAATGCTCGTGCTCTTCGCTGTCGGTGTCTTCCTCTGGACGCTCTATGGCGTCTGGGTCGACTCCCTGCCCATCATTGCCGCCAACATGATCACGCTTGTCCTGATCCTCGTTCTCCTCTGCCTTAAGTTCCGGTATAAGTAATTCCACCCGTCAACGGGCGTGTAAGGTGAGTTCCGGCAGATATCTCCCGTTGAAGGCCGACAGACCGCTGCGGCCGGCGGGACGTATAAAATATTTAAAAAAATGATGGGAATGTTCAGTCCTGGAGGAGCACCAGGCATCCCGAGAGGATGTCGTGCAGCCCCTGGTGCTTTTTCGTGAACCCGATCATGATGAACCCGATGAAGATGATCAGGAGGGATATGTATTTCCAGAAAAAGCGGAGCGAGGTCCGGGCAAAGGTCGCTTTGTTCCCTGCGATGTCCGTGACCACGAGTTTCATGAGCACCTTCCCGGGAGTTACCTGGCTGCGGGACGATTCAAAGCCTGCATAGTAAATCCACGGGACAACGACGAGAGTGAGTCCATAGGCTGCAATAATCGAACCCAGCAGTGCCGCCATCGATCCCTCGGTTGTCAGTTCGGCGACCGACACATGCTGGAATGCGTAGAAATACAGGTTCTGGAGTCCCCTGAAGAGACCGAGGGTCCCTGCAAGGATCAGATCCAACAGCAGAATGAGGATGATATCGATAATGAATGCAACAAGCCGCCTGCCCAAACCCGCATATACGCCGACCTCAGGCCCCTCGTCCTCTTCCGGAAGGGCCACGGGCATCGACTGGACAGACTCTATGTCAGCCCCGCACCACTGGCAGAATTTTCCGGAGGCATCAGTCTCTTTTCCACATTTAGGACAGAACATTCGTTTTACTCCTGATATGTAAAGTTAATCCGGGTGTCCTTTTTAATTTAACTGTTCTTTCCTGCATTTTTTCCACAATTGTACCTTCCGAAACGGTTTTTTTCCAGATGCAGGAACTAAAAATCTCATTTCCACCCGGATCCCCACGGAGCACAAATCAGTAATACGAATACATGCAAGCAATCTGCATGAAATACGCCCTGATTCCTGCAATCCTGGCGGGACTGGTGCTGTGTGCGCTCTCTGCCGGCTGCACGAGCCCGACCCAGGCAGAGATGAAACCGGTGGAGATCCCGACCCTCCTCCCGGCCACGACTCCCGCTCCGTCAGTTTCGACCGTTGTCGCAACGCCGGTCCAGGTGGAGACGCTGCCCACCGAGCAATACATCGACCTCAAGCTCTCCAAGGAGCGCCCCGATTTCACGCTCCACCTCCTCTTCAACGGTGGCAAGGGAGAGTTGTTTGTCCAGAATATCCTGATGAAAGTGACCCTCGCGGATGGCAAGGTCGTGGAGCAGTACATGAGTGACGGCGAGAGAAAGCCACGGCGGGGAGACGAGATCATCGTCCAGGGCACGCGGGGCAGCGGCATCGACCGGGTCGAGGTCTTCGTGACCAGCGCGGGCAGGACCTACAAGGTGATGGACCAGCCGTTGATGTCCTACGTCTATTGAAATCCCCGGAAGATCCTTTTTTTATCCCTTATCCCGTGTGGTTGATCCTGCTGATCCGTTCGGCATATCTCTGCGTCGCGTACCCGAGCACCGCAATAACGGCGAGGACTGCTGCAAGCACGACCCACTGCTCCGCCCCTGCGGTCCCCACGGCAAGGCGGGTCAGGAGGTTCATCGGGTTGGCCGGCAGGGCGAGGGCGAACAGGATCACGACAACGAGCGCGGTCGAGAAGATGAACTGGGCCGCAGTCCGCTCGCGGTAATGGAGCGCGGTGAGCGTTCCCAGCAGGATCAGGACGAGCGAACTGACCGTGACGTGCAGGAGGATCAGCCCGGCATTCTCGATCGCGATACCGTTCACCATCAGCAGGGCCAGCCAGATCCCGGCCTGGACCGGGACGAGCACCTCGCAGGCCAGTACCTTCCCCCAGACCATCTCTGAGAAGGTGACGGGTGTCGAGACCAGGGTCTCCAGCGTGTCGTGCTGGTACTCCTCCGTGATCAGGTCGATAACGAGTGCCGAGGCGATGATCGCCGGCATGAAGACGAGCAGCGGGATCAGGAGGCCGTACACGAACTCGTAGAAGTCCCCACCCCCGCTGGACGCCGGGATCCGGAGCGGCAGGGGCAGTTCGTTCAGCCGCTCCTCCCGGACCTCGCGGAGGACCTTCTCGTACCTCAGGAAGATATCCTTGAGCTTGACATCCACGATCGCACTCTGGATATCATTCTGGAGCGTATAGAGCGTGATCTTGACCGGCTCCTCTGCATCCGGGGACGTATCCGGCACCCAGATCACGGCTGCGAGTTTTCGCTCCTTAAGGGCTGCAACTCCCGTGGAGAGGTCCATTTTAAAGACCCGGAAATCCTTGCTTCCGTACAGGTAGGAAAGCACTTCCGAATCATTGCCCGCGTATCCCACGTTGTACTTGAAATGCGAGTACTTCGAGAGTGACGAAGGGTCGTACATCGACGTCAGGCCGACCATGAGGAAGGACGAGAACAGGGCAATGAAGAGCTGGAGCAGGATGGCAAGCAGGATCGTCCGCTCGGAAAGGAGGCCCCGGAATTCCTTTTTTGCAATGATCGAGAGGTGCCGTGCCTTCATCAGAACCACCCCAGGATGAAGTAGAGGTTATAGAGACAGTGCACGATCATCGCGAGGGCAAGGCCGGGTACAAACCCCTTTGTCCCCCACTTCTTCAGGAAGCAGGCGACAATGAGCACGCACGCGAAGTGGAGGAGGAACGGGAGCCAGAGCGAGCCGATGGAGAGGAAGAGGATGCTCCCAAAGACCGAGTCCGAGATCTGCGCGAGGGTGACAAAGAGGAGGAGCTTCTCGCCCACGAGGAACCCGATCGCGGTCGCCCCGCAGGCAATGACAAGGTTCTTCCAGGTCAGGAACCCCGGGTCGCGGACATAGAGCGTATAGATCCCGACACCCTTTGCGATCTCCTCGATCAGCGCCGCAAAGAGGAGGAGGCAGACGAGCGAGAATGGCATGGGCAGGTTGAAAAAGAGCACGAGGCACATCATCTGCACCATGAAGACGAACGGGATGGAGAAACCCGTGAGCAGGAAGAGCGAGAGGAACGGGTGCCTGCGCGAGAGGACCTCCGAGAGGAACTCCCGCATCCGTGTGACCAGCCCCTTCTCCGAGAAGAGCCGCTCCTCCTTGAAGTTCCGCGCAGCAATGTAGAAGAGGACCGCCCCTGTCAGCCAGAAGAGCGAGGTCGAGTACAGGTAATCGGTCGCCGTCCACACGGAGCCCTGCATGGTGAGGACGATCAGGGTCAGCGGGGAGATGAGGCTGATCACATGGACGTTCGCAAAGATGCTCGGGAAGAAGAGGTACGATGTGGCCACGGTCGAGAAGAAGATGGAGACAAACGAGAGCTCCTTGAAGCTCCGCGAGAGCATCCCGATGATGAGCGCGTTTGCAAGGAAGAAGAAGATCACCGGGATTAAGGGGAGAAGGATCAGCCACGGGGCCCGGATCCAGAGCGTGAGGGCGGTACAGATTGCGAGCATCCCGAGGAAGTAGGGGAGCATCTTGCCGATGATGATGGACGAGGCCGCAACAGGGGTCGAGAGGAGGATCTCCCCCCGGCGCTCGATCCGCTCGTTCATGATGCTCATCATGAAGAACTGGCTCGTGAAGTAGAGCGGGAAGATGAAGACGAAGACGAGGATGATGGAATCGAACGGCAGGGGCGGGGAGAGCTGGGACGGTGTCTTGAACGTGCCCATGGTGGAACTGCTGGACGAGAGGGCGTCCGTGTACCGCGAGATCTGCGTGTTCTTCGTGTTCGACACGACCAGCTGCTCCCGGAGTTCAGTCTCCGTAACGGAAAGGGTCGGGGACGGTGTGGCCAGCTGCTCCACCACTCCTTCCGGCACCGGGGCAGACCGGACCGGCGCGGCACTCACGTACTGTCCGCTCTGGGTGGCGAGGAAACTGAGTTCGCTCTTCACGCTCTGGACATCGATCCAGAGCGGGTACGCGGCGAAGAGGTCGTCCTGCTGGTTGTACACGCTGTTGACATACTTGGCATAATCGCGCTCAAGGGTCTTCTGTGCGGCACCCGCCCGGCTGCTCACACCCGTATACACGGCCCCGTTGATGACGATGAGGTCAAAGTCACCCCGGTGCGCGATCAGGTCCGGCTCATCGGCCTCGTACACCATGAAGCGGGGATCGCTTGCGAGCAGTTGCCCGATCTGCTGGTCATCGACACCCACTTTGTACATGCCGTCCTGGAGGTGCAGGCCGGCCTGTGCGGAAAAACCGGTCACTGCAACAAGCAGGACAAAGAGGATAACTGCAAGCGGGAGGACATCCCTGCTCATCATGGAGAAGGATTTCTTTACTTCCCATTTCGCGATGGTCAGGATGTCAGTCAGTGCGCCCATCTGTCCTCCCAATCTTCTGTATTGTGGCCCTGCCCCTGCAAGGAGTCATGAAAGGGCCGTCTTTATCCGATAGTGAGTGTAACTCCGGATTCCTATATGTAATTCTCGATCCCGGCATGTGCGGAGCGAAAAGCCCCTGCAGGATCATGATATGACGACATTGTTTGCCGTGTAATGGTAACCCAGTTCCTCCGACAGGAACGGCATCAGGTTATCCACATCGTAAAATGTGTGTTCCAGCAGGGGGTCGTAATACGAGAACGGCCGGCCGACCTGCGCTTCAATACGCCGGACGGCCTGCTGGATCTCATCGTCTGATTTCCAGCCATCGTCCTGCCCGGGCCAGATGCGGTACTCCCGATCAGAGATCGCGATCAGCTGCTTCACGTGGTATCCCCGTTCGGTCATGTTCGCGGTTGCTTCCAGGTCGCCGATCGAGAATGAGTAGAGGCTGATGACACCGGACCCCCGGCAGGTCACCCACATCCGGGGGTGGGTGTGGATGATGATGTACGGCCGGTCCTTTTTCATATTTTTTGCAAACAGGTCGCCATCGATGCTCCAGTAATCCCCCTTGACGAAGGTCGATTCCCCGGTTGTCACATCGATAAGGTACCCGAGCTCCTTGGACTTCTTCACCTCGCAGTCCTGCGTCCCGTCCGGGTGCGTGATGACGGTATCCGCAACATTGCTGTCGATGAACATCTCCAGCTTGTTCCGTGCATCCACGATCCGGGCACTGAGTGCTGTATCGGAGATCTGAGTGAGCGTGGGTGTCGGCGTGGGGACGGTTGTCACCACGGTTGTGTTTGCGGGAAGTGCAGTTGTTGTCATTTCCGTAGTTGCCGGAACCGGCGTGGTGGGCAGCGGAGTATTCTCAGGAGTGATGACCGTTTGCGGGGCGGCTGCTGTGATGGCCGGGGATGCCTGTGTGGACTCAGCATTCCGGTCCGGCGCGGTACACCCTGCAGCAGCAATGAGTACGAGAGTGAGCAGGACAACCACGTTCAAAACCGGACCGGGGCTCCGGGGCATAGAGCAATGAAGGGTACGCAGGAATAAAAAGAATGAGGTCGGCAGGAGCCCGTGCAGGCATCCCAATCTATATCACTTTGACAACACAAGTCTGATCGAGAAGGCGACCCCGCATGATCACTGCCCGCGGACTCAAGAAGGACTTCGACGGCTTCCTGGCACTCGATGACGTCAGTTTCGAATTCGAGGACGGCGAGATCTTCGGCATCATCGGCCACAACGGGGCAGGCAAGACCACGCTCCTCAAGATCGTCTCCGGTCTCATTGCCCCGACCGCCGGGGAACTCTTCATCAACAATATCGACGTGGTGAAAAACCCCCTTGCACTCAAGGAGAACCTCGGGTACCTGCCCGAGGAATCGCACCTCTACGAGACGATGACGGCCGAGAACTACCTCGCGTTCTTCGGGGAGATATACGGGCTTTCGCCGCAGGAGATCCGGGTACGGTCGGACCAGCTCTTCGCGGCCCTCTCGCTCGAACCGGATGGCAAGAAGATCGGGGAGTTCAGCAAGGGCATGAAGCGGAAAGTGGCGATTGCCCGCTCGCTGATCCATAACCCGGGCTTCCTCGTGTATGACGAGGCAACGAGCGGTCTCGACCCGATGACCTCCCGGTTCATCGCGGACTACCTCCGCCGGCTCCGGCAGGACAAAAAGACGATCGTCCTCTCGGCCCACAACCTGTACCAGGTCGAGGCAATCTGCGACAAGGTGATGATCCTCCGGCGGGGAAAGATGGTCGCGTTTGGCTCCATGAAGGAGCTCCGGGAGCAGTTCGGCTCGCTCACCTATACGATCTTCTTCTCCATCGATGATCCCGCAAAACTGATCGGGCATTCGAAGACCTACCGGCAGGAGGAGGGCTTCTTTGTCTGCGAGGCTGAGGAGATGAAGGAGCTCAACGAGTGTACGGCGATCATTACCGAAGCCGGCGGCCGTGTCGAGAAGATCGAGTCCCGCTACCCTTCGCTTGAGGAGATGCTCCTCAAGATCGGGAAGTAATCCCCTTCAAGCGCCACCCTTTTCTTAAATCCCGTCCAATGATGGTCTCACAACCATGGCGGCATCCGGCACAGGGTGTCTTGCCGTCAGGGAGAATTGTTATGGCAGCTGAAATGCACATTCGCGAGATGCAGGAGAGCGACCGCGACGCGGTCATGCGGATATTCAACCATTATGCAGCAACAAGCTTTGCCGCATATCCGGATGGCCCGCTCCCGCCGCAGTTCTTCGCCCCCTTGCGGGAAGGCGCCCTGTCCGCGGTCGTGCTGGAAGATGACGGGGGTATTGCCGGCTTCGGTCTCCTGAAACCGTTCCTCCCGTTCACCGCGTTCAGGAAGACCGGGATGCTCACGTATTTCATCGCGCCGGAGTTCACCGGCAGGGGGCTTGGGGCCCGGCTGCTCGGGCGGCTTGTGGAAGATGCAAAAAAAGCCGGGCACAAAACGATCGTGGCAAACATATCCTCGAAGAACGAGGCGAGCATCCGGTTCCATGCAAAGCACGGGTTCACCGTGGCCGGCAACCTTGCCGGGGTTGGCGAAAAGTTCGGTGAACCGTTCGATGTTGTCTGGATGCAGCGGCCGGTTGAGTGAGCCACCGGTTTTCCTTTTTTATTACCGTGAGAGGGGATTATACGACCCGGACAACCGCCCCGCGGTTCCGGGCTGAAGTGACCAGCGTTGTCCCGCCGATATCGTGCCCTGCCATGGATGCACGGGCTGCCTTCTCAATGTCCTGCATACCCGTGTCCCCCACCGCATAGACTGCGGGCCCGAACGAGCTCATGCCCGCACCGGCAGCCCCGGCATTCCGCATGGCGGAGAGGAGGCCGGTCACGGCCGGCGGCTGGAGACTGAGCTCCACGTTCTTGAACCCGAGGCCCTGGACCGCGTTGATCGATGAGCCGAAGAGGTCGAGGTCATGCTCGACAAGGCCGGGCAGCATCCGCATCAGCACCTCGTGGGTGAGGGCCCGGACCTCATCGAGCGGGACCGGGCAGCGGGTCCGGAAGATATCCACTTCATGTCCGCCGCTGGCGCCGGGCGGGAGGTCAGGGACCGCAAGCAGGACCTTCCAGTCCTCCGGGAACTCGTGGCGGGCAAGGACCGGCGGTGGACTGACGCCCCGCGAAGCCGCCGAGGGGCGGAAGTCCGATTTCTCGCAGCCGGCGCCGAACCGGTGTCCCCCGTCAAGGATGAACCCCCCGTGATCGAATGCGGCGGTGCCGATCCCGGAGGTCCCGCCCCGGCCCGTGAGCCGGGCGAGCTCGCGTGCAGAGAGGTGACGGTCGTGGAGCTCCGTGATTGCCTTTGCCACGGCCAGCGCGAGCTGCGACCCGCACCCGAGGCCGACATGCGCAGGGAACTGCTGCCTGACCGTGATCGCAACGCTCCCGCCAAGGCCGAGCTTGTGCAGCACGTCCGCTGCCACCTGCCCGATCCGCTCTTTCATCTTCGGGTCGCAGCCGGTCACGGAAAGGACCGGTGAGAGTTCTGCCTCGATCAGGATGCCGGGTTCGTCAAGCGTGATGCCGATACCGCCGTCCACCCGGCCCGACCCGCCGTGCATGTCGATGAGCGAGATATGGACCCGCGAGGGCGTGTCAACGATGACGCGCCGGGTATCGAGGAACCGGTTGTAGGGGAACCGCTCTTCGATGAAGATGAGCGGCTGGCCCCCGTGGATGATCTGGTACTGCCGGGAGAGGAGCGGCTCGTTTTTGCAGATGGAGAAGAGCCGGCCCGCGTCTTCCGTTGCGGGGAGGACGCGGGCGTTGAGAATTTCCCGGCGGGCTTCGATATGGTGCTGCTTTATGATCTTCCCGATAGGGATGTCGGCCCTCATCAGGTCGTCTTTGAACTCCGGCGAGAGGCGGTTGACGGGGGTGTGGGACACGGCATAGATCAGCACTTCGCCGCTCTCTTCCGTCTTGATCTCAACAATCCGGAAATTGACCGGGTCGCCTTCCGCAATGCTCAGGTGATCGGCTGCGGTGCGGTCGGCCGGGACGATCTCCTGCACGAGTGTTTTTATGACAACTTTCTTTCCGGTGATCGATTCAAGGAGCTGGGTGACCGAACCGTCGGTCCCGAGCAGGAACTTCTGGACGGGCGAGATCCTGCCCACCTGCGCCTCCATCTTCCGGATTTCCTCTCTGATGTCCATCCAACCATCGTTAACGCACGAAAAGATAAGGATGCTGATGCACCGCTCCCGGTTTAAAAAAAATTTGATCAGCGGAGCTTTCGTGATCTGCCGGGTGCAGACCGTTTCGCCGGCACAGAGCCCGGCAGGATTATTTCCGGCACCTGCGCAATAATTTCCGCGAGCGACTCCGAGGTGAGGCGCCCCCTCTTGCCGATCACGGCCCCGCTCCGGAGCGTGAGCACGCGGGACGTCATGATGTAACTCTCGCCAAAAAGGTCGAGCCCCCCGGTGGAAAAATCGTCAATCGTGAGCGGCAGGCAGGGCGCATCGGAGGGCGGCTTGCTGCTGACCGGGCAGATGTGGATCCTGCCAGGTTCTTCTGTCCGGATCACGACAACAGGCCGGGTCTTGGGCGGGGTCCGGTCATCCAGCGCAACCGACGCAAGGAGGACATCGCCTTTCACGTACTGCCCCATGTATTATTATCCGGCGCGGTACTGCATAAGACGGTGGGTTGCGACTGCGTTGCGACTTCGGGATCTCCCCTACGGGTGGATATCCCCTGTCCAGGTCCTGGGAGAGTAGTACTCAAATAAGCCCGCAAAGGGCTCCGTTTGGCAAACGGACGAAGGTCACTTCCGGATGGAGTGGAAATGTTGTCCACGCCCCTGGAAAATCCTGTGTTTTGGGATTATTTTTTAAAATGCGGCGATTTTAACCCCACTTCAACCTGCAAAACAGCGGGCCTGCAGCAGCCCCTTTTTTTAGACAGGCTTTGCGTTGTGGAAAAATAACCGCTGTCCGGAGACCGATATGACCGTTTTAGAGGGGGGTATGGTTACCAACGACGGAGACCCGCATTGTTTTTCCCGTTCAGGCGGTTGCGTGTGGCATGAGATCCGCGTCCTCCCCCGGGCAGCAAGAATTCTTTATGCACGAACAACAACGTGAAGATCAATGACACGCTGCGATCATTGCGGCAACGAGACCACCATGCCGTTCACATGCCAGCACTGCGGGGGGAAATACTGCGCAGACTGCCGGCTCCCCCCGAACCATTCCTGCACGGGACTTGGCAGCTGGAACAGGAAACCCCGGCCAGCGGTTGGCATGAGCTACAGCAGGGGCGGCGGCGTGAGCGCAACGGGCGGGGTGGCCACTGATGCCCGGCGCAGGCCGGCAAAGAACGCAACCGGCGGGATCCCGTACCTGAAGATCATGATTGCCATCATTGTCCTGGTCCTGCTCGGTCTTGCCGGTCTCATTTTTTCCGGGTACCGGCCCTGATGATTACATGAACCCGCATCTCCGGTGATCGAAGAAAGGTCCTGCGGCTCCGGTCCTTTTTATCCGTATCTGTTCTCCGCAATACTTTTTTTAGAAGCCCGCAACAACAGATCCCTATGACCGATACACGGGCAGTCCCGGCCAGCTACGAGATCGCCGGGTTTTTCTGGGCCACGCTCGCAGCGGCAGTCGTGCTCGCCCTCCTGATCCTCATCCTTCCCGGCGCAATATTCCTGAAGATCAGCAATTATCTCCAGATCCTTACCGCACTTGCCGGTGCCTTTGCCCTCCTGTTCCTCTGGCGTAAGTCCCCTGAAAAGGAGTTCCTGCTCTGGGCTGGTGCCGGGCTCGGGCTGTGGGGGATCGCAAACATCGGGTGGTACGTCACCATCCTCATGGGCTTAAGAGACATGGTCTTCCCCGGCATCATCGATGCGGGGATCATCGCCTCGATCCTCATCCTGGCGTTCGCGTTCCGGAAGGGATTTGCCCGCAAACCCGCAGCCCCGTATATCTCCCTGTGCATCCTTGCAGTCTCCCTTCTCATCCCCGTAGCGGTCATCGCGATCACGGGACTGAGCACGGCAACACTCGTCACGCTCATCTACTTTGCCGCCTGTGGGGCCCTGCTCGTCACCGGGCTGAACCATGCGCCAAAAAAGTCCCCGATGCTCCTTTCCGGCCTCGCGATCTTTGCGCTCACGTTCATGATCTATCCCCTCCGCGAACTGCTTCTGATCACGAACCCGATCCTGCCGGTGATCGGTACGTTTGTTGTCATGGGTTTTTCCTTACTCGTCCTCGGGCTGCTCCCGATCAGCGGGCCGGAACAGACTGCGTGAAGAAGGCCGCTCTTTTTTATTAATGGCAGATCAGAAATCCGGCTCCCTTCGTCCTGCTCCCGGACCCGGATTAGTACAATTTTGTCACAGGATTCTAATCCAAAAATGAGAGCACTGTTCATTCAACCGGGCGGTGTACGGATGGATTTGTTCCCATGGGTGAGGCACAGTATGGAACAAAAATAGAAAAGCAGTCCTGGTTACCGCGCTTCTCATCGCTATGATTAAAACAAAATCCGTTTATACTCAAAATAATATAGAAATTATCATTCAACCGGTTATCTGCATGGATGAATCCGGATTCTGGATGAGGGAGATTATGGAACAGAAAAAAAACACTCCTGAGAGATGAAAATACCATGAAATCCACGGGAATAATTATCATAAGTATCATCGTGCTTTTCGCACTCATGATCGTACCGGCTGCGGCGGACCTGACCTGTGTCCCGAATTGTCCGTACATTATTGCAAAAGGCGATACGTTTACGATCAACTGGACAGGAATGAACAATGGCACGGCAACCGTCATGGTCATCGGCCGGAACCATTTCCATACCCTCACCGCTGTTCCTGATGCCCACGGTGTCTTTTCCGTTACCCTGATACCGGAAGTGACCCGGAACTTTTCATCCGGCCAGTATGCACTCGTGGTACAGGACCCGGGCGCGAACGGAAAGTTCGAGATCGGTACCCGGCTCTCGGAGACCGGGCATATCCTGGTCACCGACCACGATCTCATCGTTGCCGACCTGGGATTAGAAAAGGACCTGAAAGGGAGTGTCCATTCAGAGGTTGAAACTCTTAGTGCGGCTTTACGACGGGCTGGCGTTGATGATACCCTCACCCCTTCATACTTCCTTGTCGAGGAACCTGTCGTCCAGTTCACCCAGTCCAGGGACAGGGCCACGGATTACCTGATCTTTGAGCCCGGTAATTCCAGCCGGTTGTATTTTCACGGGACAACGAACCTGGGGACCCAAAATCCCCTGAGAGCCAGGGTCTATGAGTCTGTGTCCCGGCGCCTGGTTGCTGATGAACCTCTCCCGCCAATCAGGAATGGTGCCATAAACTCGTGGGAGTACGACATGGACTCGTCCCGTTTCCCGACCGGAGAATATCTCATCACGGTTGGCTGGCAGAACGACAATACGACCGGTACCGGGACAGCACTGTTTTTTATCGGTACGCCCAGTGGGACAACGGTTTCTCCCTCCCCCGTTCCCGCTGCCGGAGAGGAATCTCCCGTGCATGAGACCGTGCAACCGGAAAAGCCCGTCCCCACCCACGCATCTCCTGTCGCTGCCATCCCGCTGGCACTCGGATGTTTCGGTCTGGTTATCGTGATCAGGAAGCGGTCACGAATGGCGTGATCCGGACGGTACCCGTGTTTTATGGGGGAGTCGCTGACAGGGAAAGTCTGGGGATATCAGGGATACGTTCCCTGTTGTCCTCCCGTCAGTATCCCCGCCATCCGGAACCTATTTCATGGAGCGGGTACGATACTGCCATGGACTACGTAGTTATGATGTTGCTAGCACTCGTTGATCTTGTGATCGGTATCGCGTTCGGCTTTTTTCACAAGGGAGCGGAGGATTATCGCGGGCTCATACGGAACAGCGCGATCACCGGTGTTATCCTCAGCATCGTCCTGCTGGTGCTCTCCGCGTGGCTGCTTCCCGAAGAGATCACGTCCGGTTTTGCATTCGTTGGCGTGTTCGGCCTCCTGGTCCAGCTCATCATCTTTGTTATCATCTTCATCATCGGTGCCTTTGTCGGCGACAAGCTCGAACAGGTCATCAGGAAATAATCCCTACCGGCTGCGGAGTGCAGCCCTCCCCTTTTTGTTGCCCGCGCTCCTTCAACCATTTTAACTCCCGGCTCCCAACCTGTATCCAGGAGCACACGGAAGCATGAAGATCCTCGCCATCCACGGGAGCCCCCGGACGATCCGGAGCACCACACGACAACTCGCACAGTTCGTACTTGAAGGAGCCGCAGGAGCCGGCGCAGAAACCGAGATGATCGATCTCTGCGATTCCCGGATCACGCCCTGCACTGCGTGCGATGCCTGTACCCTGAACGGTATCTGCGTGAACGATGATGATGTTCCCGCTCTTGTGGAGCGGATGAAAGAGGCCGACGGGATTATCTTTGCATCGCCGGTGTACATCGACAATGTCTCCGGCCAGATGAAAATTTTCTTTGACCGGCTCGCGGACGCGATCCATTACCAGCTGTTTGCCGGGAAATACGGGTGCTCGGTTGCGACAACACACACATCGGGCGGCGATGAGGTGGTCGCGTACCAGAACCATGTGCTGAATTATCTTGGCGTTGTCTCTGTCGGAGGCATTAGTGTGGCAACGGGAGGGGACAGCATGGTCATCGATGCCCGCGAAGCAGAAGCCCGGGCGCTCGGGAAGAACCTTGCCGGTGCGATTGCAGATGGTTTCTCCGATGCGAAACAGGATGAGGAAATTACCGGTAACCGGGAATTTTTTAAGGATCTTGTTCTGGAGAACAAGGATTTCCGTACCGGAGAGTACGAACGCTGGGTGAAACTCGGCTGGATCAACTGAACCCGGGTTTTCAGTCTTCTAAAAAGGGATTAGTAATTCTCAGCTGACCGCTCGAAGTATGCCTGCGGGTGGTCGCAGGCCGGGCACTTTGCGGGTGCGTTCTTACTCTCGTGGACGTACCCGCAGTTCCGGCAGTGCCATTTTGTGGGCATCTCGGATTTGAAGACGGTCTTGTTCACAATATTCTCGTACAGTTTCGTATACCGCGACTCGTGGTGGGCTTCCACTTCGGCAACCTTCTCGAAGAGACGGGCGATCTCCTTGAACCCCTCTTTCTTTGCAGTGGCTGCAAAGTCCGGGTAGATCGTGCCCCATTCCATCTGCTCTCCCTCTGCCGCGGCTTTCAGGTTATCGACCGTCTTCCCGATCACGCCGGCCGGGTAGCCTGCCGTGATCGTGACCTCGCCGCCTTTGAGCTGCTTGAAGAAGAGCTTCGCGTGTTCCCGCTCATTTGCCGCAGTGTCCTCGAAGACCGCTGCGATCTGCTCGTAACCTTCCTTACGTGCAACACTGGCAAAGAAACTGTACCGGTTCCGTGCCTGCGATTCGCCGGCAAACGCGGCGAGCAGGTTCTGTTCTGTCTTGCTTCCTTTGAACTTCATGATCTCTCTTGTCAGTGTTCTTTCTCCCGGGAAAGATATACCCAGCGGTCATTGCAGCGCGGTGTCCCGGATCCGCATCCTTGATAACAAGCGGTGACCTAAGGAAAATCAAGGTAGATCGTCATGGAACGTCCCGGCCCGGCCACCCTCATCCTGGTCCTTGTCATCGTTGCAATCGTATTGCTTGGTACCCTGCAGTTCACGATCGGTGACCGTGGAGCGGGCCCTGCCACGGTAAAATATTCCCTGGACAGTACGCTGCCCGGACCCCGGTATTATACCGGCATCGACTTCGATACCCTGGAGACGAACGACCACCTCACGGTCATCCCGCTCAAAAGTGTCCGGCAGCAGGTGACAAACTATTCCTGTGGTGCGGTGGCTGCGATGAACGTCATGTCATACTATGGGATGCCCGCCAACAATACGGATGCTGACGAGGACCGGATCGCCCACGAAATGTATGCAGATGTGTCGGAAAAGACCGGTATCAATCCTGAACAACTCACTGCCTGGTTCAACCGGAACGGCTGGAATGCAAGCTGGAAGACCGGCGGGAGCCGCGACATGCTCCTTGCTAACCTGAAGGCCGGCGTTCCCACGATGGTCGAATGGATGGACTGGGGCGGCCACTGGGTCGTGGTTGTCGGCTATGACACCCGGGGTACCGACCTCGTCTGGGACGATGTGATCATCTTTGCGGATTCCGTGGACTGCCACGATGACCGGGTGGACGGGATCACGTACGCAAACTACGGGCAGTTCGACGCAATGTGGTTCGATGCCCATTACTTCCCGGAACCGATGCGTAACCGGGCGTATGTTGTGGCAGTCCCCGGGTGATTTTAAAAAAACCGTGTCGGGACGGTCAGGCTGACCGGTAGGTCCCTTTCGGGACCGCGATCTCGAACCGTGCCCCTTTGCCATGCGATCCCGTCTCGTGGATCGAGATGCCGGTGATCGCGAGGATCTCCCGGGCAAGGAAGAGGCCAAACCCGGTATGCTTCCCGAACCCTTTCTCGAAGATCTTCTGTTTCTCGTTGAGCGGGATCCCGATCCCGTCATCGGCAAACGTGATGATCATCTCATCGCCCGACATCCCGCACCGGACCGTGATGGTCGTCACCTTCCCCCCGTACCGCACGGCATTGTCGAAGAGGTTGAAGAAGACCTTCCCGACCATCGGGTCGGCAAAGATCTCGCATGAGTCACAGGCGCAGTCCAGCGCGAGCTCCGGTGGTTTTACATTCCGGATCAGGTCAGCGACACGGAACCATGCCGGTGCTTCCACTCCCATGTCCTGGTAGGTCCGGGTAAACTCGATCTGGTGCTGGATCATGTCCACCGCGGATGCGATCTTGACGAGAAAATCCGCGGTGACCGTGTCGTTCTTCCTGAGCGCTGCCAGCTGGGTATACCCCTGCACAACGGTGAGCTGGTTGGCAACGTCATGCCGCGTGATGCTGGAGAGGAGGTTGAGTTTCCGGTTGCTCTCACGGATTGCGTTCTGGAACTGTCTCATCTCCGTAATGTCCCGGGCATTTCCCACATAGGAGACCGCGGCTCCCTCTTCATTGAAGATGGGGGAGACGGTCGAAGTGTGGACACGGATGGACCCGTCGGCATGGAATACCCGGTATTCAATCCCGGAACGGCGCTGCCCGGTGGATACCACCTCGGCGAGCGCGGCCTCGCACACGGGGATATCGGCAGGATGGACATAGCGCTGGAATGGCGTCCCCGTCACATCTTTGGTATCATGGCCGAGCAGGGTGGTCCAGCTGGGCGAGACGAATGTCAGGAGACCTTCAGGACTGATCAGGTAGATGATGTCATGGGTGTTCTCGACCAGCAGCCGGTATTTCTCCTCTGATTCACGGAGCGCCTCTTCGGCACGTTTCCGGTCCGAGATATCATGCGAGTGCCCGAGGACCCCGATGACCGTTCCCGTTGCATCGATGAGCGGGGCCAGGTGGACATCCATCCAGGTACTACCGGATGGCAGGTCCAGGAACACCTCGCGCCTGATGTGGGCACGGGTGTTTATCACCCGGAGGACGGCCTTCATGGACCGGTCCGCGAGCTCCGGCTTGAAGATATCGGTCAGGTTTTTTCCAACCAGGCTGCCCGGCTCCGCCAGGACCGCTTTTTCAGCGAACGTGTTGGCATACCCGACGTATCCCCCGGGGTCGATGGAGTAGATCATATCGGGAGAATTCTCGGCAATGAGCCGGTATTTTTCCTCGCTCGCCTGGAGTGCATCCTCCATCTGTTTGCGCCCGGTAAAATCCCTGCCCTCGGCAACCAAGTACAGGATGTTACCGTCATTGTCCATGACCGGCCTTACCGAGAAATCGATAGAGGCAAGACTGCCGTCAGCAGCGGGGTGTGTCGTCTCGAACTGTACTGTTTTTCCGTTGGCAGCCTGCTGTATCGCATCCTTCAGCTGCTCCCGGTCATGTGCCGAATGGGACCACCACGGGGTCTCCCAGAATGGCCGGTTGATGACATCGGCATCTGAAACCCCGGCAAATGCGAGTGCAGCCGGGTTGGCTTCGATCAGGATGCCATCCGGGGTCATAAGGCCGATCAGCTGGGAGGTATGGTTGATGATCGCCCGGAATTTCGCCTCGCTCCGTGACATCAGGTCCTGCGCTGCCTTCTCTTCTGTTATATCCCGGATCGTGCCAACTGCTACGGAATCGCCGTGGCTGTCTTTTGTATAGATCGTCTTGTCCTCAAACCACTTGTACACCCCGTCTTTTCCCCGTATGCGGAAACGGTCGGAGCTGTGTATTTCCCGTGAATCAAAATGATCGGTGAGGTGACGCACCAGTCTGTCGACATCCTCCGGGTGGATGAATTCCATGAACCTGCGACCGTTCAGCTCGGCTGGATGATACCCAAGACAACCCGTTATCTGCGGGCTGACATACACGATGGTCCCATCGCCGGAGAGGGAATAGATGATGTCCTGGTTCACCTCTACGAGCATGCGGTACTTCTCCTCGCTCTCCCGGATCTGCTGCTCGCTCTCTGCCAGTACCTCGATCTGGCCCTTCAGTTCCTCCCCGGACGCGGTGAGCTGTTCGTTTGCAGCCCGGAGTTCGACCTCGGTCTTTTTCCGGTCGGTGATGTCCCTGAGGGCGACAATGTTGGCATCGTTTCCCTGGAACCGGATCTTTGTGCCGATTGATTCCACCCAGAGTTCTCTCCCGTCCAGCGTCCATGTCCGGTAGGTCTGGAGGTATCCCCCTTTACCTTTCATCACGTTCTGCAGGTCCTCGATCACGGTCTCCCTGAATTCGGGCTGGATGAAGTCCAGGATTGTTTTTCCGACAACGATTGCAGGATCCGGGATGCCAAACATCCGCTGGATGCTGGGATTAATCGAGAGGACTTTACCGGAAAAGTCCTGGATGAGGATCCCGTCAAAGGCATATTCCGACAGGACCCGGTACCGCTCCTCGCTCTCCCGGAGCGCCACTTCCGTTGTCTTCCGTTCGGTGATATCCAGGATGACACCGGAATAGACCCGTTCGTCGCCATGCCTGACCGGGTTCGCCATTCCCCGGAGCCAGATCGTCTCTCCCGATGACTTGATGAACTTCCCGATAAAAGCCCACGGCGTTTCCGCATTCACTGCTTCATGGACCGAGTCCACGAACCGGGGCCGGTCCTCCGGGTGGATCCCGTTTACAAACGCGGTGTAGAACTCTTCGGGGCTCCGGTCAATACCGAGCAGTCCGACAGCCCGGTCACTTACGTAATAGAACCCCATGTTCCCGTCAGGCCGGGCATAGAACTGGAACACGACCCCCGGGACGGTTGCGGCGATCTCCTCCATCTGCTGGCGGCGGTTGCGAAGTTCGTCCTGTGCCGAGGCCAGTTCATCGTACTGTGTACGCAGTTCCTCTTCCGTGGCAGCGACCTGTTCGTACGCGGCACGCAACTCCGTTTCTGACTGCTTGCGCCCGGTAATATCGATGAACATGGCGACCATGGAGCCGGGAGAGATCTGGAACGCGGTTACGGTATATGCCCGGTGCACCTTTCCGGCATCATAGAAGACCTGGTCATTCTGCCAGCTGCCACCCTCCGCGGCAACCCTGCGGTAGTGTGCCGGGACTCCGGTATTTACGAGGCCGGGAAATGCCGCTTCGAGTGTTTTCCCGATACGCCGGTCATGCCTGATGCCAAGAATGGCATCGGCACCGGGGTTTCCCCCGGTAAAGACCAGCGATCCGTCCGGCTTCAGCTCGTAGAAGTGCATGCCAACCGGAGAGTGCTCGATGATGGAGCGGTATTTTCCTTCGCTTTCCCGTCGTGTCTGCTCGGCACGTTTTCGCTTGATAATATTCCAGAGCCCCTGCATCAGCAGGAGGAGCTCGTTTACGTCGTTCTCCGTGTAATCGGACGTCTTGTTTGCCACGCCCGCCACGAGGATAATGTGCCCGTCGTCCATCACCGGCACATTCATGTGCCGTATGATACGGGGATGGCCTTCCGGGTAGCCCTTCTTCTTCGTGTCCGGTGCCTCATAATCATTGGTGATAACAGGCCGGCGCTGCCGGACCGCCTCACCCAAGAGACCGGTCTTCTCCGTTTTGTAGAGGATGGGCTTCTCCTGCATCGAACACTCTGTCATTGCCGACTTCGACCAGGCATACATGGAGAGTTCGCTCTCGTCATCGTTGAGGAATGCGAGGTATCCCAGCGGGCTGCCCGTGACGATCCCTGCGCCTTCGACTGCATAACTGAGGAGTTCTTTCTCGCTCCTGCGGGCGTATTCGTAGAACCCGATCATGAAGGTGAGGCGGGACTCGGTATCCCGGATGCGTCTCTCGTTTACCGCAAGTTCATTGTATTGTGCCTGGAGTTCCTCTCCTGAGGCAGCAAGCTGCTGGTTTACCGCTATAAGTTCCTCCTCGCCCTTTTTCCGGTCGGTGATATCGCGGATCGCTTCGATCGCACCGGCGATCTCCCCGTCATGGTTGAAGAGCGGGCTCGCCTTTGCAAGGACATAGATCGGTTGTCCCTTCGGGTGGGGGAGGTTGGTCTCTGCCGAGAGTGCGTTGCCCTCCCGCCGGATATTGGAATAGTACTGCCCGATCGTCTCTTCCGGTTCCGTGATCAGGTCGATAAGGATGGGGCGGCGTTTCCCGTAGAACGGCAGGGCATATTCATAATCGCCTTTGCCGAGGATATTCTCCGCAGCGATACCGGTCATCTCCTCGATCGCCTTGTTCCAGGCAATCACCTTCCTGTCAGAATCGATGGCAAACGTCGCATCCGGGAGAAAGTTGATGAGGTCGGCAAGACGTTTTTCAGAATCCCCGAGGGCAAGCTCCGCCTTCCTCCTGTGCACGGCCTGCCGGATCTTGTGCGCGAGTTCGGCAAACTGTGCCTGTGCATCCCCGCCTTTCTGGAGGTAGAAATCCACGCCATTGTTGATCGCCTCGATGACGACTTCCTCACGCCCCCGGCCGGTGAAGAGGATGAACGGGATATCCCCGAAAGATTCCCGCACGTTTTTTAAGAACTCGATGCCGTCCATCCCCGGCATCTGGTAATCGGACACAATGGCATCAAAATGGTGCTGTCCAAGCTCCTCAAGGCCCTCTCCTGCTGACAGGGCGGTAACGACGGCAAAATCCCCGGTGCCTTCGAGAAACAGCTTGCCTATTTCGAGCAGTCCCGGTTCATCGTCGACGTAGAGGAGGGAAAACATAGCGGACTCCTGTGAAGTGTACGCAAGGATTGAGAGTGAATGAGAGGAATTGACCTGCGAAAACTTGAATGTTACGTACATTATTCCCGATTAGCCCCCGGATATTTTATTTCAGGATATTCCGGGCCCGGTATAGTCCTCCGTCCCGGGGGGGCGTTAGGGTTGAAAATGCTGCGGCCCCCTCTCCCGGCAGGGGGATTACAAGCCGTGCCGGTACCCCTCTTTCGGGACGGTGATCTCGAACCGGACTCCTGCCCCCGGCTCGCCGTTCTCGATAATACTGATCCCGGTGATCGCGAGGATCTCCCGCGAGAGGAAGAGGCCAAGGCCGGTATGCTTGCCAAACCCTTTCCGGAAGAGCTTCTTCTTGTCCTCTTCGGTGATGCCCACCCCGTTGTCACAATAGGTGATCACGAGTCCCGTGTCATTTACCCGGGATGAAAAGGACATCGCAGTCACCCCTTCGCCATGGCGGAGCGAGTTCTCCATGAGGTTGAAGAAGACCTTTACGATCAGGGGATCAGCAAATATTTCGATACCCTCAACGGTGACCTGCAGATCGATTGACGGAAGGCTGATCTGTGCCGCGGCTTCGCGGATGACCGTGCCCGCATCCTGCCACTTCGGTGCATTGACCCCGATATCCTGGTAATATTTCGTGAACTCGATCTGCCGCTGGATTGCCTCGGCGGCCTCGTCCTCCTTGTTGATATACTCCTCGAACCGCGTCCCTTTGAGGTCCTCTTTTGAGAGTTCGAGGTAGGTCCTCAGTCCGGAGATCTGGTTCAGGATGTCATGCCGGGTGATGGAGGAGAGCATGTTCAGTTTATTGAGAGCGCTTTTCAGCGCCTCATCTGTCTTCTTACGACCAGAGATGTCCCGGATGATCCCCTCCGTCCCACGGTACTCCCCCGCGTCATTCGTATGCAAACGGCCACTGACCGATACCCAGAAGGGCGTGCCGTCCCGTTTTACGAACTCCGCTTCCCAGTCCTGCACAGTACCCCCCTGCCGTTTCATGGTATCGATCATCTTCGCCCGTTCTTCCGGGTTCTTCCAGAATGTTGTGGCCGGACAACCCAGCATCTCTGCAACGGAATTGTACCCGAATGTGCGTGTAGCGGAAGGGCTCATCATGAGGAGGCGACTTTCCTGATCGAACCGGAAGTACACGTCCTGGATATTCTCGATTATGGTCCGGTACCTCTCCTCGCTCTCGCGCAGAGCACCCTCGGCACGTACCCGGGCCGTGATGTCACGGAACGTGACGTATGCGGCCGGTTTCCCCTTCCAGATACTGGGAGCTGTCGTGACCTCGACATCGACAGGTGTCCCGTCACGCGTGAGGAACTGCTCACGGACCAATGCAAGGGGCTTATAGGATGCCTGCCGCACCCGTTTTGCAGCCTGTTCCCGGAACTCAGGGGCAACAATGTCAAGTGCGGGTCTCCCAAGGAAAACCTCGGGATCTTCGGCACCAAGGATCCGTGCAGCCGTCTTGTTGACATAGACAAGGATGCCCTCCTGGTGGATTGCGATGCCGTCAAACGAGGATTCAACCAGTGTCCGGTACTTCTCTTCACTATCGCGGAGTGCTTCTTCTGCCCGCTTCCGTTTCGTGATGTCGCGGGCCGCAGCAAAGATCCGTTCTCCTTTCGGGAAGGACCGCCACTCGATCCAGCGGTACGTACCGTCTTTGCAGAGGTACCTGTTCGTGAAGTTGAGGACTTCTTTTTGTGCGCTCAGGTCAGAGATTGCGGCGAGGGTTCCCGGCATATCGTCCGGGTGCACAAAATCAAGGAAACGTCTCCCTTCCAGCTCGCTAAGGGTATATCCAAGGGTCTTTTCCCATTCCGCGTTCAGTCGCCGGAAATATCCCTGAGTGTCAGCAATACAGAAGAGGTCGAGGCTGGTGGTAAAATACTGGTCCAGCTCCAGGGTCTTCTCACGCAGGGCATTCTCGGCCTGCCTCCGCTCAGTAATATCCAGAAAGGTCACGACAGCGCCGATAACCTGCCCGTTATGCCGTTGCGGATACGACCAGTACTCGGCAGGAAACGATGAACCGTCGGCACGCCAGAGCACTTCATCATCCACATGCGTGCCCTCTCCTTTCCGGAATGCCTGGAAGATCCGGCATTCCTCAACAGGAAAGGTGGAACCATCTGCGTGTTTTCCATGGATCTGCCAGTGCATGTTCTTCCCCAGCAGTTCGTACTGGTGATCGTATCCGAGCTGCTGGAGACAGGCATTGTTGCAGAACGTGCAGTTGCCGTTCATATCGATTCCGTAGATTGCTTCTGCGGTGGAGTTCAGCAGGAGGAGAAACTTCTCCTCGCTCTCCTTG
The DNA here is from genome assembly GCA_028679075.1 of Methanoregula sp. Lineage (GTDB taxonomy): Archaea > Halobacteriota > Methanomicrobia > Methanomicrobiales > Methanospirillaceae > Methanoregula. Next base: position 29,259 of record JAJRCF010000020.1, on the reverse strand, counting down.
AGTGCCTGTTCAGCCGTCTTGCGCTTGGTTATGTCCCGTGCGACATGAACGCTCCCGATAAGATTACCTGTGGAATCGTGCAGCGGGGTCGTGGTGATGAGAAAGTCCCCGCCAAGATTCTCCTCATGTATTTCGGCGATATGTTCCTGCCCGTCTTTCATGAGCATTGCATGGGGGCAGAATGCGGGATGGGTGCCCGTGTGGTGGACGACCTCGTAACATTTCAGGCCGATCGCCTGTTCCGGAGTGATCCCGAGACTGTCCGCCATCGCCTTGTTGACCCGGAGGATCCGGTGCTCTTTTCCGATCAGGGCGATCAGGTCCGGTACGGCATCAAAGGTGTTTTCCCACTCCTCCGTTGTCCTTGCGAGCCCGCTCTCCTGGCCCTTTGCCTGCTCCGAGAGCCAGGAGACAACGATGGCGATGATGAGATAGACAATACAGCGGGCGACCGCTGACAGGAGTTCCGGGCTGTTACCGGGATACACTGATGTTACGATGATCAGGTATACAGCGCACAGGGCAGCCGCAAACAGGACACCGCGGCGGGGATAGAAGAACGCGGCCAGGATGATCGGGATGTAAAAGAGGTGCGGGAGGACGATCGTTATGCCGGCAAAAATGCCGTAGATGTTTGCGGCAAAGGCGATGACAAGTGTCAGGAGGATGAGGGCTTGCGTGGCCCTCGGGTGTTCGTGGAGCCGGGTGATGATTGAGGATGCCATGGCAGGACCATTTTGCAGATAAGGGAGTTCCTACGCTCTGCATTGGTGAGCCCAATTAAAAATGATATCGTGAGGGGACCCTGCGGGAGGTGCCCTCTTGAGGAGAGATAAAGAAGAAACGGGCCTGAAGGGATTTGAACCCTTGACCTGCGGATTAAGAGTCCGCCGCTATGCCGAACTAAGCTACAGACCCGCTAGTTAGGCCTAATAATGTGGTTGATGATTGCGAATAAAGGTTGCGGATAACCGGGCGGCCTTTTTCATCCGGCATACGTGCAATTCCTTAATATCGTGAAGGGATACATCTTCTGTAACATGCCACAGGAAGCCCCGTTTGAGCAGCCGGGACCGGTAAAATACTGCATTTTCGGGTGCGGGACGAACGGTTACAACATCATCCTCGAGCTTGCAAAAGAGCAGGAGCGCGTGATGATCATCGATAAGGACGAGACCCTTGTCCGGAACCTCCGCGACCAGAAATACGATGCCTACCAGCGCGACATCTCGTCTCCCGAGATGCTCGCGGGCCTCCCCCCGTTCGAGATCGCGTTTGTCATGACCGGCAACGGGGATGCAAACATCGCGGCAGTCCTTGCCATCAAGAAACGGTACACCACCACCCAGGTCGTGGCCCGGTCGGTGGACCCGGCAAACGGCCAGAAGCTCACGGCCGCAGGGGCCGACGTGGTCCTCTCCCCGCAGGAAGTGGTGGCACGCTCCGCAATCCTCCAGATCCGGAAACAGCACTCCAGCAGGATCTCGCAGCGGCTGTTCTCCCTCATGGCCGGATGGGAGGGGACGCTTGGGATCATCACGCACAAGAACCCGGACCCCGACGCGATCTCGTCCGCGATGGCCCTTGCCGAGATCGCAAAGCAGGCGAACCCGAAAAACCTGACCACACGGATCTTTTACGAAGGCAACATCGGCCACCAGGAGAACCGGACGTTCGTCAACCTGCTCGATATCAAGATGGAGCACCTCACGTCAGAAGACCTTGCGAAGTGCACGTATCTCGCCCTCGTCGACTGCTCGGGCCCGGGCGCCAACAACGACGTCCCACCCCAGACAAAGATCCACATCATCATCGACCACCACAAGGAGGGGAAGCACCAGGCGGGCCAGAGCGGCTTTGTTGATATCCGTCCCGGTGTCGGGGCCACGGCAAGCATCATGACCCAGTACCTGCAGGAACTCGATGTCCCTGTTGACAAGCGGGTTGCAACGGCACTCCTCTACGGTATCCGGACCGACACCAAGGAGTTCAAGCGCAACGTCACCCCGCAGGACATGAGCTACGCAGGTTTCCTCCTGCCGCTGACCGATTCGGACCTCCTCGACAAGATCATGTCGCCTTCGATGTCGCAGGAGACACTCGACATCATCGGCAAGGCAATCCACGAGCGGAAGATCCAGAGCGGGTACCTCTTCGCGAACGTGGGCTACGTGATGAACCGCGACTCCCTCCCGCAGGCCGCTGACATCCTGATCACGCTTGAGGGCGTGAACACGGCGCTCGTGTACGGCATCACCGACAACGCGATCGTGATCTCGGCCCGCAACCGCGATATCCGGCTCCACATCGGCAACGCCCTCTCCGAAGCATTCGGGGACATGGGCGATGCGGGCGGGCACCCGAACATGGGAGCAGCCAGCCTCCCCCTCCACTACTTCGGCAAGGTGGAGAACAAGGCCCAGCTCCTCGAGATCGTGATCGAGCCGATCCTCCAGAAGTTCAAGAACCTTGTCGGCCTTGAAAATGAAGGAAAGAAGAATGGCGGACCGTGACCGGCAGTAGTGCCGGATATCGGTACACGGGTAACAGGGAAATTTATGCAGTTTACCGCATGGGAGCCCCACTACCGCGAGATCCTCGGGTACTTCGGGTTCGACCGGGCCGCAGATGAGGAAGCAGCCCGGCTCCTCGCCTCGCTCCTTGACCGCGACAACCTCCTCTCCCTGGTCACCCTCACGGACGGCAATGAGGTCACGGTCTGCGGGAACGCCCCCTGCCTGAAAAATGATCTCAAAAAGATCAAAGGCGTTGTATTTGCTGCCGATGCGGCTGCTGATGTTCTCGAAGACAACGGTATCCGGCCGGATGCGGTCTTCACGGACCTGGACGGGGCCACCGACCGGCTTATCGACATGAACCGGGAGGGGACGATCGTGGTCGTCCATGCCCACGGCGACAACATCCCGCTCCTGAAACACTGGGTCCCGCGGTTCCCCGGCAAGGTGGTCGGGACAACACAGGCCGCCCCGCTGCCCCATGTCCACAATTTCGGGGGGTTCACGGACGGGGACCGGGCCGTCTTCGCGGCCGATGAATTGGGCGCGTCTTCCATCACGCTCGTGGGATTCGATCTGGATGACAAGAACGTAGACCCGATGAAACGCGGAAAACTTCACTGGGCACGGAAACTCCTTGCCCTGATCGGGCACAACGTATGACCCCCGCCGCGGTGATCCTTGACGGGTACGTGGACGAACCCGCGTGCCTCGGGGTCCCCCCGTACATCTCGCCCTACATCCGGACGGTTGCAGGGGCCCTCATTGCACACGGGTATACGGTACGGTACCTCACGATCGACCAGCTGAGGAACGATCCGCTGCGGACAGCGGAACTGAATGCGGCGAGCCTTCTGGTCATGATCTCTGGTGTCACGGTGCCCGGGAAATATCTTGGCGGTACACCTGCTACGCTCACCGAGATCCAGCAGGTCGGCCACATGGTGCGGGGGCCAAAGAAACTGATCGGCGGCCCCATCGGGTTCGGCTATGCCGGTGAGGGCGGGCAGAAGGCGGTCCGGCAGGTGATCAGCGGCTTTGATGCCCTGCTGACCGGCGAACCTGCAGTTGCCCTTGACAATTATCTTACCGGTAACGATCCGGCCGGTGTGCTGGACTATGCACGGACCGATCCGTGGAGTGTGGCGGGCAGCGGGATCATCGAACAGCACCCGGACTACCCGTACGTGATGTGCGAGCTGGAGACCGCACGGGGCTGCCCGCACGGTGCCTCGGGCGGATGCTCGTTCTGCACGGAGCCGTTCTATGGTATGCCGAAGTACCGGGGCACTCCTGCAGTTGCGGAAGAGGTGGCCGCACTTCATGCCCATGGTGCCCGGCACTTCCGGGTCGGGCGGCAGCCGGACATCCTTGCGTATGGCGCCGGCCCGGGGGAGTACCCGGCGCCGGAACCGGAGAAGATCGAGGCGTTGTTCTCCGCCATCCGTACTGCAGCACCTGATCTTATGACCCTGCATATCGACAACACCAATCCGGCCACCATTGCCCGGCACGAGGATGCTGCCCGTGAGGCGCTGCGGGCGATCATCCGGCACCACACGTCCGGCGATGTCGCAGCGTTCGGGATGGAGACGGCGGACCCTGCGGTGGTGGCGGCAAACAACTTGAAAGCCCTGCCCGAAGAGGTCTTCCGGGCGATTGAGATCGTCAACGATGAAGGGGGAAAACGCCGGGACAATGTGCCCGAGCTGCTCCCGGGCCTCAACTTCGTCTGCGGACTTGCGGGGGAGACGGAGAAAACGTACGAGCTCAACGAAGCATTCCTTGCCGGGGTGCGGGATGCAGGGCTGATGGTCCGCAGGGTGAACATCCGCCAGGTGATGCCGTTTGAAGGCACGCCGGCGTATGCAGACAACACGCTCGGTAAACACGAACGCCGGTTCAGGCAGTTCAAGGAGTATGTCCGGAACAGGATCGATCTGCCGATGCTCCAGCGGGTCTTCCCCATCGGTACCGTGCTCCGGGATGTGCGGATCGAGGTTTCCGGAGATCTCTCGTTTGGAAGGCAGATGGGGTCGTACCCGATCCTTGCCGGCATTCCCTTCCGGCTTCCTGAACGGACCGTGACCGATGCGGTTGTCGTGGACTGGGGCATGCGGTCGATCACGGCGCTGCCGGCGCCGGTCCCGATCAATACGCTCCCTGCGTCGGCGATCCGGTGGCTGCCGGGCATTGGAAAGAAAAAGGTGGCCGCTGTTATTGCAAAACGCCCTTTCCGCGATCTTGAAGCGTACCGGAAGGTGGCGGGCAAATCTCCGATCGATTCCGTGCTGATATTCTAAAAAGAAATCCAATCCTCCATTGTTGTTTCTTCAGCAGCTTGTTTTTCCTTTCACGGTGCCCCCGGACATTGTATCCCTTGTCTGAAGTCGGCACGATCCCGTGAGGGGGGTCGCATGGGTACAATCTGTTTTGTAAAAAACGGGCACCCTTCCTTGATTTCCCTCGTAATTTTCCGGAATTGTGATGCTGAAAAATAAGTTGAAAAACAGTTTGTACCCACGCGACCCCCACCACCCCCTCCGGATTTTTCTTGTGAAAATCTCCATTTTTACGACGGGGAACATCCGCACTCCGCGTTTTTTTGGAGGTGGGGGTCGCATGGGTACAACGTGCACGCGACCATCCGTCACCCCCCTGCAAGTAGAAATGATAACGAGACATCATACTGGCCTTAAAAAAAGACCGGCGCTACCCGGTAAAAATGCAGGGGGATTCTTCGCTGGATTTCCAGCTCCCGGCACTCAGACCTGCCGGAGCTCGGTGACCTTCAGGATATCGGTCCGGGTTACGATCCCGAGGATTTTACCGTCGGCAACGACCGGGATCCTGCCGATATCCCGGGCTGACATGATCTTAAGGGCATCGATGACCGGGGCTTCGGGCGGGAGCGTGATGATCTCCTTTGTCATGATGTCCCGGACCTGCATTGCCTCGCGGTCGATGGATGAGGTCCTGTTCACATCGGCGAGCGTGATCATGCCCACCAGTGTGTCCCGCTCAACGACCGGGAAGCCGAGGTGTTTGCTTGAGTACATCATCTCGATGATCTGGCTCACCGGCACGGTCGGCCCCACGGTTGTCACGGGAGTTGACATCATCGAGCCGACCGTCACGTCCTGCAGGAGGTGGCTGTACTTCACCGCGGTCGACTCCATGTTCGCCCCGATATAGATGAAAAGTGCGATCAGGATCAGGAACGGGGAGAAGGCAAAGAGCCCGATGATGCCAAAGAGGATCGCAAACCCCTTGCCCACGTCCGCTGCGATCTGGGTGGCCCTGTGCAGGGGCATCCTTCCGGCAAGCCAGGCCCGGAGCACCCTGCCCCCGTCCATGGGGAATGCCGGGAGGAGGTTGAAGACACACAGGATGATGTTGAGTACCCCGAGATAACCGAGGATGAAGACCAGTACCCCGGCCATGCCCGGATCCGTTGTCACCGAAGGGACCGCGTAGATCAGCACCGAACAGATGATCCCGAAGATGAAGCTCGCGATCGGGCCGACCAGCGCCATGGGAAGCTCGGCCTTCGGGTCGGGGATGCCCTCTTCCATGGTCGCGATGCCGCCGAAGATCATCAGCGTGATGCTGTTGATCCCGATCCCCTTTGCCCGTGCCACGAGGGAATGGGCAAGCTCGTGCACGAGGACCCCGAAAAAGAGGCCGAAGGCAACGACCATTCCGAGCACGTACGGCATGTATCCCGCCGTTGCAAGCGAGGCATCGATCGGGACCTGGTAGATCTCTTTGAGCATATCGATGGTGAGCGTGATCTGGCTCCCGATGATCCAGGCAAAGAGGGGGATAACGAGCAGGAATGTGTAGTGGATCAGGATCGGAATCCCGAAAATACGCCCGATCCGAAACGATCCGTCCATAACAAAGGATTATCTTTTTAACTCTTAAGTATATACTTTCATCTGATAACGATGGAAACCCAGATTACCGAGCTGTTCGGGCTTCAGATTTATACAGACAAGGGCATGTTTATCGGTGAAGTCGAAGATGTCGTCATCGATGTGGACTCCAAGAAGATCGAGTCGCTGGTTGTCGGCAAGGTGAACGACCAGCTCTTCGAGCTCAAGAACTTCAAGGGCCTCAAGATCCCCTACCGCATCATCAGCGCAATCGACGACATTGTCCTGATCCGCCACCTTCCGGGCGCCTTTGCCGGTGGCAGCGGCGGCGAAGAAGAGTAAACCTCAGAAGAGAACAGCGGGAGAACCCCCCATATTTTCTGTACTCCCGCATGGCATTTCTATGGAAAACCGGGAAATTTTCTCATCGATCACCGCTCTCCCGCCTGTTTTTATCCGGCTTGACGGCCGGGCATTCCACCGGCTTACCGATTCGCTCGGCCTTGAGAAACCCTTTGACGAGTTTTTCCACAAGGCGATGGTGACGGCCTGCACCTCGCTCGTTGCCGACAGCGGTCTCAACCCCGACCTCGCGTTCACGTTCTCGGATGAGATCAGCTTGTACTTCACGAAGCTCCCGTTCTCCGGCCGGGTGGAGAAGCTTGACTCGGTAGCGGCATCGTACGCAGCAAGTTCCTTCACGATCGCCCTTGGTGCGACAACGCTCGTTGCATTCGATGCCCGGGTCATCCCGGCAACCCCGGAGTTTGCCATCGAGTACCTGGCGAACCGGCAGAGCGAGACGTGGCGCAACCACATCAATGCCTACTGCCAGCAGGCGCTCATCGAGGAAGGGATGGACAGGAAGAAGGCCGCAGCACAGCTGAAAGGGCTGCAGTCAAAGGACCTCCACGAGATGATGCACGTGCGGGGCTTCAACCTTGCGACAACCCCTGCATGGCAGAGACGGGGGACCCTTGTATACAAGAAGGTCACGGAGAAGGAAGGGTTCAACCCGATCACGAAGGAGACCGTAATTGCCGAGCGGAGTGCGGTCACGGAAGAGTCTGACCTGCCCCTGTTCACGAGTCCTGACGGGCAGGCTTTTTTACACAGGATCCTGGGATAACCGGACTCCGATCATTCCCCTTCCCGGACTGTTCATTTCCTGGGGGCACCGTTTCAGGAAAACGGAGCGGGTATAGGGCGGTTCTCTTTTATATCATCATTTTTTATGTTTTTACCGTTCTGCATTCCCGGAAAATAATTATAGGGGCACGTGCAAATCGGTATAATAAGTGTTAAAACGCAATTCTGACGACAATATGTTAGTATTTTTAAATAAAAAAATATAAATACTGTTACAGTACACTACCAGTTATACCACTAAACGGAGGTGATGTTTTGTTCGACTGGGCTATATTCCTCAAAATCATCCTTGCTGTCCTCCAGGCAATCATACAGAACCTGCCATCCATGTAACCCGGCAGCGCCGGAGCATGGCATGATCTTACTCCTTTTATACACGGATCTTATACAGGAAAATAACAAATTTTCTTTAAAAACCGGTCTTCTCCGGAAATAAAAAAGGACGGAATTATTCTTTATTCTGCCCTGGCAATCCCGATTGTCATCGCAACGCCTTCCACGTCCCACTCCTTCACGGAGCTGAAGCGTGCCTGTTCCGGCTGCGTCCCGTCTTTTGAGAAACCGAAGACCTTTGCCCTGACCTCGTCGCCTATCATGGCGATCGTCTCGTTATTGTGGAGCAGGGCAAGTATCCGCTTGTCGCTGACCGCAACCTCGGCAGTGATCATGTCCTCAACAGCGAGGTCGAGCTGCTTGCGCATGTCCTGGATCCGCCGGATTACTTCGCGGGCATAGCCTTCTGCCTCGAGGTCGGGGGTGAGGGCCACGTCCACGTAGACGGTGGCATCGGTCATCGGTGCGGAGAAGATATCGGCAGGGAGCTTCTCGGTGAACGTGACGTGATCGGCCCCGATCTCGAAGCTCAAAGCGCCCTCCTTCAGGGTAAATTTTTGCCCGGCATCGATCGCGGCCTTGATCGCGTTGCCGTCCGCTGCCTCGATGAGGCCCTTCAGCCTGAACGAGTCCTTGCCGAACCCTTTCCCGAGCGCCTTCATCACCGGTTCCGCGTGCCAGCCGACCCGGTCCCACCGGCCCATGACAACGCTGACCTTCCGGGCATTGGCCCGGTCCATGCAGACCGCGTTGAGCCGTTCAATGGCGTCCTTTACCGGCTCCGCACTGGTAACAACAACAACTTCCGCAACCGGCCACCGGAGTTTCCTCTTCCCGGCCTGTCGGGCATTGGCACTCGCCTCGTCGAACGAGCGGACGAGCTCGACAGCGTGCTCCAGTTCCCGGTCCATGAGCGTGGACTCCCCCGCGTCCCAGTCGAGCAGGTGGATGCTTGCCGGGTCGTGTGCGCAGCGGAGGTTCCGGTAGAGTTCCTCGGTGATGTGCGGGCAGAACGGCGCAAGGAGCCCGGTCAGCCGGCGCATCACGTAGTACATTGTCTCGTATGCAAAGACCTTCTGCTCGGACTCGCCTTCGAGCCACATCCGGGGCCTGACGAGCTGGACGTACCAGCGCGAGAGGTCTTCGAGGATAAAGTTCACGAGCTCGCGGGTGGCCCGGTGGAGCTGGCACTCCTTTGTCGCGGTATCGACAAGGGAGGCAACCGAGTTGATCCGGGAGATGATGAACCGGTCCTCGTCCGGCATCTGCCGGAGGTGGGCCCGGATATAAGCATCGTCCCAGACCCCGTCCTTTGACGCGGGCTCGAACTTATCGAGGATCATGTAGGGCAGCGGGAAGCGGTACACATTCCAGAGGATGTTTACCGCACGGTTGACCGTCCCGACCCCGTCCCAGTTGAACTTCAGGTCGTCCCACGGTGCGGATGAGGAGAGGACGTAGAGCCGGAGCACGTCCACGCCGACCTTCTCGATCACGTCACTGGGATTCACGACATTCCCGAGGCTTTTACTCATCTTCTTGCCCTCGGCATCGAGCGCAAAGCCGTGCATGCAGACGCTCTTGTACGGGGCTTTGCCGAACGCGATCGTGCTTGCTCCCAGCTGCGAATAGAACCAGCCCCGGGTCTGGTCCTGCCCTTCTGTGATGAAGTCGGCAGGCCAGAGCTTCTCGAAGTCCTGCGTCTTCCCCGGGAACCCGAGGGTTGCCCATGAGGCGACCGCGGAATCGAACCAGACATCGAAGATGTCCCCGACCCGTTTCATCGTGCCGCCACAGCTGCACGGGATCGTCACCTCGTCCACGTACGGGCGGTGCGGGTCGGGAAGCGGTTTTCCGCTCAGCTTCTCGAGCTCTGCGATCGTGCCCACCACCCTGTACGTGTCGCACTTTTGGCAGACCCAGACCGGGATCGGGATGCCCCAGTAGCGCTGGCGGGAGATGCACCAGTCGCGGGCCTCCTTGATCCAGTCGTAGAACCGGGCACTGCCGGCCCACTCGGGGTACCACGTCACCTTCTCCACTTCGGAGAGCATCAGGTCCCGCATCTCGGAGGCTTTCAGGAACCACTGCGACGTGGCCCGGAAGATGATCGGGGTCTTGCAGCGCCAGCAGTGGCCGTAGCGGTGCGTGACCGTCTCCTTTGCAAGCAGGTGGTCGCCCAGTGCCACGAGCACATTCTCGTTTGAGTCCCTGACGTACTGGCCGGCAAACTCCCCGGCCTCGTCCCGGAACTTCCCGGCACCATCGACCGGGCAGACTATCGGCAGGCCCTCCTTGGTCCCGAGCACGTAGTCGTCCCAGCCATGGCCGGGGGCGATATGCACCATACCGGTATTTTCGAGTGCCACGAAGTCTGCGGCAACGACCCTGTGCTGGATCTCACGCTGGAGGGGGACTTTCTCCCTGAGGGGAGACTCGTACGCCCACCCTACGAGTCCGGTACCCTTCTTCTTCTCAATGATGCTGAAATCCTTGTACCGGGCTTTCTTGAGAACGGTCTTGACGAGTGGTTCTGCGATCCAGAGAAGCTCCTCCTTCCCGTCCTTCTTTGCCAGCACCTTTGCGTACTCGAACTCCTTTGACACGGCAACCGCGACGTTGGCCGGCAGGGTCCACGGGGTCGTGGTCCAGATGACAAGGAACTCGCCGGTCTTTCCGGTAAGGGGGAACTTGACGAAGACCGAGGGGTCGTTCTCGTCCCAGTATTCCACTTCGGCGTCCGCGATCGCCGTCTCACACCGGGGGCACCAGTTCACGACCCGGTGGCCGCGCTCAAGCATGCCGTGGTCCTCGGCTTTTGCCAGGGTCCACCATGCCGCCTCGATATATTCCGGCTTCACGGTCTGGTACGCGCCCGGGAAATCGAGCCAGATGCCGAGGGCAGAGAACTGGTCGTCCATCAGCTTCTTGTTCTCAACAGCAAACTCCCGGCACTTCTCGATGAAGGGCTGGATGCCGAACGTCTCGATGTCCTTCTTGGATTTGAAACCCAGTGCCTGCTCGACCTTCACCTCGATCGGCAGCCCGTGCATGTCGTAGCCGGCCCGGTCAATGACATTCCTGCCGTTCATCCGGTAGTAGCGCAGGATGGAGTCCTTGATGATCTTGTTCCACGCGGTCCCGATATGGATGTGTCCTGTTGTGTACGGCGGGCCGTCCACGAAAAAGAACGGCTTGCCTGTACTCCGGTGCTTTCTTACGGCCTGGTAGGTATCGGCGGTGCGCCAGTATTCCTGCACCCCGCGCTCGATCTCCTTTGCATTGAAGTTCGCGGTGACTTCCTTCAAAAAAACCCCTCTTGTAACGCCCCGTCACCTTGCTGGACGGTTGGATATGCACAGGAATGTTGGTGCCACTGCACAAAGTAGTTTTTCTTGGCGGGGCCGCGATCACGGGAACCGGTACTTGCCGGCAGGTACCCGGATCTCGAACCGGGCCCCCTGCCCGAAGGATCCGGTCTCCCGGATCGTGATGCCGGTGATCGAGAGGATCTCCTTGATGAGGAACATCCCAAGGCCGGTATGCTTCCCGAACCCCTTGTCGAAGATCCTCTCCTTCTCTTCCGGTGGGACGCCGATACCGTTGTCCACGTACACGAGGAGCAGGTCAGGGTCGTCTTTACTGACAGACAACCGGATCCCGGAAAGTCCCTTCCCCCCGTGCCGGAGGGAATTGTCCATGAGGTTGCGGAATACCTGCCCGATCATGGGGTCCGCAAAGACCTCGACCGTGCCGGCCTCGTACGTGATGGTAGTATTCCTGTCCCCGAATGGTCCTGCGGCCGTGGTAAACGCGGTCTCAATCGCCTGCCAGTCCGGCTTCCTGAGGCCGAGGTCCTGGTAGTCCCGGGTGAACTCCAGCTGGAAACGGATCACCTCAAGACTCTTTTTCATGGCGCTGATGTGAGCGGACATGGCCGGATCGTGGTTATCCATCTCGAGCAGGTCCAGGTATGCGATGATAACGGTCATCTGGTTGAGGATATCGTGGCGGGTGAGCTCCGAGAGGAGCATCAGCTTGGCATTTGCCGCGGTAATGGCATCTTCCGCCAGCTTCTTCCGGGTGATGTCATGGAAGCTGAATACCCGCCCGAACGAATGGTCGCCGATCTGCTGGGGGTGGACATAGAGTTCGTAGATCCGGTTGTTCTTAAACCGGAGGCCGGTGGAAATAACCTGTTCAGCGGAGTCCGGCAGCGCCCTGAAGAACGGGAGGAATTCGGCCGGGTCTGCAAGAAGGGGGGCGACGATCTTCGGGAATTGCCCGGCCCCATCCCCATCCTTTGGCGGGTGAACCGGGAGCTCAAGGATCGCGGAGGCTTTCTGGTTATATGCCCGGACCACACACTCCCGGTCCACGACAACGATCCCGTCGGCAGTGGACTCGATCGTTGCTCTCTGGAGGGAGTTTGCCTGCCGGAGTTCGGCAGTACGATCCCTGACCAGTCCTTCAAGGTGGTCTTTATACTCGTGGAGTTCCCGCTCGGTCTCTTTCTTCCGGTCAATGACCCATATGATGGACCCGAGCAGGACCGTACCGACACCACTGATTACAATGAACGAGAGCATGGTGATGATCCCGGTAATCCCTGGGGGATTGTCCCCCGGCGTCTGCTGGCCGGAGAAAAAGACGAATACGACCAGTTCGATGAGCGCAACGCCGGCCCCGAGTGCGATAAGCCGGACACTGTATTGTCCTGATAACCGGAACCCCGACCGGTCGGAATAGAAGACAGTCCCCAGCAGGATCCCGCCCAGGATGGTCAGGATATCCGAAAACGCGAGCGATCCGCTCGATGTCGCACTCCCGGCAAGAAGGACGCTCGCTACAAATACCGCGGATACCGGTCCCCCGATGATCGCGGAAAGCGGTACAAGGATGAAATTCACCCCGATGACCGATCCGCCGGTGTCCTGCCAGAGTTCCGGCATGCTGATGAACGCCGTAACGCCGAAGACGATCCCGACATAGAGGGAGAACCTGAGCCGCGACCCGGAACGGACCGAATCCGGGATGAAATCGTAGAGAAGGAGCATGGTCGCGATGATCGCAAAATTCTGGACCATCGTCCTTGCCAGGTCCAGTGACACCAACGGCAGTTCGATCATCGGAGTCCCCCCGATCCCAAAACCCGGTATATGCCGCACCGGCTGTTCGCCGGCAGGAACTGCTCATGTGCCATTCTTTACCCTCTGCTCCAACGGGCCTGTCCCGATTAGCAGTGAATCTGCATATCCCTATAAAAAATGATCTCATAACCGGCGTTCAGATAATCCCCCGGTTTTTTTTATTAGTTCAACCGCGTACACATCGTACAGGAAAGCACGGGACTGAATCGTTATGGAACCCTATCCGATCCTCCTTGGCGGGGAGATGAAACAGACCAGAGAGACCATCCAGGTCCGGTTCCCGTATACCGGTGAACTCTATTGCCAGGTCTGCCAGGCCACGAACAATGACCTGAAAGCGGCTGTGACAAGCGCCGTGGCCGGGTTTGAGAAGACAAAAAAACTCCCTGCCCATGCCCGGGCGGAGATCCTGGAGAACCTTGCAGACGAGATCCACCGGAGGTCCGCTGAACTGGTCGATGTCATGATCATGGAGGGGGGCAAGACCCGGAAGTTTGCCACTGCCGAGGTTGCCCGGGCCGGGATAACGGTCAGGACCTCTGCGGAAGAAGCGAAACGGATCTATGGCGAGATCATCCCCCTTGACCTGAGCGGGGACACGGAGGGGAGGACCGGGTTCCTCCGGCGTTTCCCTCTCGGGCCTGTTGTCGGCATCGTCCCGTTCAACTTCCCGCTCAACCTTGCCTGCCACAAGCTCGCCCCGGCCATTGCGGCAGGTAACTCCGTTATCCTCAAGCCCGCTTCGACAACACCGGTATCGAGCCTCCTCCTCGGCGAGATGGCCCTTGATGCGGGGCTGCCACCGGAAGCAGTGAGCGTTGTCCCGTGCACCGGTGTCCGGGCCGAAGCCCTTGCCCGTGACCCCCGGGTTGCATATCTTTCGTTCACCGGCAGCTGTGCGGTCGGGTGGCACCTGCGGGAGATCGCGGGCCGGAAGAAAGTCGGGCTGGAACTGGGCGGGAACGCGGCAGTGATCGTGCACGGGGACGCGAACCTCCCGTATGCTGCCCAGAGGATCGTGACCGGCGGCTTCACCAATGCCGGGCAGGTCTGTATCTCGGTCCAGCGGGTGCTCATCCACCGGCCCATCTACGAGGAGTTCGTGGAGCTGATCCTTGCGGGAACGAAGGCCTTAAAAGTCGGCGACCCGCGGGACCCTGCAACGGACGTGGGCCCGATGATCGACCGGCTGAAAGCGGAAGAGGCATACCGGAAAGTGCAGGAGGCGGTCCGGCAGGGCGCCCGGGCACTTACCGGTGGGACGCTCAATGAGACGATGTTCGCCCCCACGGTGCTTGCCGATACCACTCCTGATATGCGGGTGAACCGCGAGGAGGTCTTTGCCCCGGTCATATCGGTTGCCCCCTACGATGATTTCGATGAGGCGGTCCGGACCGCGAATGCCGGGGAGTACGGGCTCCAGGTCGGCATCTTCACGCAGAACATCAACCGGGCCATGCGGGTCTTTTCCGAGATGGATGTCGGGGGCGTGATGGTGAACGACATCCCCACGTTCCGCTCCGACCAGATGCCGTACGGCGGGGCGAAGGGATCGGGTCTTGGCCGGGAGGGCCCCCGGTTTGCGATCGGGGAGATGAGCGAGCTCCGGCTGATGGTGGTCAACCGGAACGGGGGACTGGGGTAAACCGTCGGGCACTCCCCCCATGGTCTCCCGTATCAGAGCCTGAAGATACGTTTCGGGTTCTCCTGCGCCACCTTCTGCGCCACATCGGGAGGCAGCTGTGACAGGAGGGAGGTGTGGTCGTCTACGAACCGGATCTCGTTCGGCAGGATACCGAGTTTGACATCTGTTCCGATAATGAACCGGTCCGGGTAATCGGTGATCAGCTTCTGCCATGTATTGGAGATGGATCCTGTATCTTCCATCATTATTCCACCCTGTGGCTGACTCTCCCCGGTACGGACCTTGATGCTCGTGTAAAGGTTCTTGTGGGCTGCAAGCAGCGATCGTAAGGTATCGGGGTTCATATTCTGGGTATGGTCACCGGCATGATCCCAGATGATGATAGTATTCTTATTGTGGTCGAGAAGGCGTTCGAACGCCGTGAGATCGGTATCGCCGGCCTGCAGGTGGAGATCGAGCGGCACCCCGTATCGGGCAGCAGTGTCGCTCATGATAAACATCCAAGGGTGATCGGCGGGGATTGTGAGATCGTAGGTGGCCGGCCTCCCCTTCGGGGGCAGATGCCGCAGGCCTATCTCCCCAATGCCCCGGTATTTCCCGGATGCCAGCGCTTCATCGAGGAGAACCGTGAATTTCTTCTCCTGCTCTGGCGTGTATATACCGTTCTTCGTTGCTTCGTACAGCATGGTTCCTGCGTCGCCGCTGTAGAGGACCGTGAACCGGTCCGGGTATCTGGCAGCGGCATCCGGCACGCCATACGCTGACGGCATGGCGCCTTCGATCCATGCGCCGGGCGGCTCCATCACGACCATACGATCGACCCTGTGCTCGTCCATCAACCGGATGATTTTGTCATACGACATCGAGGACGGCTGGATGTGGGCATGGGCGTCGATGAACGTGCCGGTATACAGGACTTTTGCAGTGGTTGTTACCAGTGCCGCGACTGTCCCGGCTGTAGAAGGCGCCGGCGTGGCTGTCGGGGGGAGGGGGGCCGGGATGCCAGCATCAAGTGTGGGAGTGATCATTGCCGGTGTCGCTCCCTGCTGCGAGCACCCGGTACCAAGGGTGATCGCGATCAGGAGGAGCAGAAGGACAAGTGCTGACCTCATGATCAGCCCTATGATATATCATGAACAATAATCCTTCCGATAACCTGCAGGACGCCAAGGGAAAAGCGGGACGATCGGATGTGGCAATGAACCCAGACAAGGCCCAAAGATCCCGACCGAAATCCGGTTATGCCGGGCGGTTCCAATGAATGGTATGCAGATTGCCGTGGCCGGCGGGGCCGAAGCAACACGGGAGGAATACAAGACAGCCTATGCTGTCGGCCGTCTCATCGCGGAGAGCGGGGCCGTGCTCGTCTGCGGCGGGCTTGGCGGCGTGATGGAGGCCGCCTGCCGGGGTGCAAAGGAGCATGGCGGCACCACGATCGGGATCATCTCCGGCACGGGTGACGGGAACCCGTACCTCGGTATCGTGATCCGGACCGGTCTCGGCCATGGCCGGAACGTCCTTGTCGCCCAGTCGGGCGATGCCCTGATCGCGGTGGGCGGCAGTTACGGCACCTTATCCGAGATCGCGATCGCCTTAAAGATCAGATGCCCGGTCTTTGGTCTTTCTACGTGGGATATCGAAGGCGTGGTGCCGTGCACATCTCCGGAGGATGCGGTGAAGCAGGCGCTCGTTGCGGCGGGGACCTGTACCGCCGCCCGGAGCGGCCGGTGACGGCCGGCCACGTGCATCCTTAATTGTCTGTCGCGTCCAAGGGTAGTACAATGAGGATAGCGCTGGTCAATTCCCGGCAGGACAAGGCGGGGCTGAATATCCGGCACCATATCGGGCACCTCCTTGACAGCGGGGACAAGATCCCATGGCAGGCAAACGGCCACACGTATATTTTTCATGAAGTTCCTGAACGGTTGATCCATGCCGAAGGTGTCGATGAACACCTTGACTGCGACCTCGTCATCTTCCTGTCCCGGCATTCGAGCGTGAACCCGGTTCCGGTCCTGACGGTGCATGTCACCGGGAATTACCGGGAGGCCGAACTTGGCGGCTCTCCCCGCACGCTTGCCCCCGCTGCACCCGCGATGATGCAGGCCACCCTCCGGGCCCTTGCCCGGCACTGCCCCGAGGGGTACCGGGTCTCGTACGAGGTGACCCACCACGGGCCGACCAGCCTTGTCCACCCTTCGTTCTTTGTCGAGATCGGGAGCACCGAGAAGGAGTGGACCGATCCCATTGCCGGCCGGGCGGTGGCGGAGAGTGTCCTGTCAGCGGCCCCCCAGGAACCGGTCCCGCTGATCGGGTTCGGCGGCACCCATTATGCAGCCCGGGAAACGGAGATCGCCCTCACATCCCGGGGGGCGTTCGGCCACATCGCCCACACCCGGGAGATTGCCACGCTTGACGAGGCAATGATCCGTTCGATGATGGAGGTGGGCGGGGCCGTTGCCGCCTATATCGACCGGAAAGCACTTAACCGGGAGGATCTCAACCGGTTATCAGGGATGCTGGACGCACTGCAGGTACCGCGGCTTTCCGAGAGCGAGATCACGGCACTCGGCCACCTTTCATGGGATACGTACTGTGCAATCCGTAAGATGGCGGGGGCAGTCTCGCCCGGTTCGCGGTGCTATATCCACACACTGGGCGGTTCCGGTACGCCAGCTCTCGTACGGGCAAATCCGGTTTTGCTGGCCGAAACTGCCAAAACGGACGAGCCGGGCCTGTTAAAAATGCTGGACAATCTGCCCGTGGTTCACCTATCCACGCGTGATAATCGGTTGCTTCCCGAATTTATAACCTATTTGGACCATTCTTCTGAAATAATACATGCTTTAAATACATTGTGCGTAAAAATCATACGTAGTAAAGAGATCACTGCATCGGAGAGAGATTTCCTGATCATCACGAAGGTCCGGTTCGACCCGCAAAAAGCGCGCGAACTGGGGGTCCTGCCCGGGCCTTCCTACAAGGAACTGGCAGGGGGCCGGCCGGTAGAACACGATGGCAGGACAATCACGCCAGAGATGGTGTCCTCCCGCAGTGAAGTCAGAATCCACATCCCGGGGTTGGAGAAGTATTCATGAGGTCAATTGTTGAAGAGGCACTCACCAAGGCAAGGGACGAAACCGTGTCCCCCATGCAGAATAACGAAGACCTTGACCAGATTCTTGCGGAGCTCAAGACCGAGATCGCGGTGATCGGCTGCGGGGGCGGCGGGTCGAACACGATATCACGCATGATGGAGGAGGGTATCCACGGCGCAAAACTCATCGCCATCAACACGGATGCCCAGCACCTGATCCGCACCCGTGCGGACCAGCGTATCCTCGTTGGCCGGCAGCGGACCCGCGGTCTCGGCGCCGGCTCCATCCCGCAGATCGGTGAGGAGGCAGCGCTTGAGAACGAACAGGAACTCCGTGCGATCGTCTCCGGCTGCGACATGGTCTTCATCACGGTCGGGCTCGGCGGCGGTACCGGTACCGGTGTCGCCCCGGTCGTGGCAAAGGCTGCCCGGGAAGAAGGGGCCCTGACCATCGCGGTCGTCACCCTGCCGTTCGCTGCAGAGGGATCGATCCGCATGGAGAACGCAGAGGCCGGCCTCGAACGCCTCCGGGACGTGGCAGATACGGTCATTGTTGTGCCCAATGACAAGCTCCTCGAGATCGTCCCGAAACTCCCCCTCTATGCTGCGTTCAAGGTTGCCGATGAAGTCCTGATGCGTGCCGTCAAGGGCATCACCGAACTGATCACGATGCCGGGTCTCGTCAACCTCGACTTTGCCGATGTACGCACCGTCATGGAACGCGGCGGCGTTGCGATGATCGGCATGGGCGAGAGTGACAGCGAGGACAAGGCGGCCGACTCGGTCAAGAAGGCGATCCGCTCCCCGCTCCTGGATGTGGATATCAGCGGCGCAACCGCCGCGCTCGTCAACGTGGTCGGCGGACCGGACATGACCATGGAAGAAGCAGAAGGCGTGGTGCAGGAAGTCTACAGCCGCGTGGACCCGAGTGCCCGGATCATCTGGGGCGCCCAGATCGACCCGGCGATGGAAGACAAGATGCGGTGCCTCCTGGTGGTCACGGGCGTACGGTCGCCACAAATATATGGTCGTAGTGAGAAGCTTACCCCCAAAGTACAGAAACAGTTTGAGATCGATTTTCTCAAGTGATTGAATATGGAAATTTCAAAGCCTGAAACCAAAACAAACGTTATCCACGAGGAATTATTCCGCAAGTACCTCCGGGTCCTCAAACTCGCGCGCACCCCCACCCGGGAAGAATTCATCAAGATCGCCACCGTCGCAGCAGCCGGTGTGCTGCTGATCGGCATGATCGGATTCCTCATCTTCATTCCCTTCGAACACAAACTGATGCTTGGATTCTAATCGCGATGATGATGACACAGCCAACCCCCCCCGCAACGCCATCGGCACCGGCAGCGCCCGCTGCCCCCGAGGTCTTCGTAAACCGGATCTTTGCCATCAAGACGACTTCCAAGCAGGAGCGGACGGTAGCGGACAATATCCTCAAGGCGATCGACACCAAGGCGACCGATGTCAGGGTGACCTCGATCATCGTCCCGAATGAACTGCAGGGCTACGTGCTTGTCGAGACCCCCGAGCAGCGTAACCGCATCGAGCAGCTCGTCGAGCTGATCGCCCATGCCCGCGTTGTAACGAAGGGCGAGACGAGCCTCGCCGAGGTCGGCCATTTCCTCATCCCGAAACCGGTCGTGTCCGGTATCGAGGAAGGCACGATTGTCGAACTGATCGCCGGGCCCTTCAAGGGCGAGAAGGCGGTCGTCAAGCGTGTCGATTCCGCAAAGGAAGAGATCACGGTCGAGCTGTACGAGAGTGTCGTCCCGATCCCGATCACCGTCCGCGGTGACAATGTCCGCGTGGTCGAGAAGTTCTCCGACCAGAAATAACCATTTTTTCATCTGCCGATGCGGGCCATCCTGCAGGTCCCGGCAGGAAATCGGACCGGGTTTTCCCAAATCTTGATGCAATCAGCGACCATGTAGTACTGAGGACCCCATGAGTGCAAACCCCGACAAGGCGTCGCTCGACAAGATGAAGGCCAACACAGCACGGCTCTCGGTCATCTCCAATACCGTGCTTGTCCTGATGAAATTTGTCATCGGGTTTGCCAGCGGCTCGGTCAGTATCATATCAGAAGCGATCCACTCCTCGATGGACCTGATCGCCGCGGTCATCGCCTTCTTCTCGGTGCGGAAATCCGCAGAACCTCCCGATGCAGCCCATTCGTTCGGGCACGGGAAGTTCGAGGATATCTCCGGCCTGATCGAAGCCCTGCTCATCTTCGCGGCTGCGATCCTGATCATCTGGGAATCGACGAGGAAACTGATGGGGGAGGGGTCCGAAGCCGTCACTCCTGACATGCTCATCCTGGGTATTGCCGTCATGGGTATATCGGCCCTCATGAACCTGTATGTCTCGAACCGGCTCATGAAGGTGGCCAAGGCCACGGAGTCGATTGCGCTCGAGAGCGATGCATGGCACCTGCGGACGGATGTCTATACCTCTGCCGGCGTGATGCTCGGGCTCGTGTTGATCAAGCTGACCGGTATTGCCATCCTCGACCCGATCTTTGCGCTGGGTGTTGCGGTGATCATCATGAAGGCAGCCTACGATCTCACGTGCCGCTCGGTCTCCGACCTGATCGACCACAGCCTTCCGGATGAGGATAACCGGCGTATCGTTGAGATCATCTGCGACCATGCCAGTATTTACGCGGGGTTCCACGACCTGAAAACCCGGCGCTCGGGCCCGGAGGTCTTCATCGAGTTCCATCTCGTCATGCCGGGCGAGATCAGCGTGTTGCAGTCACACGACCTTGCCGATCACCTGGAAGCAGATCTCATGCTGGAGTACCCGAGAGCAAATATCACGATCCACATCGAACCCTGCAGCGAGGGGAAGTGCAACCGCTGCGGGTCGTTCTGCACATTCTCAAAGAAGAAGGACAGCGTCTCCTGATATCCGGCTGTTCACGTGGGGATACTGTGACAGGCCCGTTCATGTCACTGGTGCAGAACAGATCTTCAGGCGCTTTAAAAAAATACGGCGGTACCGGTCATTGCTCTTCCTTATCACCGTTCCGGTACGGTTCCTGTCGGTGATGTCCCTGACGGTCCCGATAAATGACTTGGGGGAGCCATCAGGATTTTTCAGGCTGACGATAGAGATGAGCGCATCAATGACCGTACCGTCCTGTTTCCTGAACCGGAGAGGATGTTCCTTAATAAAACCCTCCCGTATGACCTGCTCAAGGAATGTGACGCGTTCTTCCGGGTCTGCATAGGTGGAAGCAACATCGATGGAAAACGTCTCTTCACGGCTCGTATACCCCAGGGTCTCCATCAGCGCATCATTAAAATCAATATACCGGCCCTCAGGAGTTGTGATGAACACGCAGTCCAGCGTTGTCTTAAAGAACTGGCGGTACCGCTCCTCGCTCTCCCTGAGTGCATCCTCTGCGAGTTTACGGTCGGTGATATCGGTCATGAAGTTCAGGATGGCAGGGCGTCCATCCCAGGTGATAGCAACCACGTTCAGTTCAACCCACCGGATTGTCTCATCCCTGCGGATGATCCGGAAGGTATAGTGGGCGGGGACGGTGGACCCGGCGATACGCTTCCTGAACCTGTCCAGCAGCCGGCCTCGATCGTCCGGATGGACGAACCGGGCAAATGGCTGGTTGAGCAGTTCCTGTTCCGGGTACCCGGACAGTTCGGCTGCCTTCGGGTTGATCATCCGGAGCAGTTCATCCTGCACGACAGAGATCGCTTCACCGGCATGTTCGATGAGATGACGGTAATCCCGTTCGCTTTTCTCCCGGGCCAGGTCTGCCTGTCTGCGCGAGATGGCATGGAGGATCTTGTGCGACAGTTCAGTAAACTGGGGTTCCGGGTCGCCACCTTTCTGGAGATAAAAATCAGCACCGCTGTTGAGCGCCTCGATGACCACCTCTTCGCGTCCCCTGCCGGTGAAAACGATAAATGGCGTGGTGTTGCCGCCCGCCCGAAGAGTTTTCAAAAACGTGATGCCGTCCATTTCCCGCATCAGGTAATCCGAGACAATCGCGTCATACTGCCCGGACTTTAAGAGGTCGAGTGCCCTGATGGCGGACGGGGCCGTGTCAACAGAAAATTCCCCTTCGCTCTCAAGGAAAAGTTTACCAATCTCCAGCAGGGCGGGTTCGTCATCGACATAAAGGATGTGGTTCATGGGATGTGTTCAGGTGCTGCCCGGTATTGAATGAAAAAGGTAGATTCACGGGAGTTAAATGGCTGTCGCTTCGATCCGGGGATTGTTCCTGTTACGGTTCGCCGAACCGGTATTTCCCTTCCGGCACCCTGATCTCGAACCGTGACCCGGCGCCCGGTTCTCCGGTCTCTGTTATGGTGATGTCCGTTATCGAGAGGATCTCCCGGGCAAGGAAGAGGCTGGTGTCGTCGTTTTTCTGGTATCCCCGCCCGAAGATCTTCTCCTTGTCTGCTGCCGGGATGCCGGGGCCGTCATCCTCGATCAGGACCGTGATACTCTTGTCCGTATTGTTCCGGTACGTGACGGAGACCTTCGTTGCCCCGGCCGTGTGCACGACCATGTTTTCCATAACGGTCAGGAAGACATTCTCCAGCAGGGGATCGGCATAGATCTCAAGGCCGTCCAGGGCCACGGTCCGTGAGATCCGGGAAAAGTCCAGGTGGGAGATTGCATAGATCAGGGTATAGTTCACGTCATGCCAGCGGGGCTGGCTCATCCCCATGTCCTGGTATTTTTTTGCAAAGCGCAATGAATTCCTGACCGTAAGAAGGGTGGCCTCCGCTTTTCCCAGGTATCCGGCCAAAGCTTCACCTGACCCGGCTCTCTTTGCCAGGTCCATATAGCCATTGAGGGCAAAGACCCCGCTCTGGATATCCTGGAAGGTGAGCGTGTTCAGGACGTTTAATTTTTTTCTTGCCTGACGGAGCGCCTGTTCGCTCTTCCCGAGTTCCTGGTAATGGAACCGCAGTTCCTCCTCTATCGTGGCCAGTTCCTCGTAGGCAGCCTGGAGGTCCTCATTTTTCTGGGACAGCTCGGCCTCCGTCCGCTTGCGTTTCGCGACCTCTGCCTGCAGTTCCACGTTCTGCCGGGACAGTTCTGCGGTCTTCTTCCGGACTTCGCGCCGGAGTATAACGCTCATGATCACGAAGAGACCGGCAAGGCCGGCGATGATGGCAATGCCCCACAGGATATAGGCAGGGATAATCCCGCTTGTACCCTTCATGCCGAACCATTTCTGCATCGTGCTGCTGTACACGGAGGACGGGTCGGCTTTTCCTTCGGCAAGGTACCGGTCTGTGGCAAGAAGTATGTCCTGGTTTGTTCCTTTCGGTACGGCAAAGAGCAGCGATGAGGGATTGAACATCACGGATGTGTCGGCAAGGCCGTACTTATTGACTGACTGTTCGCCGGCAAGGCTGAAGCCCACGATAGCATCCGCCTCTCCTGCAGCGGTTGCGGCAAAGGCCTCATCGAGTGTATCTTTCTCAAGGTAGGTTGCATTGATATCGAACTTTTTGGCATAATCCCGGAACTCGATCCCGTTGACATCCCCCCTGAGCATTGCGATCCGTTTCCCCTCAAGGTCCAGGATGGTGTTGATCCCGGACCCGGGGCGGGTATAGATCTGTGACCAGGCAGAGAGCACCGGCTCATGGTTGAAATCATAGAGCGCCTGCCGTTCCGGTGTTTCGGCCACACCCATCAGGAGGTCTATTTCTCCCGTGGCAAGGCGGGTCCAGCTCTCCTGGAGTGACCCTTTCACCCAGATGATGTTCCAGCCCTCTCTCCTGGCAATGTCCTGAATGATCTCGACAAACAACCCCGCCGGCTCTCCCTGGTCATTGGTGAAGACCGAAGGCCTGAGCTCGGGGAGGGCCACCCTGACGTCGCGTGCGGCAACAACGGGAGAGAAAAGTGCGGTGAAGAGGAGGATGGCAACCGCCAGGAAGAAGATTCTCTGTACCCGGGATGCCTTCCTGCTCGTATGCAAAGGAGAAGTATTCATGCGCAAACCTGCCGCCCTGCCGTGGTGCTGCCGGTATAGTGATGGAACTCCATGATTGGTTTGTTTGTGATAGTGTCCCGGGACTTTTATTCTTTTGGTAGACTGCCGTTCCCGAAGGGAAGGGCAGGCTGGAGAAGAATCCGAAGGATTCTTCGACCAGCTCCCACTGAAGAACATTAAAAGGGTGAGGTAATATCCTTCGGATTCTTCGACCAGCTCCCACTGAAGAACATTAAAAGGGTGAGGTAATATCCTTCGGATTCTTCGACCAGCTCCCACTGAAGAACATTAAAAGGGTGAGATAATCTCCTCCGAAAATATCCCCCGAAAAAAATTTTAAAAAGAGCCGGAAACCTTTATCTTTTTTGCCTGCGTGCCTCGTTCACCGTATCGCGTTTATTTGACGCAGCTGCGTAGAGTACCTGTATCGCCAGCCTGTCCGTCTCGAGCTCTTCCATATCGGTCTTCTTCCCGCCAATGGTTGCCGGCTGGTAGGGAATATTTCCCGCGGCAGTGAAATCGTCGTCAGCGACCTGGATCGCGAAGGACCTGCCGATTGCCGGTTCGATCACATCGTCAAGGGGATTCTCGCCCCGGACTTTCACATCGATGTCCAGCGCATCTTTCAGCTGTTCGAGCGTTGTTGTCGTAAAGCCCAGCACGATGACCTCCCTCGGGTCGAACACATTGATGAACGTGAGCAGCCGGGCGCTGCTCCCTTCCCTTTCCTTTCCCTCGACGCCGAATCCCGTGGTGTGAAACCACGCCCTGCGGAAATCCTCGTAGGTCTTTCCTTCCTTCAGCCGCCGCGTGAGTATCGAGACCGTGTTCATGAGTCTGGGTTTTTCTGCTGCCATAATCACCACTACGGGTAGATATGTCGATGGCTATTTATGAAACCTGCTTATAGGATTTCCGGAAATTTCAGGCAATTACAGGAGCGTGAATGTGGTATGCAGGGAAAATAAAAAAAGACTTTCCGCGGCTCCGGGCATACAAATAATCCATGATAACTGCCGGTTTTTTTTCACTCACCAGCGGGTTTATGTCCCATCCGGATCAACCTCGCGTATATCTTCCCGGAGAAAATGTTTCACCGTAAGTGTACCCGAGGAGCTACTGACATGGTTTTTTCCCTTACAACAAAACGGCTGCTTCTCGATGACCTGACCCGGGAAGATCTCGCCAGCATCCAGCGCATTGCCCGGGACCGCAATGTCATGAAGTACGTCCTGATCTGGCTGGAGAACGATGAACAGGTCGCTGCGTTCCTCAGGCACGCGATCGATGAATCGCAGCGGGAAGACCGGATGGATTACCAGCTCGCTGTCCGGATACCGGGGACGGGAGCATTTGCCGGACTTGTCTTCATCGAGATCGATCCCGACCAGACATCCACCGCGGAAGTCGGCTGTGTCCTGCTGCCGGAGTACTGGAAGAACGGGTACGCATCGGAGATTCTCCGGGCGCTTCTCGCGTTCGGGTTCGACAAACTATCCCTGCACCGGGTGTACGGGAAGTGCGATGAGCTCAATGTCGCGTCGGCCCATGTGCTGGAAAAGGGTGGCCTCGCGTACGAAGGCACGCTCCGCGAGCATGTCTGGCTGCGGGACCACTGGCGGTCGACCCGGTATTATGGGATGCTTGCAGGGGAATACACCGCTGGCCGATGAGGGATCATTTGGTAACGATTATTGCGTTTCTCGTGCCTCATTATTCTGAATAATTTTAGAAAACAGATAATTATTTATTTCATGATATGGGGAACACATGACATTGCGCGACAAGCTGCACCGGGAGATCCCGCGAAAATGGCTCCCGGCGATTCTCATCGGCATCGCGTGCGGGATTGCGGCGTACCTGCTCATCGTCAATTTCACGACAGTTTTTTCCACAGCGCAGTGCGGACTCCCGCCAGCGGATATCCAGGTCATGAAACTCGATGCAACTGGGAGCGTGCAATGGAAAACGCGGATTGACAGCGGGGCGGACGACCCGGCGAACGAGATTGTCCCCGCTCCCGATGGCGGGTATGTCCTGTCAGGACGAAACGATTTCCGGGCCGATCCGCCGGCGGCCCGGCTCATCCGGCTCAACAGCAGCGGAGGGGTGGAATGGGACCGGTGGTATCCGGAATACCACGGGGGGTTCACGGGTCTCTTCCCGGATCCGGCCGGAGGGTTATTTGCCGGGACGATCTTCCCCGGGAAAATCCTTGTCCTGGGTGCGGACGGGAACGTCAGTCGCGAGATCCCGTTTGCGGACGATTCGTATTCCTCGTTCATTGCACCCGCTCACAATGGCGGGTTCTTTGTGCTGGCAGAAAATCTCAGCAGAAGGAACTCCACGCTGATGAAACTCGGTCCTGATGGCCGCGAACACTGGAGGCGCGATGCCCTTCCCCTCATCGCTCTTCACGAACGATCGCTCCTCCCCGCGTCCGATGGCGGCTGCCTTATCGCGGGATACGCGGATGATGTGCGGGAACTCAATTACTTCCGGTTCGACAGTGCCGGGAGGGTCGTGTGGAATGCAACGCTCGGGCAGTCCTGGGACAACCGGCCGGTCCTGATGGCTGAGGTCCGGCCGGGAACGTTTGATGTTTTTTACGAATCGGCCCGGATGTCCGGCACGCCACCGGTGAATATCATGGAAACATTTTCCGTCACATTCGATGACAACGGCACGGTCCTGCAGCAGCGGATGCCGGATATTTCCCGGCCCATAACACATATCTCCGGCCAGGATTATTTTGCCGCCCGCTTCCGCGGGAAGGATGCAGGATCGTCGTACGGTTATGGCACCCCGCATCTTATCGTGAGGATGAGGGACGACGGGCAGTTTGTATGGCAGACGCCGGTTCCTTCTGACTGGAACGGGGTCCTCCGGATTGCCCCGACTCCCGACGGAGGCGCTGTCGTGCTCGGGTCGGCCAGACAAAGGGAGAAGATTCTCTCCTGCCTGTAGAATACACCCCGGTTTCTCTGGTTGTGAGAGATGCGCTCCCAAGAGCCAATCCGGGCACGTTAAGGCCCCGGATTGCCCTTTTCAGAGACCCCGTTCCGGAAATATGTGCAAAAACGGGTACAGTTTTGCTCATGTTTTTAAAATACGCAATTTAACCGGTTTTTACGTCAAAAGGACGATAATTCTGGCGTGAAATAATATGTTATTGTACGCTTTTGGAAGGCAAAAACCTGCAGGGATCGGACTTACCTTTAGGAGTAGGGGAAAACGCCTGCAGGAACGCATCTATGAGCGTCTTTTTGCTGGGTGATTTTCTTCCGGTTTTCGGGCATTTGCCGGAGTCTGTTTTGAGGGGAGATCGTGCGACCAAAGAGGCCTAAAGAGACACTTTTCCGGGCGCAATCTGCCTGCTTTTACGGTCATCCGGGCTAGAAATGGCCGAATCTTAAAATAATGGACATGGTATTCCGTGATTAAGACATGAAAAAGGGCCCGAGACGGCGAAACGGGGGCTAAAATGGTCTCCGTTGCGTACGGAAGGGATCTTCGAAGGGCCGGACAGGTGGTTCTCACAACCCCCAAAGTCCCCGGGGGAGTTCATCCACCTGCCGTTGTCCGATGACAAAAATAAAATAAATATTTTTTTCAATCAATAATTTCAAAGACATCTTACGGTCGGATACCATGGAACGATCAAAACTTGCGATTGCTTTGATCCTCATCGTCATCGCTGGCATCCTTGTTGCGATCGTGTTCAACGTGAACCTTCCCGGAATCGCGCGGTATTCCCACTCCCTCGGCCAGTACCCCCCAGAAGATGATGCAACGCTCTGGGAAAAAGCGGCATGGGAAAAAAATCACGGGAGCGTTCCCCAGTGCGGGTTTTTTGCTGACTCACAGGGGCCTGTTGTCCTGTACCCGTCATCTTTTATAACAATCTCCAATCTCTCGTTCCGGTTCAGCCTCGCGCCGGGAGAGCCGGTGCACGAAATTTCGAATATTACGTACACCCTCTCAAACCGCTATGCGATGAAGACCGTCCGGGCCGGTGACCCGGGCGTCCGGGTGACCTGCCAGAAAAAGATCCTGTTGCCGGGAATGCTTCCGGGCGATCTCAACAACTCAGTCCTGGAAGGCGACGAGATAGCAACCGTTGAACTGGATATGGAAAAAATGGGCCCCGGTACACCGGTCCTGGGCCCGAACCAGAAGTTCGTGGTCGATATCGTTCCTGCGGATAATTGCAGCCGTGATTTCATCATCCTTGGTACGACGCCACTCGCCTTCCTGCCCGGGACACCGATTGAACTGTCAGGGAGACTCTAGACTCCGGAGCTTTTTAATGAAACTCCACGATTGCTCTAAAAAAAATCCGGTGCTCCCATGATAGTGAGCCGGGAAATTTTTTTCTTCATGGTTATCGTCATCAGCAGCATCCTGGTTGCCGGTTGCACCCTGTCATCCCCTGCACCGGGTGTTCCTGCCGGAAATATGACCGTCTCCACAACACCAGTTGCTCCTCTTTTTGTAATTCCCCTTATCACGACTCTGGCACCAGTCCCGTTATCTGAGGATTGTAACCGGACATCACCTCCAGGCAACGGAGAATCGTTCATCCTGATCAATCCCATCTCTCATCATTATATCGGAGATACCATCACGTTTGATGGGGTTACCAGTCTGCCGGCTGGTGAAACAATTTCCCTTGTAATAATTGAAGCCATTTATCACTCGTGCCCGAAGAGTCAGATCGCGATTGACGATTCAGTCCGTCACTGTCATAACGGTCTGCGCGATACGGTTGTGGTCAGGTCCGGGAAATGCGGCATCAATACCTGGTCATGGGAGGTGAATACTTCACAGCATGACTTTGTCAAGGACCAGGGGTATTTCATTTCCGCCAGCGGGGAAGGGGATCGTTCGGTGGAAAATACCAGTCTTTTTTTCACCAGTGGCATTCCAAAATCAAACATCACCCTCAACCTTCCGGAGAATGATCCACATGAAAATGCTATCCGGTTCTCCGGCCAGGTGAATACAGGAAATGGCCCGGACGAAACATTACTCCTTACCATCTCTTCAGATTCCGGTAAACAGGTGAGTTACACGATTCCCATATCTCACGGTGAAACAGGGTATTATTGGAATTATTCCCTGAATAAGTCAAAAATTATCCCGTATAATTTTTATTCCGTGAATATTACCTCGAACAACGATCCTGGAATTGGGATTTTCCGTACGTTCCTCTATAACAACGAACCTCAGTTTTATCCATACGACCCGTACAGTCCCTGACACCCACGATCACCTTTATTTCCCTTGCCATCAATATTTACAGACCCAAGCTTGGAACCCGTTATTACGGGACGGCATGGTGCAAAGACTATGGCAGAAGTGGTCGAGGTTTTAGTACCCGGCGGAAAGGCAACGGCAGGTCCCCCATTAGGACCGTCGCTCGGGCCCCTCGGTATCAACGTGAAGGCCGTAGTCGACGAGATCAACAAGAAGACCGCATCCTTCAACGGCATG
>JAJRCF010000019.1 GCA_028679075.1 Methanoregula sp. | reverse complement strand
TGCCGGAGTTTCGATCTTCAACATCATGATGATGTCCGTGAACGAGCGGATCAAGGAGATCGGTATCATGCGCAGCATCGGCACCCAGAAGAAAGAGGTGATGAGCATGTTCATCTACGAGGCTGCCATCATCGGGGTTATCGGCAGTGTTGTCGGAGGTATCCTGAGCATTCTTGCAGGATATGCCGTCAGCGCCCTGATGCTGGGAACGACCGAGTACCTGTGGACGATCTCAACTGCGATCTCGGTTGCCGAAGGTGTCGGGTTCGGGATCGTGATCTGTCTGGCCTGTGGTATCTACCCGGCGTGGCAGGCGGCGAACCTCAACCCGATCGATGCACTGAGGCACGAGTAAAGAGTGTGGGACAATGAAACTTTTTTCTTTTGCCGATCAAAAAAATGCCTGTTCCCCTGGAGAAACTCAGGGCGTTACAATCCTGACCGGTGATCCGAAAAAAGCAATCATCTCCTTATCAGGGCCGATGATCATCGCCATGCTCCTGATGTCCAGTTATAATGTCGTGAACGCGATCTGGGTTGTAGGCCTTGGCTCTGATGCCCTGGCTGCCATCGGGTTCATGTCTCCCCTATTCATGGTTCTCATCGGTCTGGGAAGTGGCATTGGAGCGGGGGCGACATCAGCTATCGCCAGGAGGATCGGCGCAGGCGACCGTAATGGTGCAAGTAACGGTGCAGTACATGCACTCTTCATCTCCCTCATCCTGTCAGCGATCATTACCATGCCGCTTGTTGTCTTTGCAGAACCGATAGCCATCCTTTTTGGTGCTGGGGAAACTGCGGGTCTTGCTGCAGCATATGGGCAGGTTCTTTTCGCCGGTTCATTCTTCATCCTTTTTGTCAACATTGCGTACGGCATTCTCCGTGCGGAAGGGGATGCAAAAAGAACGATGTATGCCATGGTAGCTGCAACTCTTCTGAATATGGTCCTTGACCCTATCCTGATCTATGGTCTTGGCCTTGGTATTGCAGGAGCCGCGTGGGGCACGATCATCTCCCTTGCAGCGGTAACGGTTGTCCTTTGTTACTGGTTTTTTATCAAAAAGAATTTGTACGTTTGCTTTTCCCGGCAGGTCTTCACCCCGTGCCGGAGCGTGGTCTCAGATATCCTGAACGTGGGAATCCCGGCCAGTGTTGAGTACGTGCTGATGTCGGTACTGAGTATCATTCTCAACCTGATCCTTGTTATTGTAGCTACCACTGATGCTGTAGCGGTCTTTTCCGTTGGATTCAGGGTTGTGTCATATGGGATCGTTCCCATCGTTGCAATCGGCACATCCGTGGTATCGGTTGTCGGTGCGGCATATGGGGCCCGGCATTATAAGAAGATCCGGGTTGCACATACGTTCTCTATACTCTTCGGGATTGCTCTTGCTCTCTGCGTCAGTATCCTGACCTGGGTGTTTGCCTACCCGATTGCCTCTATATTCTCCTATTCACCGGAAAGTGCCCATCTCTATCCGGCCATTGCCGCATTCATCGGTGTCATGTGTCTGTTTTATCCCTTTGTACCGCTGGGTCTCCTGTCATCATCTGTATTTCAGGGTGTCGGGAAAGGCCCCACCTCCCTTTTTCTTACGTTCATGAGGAGCCTTGCATTTGCCGCAGTCTTTGCGTACCTGTTTGCAATCCCGATGGGCATGGGAGAACAGGGGGTCTGGTGGGGATTAATTGCCGGGGAGATCACCGGAGGTCTGCTGGCATTTGCCTGGGCACGTGCGTATCTTGCACGACTGGACCTCCGGATTGGTGAAGATCCAACGTTGCAAACGGGGAGTGCTTCCCCGTGATGCATTAAGGGAGGAATATCAATGAATTGCCATTAATGGAAGAGTCCAGGAACGTCAAACCCGGAATAACGCTTGGTAATGGCGGGCTGTCGCAGTGAGAAATTATGGAATTCAGACACCTTGAAAGGACGTGGGAATGCAAGAAACCGATGGATGCAGGCCAGAAGAGCAGCACGAGAACACCCGAAATCGTTTCCCCGAGTCATCTGTCGGTTCCCATAACTTTTTGGAGATATCGACACCTGCATCTCGTCAAACCTTCTGGATCAGCGTAGAACACCCTCTCCGCTGCCAGCCACCCGTACCGGGGACGAAATTCCTGTGTTCCCGAAACAATATTTTCTGAAGGAATGTTAAACGTGGAGAATAAAAGAGAAAAAATGAAACCTGATACCATCATCGATATCGTCCTTCTCATTGCGGGGATTGTATTAACCTTCATACTGATGGGGATAATTCTTTACTCCTCCTGAGGCACAACGTCTACCCCGGTTTTGTCCCCCGCACCAGGTACCCGGTATATCCCGCCGAGAACATTCCTTTCCGGGCCTTGCGTATGAGTTCTTCCCAGATGATGGCAGTCTCGCCCGATCCGAGCGTGCCGGCACTGACCATCCGCTCCAGCAGGTCCGGGAGATCGAAGACCTGTTTTGCGATGGACAGGTCTTTCAACTCAATGGTCCGGGGCTCTGAACGGATCGCACTGATACCACATGCCTCAAACAACCTGTGCAGGTCCCTGCCGACCCGGCCCGAGGCAAAACTGTCGCGCCACGACCGTCTGATCCGTTCTGCACTCTCCTCGTCATCGAGACTGATCGAGAACGTGTCCCAGTCATTGTCGAATGCGACCAGCATCCCGCCGGGTTTGAGGATCCGGGCGAGTTCGTGGACTCCCGCCCCCGGGTCGCGGAGGTGCTGGAGTACCCGGTCGATCCTGCAGGCGTCAAATACCTCTCCTTTACAGGGGATCCTGGTGATGTCCCCCCGGGCCAGCGAACACCGGCCCGGGCATTCCCCCATCCTCTCTGCTGCCCGTGCAAGAAGGGTACCGCTTGCGTCCAGCCCCATGACACGACACCGGTCAGGAAGGTGGCGGGCAAGGCTGACGAGATCGGCTCCCGACCCGCAACCGGCATCGAGCACCCGTGAGGGATTCGTGTCGGCAATGATCCGGAAACTCTCTTCCTTGACCTCCCGGAACAACGGGATGCCGGCGATCAGGTCAAGGCAACGGTGGCATGCGCTGGTATCGCCGGAACTGTCTACATCGCGGAAACCGGTGGCAAGGGACTGGCGGGAGGGTTCTGGCATGCAAAAAACCTGCTGGTGTCATAGATATTGGCGGTTGAGGGATTTCATTCTCCCTGTTCATTGATTTTCGTCAGGATGACCTCCCCGTTGAGGCTGATCCTGGTGACATTCCCGATGGTCCCGTCATCCCCGGCTGCCCCGTTTGGCACCTCCATCATGTGCGCCTCGTTCGAGTTGTATACCGCAAGGAACTGGACCCCGGACTGGTTGAATACCCTGCAGATCCCGTCGGGTGCGCAGTCGATGATCGAGCCGTATGGCACCTGATTGTTTGTCTTCGTGGTCCCGGGAGGCACGATCTTCCATTCACCCTCCAGCATTACCGGCTGCATCGTCTCATTCACTGCAAGGGGGGGCAGTGCAAGCCGGGACCAGTCGATATAATTCCCGGTTTTTGGATGTGCAGGCGATAGTGCAATAATCTCGGCAGTACTGTCGGCAACCGCTTGCAGGGCATCATCGCGGGATTCGACGAGGATCAGGTATTTGCCGGTATTGAGAAGTGCAGTATCGATGATGCCGGAGAACGTGTTGATCCCATTGGTGCCGGGAATGACAACGGCGTTTCCGTCTGCCATTTCATGAGACCAGTCATAATTTTTCGTTGAGGGATGGAAAAATGCCGTTACAACCGATATGGACAGGAGCGATCCTGCCGGCAGGCTCGTAGTGCCGGACACGGTCATGGTTCCCGGGGGCGCAGGGTTGACGGGATCAATAGCGATCCACGCGTCGATCCCGTTCATGAAATAGATCTCACATGAATTTCCGGCGCCATATCTGGTTATGGCCTGGTCAAGGTAATCAGCGAGCGTTGTGGGATAATTCTTCTTGTTGTTCAGCTCTGCAAGGATTCTTTCCGGCGTTGTACCGGTTCCGGTTACGTTTCCGGATACCGCATCATGGTTTACGGTAAACTGATTGGGTGGTGAAGGGTACTGGATAATAATCGCCGAGGTAAACGTCCGGGACAGCATGTCGGTCTCTTCCAGGCTCAGGCTGATCTGGAAGGATCCATCTTCCTGCACCGGTACGTGCCAGGTGCTGATGGTGTCATTCAGCATCCAGACCTGCACTTCGGTGATCGACCGGTCTTTCACCGACCCGTTGATCGTAAAGGGCTCTCCCCGCAACACATTCACGGTCTTTCGCACCGGCATCTCCGGCTCCCTGGCAACAGCCGTCGTCACCACCGTTGCCGGGGCCGGCACTGGTGAAGCAGCATATTCCACGGGAACTTCCTGAGTTTCCGGCAGGCCCGGTGTCACGGTTGCCTGCTGGCGGAGGTCTGTGCATCCTGAAAGGAGGACCAGAAGAATCAGAAAACTTAAAAGAAAAATGCGCATGCCGGAACAGACCATGGTAACCACCCGATAACAGGATCAGGTTGCACCGGCATGTGGATAAACATTCTTGAATAAATGTATGAGGATGAAAAAGTAAACCGGGAGATGGGCGTATATACGCACCAAATCCGGGATAAAACCGGTAACCCCAAATCCAAAAAAAATGGCGCCCTAATGCCGACGCCACACGGCAATTCCCACGATCAGGGCAGTCACTTAGTCGAAAAAAGGGAGTTCTTCTTACATCTTGATCTGCGCAAGCGCGTCCCACGCGATCTTACGGAAGAGCGAGGGATCGATCGTGGGGTACTGCTCCTTTGCCTTCAGGATGTCCGGTGTCGGTTCCTTTGTATAGGCATCGACCCGGTCCAGCGTGTGCTTTGCTGCGTCAAGCACCCAGAGGTCCCGGGTTTCCTTGTCCACTACCGTGATCGACTCGACCCGGACCGAGACGAGCCAGGCCCCATCCGGTTTCTGGTACAGGCTGGGCTTCCCGATCACTGCCACGAATGCGGGGGTCTCGATCTTTGCCAGCTGCTGCATTGCCTCGGGCTGGTAACTTCCCGCCATGATAAAGAACGTGCCCGTGGGATCGACCACGCGGCCCCGGTAAAAGATGTTCTGCTCGCCCTGCCGGGTCTTCTCGGTCAGCGTGCCGACAATGAATATGCGGTTCGAGCGTTCGCCGCTTGGCAGCAGGACGAACGTCGGGCTCTTCTCGTCTTCCCCATCCTTGAACTGGTACCGGCATTCCCGGAGTTCTGCGGCAAAGACCCGGCGTGCCGGCTCGCGCTCAAAGGCGCCTTCCCGGCGGGGCATGTCCTTTGCATTCGTGCTCATGACGGTACCCCCCCGGCACGGTTCAGCAGCGCCGTATGGTCCGCTGAACTGAACTTCACGATCTCGCATTTGTTGACCAGCAGGCGGTTGTCGATCTCGCGGCCGCTGCAGGTGATGTACCGGCCGAGCACCTTGTCCCGCATCTGGAGGAAGACCTCGTCCATGCCGAGCGGGTTGTTCTCCGCGATCTCCTGCGCCTGTGCAAGGGTGATCCCGGTCAGCGACTCCACCACCTCGCGCTGGACCAGGACGTTGTGGGTCTTCTCCCCGTCATCGAGCCAGCCCTTGATCCGCAGGTCGTAGATAAACTTCGGCTGGATCTCGTGGACCGGGCAGTAGTTCTGGCGCGAGAGGGCACGGTTGCAGCCCTCGACCGGGCAGCGCTTGATGATACCGGAACCCGGCGCGATGTGGACCATGGCGCCCGTTATCGTGGCTTCCCCGCCGCTGACCGCAATCTCGCCCTCTTCCTGCAGGATCGTCGCCGTGTTCAGGTTCAGGGAGAGCCGGCCATTGAACTCATCCACCTGTGTATAGAAGAGGTTGTACACCGCGCCGGGCACGAGCCTCTCCTTACCGGGCTCCTTCCACATCACGAACTTGATCGTCCCGGTCTCGTCACCGAGAAGCCCGGACTGGAGCATCCGTTCATGCGACGCATCCCACTCCTGGATGACCTTCGCCCGCACGCTGCCGATCCCCGGGTGCAGGTCCCTGATCGGTGCGGGTGTCGGGATGAGCGACCGGTCCTCCGTGATCTCCTTGATCGTTGTACCGGAGTGGACCTTCAGGTTGGCAACACCTTTGAACTCGTCCACAACCGCGGACTCGATGCGGTACCACGAACCCTCGGCCATGGCGGGGGCATTCGATTTTGCCCAGACCACGAACCGGATCGCACCGGAGTCATCCGCAATAATGCCGCTCTGGGCAATGGACGGCGAGGCCGGCGCAGAGAGCGCAACGATCTTGCCTTCGAGGGTCACCCATTCGCCGGGCACGCTCTCTGCGATCTTCTTCTCCTCGGTGCCACCCCCTTTTCCCCCGCCACCGGGAGCGCTGCCCGCACCCGGGACCGGGAGGTTGAACTCCTTTGCGAGCTCGCTTGTTACGCTGCGCTCCGCTTCTGACGGCTGGACACCGAATTCATCTACGAGCCTCTTGAGTTTCCCCTCGATCTTCTTCACATCGGGGGTCTGTCCGCTTTGTGCAAATTTTCGGGAGATTCTGTTTGCTGCTTCGGAATAATCCATTTTCATACATCTCCAGTTATAAAACTCGATTTACTCTGAACATAAGTGTGTCACCATGCGTAGTGAAAGTGTTGCTTTGGATCTGCCCGGTCACCCTGCCCGGGCAGTCACTATCGTGAAGTTTATCTGACCCCACAGCTGACTAAGTTCTACTATGTCTGAAATCACCGCTGACAGCACGATCTACGATCTCCTCAAGGCAAAACCCGAGGCAACAGAAGCACTCTTCAAGTTCGGCATGGGCTGTGTCGGGTGTGCAATCGCCCGTGGCGAGACCATCCGCGAAGCTGCCGAAGCCCACGGCATCCCTCTCCCCGAGCTCCTCAGCGCACTCGGAATAAAAGAGTGATTTAGTTCACTCTTTTAGTCGCGCAGCTATGGCTTCGCGAGAATCAGGAAATAATCTTTTTTTGGAATTCCGGTATTTGAAATACTTGTTTTATTGTTTACCTTTGATCTTCCCGTGCAGCTGCATCAGCTCCTCGCGTGAAGCATCCGGGAATTTCCGGTAATAGACGGCAACTCCCGGCTCGTGCAGGAGCGTGCAGGAGGCGCAGTTCCAGACCTTTCCCTTGTTTGAACTGTCTACCCACTGCCCGAGGCTCTTGTCCCCGCAGGGATAGAACGGGCAGTAACAGAAATCGCAGGACTGGCCCTTGAAATGACAGGGGTAGTACGTGCACTCGTGCGGGGACCACTCGATCCAGTGTCCGCCCTGGAGGCGGCTGTAGATAAAGAAGGCGGGATTGCCTGACCTGATGTCGGCATCGTGACGCTGAAGCGCTTCCGGTATCCCGTGGAGCACGGCCTCACGGACCCGGAGACCGGCCTCGGTGATGCGGCCGGCATACCGGTGTTTTACGTCCCCCTCGCAGGCCGCGATCACGGCGTCCGTGGGCGTGCCGGTTGCTGGCAGGCCAAGGCCGATCAATGCCTCGGCCTTTGCCTCGGTCGCGACCATGATCGTCTCGAGCAGGGCCGCGTCCTCCATGCCCTCGTGGCTTGTCACCATGATATTGATCGTGCCCGCGGTTGCCGGGGGCTCGCGGCGGATGCCGGCCGTGATGAAGACCGTGATGAAATCATACTGGAGCACGCAGGCCTGTTGCACGGGGACCGCTGTCAGGAGCCCGAAGTATTCCGGGCTGATGCCGGCAGCGGCGGCGACCAGTTCGAGTTCCCTCTCAGGATGATCGTTCTGCCAGTCGGCGGGTACGGTATGGTTGAGGAGCGTGTCAACCGAATGAATACCCCCGGCAATGCCGGTACTTGCTGCGCGGAACGGCCCGCGGATGAAAAGAGTGCTGGCTTCGAGGTGATATCTCATGCAACAGAATAGCGCGTGCGGTCCTTGAGTTCCTGCTGCTTGCCGGCATTCCAGCCGGAGACGTCCTGCAGGTAACCGGTCACCCGGCTGATCTGGGTGACATCGTGGGAGCCGCACTCGGGGCAGACCGCCTGGCCGCAGAGCGGGCAGTACTCGATCCCCGAGATCACTTCGTGGGTGCAGTGGCAGTGGTCAAGGGGGCACA
The DNA here is from genome assembly GCA_028679075.1 of Methanoregula sp. Classification (GTDB taxonomy): domain Archaea; phylum Halobacteriota; class Methanomicrobia; order Methanomicrobiales; family Methanospirillaceae; genus Methanoregula. The sequence continues at coordinate 53,969 of JAJRCF010000019.1, read as the reverse complement.
TGAGTTCGAGGTGTGTCTCGCCGCAGTTCGGACACGGGTTCTCCTCGACGATGAGGTGGCAGGTGTGGCACTTGTATTTACGATCTGTCTTTGGAATCTCGGATAAGGTCTTGTAGTGCTCTGCCAATTTCCGTTGTTCTGCGGTCCATTCCATACTATATCATCGCACAAGTCCTTAATAAATATTTAGACGCAGCAGATCCAGCCAATGCGGGATTCATGGTTTATATATCGCGCATATTCGGATCTGGTCAATATTTGGAGGTTATTAATAAATCTTTACGCCCTAACGGACCATTGAAAATGCGGTTATCGCGGTAACCGGGTCTGATGCCTCATAAATTGCGCGTCCCACAATGATCCCGTCCACGAGCTTCGCGACGGCCTGTGCGTCCCCGCCCTGTGCACCCACCCCGGGCGAGAGGATCTTGCGGCTGCCCACAATTCCCCGCAGAATTTTTACCCGTTCGGGGCGCGTTGCCGGGGCGATGATCCCATCCGCCCCGCACTCCACGGCAAGCGCGGCGATCTTCTCCGCGGTCCCCCCGTGGAAGAACGCCGTGGCCCCGGGATGGCTCATCTCTGCCACCACGAAACATGCGCCCCCGTAGTCGGAGGCCACGTCCACGCAGGCCTGTATCGCATCCCCCCCGGTAAACCCGTGGCAGATGATGGATGAGAAGCCGGCATCGAAGACCTGCTCCGCGATCAGTTTGTTCGTATTGGGGATATCGGCGACCTTGAAGTCCGCGATGAGGGGACGGTCCAGCTCTTCCAGCTCTCCCGCGATCGAGAGGCCGGAAGAAAGGATGAGCGGGTAGCCGAGCTTGATCGCATCGAGGTGCGGGGCACAGGCCTCCGCAATGGCGAGCGCTTTCTTTTTCTCCGTCACGTCCAGCGCAAGGATCAGTTCGGTCATTTCGCCAGCCTTTCCATTACTGCTGCGGCCAGCACGGGAAGGGTGATCGTTGCGTCCCCGTATACCGTCACCGCCTGCGCATCTTCCGTGATCTTGCCCCACGACCGGGCCTCGTCCAGCGTTGCTCCCGAGAGCCCGCCAAGGTCAGGCCGGTCACCGGTCAGCTGGATCGCGTAACTGAACCCGTTGGGTGTCATCAGCATGCTCTGGAGGATGAAGTTCTTGGGCACGCCGCCGCCCACGAGCATCGCTCCCGCTTTCTTTGCGGTGAAGCAGCGGTCCATCAGCGCCGGCATGTCGGCAAACGCATCGACCGTGACCTTGTTGGTCTGCGAGAAGAGCCAGTACTGGAGGCCGATCATCGAGTCCTGCACGGCGGGGTTGTACACAGGGATCTTGTTCCGTGCGGCGGTGTGGAGGATGCCGGACTTTGTGTGCTTCCCGATATGTTCGAGCAGGGCCGAGATGGAGATGGTGGACTTCGGTTCGAGCTCCGAAAACACGCCCTGCATGAACTCCTCGAAATGCTCGAAGGCATCGTTGGGCAGATAGACATCGTAGATCCGGTTGATCTCGTCGTGCCGGAGCTCGATGTCATTGCAGAACGCGGTACCGTGGAAGTGGTGGCACCCGATCGCCTCGATGATATCGTGCGTGAGGTTTGCGCCGGTCGAGACGAGAATATCGATGTGGCCGGCTTTGATCAGGTCGGAGACAATCCCGCCCATGCCTGCCGGCACCATCGCGCCGGCGAGCCCGAAGAATTTCGTTGCTTCTTTGTCGCGGAGCATCCGCTCCCAGATATCCGCGGCACGGGAGAGCGACCCCCCGTTATAGGCGCCGGCCTGTCCCATCGCCTCCACGAGTTCGTTCACCGTCATCCCCGGTTTCACGTGGAGCTGGGTGACCGGCTGATCGCATGGTTGTGTCAATACGCATTCCCCCAATGTTGCAAGGGTATTGGTCTTCCTGCCAGATAACTGTGTTTCAGGAATCCCGGGCACAGGAATAATTGCCCGAAAATGCAGGAATCAGGAAGATATTTACCCTTTCATGACGGTCTATCCTCTATGCAGGAAGTCCGGTTTACCCTCAAGAAGCGGGCATTCCCAAGCCAGGGCCGGGTGCGTCTCAATATTGCACACCTCCCGGAGCTGGGAATCCCCGAAGGGGGACAGGTGGACCTCATCAACGAGGCCACAAAAAAGTCCGTCACCACCACCGTGATCGCGGATACGATGGTACGGCAGGGGCAGGTCCGCGTGAGCGATGAGGACCTAAAGACGCTGGGCCTCGATGACGAGGATGAAGTCCTTGTCATCAAGACACCACCCTTCAAAGAGAAGGTCAAGAAGGTGGCTGTCGATGCCAGCAAATCGCTCTCCAAGAGTGCAAAGGAATTCGGTGCCGTGGCGAAGAAGACCGCAAAAGACGTGAAAGCCGGGACAGAAAAAGCGACGGCTCCCGTGAAGAAAGAGACAAAGAAGGCATCCGGCAAGACCGGGAAGGCTGTTGCAAAGATCGCCGATACGGTGAAGAAGACGGTGAAAAAAACCGTGAAGAAGGCGAAGGGATCCAAAAAGGATCTCTGAAATAATCCTTTTGGGTGCAATGGGGTGAATAAATCATGGCAACCGATGTAGTGATGTCACAGGTACCCTTGTTCAACGATACCATTATCCTGGGAATGGTCGTGGTTGCCGGCATGGCGATCGTGTATTTCATCATCCGCGAGATACGCATCATGAAGACGGCCAACCGGACAACGGAGCTGGAACTGGAGAAGGACAAGCTCAAGCTCCTCCAGCAGCATGAAGCCCAGAAAGGCTTCCCGTTCACCCGGCTCTCACCGGAGCAGACCGCCGCGATCAAAAAGGTCCAGGACGAGAACCAGGCCCTTGAGACGAATATCTTTGCAAAGGAACAGCTCATCGAGACGCGGCTGACACGGCTCGAGCATCTCGTGAAGTCAAGAAAACTGGACAACCTCCTCGCCAATGCGGATGAACAGGAGAAGAAGGTGAAATAGATGTACATCAACCAGGCCCCGAACCAGCACGCGACAGGGGATTCGTTCTGGGACCAGTTCTCCCATATCCCCGGGGCGATCGAGTCCCGGGTTCCCACGTTCGACAAATCGCTGGACAATTATTTCGACCAGCACTTTGCCGCGATCATCGAGGAGTGGGACCTCGTGACCGAGAGCGATCTCGACCGGTTCGAGAGCCGGCTGAGCCGGGTAACGGACGAGATCAGCAGTCTCTATGCAGGGAAGATGGCGACGGAGACGCGGGTAAAGAAGCTGGATGACCTGATCACCTCCATGGAGAAGTCGTTATGATCGGCATGGATTCCTATCTTAATGCCTACGTAGACCGCCGGATGAAATACATTGTTGAGGAATGGGACCTCTCTACCGGGACCGATCTCTCAAATTTCACGGAACGGCTGTACGCGCTGGAGCAGGAGATCCCCCGGCTCCAGGCATTCGAACACGCGGCAGCGGACAAGCTGACCGTGCTTGAGACGCGTGCCAATAAACTCAAGGGGAGGCTGTGAGATGGACTTCCTGACGTTTGCCATCCTCGTCATCATCCTTGTTGCCGTCATGTTCCTGGTGTATTACTTTTTCCGGGGCGCAAAAGGGGACCTCGCGCTTGCACGGCCGGTGGAGAGCCGGGTGGACGAGTACCTTGACCGCCAGTTCCAGCAGATGGTCGATGAATGGGAGCTGGTCTCGCACACCCGTCTCAGCGCGTTTGTGGGACAGCACACACAAGAGATCGAATCGGATGAGGCACGCCTTGCCGAGCTGAAGAAATATCAATCCGGGATGCAGACCACACTGGTATCACTGGAGGCGCGACTTGACACTCTGGAAAAAGAACTTGCCCGGAAAGGAACAGCCAAAAAGTAAGGACGCCCCCGACCGCTTCCGTGAGCTGAAGAGCGAGATCACGGTGATGCGCAAGCAGGGCGAACCCCCGGCCAAGAACCCCGGCTCGTTTGCGCAGTACATGTGCGACCTCTGCAGCACGCCCCACCCGGTCTCGGAGCTCCGCCAGTGCGTACTTTGCGGGCGCTGGGCGTGCGACAGCTGCTGGAAGGACGACCACTATACCTGCAAGTCCTGTGCCGGCCTGATCAAGATCCACTCGCAGATGGGCAGGCAATAACCCGGCCCGCGCCCCCTCTTTTTTCCGCTGCCCGGTCCGGCATGGCACGAGCCGAAAATTCCCGGAACATTATGCGAATTTTGTTACCTTAGTGATCTTTGCAGGGACCACAAAGCTCAGGGGCAGGGCCCCGCCGTTCGCCGGGACGATCGTGATGCTGAACTTCTGGTAGGGGGCCGTGTTCTCCACAGGACAGATCAGGAGCGTGAACTGCTCGGAACCTTCCAGCAGGATGTCCTGGTCGGCGCCCTGCAGGGGGATGAAGTTTGCCTTTCTCGTGATCGTCCAGTTCGGGCAGATCAGTTCCGGGGTATGCACGAGCGAGAGCGTCTCCGAGTGGTTCCGGCTCGCCCAGATGACGGAGGCATGGCCCATGTCGATTGCCCCCGTGGTCATCATGAACGGCTGGACGGTGATCTCATAGGCTCCCAGCGCCCGGGGGTCCTGTGTCCTGAACCGTACCGGCATGCCGTCAATTGTGCCATCGACCGCGGGAAAACCGTACAGCCCCCCGGGGTTGGAGAGCAGGTTGCCCGTTGCCACCATCTCGTTGTGGAGCATACCCCCGCTCTTCCGGGTGTCGGATGTATCCGGGGACAACTCCCCATACCCGATGTAGCCGACAGCCAGTACCAGGATGAACAGCAGGATGACGATCTCAAGGCCGGTGAGGCCCGGCTCGTTTTGTGGTGACGGTCTCGTCTGCATGGTCCTGTTCCCCGGTCATCTGCGTTTTACAGATCCCCGTGATCGTTTAACCATAGCATCTGATTTATGTATTTCCCGCAGGCGTGCCAGAACATGAAACGCCCGTGATCCCGGTGAGAGCAACCGTGAACCGGGCAGAGGATAAAAAAATCGGTTATGCCGTCTCTGCATCACCAAGGAGCTGCCGGATATCGATCCAGATGATCAGTTCATTGGTCTCCTTCTCCTGGACTCTCACTTTTTTCTTGATAATGCCGATGATGGCCGTGTTGTCATTGTTCGCGGATGCGGAGGTATAATCCACCTGCGACGCTTCGAATGTGGAGACGGACGTCACGTCATCGACAAGGATGCCGGTCTTTGAACGGGTGATCGCGCTGTCAAGGACGATGATCCGCGAGGTCTCCTGCGCATCCCCGGTTGTTGTCGGGATATTCAGCCGGTGCCTGAGGTCAATGATCGTGGTGATCTCACCCCGCAGGTCGATGATCCCCATGACATACGGGGGGACGCTGGGGAGTCTGGTGATCGTGGTGTACTCGACAACTTCCCTGACATCGAACAGGTCGATCGCGTACTGCTCTTTTCCCAGGGCAAAGACCACAACCTGGGTACTCCCCGTTCTCCTGCCGGTTCCCGCCGGTGCCTGTTCAGGGGCCGGTCCTGCGGGTGTCTTTACGGGTTTTGCTGCCATGAAAGGTCTCCCGGTCAACCGATCCTGAATTTACGGTTTGCCTCGGTGACCTCGAGTGCAACGGATGAAACGGACTGGACCATGCGTGTGATCTCCTCAAGCGCTGCCGAAGACTCTTCCGTTGCCGCGGCGGCATCGGAGGCCTCCTGCGCAGTCCGGTCCACAAAACCGGCGAGTTCGGTGATGTTGGCGGTGACCTGTTCTGTTGTTGCAGCCTGCTCCTGTGTGGCAGCGGCGACTTCCCCGGCACTCTTTGCCACTTTGTCGATCGCACTGGCGATGTTATTAAAGGCGGTGACCGTCTCTGCGACCATCTTCTCGCCCTGTTCGATAACCGCTTTGCTCTCTCCCATCGCAGACGTTGCGTTCCGGGTGCCCTTCTGGAGGGCGGTGATCATCTCCTCGATCTTCTCGGCTGAGCCCCGCGACTCCTGTGCCAGCGATTTGACTTCCGTTGCGACAACGGCAAAGCCGCGGCCGGCCTCCCCGGCCCGGGCCGCCTCGATCGCCGCGTTGAGGGCGAGGAGGTTCGTCTGGTTGGCGAGGTCCCGGATGATGCCGACAATCTTGGTGATCTCCCCCATCTGCTTCTCCACGTCCTGCACAATTACATAGACTTTATCGGAGGTGTCGGCGATCTCGCCCATGCTCTTGTCGGCATTGCCGGCAAGTCCGGCACCTTTGCGTGCGAGTTCATCGGTCTCCTTTGAGAGATGGGAGACGGACTCCATGCTGGAGGTGATCTCTTCGACCGCGGCACTCATGTCCTGAACGGCCTTGTTGATCTGCTCGAAGCCTTCCGCGATCTTGGTCGTGTTGTCGCTGACCTTTCCGGTGTTCACCGCGATCTGCTGGACACCTTTTAATGCGTCCTCGATGCACTGGCCTGCGTTGTTGGACGTGGAGGTCAGGGCCTCCATCTTCGCGTTCACGGCGCCGACGTTCTCCCGGATGCTCACGATCATGCCGCGGATCCCGTTGCGGAGCCTCACCATCTGGTCGTGGGTCTCCTTCGTGTCGTTATCCGGTTTTGCGATCTCCAGCCGGACGGTCAGGTCCCCGGATGCGGCCTGCGAGCACGCCCCGATGAAACCGTCCACCTCGTTATCCATGTATTTCTTGATTTTCTCCGACCGCACCTGGCCGGCCCGGATCTCTTCTAAGTTCTTCCGGTCTTCGGTCACATCCTGGTAGATGGTGAAAAAGTTCTCAAGTTCCCCGTCCTGGTCCAGGAGGGGGACCGTCAGCCGGACCACCGTCTTTATTCCTGTCGGGAAATCGAAGACCATCTCACCCTTTCCATTGCGCTTCTCAGTCCTGGCTTCCTGGAAGCCATCACCGGAAGCCGAGATCACCTTGAAATCCTTCGGGCCTGCGTTGAGGACCCGGTCCCTGCTGTACCCTGACAGTTCAAGAAAAGCCTTGTTCACGTCAACGATTTTAAGATTGGGGCTCCAGAGCGTTGTTGCAAAGGGGCTATGGTGGAAGAGAGCGATTGCCCTCCGTTCGATCTTTGCCGTATTGTCATCCATTCATTATCACATTCATGCAAACGATTTGATATCGATCAGGTTATCATTAATTTATTTAAATTTACTGATATTATGATCTCAACAATATTTTGAGTTTAATGAAAAATAAGGAACGAATGGAGACAAAATCAAAATCGGGACCCGTTCTCATATAATTTTTTTAAAAATCCCGTGAATATGGTGCAGGCACACGCCGATCAGACATGGACACTCTGCCGTTCCGGTAACGTGATGGACCGGCAAAAACGGAACATGAACAATCTCTCACGGTACCGGGCGCCACAAAGATAACGGCATACAGATCAATTATTATCTCAATGCCGGGACCGGATGGACCAGATAATTCGGCGTCAATGCCACGCTCTCCCCCCAGTGCAGCATTGCTCACCCTTCTCGAGTCCGCGAGAGACCTCCTCGCCCGCCGGCTTGTCAGCGAATACCACACGGTCACCGATCCGGACCTCAATTATATCACCGTTACATCCATCCTCCAGCTCATGTTTCTCAGGACCGGCCAGGACTGCGGTTTTGTCGAACCCGGCACGCTCGCGGCGCTTGCCGGGTGTGACGGGATCGCAAAACGCATGGGACGGGCGTGCTCCGATGCCGGGCTCAGCCCGGAACAATTTTTCGAGAAAGGGCCGGGTGGCGCCCGCACGTTTCCCGCTATTCCCGACGAACCGCTCCGCAGGATCATCGGGATGCTGGACCAGCCGGACATTCCGGTGCCGGTCGTCTCCCAGCCTCTGGAAGAATTTGCCGGTATCCTTGACCAGTTCCTCGGGACACGGGTGCAGCTGGGGGAAGGCTTCCGCGTGAACCGTGTCGGTAAATCCGCGATGCTCTACACCGGGGTGGTGGATGTCCCGCCACAGGCGGTCGTTGAGTACGTGGTGAGCGAGGCGGCCGGCGAGAGCAGCGACAGTCCCGCGATGAACGGGAGGACGGTATGCCGGGTCCTCGACCCGGCATGCGGCTCCGGGCTCTTCCTGCTTGCAGCGTACCGGTCCCTTGTCCGGAAAACAACCCGGCGGCCCGGTCGTCCGGACGGGATCCCGGCCGTCCTCGCGGACCTTGCCGGCAGTGCGGTCTTCGGCACCGACATTGATCCCGAATCCGTGAGTGCAGCACGGATGGTCCTGCTGTTTGCGTTCATCGAAGAGAGCCGGCGTTCAGGTGCCGGGATCGTATCGCCCGATACGATACGCGGAGTTTCTGCGGGCCTGACAACCACCATCCGGTGCGGCAACACCCTGATCGCGCCGGATTATTTCTCCGGAAAACCGGTCTTCCCGTTCAACGCGGACGAGCGCCGGAAAGTGAACGCGTTCGACTGGAAGGAGGCGTTCCCTGAGATCCTGGCGGAGGGCGGGTTTGACGCCGTGATCGAAGCCCCCCCGCCGTACCGGCCATTTGCCGTGAAGGCCCGGGAGGAATATTTCCAGACCCACTACGATGCCTACGCTCCCTCGGCCGGCCTGTACGGTTACTTCATCGAACGGGCCCTCTCGATCCTGAAGCCCGGCGCGGTCATGACGGTCCTTGTTCCCGGTACATTCCTCCGGTCCCAGAGCGCCCGGCCGCTCCGGCGCCTCCTCCTCACCAGGCAGATCGTTGCGATCACCCGCACCGGCCGGACCCGGCATTTGCCGGAGGGCGAGGTGCCGGTGTATGCCCTCACGCTCCGGAACCAGCCGCCCGGAGGGCCCTGTCTCGTGGTGCCGGAGTGGGCCGGTTCCTCTCATGACATACGGTACAGCAGGCACACGTTCACGCTCGACCAGCGCTCGCTCGATGACGGGGGGTGGAGACTCGATGACACCCGCACCATCGACATCCTTGAAAAGATCCAGGTGAAAGGGACGCCGCTTGACGATTACGTCATGGGGGAGATCGATTCCGGGACACACCGGGTAAAAAACAACCCGCTGGTTGTGGATACGGCAACGATGGACCAGCTGACAACGCACGCGGTGAGGTGCCGGCATTTTTTTGTCCCGCTGCTGCGCCCGGCCGATATCCGGCGTTATGTGCCGGTACTACCGGAACGGTTTGTCGTGGCGATCAGGGACAACCGGAATTTCCGGAAGTGCCGGGCCCTGGTCGCATACCTTGATAAAAATGCGGGAGGCTGGGACAAAAATGCCGGACCGGATGAGGACAGTGGGAATCTGGATGCGGAAGAGCACCGGCCAAAAATAATTTTCTCATCATACCAGCAGGGCCCGGCATTCTGTTTTGATCGCGAAGGCCGCTATGCGATCACGCAGGCGCTTCTTGCGATCCCCCGGAACGATCCGTTCCTTGCCGGGGTCCTGAACTCAACGCTCGCCCGGTTTGTCCTCACCCGTACCTGTCCGCTGACGGACCGCGGGTATCATATCAGCCCGGCTGCGCTCGGGAAATTTCCGGTCTACGTCCCCGACTTCGACAGGCTCGCGGACAAGACCTGGCACGACCGGATGATCTCGCTCGTCTCGCACATCCTGGAATTGAACCAATACCTCCCTCAGGCCAGGACCGACCAGGAGCGCCGGCTCGTGCAGCAGGACATCGACGCAACAGATGTCCGGATCGATGCACTGGTTTATGAGATGTACGGGCTGATGCCGGAAGAAATCTCCGTCGTAGAAGCAAGCTCGCAGACCTGACCCCCTCTAAAACGGTCATAGTGGCATCCGGACAGCCTCTTTTTTCAGACAACCTGAACTATGTGTCAAAAAACAGGGCTCCGGATGCCCGCTATTTTGCAGGTTGAAGTGGGGGTAAAAACGCTTTATTTTACGAAATACTCCCGGTACGCAGGATTTTCCAGGGGCGTGGACAACATTTCCACTCCAGCCGGAAGTGGCCTTCGTCCGTTTGACAAACGGAGCCCTTTACGGGCTTATTTGACTTCAGCCCTCCTTTTTCGGGTAAGGGATGTCGATCCGGTACGGTGCCTTCTTCCAGTACATCTCGCGGTAATGGCTGTTCCGGTAATTCTCGGCCGTGTTCTCCTCAATCTCCGCAGTAGTATCCGGGAAGATGAGAAACCTCCGGTACTCCCGCTCGTTCTGGGTCCGGAGCCAGAGTTCCCGGCGTACACAGGACGGGACGGGAAGCGACCGGACCTCGACGACCGCGTCCGGATATTTTTCTTCAAGGATGAAGTCCTCGCCCGGACTGTGCCGGACTTTCATCATCTTCACGGCAATCTCCGCAGTCTCACAATACATGAATCCCTCGAACGGCACGCCCGGGTCGGTGTTCTCCGCCCAGTGGTACCCCATGCGTTCGGCCAGTTGTTTTCCTTCGCCCCTCAGGTCCGGTGGACTTCGTCCTCTCACGATCCCAATCTCCGTTTATCGCGCACAAAAATTCACGCTGAAATATTTCTCTAAGTGAATGAACTAAAAGATAATACGCTTTGTTGTGGGAAAATTCCGGTAAAAAATTTAAAAAACGGTGTCTGGTCATTCCGGTCCGTTGGTGCTACAACACCCGGCGCCCTCACGGCCCGGCAGCGATCCGGTACATCTCCGTTGGCACCGTGATCTCAAACCGGGCGCCGATCCCTGCGTATCCGGTCTCGCGGATCGTGATGCCGGTGATCGCGAGGATCTCGCGGGCAAGGAAGAGGCCAAAGCCGGTGTTCCTCCCAAATCCCTTCTCAAAGATCTTCTCCTTCTCTTCCGGCACCACCCCCACGCCATTGTCCTCGATAATAACCACGAGCCCGTCCGGCTCCCGCTCGCACCGCACCGCGATCTCCGTCACGTGCCCGCCATGGCGGATCGCGTTCTCGAAGAGGTTGTAAAAAACCCGCTCGAGCATCGGGTCGGCATAGATCTCCACCGGCCGGCAGGTGTTGGAGAACTTCACCTCCGCCCGGCCTGACCGTTCAACCGTCTCGTCAAGACGGAACCAGGCCGGGGTCTTGACGCCCAGCTCCTGGTAGGTCTTCGTAAACTCGATCTGGCGGGTGATGGTGTCTGCAGTTGCTTCGATCTTCTTTAAGAAGTCGGCGATGACCGGGTCGGGGTCCTTCATCGCGGCCAGCTGTGCATACCCCTGGAGCACCGTCAGCTGGTTTGCGATATCGTGACGGCTGATGCTGTTGAGCAGGTTCAGTTTCCTGTTCGCCTCCTGGATTGCCTGCTCCATGGACTTCCTCTCCGTGATGTCCCGGATGAACACCAGTGCGCCGTCCCTGCCCATGTACCTGAACGGCACTGATGAGACCTCGACATCCACCGGGGTCCCGTCAAGCTTCAGGTACACTTCCTCCAGCGGGGGTGTCGGGAGAAGCTCGTCATAGCGCTGGTGAACGCGTTCCCTGATGGTGTCGTGATGCTTCGGGTGGATCCGGTCAAGGAACGGGGTCCCCACGAGTTGTTCACCGGACGTTGCCCCAAAGAGCCTGAGCGCGGCAGGGTTCAGGAACATGAATTTCCCGTCGGTCCCGATATAGATCGCATCCGGCGCTCCTTCGATCACCCTCCGGAATGTCTCCTCGCTCTCGCGGAGTGCCCCCTCAATGAACTTCCGCTCGGTGATGTCGGTCATCAGGCTGAGCGTTGCCGGTCTTCCCTTCCACGAGATGACGGCGGACGAGATGATGACCCAGACCGGCCTGCCTCCATCACCGATGATCCTGAAATCGTACGCATCAGCGACGGTATCCCCGGCTGCATGTCCGCTGTGAAGTGCTTTTATCCTCTCGCGGTCCTCGGGCCAGATATAATCCATGAACGGTTTGCCGACAAGATCCCCGGCCGGCACGCCCAGGAGGTCCGCCCCGCTCCTGTTGGCAAAGACGATGGTCCAGTCCTGCACAATGGCGATCACTTCTTTGGCCTTCTCGACCAGGGTCCGGTACTTCTCCTCGCTCTCGGCAAGCAGCCCCTCGGCACGCATGCGTTCGCTGATGTCGTTGTGGATGATGACCGCATTGGTTAATTTTCCGGCAGTATCTTTTACGGGGAATATGGTCACTTCCAGGGAAAGGTTCACCTTCTCTTTCAGCGCAATGGTGTCGAGCATCGAGCTGTCCCAGGATAAGGGGAACGTAACAACCTTCCCCTCTTCGAATACGGACCTGACGAGGGGCATAAAGCCCTGTTTTTCGACAAGGTTATCATTGAGAATAGTGTATTTTCCTGCCAGTTCTTTTTCAGTGCTGTGCAACATGCGTCTGCACGCGGGGTTCATCCGTATAAGAAAACCCTTCTCATCAGATATCCATGCGGGGCTCGGGTTCTGCTCGATGATGGCATTGAGGAACGCAATCGTATTCTGCATGTCCCGTTCCGCCCGCTTCCGTTCCGTGATATCCCGGACAAAGGCAAAGCTGTACTCCCGGTTACCCATGTTGACATAGACTGCGACGATCTCAACATCTATGATCGTGCCATTCTTGCACCGGTGGCGGGTTGTGATGAACTGTGTCTTCCGCTCACGGAGATCAGCAACGGACTGCTCCCAGACTTCCGGGGGAACGTCAGGGTCGAGTTCGAAGAACTTCATGGAACAGAGTTCATCGCGGGAATAACCGGTGATCCGACAGGCCGCATCATTTACGTAGAAGATCGATCCATCGAAATCCATCCAGAAGACTTCGTCCGATGACCGTTCGACCGAGATCTTCAGGAGCCGGAGCTCGTCCTCCATTCGTTTACGTTCGGTGACATCCCTGACCGATGATAAGAAGACCTGCCTCCCATCCAGTTCAAATGACGAGAGCAGGATATCGGCAAGGAAGGTACTGCCGTCTTTTTTCCGGTGGAGCCATTCGAAGCGTTCCACACCCTTATGAAGGACAGCACGGATATGCGCTGCTGAGGCACTCTGCGAGTCCTGTCCGTCCGGCTGGACCGGGGGGGATACATCTGCCGGCAACATCCCACGAAGCTCCTCTTTGGACGGGAACCCGTACAGCTCCAGTGCGTGCCGGTTGCAGTCAATACACCCGTCTTCCGTGAACAGGGTGAGGGCATCATGGATCTTTTCAAAAATCCCCCGGAACTTTTCCTCGCTCTCGCGGACCTGCTGCCCTATCAGGGCAAGTTCTTCGTACTGGGCTCTCAGTTCCCTGTCGGATGCGGTGATCTGCTCGTAGGAGGCATTGAGTTCCTCATTCTTCCTGCGCAGTTCCTCTTCGGCCCGGACGCGGTCGCTGATATCACGCCCATGGAACACGATCCCCTGGATGCCCTTGACGAAGGGAAGGTACGTGTTCGTGCCTTCAATGAAGAGGGTATCCCCCTTAAAGTCGCGTATCCGGAACGGCGGCACCGGAACGGCTTCCCCTGGTTTTTGCATTGCGATCCGGCCACTCTGTAAGAGGATCTCTTTACCATCAGGGAGGATCCCGAAGATATCATCGATCACACCAAACTTTTTCCCCAGCAGCTCCCCCTCTCTCCGCCCGGTAATCCGCTGGATTGACGGGCTGATATAGGTGTAAACCCCGGTCAAATCGACGATTGTGGTAAGGTCCGGGATATTTTCCGTGAATGCCCGGAATTTTTCCTCAGAGTTTTTCAAGGCATCCTGTTTTCCCGTAAGTTCATCCAGCTGCTGCCGGAGCTCCTCCTCGTTTGCCGCGATCTGCTCGTAGGACGCATTGAGCTCATCGTTCTTTCTCCGCAGTTCCTTCTCTGCCCGCTTCCGCGATACGGCATACCGGATCTTGTTGGACAGTTCGGCAAACTGGGCCCTCGGCTCCCCGCCTTTCTGGATATAAAAATCCGCACCATAGTTGAGTGCTTCGATGGCCACTTCTTCGCGCCCCCGGCCGGTGAAGAGGATGAACGGGAGATCGGCGAACCGTTCCCGGACCTCCTTCAAAAAAGCGATCCCGTCCATCTCCGGCATCTGGTAATCGGAGACAATGGCGTCGCACGATGGGACGGTGCCGGAGTCCAGCACCTCCCGTGCCGAGGTTGAGATCCTGACTTCGAACTCCCCGGCCTGTTCCAGGAAGGCCCGTGTGACTTCGAGGAGTTCCGGCTCGTCATCAACGTAGAGAACGGTGATCATAGTCCTGATACCGGGATATGAATGATCTTACAAGATTGCGATAATATAAAAACGATATCGTGGTGCATCACCTGTTGCGGATTAATTTAGAAATAATTATAAAACTTCGCGTCATCGGATTGCTATGAAACGATGTCCTTACTGCGGGACAACCATTCCATACAACGATAATTACTGTTATTCCTGCCAGCGGACGTTTGAGGAGCCCGGGGAGGAGGAGTCTTCGTGCCACCGGCTCGATCTCTCAAAGGATGAATGGAGGAAACCCTGGGCGTCTGCCGGGTTGTCCCTTGTCGGCATCGGGCTCGGCCAGTTCTATAACGGGGAAACGGCAAAAGGAGTCCTCTTTCTTGCCCTGGTCCTCGGCGCCCCGTTTATCCTCCCCCTCTTCACAACCGTTGATCCCCTCATCGTCATGCTGCTCATCTGGGCAGTGGCGGTGCTGGATGCGTTCCTCAGTTCACAAAAGATCAACCGGCTGGAAAAAAAGTTCCACAAAAAGAGCTGCCTCTTCTGGCCGGAAGTTTCCGTGCTCGTCATTATTTCCGCATTCATCCTGCTCGTGGCCTATACCCCTGCGGTAGCCGCACAGGGCATCTCGGTCACTGCCGGCGCCGTTGCCGATACAAAATACCCGTTGTATGCCGTACCGCTGTACGAGTCGGCGATCGCGCTCGCCCCGAACGACTCAAACATACGGATGAGCAAGGCAAAGACCATGCACTCCCTTGGCAGGGATGAGATCGCCCGCACGGACCTCGAGTACCTCATGGTCACCAACCCGAATGAGACCGCCCCGCTCGTAATGACCGGCAACATCCTCTATGACAATGGTGAGTACGAGGCAGCGGTCCGGTATTTTGAGAAGGCGCTCTCGCTCGACCGGAAGAATGCGCAGATCTGGGTCCGGAAGGGCGATGCGGACCTGGCCATTGCGATGGTGGAGATGCAGAAGATGCGGCAGCAGTACCGCACGCTCACTGCCGGCAGCACGACACTCACGGCCTCTCCGGGCAATGTCACTGCCGGGCTGGATGCATTCCAGTCCACCCAGGCATACCGCGATGCGATGACGTCCTATAATGAGGCGATCAAGCTCGACCCGCTCGTGAGCGTGGAGATCTCCGCCCATGTCCTCGCCTCCACGCAGTCCATGGTGGAAATGTACCAGGGCATCCTGACGGACATGGGCTCTCCGGAATAGTACCACGTGATTACCGGGGAACGAATCATGTTTCCCGGCTTTTGCCGGATCCTGCCGTACGGTCTCCCGTTACTACAAACAAAAATCCGGTATAGCCGCTTCGGATCAGTGCTCAGGAGCGATCCGGTACGCTTCCTTTGGCACGAGGATCTCGAACCGGTCGCCCCTGCCCGGCCCCCCGGTCTCCCGGATGGCGATGCCGGTAATATCAAGGATCTCCCGGGAGATGGCCAGGCCAAAACCGGTATTCTTCCCGAATCCCCGGTGGAATATCATCTCCTTCTCCTCCGTGACCACGCCGTCACCATCATCGTCGCATACAATGATCCAGTCTTCATTGCGTGATTCTGCAGAGAACCTGATTGTCGTGACCTTCCCCCCGTGTCGCAGGGCATTGTCGATCAGGTTGAAGAAGACCTTGAAGATCAGCGGATCGGCAAATACTTCGGTGTTTGCCGGAAGGTCGTTCCGGAGCACGACCTGTCCGAGCGTAACACCTGTCCCCGCCTTCTTTACCAGGGCCCGGAGGTCGTGCCAGACCGGGGCCCGGACACCGATCTTTTCGTATTCCGAGGTGAACCGGATCATGGTGGAGATCGCGTCACTTGCCCCCATGATCCGGCTGAAATATTTTTCAAGGGCGGGATTGGGGACCTGATCGTGGAGTATCTCAAGATACCCGTTCAGTACCTGCAGCTGGTTATTGATGTCGTGCCTGGTGATGCCGGAGAGGAGGCTGAGTTTTTTGTTTGCCTGCCGGAGTGCCTCCTCAGTGTGACGGCGGGCAGTAATCTCCTTTGATGAACAGATCGCAGAGACAACCGATCCTTTCTCATCCTTGATCGGCACAATGGTCGTCACGTAGTACCGATCGCCATCGGGGCGGGGGACACGGACTTCGAATTCTGTGCCTTTCCCGGTGGCAAAGACCGTCCTGAGGGTAGAGAACCGTTTTTCTGCCTCGTCTTTATCGAACACATCCCAGATCTTTTTTCCAATGATCCGGTCAACCGTTTTTCCTACACCTTCGGCGAACGCGCGGTTGACATAGCGGTACGTCCCGTCCGGGAAGAACGAGAAGATGGGATCCGACGACTCATCGAGAAGGAAACGGTACTTCTCCTCGCTTTCGCGCAGCGCCTGCACCGCTTCATTCCTGCTGACTGCCTGGCGTACTTTGTGCATGAGTTCGGCAAACTGGACGGACGGGCTGCCGCCTTTCTGGAGATAAAAATCAGCGCCGCTGTTGATTGCCTCGATCACCACATCCTCCCGGCCCTTTCCCGTAAATAAAATGAAGGGGATCTGACCGACGTGAAGGCGGATGTTTTTTAAGAATTCCACACCGTCCATCTCCGGCATCTGGTAATCGGAAATGATGGCATCAAAGTGTTCTGTTTTGAGGAGGTCCATGGCAACAGACGCTGACTCGCAGGTGGTGACAGAGAAATCCCCGGAATTCTCCATGGACCGTTTCCCAAGAAAGAGGAGGTCGGGTTCGTCATCGACATACAGGACTGAGGTCATTTCCGATCCTTTGTGAGAAATCCAATAGTCATAAAAGACTTCAGTACCACAAATAGGTTTTGAAAAGGACCAAAATCACCTCTTCCGGGAGAATTAAACCTGCAATCCCGGGACTGTTTTTACGCACCGGTTTTTTTATTCCGGTTGATCCGGGTCAGGGTTATTTTCCGCAGCAATCCGGTACGCCCCCTTCGGTACCGTGATCTCAAACCGGGCACCCCTGCCCGGCTCCCCGGTCTCCCGGATCGTGATGCACGTCAGGGCGAGGATCTCGCGGGCAAGGAACATCCCAAGGCCGGTGTTCTCCCCGAATCCCCGCTCGAATATCTGCTCCTTCTCGTCTGCGGGAATTCCCGTCCCGTTGTCTTCCCAGACCACCACAAGATCCTCGCCGGACTGGTGGGATGAGACACGGATCTCTGTTACCCGCTCACCGTGCCGGACCGAGTTGTCGATGAGGTTGAAAAATACTCTTTCCAGCATCGGGTCGGCCCGTACCTGGATGTCCTGCACTGCTGCATCCAGGGTCACCGTTGACGGGACGTACGGGCGGGGCATGACCGAGTCCAGATCAATCCATTGCGGTTCGGTGGTACCGAGGTTCTGGTACACCCGGGTGAACTCGATCTGTGACTTGATGGCGCTCGTTGCATTGCGTATCTTATGTAAGTATTCGCCCTGGGCCGGTTCGGTGCATTTTCTCTCGGCAATTTTAAGGTTCCCGAGGATCACGGTGATCTTGTTGAGGAGGTCGTGCCGGGTAATGCTGGAGAGCAGAGTGAGCTGGCGGTTTGCCCTTTTTAGTTCCTCCTCCGCTTTCTTGCGTGTGGTGGTGTCATAGGCAACACCCCGGAACCCGGTCACCTTCCCGTCAATTCCGGTTACCCGTGACGGACGGATCTCCAGCACCATGTCATGGCCATCGCGGTGATGGGCAATGACTTCAAAGGGGAGCAACGACCCGCTGGAAGATGAGGCCATCATGGCAAGTGTCTGCATAAGGAGCGGCTTTAACGATTCCAGGACCAGGTCTTTGAAGGACATTCCGATCAGTTCGTCCGGCTCATAGCCCAGGATCTCCTTCACCATGGGACTGATGTACTGGAATCTCCCCAGCGTGTCGATCTCCCAGATGACGCCGGGAGAGGTCTCCACAAGGGCCCGGAACTTCTCCTCGCTCTCCAGGAGCGCATTCTCGACCTGCTTCCGCTGGGTGAGATCCCGCATCACCCCGACGACCCCGGCCGGTCTTTTATTACTGTCCCATGCAAGGGTAATGATGGTCTCGGTCCAGACCGTGGAACCATCCTTACGGTAAAATTCCAGTTCCATTGTGCTGCTGGGAAGACTGGCGCCCTGCTTCATGCTCTCAAGTCCAAGCTCCCGAGCCTTCATCATCAATTCAAGGGATGCCGGTGTCAGCGCATCAGCAAGGGATCCTGCCATCGCTTCTTCCGCGGTCAGTCCCCGCAATGCCATCACCGATGGGGAGATATACGTGAGACGCATGTCCATGGTGGCCGTAAAGATCACGTCATGAACATTCTCTGCGAGCAGGCGGTACCTGGCCTCGCTCTCCCGGACCGCCTCCTCCGCCAGCTTGATCTCGGTAATATCCTGGTTCGCGCCATGAGTCTTGATCGGTCGTCCTTCTTTATCCATGGTGATCCGTATCCGCACAACAATATGCCGGACCTCCCCGTCCCTGCGGATGATCCGGTGTTCGACCCGGCCCGTGTAATCGGGATCGGTTGCCGCAACAGCCCGCGCAACCTCCTCGCCCATCATATGCATGTCATCCGGGTGGACGAATTCGCGGGCATAGACTTCAGCCGGCATCAGGTTGCCGCCTTCCCGTTCCGAGGTCGTGCCGTACAGGGCATAGAACCGGTCATCGAACGTGAACATGCCCGATGCGATATCGAACTCCCAGTTCACCAGGTGCGCCATGTCCATTGCCTCGGCAAGCTGGCGCTGGCTGCCGCTCAGCGCGTCTTCCGCCCGTTTGCGCTCGGTGACATCATGGATGGAGACGAGGTCTGCGGGTTTCCCCTCATAACTGATGACCTTACCGATGCTCTCGATGTAGATCTCGTTCCCTTTATCGGTGATCACCTTGTATTGTGCAATGTACGCATCGTGCCCCTTCGCTACCTCGCCAAAATCCCTTATGACATCGTTCTGCGATTCGGGTGCAACGAACTCCATCACGTTCCTGCCAATGAGTCCTGCAGAATCTTCGGATTCAACCGTGCGGGCCATGGCATTGTTCGCGAACAGGATCGTGCCCTGGAGATCGGAGATCAGGATGCCTTCAAGGGCATATTCAACAAGCGACCGGAACTTCTGTTCGCTCTCCCTGAGCGCACGGTCCATCTGCATGCCCTCCATCTCCGCGGCGGCTTTCACGGCAATGATCTCCATAATCTCCTGCATGGACGGGGTGGGCCTGAGCGGGGCACGGGAGAGCGCACAGAGGATCCCGAACACCTGTCCCGCGGAGTTCCGCAGGGGCGTCCCGAGGTATCCGCGGATATTGAGCTCGAAGAGGTCCCTGCTCGCAGGGAAGAGCTGTTTCACATTGTCCTCGTACAGGCAGAAGCCCTTCTCCGCGACATTTTCACAGGGTGTTCCCGTGAGCGTGTACTTGAAACCGGAGACTTCTTTCCCGTCGAGGAGCATGAAGAGGACTTTTACGGTCTGGTGGTCCGGCTGGATCTCCCCGATCATGACGCAGTCGGTCGAAAGCCAGGAACTGATGTTCTCCGCGATCTGCCGCAGAGCGTCCATCCCTGTCGTGCCTACCATGCTCCGGACGATTGCCTGGAATGCAGAGTCCCGGGCTTTGCGTTCCGTGATATCCTCGTCGACCCCGCAGTAGCCGGTGAACGTCCCCTCCTCATCGAATACCGGCGTGCCGCTCGTCATCAGCAGGACCGGCTTCCCGTTCTTGTGACGGTTGAGGTTCTCGAAATTCCGGAACGGCTCGCGGTTTTCCATGGAGCCAAATACCGTTGTTGTCAGGCTCTCCTTAACCGAAGGGTCGAACAGGTCGTAGAAATACATCTTCCCGACCAGTTCGTCCGGCTGGTAGCCGAGGATATGGACAACAGCGGGACTTGAGTACCGGTACATGCCGTCCCGGTCGATCTCCCATATCCAGTCCCCCACATTCTCGCTCACCGCAAGGGACCGCAGCTCGTTTCTCCGCAGTTCGTGTTCTGTGTTCTTCTGCACGGTGGTATCGGTGACGATCCCCTCGATTGCCACGGCACGCCCGTATTCATCCGTGATGAGCATGTTCCTCTGGTGGAACCAGCGGGTCTGTCCCGAACGGTCAATGATCTGGTACTCGTACACCGGTGGGACATTTTTCTCAAGGAGGTCCTCCCATTGCCGTTGGAAGTATTCCTTCCAGGCCGGGTGGATCAGGCTCCTGATGATGGCGGGGTCTGCGTAGAATTCTTCCGGTGAGTACCCCGTGAGCGCGATCGATGCCGGGCTGACATACTCGTACTTCCTGTCCGGGATTGACATACGGAAGATCATATCCGGTGCACTGTCTGCAAGACGGCGGAACTTCTGTTCGCTCTCTCTGAGTGCCTCTTCGGTCTTCTTGCGTTCGGTGATGTCCTCGACGGTCGAGAGGATATGGGGTTTTCCGTCCATCAGGACAACACCGGATGAAAACCGGCAGGTCCGGATCTCGCCGGTCTTTATCCGGCACTTCATCTCACGACCGTACACCGTCCGGTGGTTCCGGAGGTCGGAGTTGAAGCGTTTATACTCGGCCCGGTCGGCAAAGATCCCGAGGGCGACTGCCATGTTGCCAACCACTTCGTGGCGGGCGTAGCCGGTGTTTCTCAGGAACGCTTCGTTGACGTCAACGATCGTCCCGTCCGTTGCCGAGACGAGCGTGAGTGCGACCGGGCTGCTCCGGAAGACGGTGGAGAATTTTTTCTCTGACTCCTTTAATCGTTCTTCGGCCAGTGTGCGCTCGGTCACGTCCCGCATGGAGACCAGCATGGCCTCGGTGTCCCCGAACGGGATCTTCTTCCCGATGCATTCGACCCAGACCTCCCGTCCCTTCCCGGTGATGAGTTTATAGTGGACGAGGTACGCGTCGATACCCTGCGAGACTTTCCGGAAATCCCTGAGCACATCGGCCTGCGATTCCGGGGTGACATATTCCATCACGTTCTTCTTCCCGACCATTGACTGGTAATCCGGTTCGTCGACGATGATGCTTGCTGCCCGGTTGGCAAAGAGGAGTGTCCCCGCAAAGTCCGCGATTACGATGCCGTCAAGCGAATATTCGACCAGTGCCCGGAACTTCTCCTCGCTGGCCCGGAGCACGCCCTCCTTTTTACTGAGCTCGTCATAATTCTGCCGGAGTTCTTCATCAGAAGCCGCGAGCTGTTCAAAGGCGGCATTGAGGTCCTCGTTTTTCCGGAGCAGGTCCTCTTCGATCCGCTTCAGTTTGGTAATTTCCGTAGTCACGGTCACGATGGCAGGCTTGTTGTTGATCGTGATCGGCATGGTCGAGAACAGGACATGGACCCGTCTCCCCTCTTTTACAGTCAGGGCCAGGGGGACGTTCTCAATTTTTCCCGCAAGCACCCGGCGCGAGATGAGCTTTGCCGCCTCTGTTAAGGGGAGGAGCCCCAGTCCCACCGGGTCTGTTCCGATGATCTCTTCCTCTGTATAGCCGCTGGCGTCCAGGAACGCCTTGTTGATCTCCAGGAATTTGTAATCCGTGATGCTGTTGATCGCAATGGGGTACGGGCTGTTTTCGAATATGGTCCGGAACTTCTTCTCGCTCTCCCGCATGGCATCTTCGGTGGCCTTGCGCGGGGTAATATCCTGGATGGAGCCGATAACCTTGAGCGGTTTTCCCGCGGGATCCTTATCGAGCCGGGCGATGGAGTGTATCACTTTTGGTGCTGAGCCGTCCGCGGGATGGATGGTATATTCAAGGTTATACTCCTTTCCGGAGGCGATCAGGTCAACGAGTGCCTGGTGAACACGCTCACGCTCCTGGATGCATGCCTCTATATCCTCGATGGGGAAATTACCGGCGTGTGGGGGGAACCCGAACATGCGGAGCCCTTCAGCAGATCCCCAGATCGTGTTGGTGGCAAGGGAATACTCCCAGCTGCCGGTATGGCCTATCGCCTGGGCCATTCGCAGGCGCTCTTCGTTGATCCGGAGTTCCCGCTCTGACCTCCTGCTCCGGACTGCCTGGCGGATCTTGTGCGCCAGTTCAGCAAACTGGGCCTCCGGGTCCCCGCCCTTCTGGAGATAGAAATCAGCACCACTGTTGATCGCCTCGATCACCACATCCTCCCGGCCCTTTCCGGTGAAGAGGATGAACGGGATGTCCCCGTACCGTTCCCTTACGGCTTTTAAAAAAGCGATCCCGTCCATCCCCGGCATCAGGTAATCGGAGATGATGGCATCGTACTCCGAGATGGATGGTGACGCCAGTGCTTCCTTTGCCGATGTCGCAGTCTTGACGCTGAACTCGCCGGACTCTTCCAGGATGACCTGTGCCACTTCAAGGAGGTCCCGTTCATCGTCGACATAGAGGATAGAGATCATCGCGTGGTCCGTGTGATATCGATGATCTTTAAAAGAGTACGAAGATAAAAAAGATTTCCTTGGCTCGTTCTTTCCTGCCGGATCTCACGTAAATAACGTAATTACTCCGGCGGAGTGGTCTCGCAACCGGGGCGACCATCTGGTCGCCTGGTTGATCTTCAGTAAGGAGGCAAGCCCCGGCATAATGGTTTAGCTAAATGGCGTCTTGCCGTTGGCGGGACTTCATACCATCCCGGCGCCAGCATGCGGGGGATCTCCTCAATGTCCGGAGCATCAGCCCGGGCACCGCATCGTTTGCATTTCCAGCCCTTGCCTTTACCGTCGCTCGTCATCCGCTTGCTGCACGCGGTGCAGGCCGGGGGACGGATCGTCTGGTCCGTTGCAAGAGAGACGCTCTTCATTTTTTCAAGGTTGATGCTCCCTTTCTTGAAGCTCCCGCATACAATCATCTCATCGCCCGGCACCAGCTGGCGGACGATCTGCCGGAAGTTTTTCGTTGGCTCGTATGCCATGCACCGCACAGTATGATCGCTGTTCCGGATCGTGAACGAGACGTGCCCTCCGGTACCGGTCTTCGGGATGTCAGCAACGGTCCACCAGACACGGTACGAGAGTCCCTCGCGCAGTTCGCTAATATTTGCATCGATCAGGTGGGCATCGGTGCCCTGGTTCGTCACCCAGATCTGTTCGATTCCCGGTCTCTCAGATTGGACCATCTGCCGGGCGGTCATCACCCAGCGCGGGCTCTCGCCCCGGATGCCGAAGAGGACCGGGTCGGGCGTGTGCGGGACGCAGACCACGACATCGTTTGCCACGTCAACGGTGTCCCACGTATGCGGGAAGGTTGCCGTCTCCGCGGCGAACAGGCTTGTGCGGTCAACGTCACGCGGCGTGCCAAACCGGGCCGGCTCGCGGTACACGAGGATCTCGGAGGTCCTGTCCGGGAGGCTGCTTGCCACGGCTGCTGTTGCCCCGATCAGGCCGCGCCGGTTCTTCCAGCCCCTGTACCGGGCGCCGGTTGCATCGAGCAGTGCCACTGCATCATCGATCTCGCAGAAATCCGTTACTGCCTGCAGGTAGAATGCCGGGTCCACCTGCTCTTTTACAACAACAACCCCGGGGTTTGTGTTCTCGCAGGAGAAGTCCGCGAGGTCCTCCACGAGTGCGCATGCGATGGCAAAAGCACGGTCCGGGTTGCCTTCCACATCGAGCATGACCGCGGCATTGCCCCGGGTCTTGAACGTGACGTTCGGGTTGAGTCGGACGAGCCGGGCTTCGCGCACCTGCATGTGCTCGCGGATCAGCTGCCGGGCGAGCACGGCCCCGAGGTACGTGGTGCACATGCCCTGCGGGGAGTCCGTATCATCAATGCCGATCAGCATGTCTATATTAATATATGGGAGCGCTCCATCCATTTGTAATCACATGTCCCAGGACCGCCAGCTCCAGCTGGTCACCAGCGTAATGATCACGGCAGGCTTCGATGTCTCCGAGCGCTTCACCCTGCGCCCGCGGAGTTTCGACCTCATCGCACGGAACAACGGGACGCTGCTCGTGATCAAGGTGGTCGCGCACATCGACTCAGTGAGCGAAGAGGTGGCGTTCGATCTCGAGCTCATCTCGCGGCTCCTCGGGGGAATACCCCTCATTGTCGGTGAACGGGCCCGGGACGCGGAACTTGAGCGGGGGGCAGTCTATGTCCGGTACGGCATCTACGCGGTCAGTCCTGCCACGCTCTACGATTATTTTGTGGAGAAGATCCCCCCGCTCGTGTATGCCTCGCCCGGCGGGCTCTATGTCAACATCGACGGGGACGTGCTCCGGGACCTCCGCGAGAAACGGAACATGTCGCTCGGGGACCTCGGGAACGTGCTTGGGGTCTCGCGGCGCACGATCAGCAAGTACGAGAGCGGCATGGGTACAACGCTCGATGTCGCGATCCGTATCGAGGAGTTCTTCAATACCGGCGTTGTCGAGTCCATCGACCTCATCCGCCACGAGAAGCCGAAGGTTGTTGAGGCCGAAGCGAAGACCGGTTCGTACATCCAGAGCCCGATGGAGTTCCTTGAGCAGATCGGTGTCCGGCTCCACACGCTCCATGGCGCCCCGTTCCAGGCACTCCTCACTTTTGACAAGCACACGATCCTCACGGGCTACGGCCCGGCACAGAAAGTCGTGAAGCGGGCGGCCCTGATCGGGAACCTCTCGCAGATCGCAAAGAAGCATGCAATGTGCATTATCACCGATTCGGAAAAGGAGAAGAAGATCGGCAGGACGCTCGTGATCAGCGAGCAGCGCCTCCATAAAATCGAAGACGGCTTCGAGCTCCTCGACCTGCTCGGTGAGTGAATTTTCAAGGTTCTGAGGAGTTCGCCGCTGGTATGCAGAACTTATCACAACTATATCCGTCCTCATATGGGAATCAATGGATTGACACCGGCACAGATGGCGGGAATCCCAATCAACCTTGCAGGGAACCGGTGGGAGACGATGATCGGATTGGCAAGTGGGAAATAATTTTAACAATCTCTTCAAAATGCAATACTATTATATCGTATGCGGTTCTGATCGTATATACGATCAGAACCGCATAGGCATTATTTGCGGCGTGTCACAAAAAAATTAGAAAATCTTTTATACCTTAATACAAGAAAATCTGCGCGTTGGTAAAAATACGCCCAATTTGGGCGGTTTGTTATTTTTTAGAGCGCCATCTATTTATAATACTTTTGTTAAGTTCTCTCTTAATAATTTATTATTAAGGGAGAAGGTGAATGGCATGGCAAAACCCATCGAATTGGAAACTGTGTTAAGAGGTGAAGATGCACGAAAATTCAATGAATACATTGAAAGTCCGTCGCAAAACTTTACCCCTGAGAGCCGCAGTTTAATAAGTAAAGCTAGGCGGCTGTCTAAAGAATGGCCCCTGTAGAAAACGGTGTTGATCTTAACACCCTCGTTTTTTCGAAATTAACCCCCCAATCTGATATTTCATCATTTAGGTGCTCTGCATATCGAGACCTCGAAGACTTCTTATTAAACGATGCTCTGAAATATCAAGAGGAAAATGTGGCAGTAACGTATTTAGTTCACTCGGATGGAAGACTGGTTGGATTTTTCTCGTTAGCAATGGGTTGTGTTGCATCTGAATCTGTAGCGGATTTGGGCGAGGAGCGATATTATCCACGAAGATTCCCTGCATTGTTGATTGCACGAATGGCAACACAAGATAATTTTAGAGGAATGGGGATAGGTGCGGAAATGTTAGCACGAGTTTTTGCTACGGCCTTCACTTTGTGCTCAAAAGTAGGATGTAGAGTGGTTAAAGTCGATGCTAAAAACAACGAACGTACAATAAATTTTTATGAAAGACATGGGGGGTTTATTACAGTTGGTTCGGGTGATGAAACCATCCCGATGATTGTTGATATGAATAAAATGCCTCCAAACCACCTTGACGTTGAGAAGACGTTGGCTGATTTTACTTAACTCAAATATATCCATCAACCTCCGCGCAACACCAACCGTTTGTGCGGTTGTTCAACCGTTAACGCAACAGAACCATTTTCAATAACGTTTATATAGAACCGCATACCACTTTTAGTGCTAAAAGTGGTGATTTTTATGTCACAACAACTTGGAGGACAGCAGATACTTATTCTCAAGGAAGGCAGCACCCGTACCCGAGGCCGCGACGCCCAGGGTATGAACATCACCGCCGCAAAGGCCGTGGCAGCTGCAGTCAGGACCACACTCGGTCCCAAGGGTATGGACAAGATGCTCGTCGACACCATTGGCGACGTAGTGATCACAAACGATGGTGTCACGATCCTCAAGGAAATGGACATCGAGCACCCGGCCGCAAAGATGATGGTCGAGGTTGCAAAGACCCAGGACGCCGAAGTCGGCGACGGGACCACCTCAGCAGTCGTCATTGCCGGGGAACTCCTCAAGAAGGCAGAAGACCTCCTCGAGCAGGACGTCCACCCGACCGTTATCGCTGCAGGTTACCGCCAGGCAGCCGAGAAGGCACAGGCACTCTTAAGGGAGCTGGCCTTCGATGTCAAGGTAACCGATAAGGCGCTGCTCCGGAATATTGCAGGCACTGCAATGACCGGCAAGAGTGCAGAGGCCAGCAAGGACAAGCTCTGTGAGCTTGTTGTCAAGGCAGTCACCATGGTCACTGATGATGACGGCAAGGTCGACATCGAGAACATCAAGGTCGAGAAGAAGACCGGCGGATCGATCGAGGACTCCGAGATCGTTGAGGGTGTACTCATCGATAAGGAACGCGTCCACCCCTCGATGCCCAAGAAGGTCACCAACGCGAAGATCCTTCTCCTGAACGCAGCAGTCGAGTTCAAGAAGACCGAAGTCGATGCCGAGATCAACATCACATCCCCCGACCAGCTCCAGGCATTCCTCGACGAGGAAGAGCGGATGGTCAAGGGTATTGTCGATAAGATCGTCAAGAGCGGTGCAAACGTCCTCTTCTGCCAGAAGGGCATTGACGACATTGCACAGCACTACCTGGCAAAGGCAGGGCTCTTTGCAACCCGCCGTGTCAAGAAGAGCGACATGGAGAAACTCGCCCGGGCAACCGGTGCAAGCCTCGTCTCCTCCATCGACGCGATCAGCAAGGATGAACTCGGCAAGGCCGGACTTGTTGAGGAGCGCAAGGTCGGCGGCGAAGAGATGACCTTTGTCGAGCAGTGCAAGAACCCGAAGGCGGTCTCCATCATCGTCAAGGGCGGCACCGAACACGTAGTCGACGAACTCGAGCGCGCAATCCACGACGCACTCCGCGTTGTCGCGGTCGTTGTCGAGGACAAGAAGGTTGTTGCCGGTGGCGGCGCACCCGAGACCGAGCTCTCGCTCCGTCTCCACGAGTACGCAGCAACCGTTGGCGGCCGGGCCCAGCTCGCCATCAACGCGTTCGCAGACGCACTCGAAGTCATCCCCCGCACCCTTGCGGAGAATGCAGGTCTCGACCCCATCGACATGCTTGTCGAGATCCGTGCAGCCCACGAGAAGGGCAAGAAGACCCACGGCCTGAACGTGTTCGAAGGCAAGGCAGTCGACATGAAGGCAGCCGGTGTTGTCGAGCCCCTCCGCGTCAAGACCCAGGCAATCTCCTCTGCAGCAGAAGCCGCAGTCATGATCCTGCGCATTGATGATGTCATCGCCTCGTCCAAGAGCCCGATGCCCGAAGGCGGCATGCCCCCGGGCGGCATGGGTGGAATGGGCGGTATGCCCCCCGGTATGGGCGGCGACTTCTAACCCGAATCCCTTTTTTAGAACATTTCCCGATCAGGTGATTTCCCTGCGGGACGCATTGCCGGGTTTTTATTCCAGGTCTGGTTTTTCCCCATCGCCTGTGTCATCGACAGCAGAGACCGGATCCGTTCATGCGATCACTCAGTTAATGGCGTCAATGGTGTCCTGCCGGGCAGGCATCGCGGTTGCCCTTATGGCTGAACCGTGAGGATAATAACCTGAATAAAAAAGGAGTGCTGGTTATGTTACCAGGTTGCGTTGCTTGTCACGTACGGTGTGGATTTTACCACGTTGCCAACGAGTGAATCACCCTTCTTGACGATGATAACACCGGTGACATTCATGTTGGTCCCGTCGGCATATTCAAAGGTCCCCTCGGCGTCACCGAAATCATAGCCCCAGCGGGCCGTGCTGGCGATCTCGCCGGAGTTGAACTTGCCTGCATGTTCCCCGATCATCTTGACGGAGTGAACAGTCAGGTCATCGTTGACCCAGGTGATCCGGGTTCCCGGGAGGACCATGAGAGGTGAGGGGCTGAACGTGTTGTTCACGATATGGATGACCGTGATCTTGGTTGAGGGGGTCATGCCTGCGGTGATGATCTCTGTTACCGTGGGAACAACGGTTGTCTCATTGGTAACCGCGGCGGTCTCATTTGTGGCAACCGTGGTTTCAACGGGTGTTGTTACCAGAGTTTCCTCGACTGTCGGGGCAACGGTCTCCTCGACGGTTGTCTCAACAACGGTGGGTACTTCCGTAGCTGTTGTAGTGGTCGCGGGCGTTGTCGTTGCCGGTTGGGTGCATCCACTCACCGCAACAAGGACAATGACCAGGATAAGAAGTCCGATAAATTTCTTCATATCCAATAAATTGATTTCACCTGATAATTAAATTTACTGCCCTGTTCGCAACTCTTTTCCTCCAAACGCCCAGAATTTTCTTTCAGCAGGGAAAAACTCGCAGATTTTTGTTCAAAGGAAAAAAATATAAAAATGGCATTACAGTCATCCAGTCACTGCGGCAGGGAGGTACCGGCAACCGACAGGACCCGTATGCCTGATATATGGATGCGTAGAACCTCTCCCGACCGGGCGGGCAACAGGTTAATGAACCCGTACGCTTCCAGTATCTTCCATGAGCGACCGGTTCATCTTTACAAAATTCTTAACGGACTGCTACCATTGTAAAGCGATCGCAGACCAGATCATCAAGGCCGTCCCGTACCAGGCCCAGGTTGCCTGTGACAACTGCGGGGCTACGAGGGTCTTCATCCCCCGTATCGAGGATGTGGATGCGGCCGGGACGTTAACAAAAATCGGGAAGTACCCGGTCTGGGAGCTGGTGCAGGAAGCCGCGTGCCGGAACTGTCATGTGACCGGTCCCCATGATATCATCGTCAGCTCACGGCACCTCACGGTCCAGTGCCGGCACTGCCGGTTTACCCATTTCTACAAATTCGATCTCGAGTACATGGCAAAGGACGAACTGAAGACAGGGTGACCAAAGGGACCGGAAAAAGGATCGGGTGGTTCAGTCACACCCGCACGAGCGGAGGGCCGGGTACGTGTCTGCGTAGGTAGCCACATTGTCCCGGAGCTGCTCCCGGAATTTCGGGCTTTTTGCAAGAAGGAAAAAGACGATCTCATTGTCCGTGATCGATACCGGACTGATACCCGTGGCTTTTGCGATCTGCGAACAGCGTTGCCTTACGTAGCCTTCGTGTGTTTCCCGGGGGAAATGCTGGTATATCATCAGGATCGAGCGGGTGTCCATGGTCTCTGCAATCTTCCTGAGTTCATCAAAGAGCAGGTGACGCTGAGTGGGGTTCTTCACTTCAAGCCCGGTGTCGGGGTCGAGGAAGATGAGGGACCGCTCCGGGAATTTATCAAATACCGGTTTGAAATAGTTCACCCGGTGTTCATGGGAAAACCGGTCCCTGTGGAGGATATCGATGAGGATATTCTCTCCCCTGAAATAGGACCTGATACCTGAGAGATAGTCCAAATCATCCTCGATCTCCTGCAGTCTACCCATCTGTTCCATCAGTTCCCGGTTCTGGGAACCCGCTTTTCCGGCTTTGACCGCTTTTTTCAGGTCGGCCTTCTTACTCTTCTTCTGTTTCGCCGGCTCTTCCCGGTCTGTCAGCATCGGTATAAAGGTGAAGCTGGCAAGGCCCGGGAAGCTCTTCATGATATGGCGTACGAGATCGAACTTAAAGAGGTCCCGCGTATCCCCCGAAAAGGAAATGTTCATGTAGTAATCCCTGTGCGATATATTTTTGGCACTGGATAAAAAAGGTTGTGAAATTATTCCTGCAATTAAAAAAGCGGGGAGATCTTCGTAACGAACGCTTATTTTTCTTCCCGGACCATGGAAATGGCTTTCTTCGGGCATTCGTTGGCACAGATCCCGCCGCCCTTGCAGAACACGAGATCGACATCGAGTTCTGCATCGATTGCCGCATCGGGGCAGTATGTGGAGCACAGTCCGCAGGCATTGCACTTTTCCTTGTCCACGACCGGGCGGAAGACCCGCCATGTTCCGGTCTTTCCGGCAGCACCCTCGGTAGGCCGGCTTATGGCTAATCGTTCACGTTTTGTATCCGGGGTCATGCGCTCATCTCCTCATAGGCCGTCTCGGCCGCCTTCACATTCCGTTCATCGGAGAACATCTCGCGGATCGCCTTCTTTGCCGAATCGACCGAGACAATCCCCTGCTTTGCGAGGGCGCCGATGACCGGCGTGTTCAGGATCGGGCTTCCCGCAACAACAAGGTTCTCCTTCAGCGCGATCCCGGTCAGGTCGACATGGCCTGAAGTAAAGCCCTTGAATTCCCGGGGGTGGGCGCTGTTGACAAGTACCCTCCCCCCGGTTTTGAGCCCCTGCAGTACGTCGACTACGTCCATGACGCTTGCATCGAGCACGATGACCATGTCGGGTTTTTTGATCTGGCTGTAAATCCTGATCGGCCTGTCATCGATCCGGACGAACGAGACAATCGGGGCCCCCCGGCGTTCCGCACCATAGAACGGGGCCGCGGTGGCATACTTTCCATCATGGATCGCTGCGAGAGCGAGAAGCCGGGCTGCGGTCACGCCGCCCTGTCCGCCACGGGAATGGATCCGGATCTCAAACATTGTTGTTCACCCCGAACCAGAACTCTTCACCCATGCGACGTTTCCGGACAAAGCCTGCCACATCCTCGTACGTGACTTCCTGCCCGCCGAGGCCGGCGATCACGCTGAAGACGTCTTCCTTCGTCTGTGCCATGATCTCGGTTGCGAGGATCCCCCCGCGGCCAAAGGAGTAGTCGCGGTCAATGACAACGACCTGTTTTCCCTTGAGGTCCAGCTTCGGGAACGGGCGCAGCCAGCGCAGGCGCATCGAGCCTGCTTTTATCCCTTCCTTCCGGAGGAGATCGACGGCGACTTCCGCTTCCTTCCCGAGCGTGCCCATCGCGACGATGATGACGTCGGCATCCGCGCACTGGTAGTCCTCGGTGAACCCGTACTTCCGGCCAAAGCGTTTCGCGAACTCTTTCTCGGTTGCTTCGATGACCTTCACGGAGTCCCGTATCGACCGTTCAATGTCCCAGCGGAATTTAAACTGCTGGTCAGGGCCGGTGAGCCCGCCGTACCCTGTCGGGTTCTTCACGTCAATTGCATGCGGGAGCTGGATAGGTGGGACGAAATCCCCGACGTCCACGGTATCGAGCGGCTGCATGATGTGGGAGAGGAGGAACCCGTCAAGGTTTACCATCACCGGCAGGAGGACATCGTTATGTTCCGCGATCCGGAACGCCATGATCGTTGCATCGTAGGCTTCCTGCACGGTGCTCACGTACACCTGCAGCCAGCCGGTGTCCCGTTCCTGCAGGGCATCGGTGTGCTCGGCCCAGATGTTCCAGCCGGGCCCGAGCGAACGGTTGACATTTGCCATGACAATGGGAAGCCGTGCCCCGGCAGCCCAGTTGGTCATCTCGTGCATGTAGAGGAGCCCGTGGGAGCTCGTTGCCGTAAAGGTGCGGACCCCGGTGATACTGGCGCCGATACAGGCCGCCATCGCCGAGTGCTCGCTCTCGACTGCAATGTACCTGCTTTTCAGTTCCCCGCTGCTGACAAACTCGGCGATCTGCTCCACGATCTCTGTCTGCGGTGTGATCGGGTATGCGGCAACGACTGCGGGGACGATCTGTTTCACTGCTTCAGCAACGGCCTTGTTCCCGGTCGAGATCTTCTTCATGATGCCGCCTCCTCAGCCGCGAGTTTTGCCAGGTTCTTTGCAATGCGCTGTTTCAGGATATCGACGGTTTTTGGATCGATTCCCTTGAACCTGCCCTGCGGCGCAAGGTAATCTTCGAGCGGGATGGGCTTCTTGATTGCAGCCTTTGACTGCGCCCCGATGGTGAGTTTCCCGTACTCGCGTTCGTACAACACCCACATGCCGGATTTCACGGCGAGTTTGCCCATCTCAACGCTCTTCTCCGTGGAGTAGCGCCAGCCGGGCGGGCAGGGTGCAAGGATATGGATAAAGGTCGGGCCGCGGAACGTGAGGGCCTTTGTAACTTTCTTGAAGAGGTCCTGCGGGTAGGCTGCACACGCCGTTGCCTGGTACGGCGGATCGTGGGCGGCGATGATTGCATCGATGTCCTTCTTGTTATCGGTCTTGCCGGTCGGAGTTGTTGTGGTTCGTGCACCGAGAGGAGTACCGCCCGAGCGCTGCATTCCGGTATTACCGTACGCCTCGTTGTCGTAACAGATATAGAGGAAGTCCGTGCCCCGCTCGAAAGCCCCCGACATCGCCTGTATCCCGATGTCGAGTGTCCCGCCGTCACCGGCATATGCGATCACGTTCGTCTTTTTGCCGGCAGCGCGGAACGCGTTGCTCATGCCCGATGCACAGGCCGCTGCTGAGGCAAAGGCGATGTTGTATACGGGGACATTGAAGGCTGTATTCGGGTAAATGCCCTGGATGACGCTCGTGCAGCATGCCGGCACGACCAGCACCGTGTCCGGCCCTGCGGCCTTGAGCACATATCTGAGTGCGAGGGAATCGCTGCACCCGGCACAGGCTGACGTGCACTTCAGGATATATTCTTCCTTGGGGATTTCTGGGATGGTATCCAACTCCTGCAGGTAATGGTGAATGATCTGAGAGCGCTATGATGCGATCGTGGATCTATCATTATTTATCATCACGGCTGGTGAAAAAAGTATCAGATCCGCTCCTTGTGGCCGACACTTTCACTCCGCCCGGTCCCGGGTTTAAACCCCGGTCTTTCAACATAGTGTGTGCGGAGGACGATCTAACCCTCTCAAGAGTCAGATGCCAGTTTACATTCGTGCATCGCTCCTCCCGACCTCTCAGACCAAAAACCCTATTTTCTTTTTTCCGCTGCATGTAACGGCGGCGTAATTCTCTTCAAAACCATACTATATTCCTATCTCTAACCGACGCAATCCTATTTTTTATTATCAACCCAATCAAAATTAGGTGTTTAAGGGCGAAACAACAATATATTTCAGGATCATTTCTCTAATGTCTCCTATGGCGCTTCGATCCCAGAACCTTCCCGGTGTAGGAACGAAATACGAGTTCAAGACCGACAAGGGTGATACGGTCGCGATCTTCTTTACCAGGACCGGGACCATCCAGATGTACACGCTCCAGAAAGGTTGTAAAACTCCCAGTGCAGCCGAGATGACACCCGTTGAGGCCCGGCGCCTGGGAAATATCCTCACCGGGGCGATCATCGAAGCGGACCAGGAAAGTGTTGAAGTGGCTTTCTCGGCACTCGCCGACCTGAGAGTCACCATCCACACGTTTTACATTCCGAAAGCCATCATCGGGAAGACGATCGAAGACCTCCAGATCCGGGCAAAGACCGGTGCGACCGTGATTGCGGTCTCCCGGCATGATCACAATATTATCAACCCCTCCCCCTCATTTGTTTTCGAGGACGGGGACGCAGTACTGGTCATAGGGGAGAGCGACCAGATTAAAAAATTTGAGAGCGAAATTATGGTGGAGTAATGGAAGGCTTCATCATCGCCCTTTTTGTCTGCATGGTGCTTGCGCTTATTTCCAAATATCTCTCGATCCCTGCCATACCCTTCTATATCCTCGCCGGTATCGTGCTGGGCAAGGCAGGGCTCGGCATTGTCCAGTCGGATGAGATCAGCCAGTTCTTCTCGGAGATAGGCCTGCTCTTCCTGTTATTCTTCATGGGTCTCGGGCTGAAACTGGACCAGATGCTTGCCGATCCCTCAAAACTCCTCACCGCAGGTATTATCGGCCTTGTTGTGGATATGGGGATTGGGTTTACTGCCGCATACCTTCTCGGCTTTTCGCTCATGGAGGCCTTTATCATCGGCGTAGCCTTCTACATCACCAGCACGGCAATCGTCATCACCACGCTCATCGAGAACCGGAAACTGATGATGAAAGAGGCCGAGTTAATCATCTGGCTCGAAGTGTTTGAGGATATTGTCCTGATCATTATCATCGCCCTGCTCTCCTCGGGGGACAAAGACCTCCTGTTCTTCTTCCTCAAGATCGTACTGGGCCTTGGTATCCTGTACGTCATCTCGCATTACGGGAAAGAGTTCCTTGTATCGATCCTTGACCGGGATGATGAAACGCCTATCCTGTTCACCTTCGCCGCAGTGCTCACGACGGCCTCCCTCGCCATATTGTTCGGCATTCCTGATACCCTGATGGTGATCGCTCTTGGTGCGGCTCTCGCAACAACGGATCCTGATGCATTCGAGCAGCACGCACGGCCGTTCAAGGACGTCTTCCTGGTGATGTTTTTTGTCTTCTTCGGGGTCACGATCGATTTTGCGAGCGGCATGGACCTGTACGCGATTGCGATACTCTGCCTCCTCGCAGTCTTCAGCAAGCTGATCTCCGGCATGCTCATCGGGCTTGCGATTTACGGGTCTGCCCTGTCAGGACTTGAGATCTGGGCCAATACGATCAGCCGGGGAGAGTTCTCGATCGCCCTCGCGGTCCTGTACGGGTCGGCAGTGGTGGGGACCGTCATCGCCGCGTTGGTGATTGTGACGACCCTTGTTGGTTCGTTCATGGCCAAATACAGTACCAGCATGAGACGGGGGATTGTCAGTCACAGCAGGAGAAAGGCTCTCGTACACCGGCCCCATAATTCGGGAAGATGACCCGTTTTTCCCCGCCGCGGTCGTGCGGATGATCTTCCCGCGATCTTTCTTCATTCTTTTTTTATGCAGGCAGGCAGGGAGTTCCCCCCTGAAGCGTCATCTGCCCCGCGGGTCCACAAGCTGATAAAAAAGGTCCGGAGTTACTCCGGAGGGTGCTGGTCATGGCACCTTTTATCGAGGATCCGCTTGACGACCAGCCTTGAACTGCAAAGCTCGTCATCGGCATACCGGTCGATGCGCACGATCCGGGATGATATGTTGCGGGCCCGGAGCTGCCCGGTGAGTTTCTCCTCGTTGAACATCTGGTTGAACCCAATCGTGATGATCTCCGGGCAAATTTCCTCGATGGGCCGGAACATGTCCACCTTATCCCCGAGCACTGCGTGGTCAACGGGCTTTAAGGCGGCGACCATTGCGAGACGGTGCTCCTCCGGGATGACGGGGCGGGGCTTGTGCTTCACGTTGGTGTCCCGGGCCACGATGACCCAGAGTTCGTCACCGAGTTTTCGTGACTCCTCCAGGTAATAGAGGTGTCCCGGGTGAAGGATGTCGAAGGTTCCCGTGGCAACGATGCGCCTGGCGGTCACGGGATCACCTCAAGGTTGCAGGGCTGCCCGTCCGCGGTAAAACACCGCCAGTCGTTTTTCCGGTAGGGATACCCGATGATGAGGTGGTACCGGCCGGTCCTCGGGAAGAAACTGATATCAGCATCCGAAGGGCTGATCACACCGTTCGGGTGGCTGTGGGCGCTGCCCGCCACGTGGGTGTCAAGGGGCATCATATCGTAGAAGATGGATGCGGAATCCTCGCGGCCGATGGTCCCGGGGAGCAGGTTCAGTTCTTCCATGACACCGTCGCATTCGCGGATCACGCCGGCGAACTCGTTGGGATGGTTCTCGCGTCCCATCTGGAGGAGAAGGGTGATGAGGTCCTGCCGGATACCGCGGATTTTCATGTGGATGTCCCTGCCAGCACGTGGAGTACTGTACCGATCCTCTTGGATGCGATCGCAAAAAAACTCTCCTTTAAAAAAGGGATTATTTCTCGATCTTCGCAAGGTCAGCACTCAGGTCCTGCGAGAGGTCGACACCGGTGAAATCGCCGCTTGTCGGCAATACCATGGAAAATCCCGGCGTGATATCATAGTGGACCGGGGTGTTTGCCGGTACCGTGAAATCAAGGATATGACCGCCGGTCATATGGTCATCGCTGATGAAGTGGAGGTGGTATCCGGGAACATTTACCCCTTTGAAAAAGACCGGGGTATAGAACCCGACAATGGTGCCGGTAGTATCAGAGTATGTGTACACCGACTGGTTTTTCGCTGCATCGGCGAGCGTGGGGTAGGGCTCCTGCTGCGCCGGTATTGCCCGGACCTTCATGTACGGGAATATGCCGTGCATCCGTACCGCGTACACCATGTTCCCGGTGGGGAGCCGGTCTTCCATAACGGAGGAGAAGACGGAAAGGTTCATCGGACGGTCCGTAGTGACAGCCTGATCGCTGCTGAAATGCGTTACCGTGGCAAATGGCGTGGTCTGGCTGTCAGCGGCCACGTAGATGCGCCCGTCCGCTTTTGCCTGGTAGACAACGCCATCCAGCACGATCATCTCGCCATCAAGTGCCTCGAACGTGCCGATCCCGAAGTCACCATGGTTTTTCAGCTCCCCCACCGGCTGGACACCTCCATACACCCCCTGCATCAGGGCATCGATGGTTGAGACCTGGTAGAGTATGTCGTGGTCAGCAGGGGAAGGGGCAGCCTTGACAAAATGGGTGTACACCGATGCCCCGCAGAAGACGATCACGATGGCAAGCCCGATGCCGAGCAGGAATTTCTGCAGTTCCATTAGAACCTCAAAAAATTATTTCCTGCCGGTGACCTTGATGACATGGAACCCGAACTGGGTCTTGACCGGGCCGACCACCTTGCCGACCTCATCCTAGAATGCGATCTTCTCGAATTCGGGGACCATCATGCCCTTGCCGAACCAGCCGAGATCGCCGCCCTGCTTGCCGGAAGGACAGGATGAAAACCTGCGGGCAACCTTGTCGAACTCTTCGCCATCAGCGAGGCGCTTCATGATCTGGTTTGCCTGGTCTTCGGTCTTTACAAGGATATGGGATGCGCGTGCCTGTGTGGACATGGAGTACAGGTGATTTTTTCCTGCAATAAAATGTTGGTATCAGAACTCCCCGTCCTGCTCGAAGCTCCGCCCGTACCGGATCGCGAGCTCTGCCTTGTAGAGTTCCCGGCCAAGATAGCCTGCATGGTCCAGGAGCGAGACGTCCCCCTGTGACAGAAGGGTGTATAATACGTCCTGCCAGCGTGTTCCCCAAACGGCCTTACCCTTGATCACTGCGACGATCCGGTCGCCTTCGATCCCGATCCGGAAGTTGCCTTTCGGATCGTACTCAATCTCGTCCGGCACCTTCTTTGCGGTGGTGACCGTCTCATACTCAAGCGGCGGTTCGCGCCGTCTCCGCTTCTCCTTCAGGACAAGGAGGTCGATCCCGAGGTCTTTCGGGTAGGGCCGGTCCCGGGCAAGCACCATCATCTCCGTTGCCCTCCGCATTTCATGGACAGATCCCTGTGTCTTGTCGGAATGTTCACTCGTGAAGATGATCGCCGCTCCCAGTTCCATTGCCATGCCGGCAAGGAGAGCGTTGACACCGGGGGAGTCCGCGTCAAGGAGTTCGGCAACATTGCCGGCACCAAAGAAGAGGGGGTAACGCCCTTTTTTGAATTTCTTTAAGGATG
Source organism: Methanoregula sp. (assembly GCA_028679075.1). Lineage (GTDB taxonomy): Archaea > Halobacteriota > Methanomicrobia > Methanomicrobiales > Methanospirillaceae > Methanoregula. The sequence goes on along the minus strand of JAJRCF010000019.1, from coordinate 16,370 downwards.
TAACAAGGCCGGACCCGGTTGGCCGGAGGAGCGGGTCGGCAATGATGCACCGGATCCCTGCCCGTTTTGCGAGAGCAATATTCTTTGAAAGCGTGCCTGTGCCCGGGACGATTACCGCCGCAGCACCGGCACGTGCCACGTCTTTTCCCACAAGGGGGATGTTCTCGTCCTGGAGGCTGAGGATGATGTCGGCCCGTACAAGTGCCGCCCGGATGAGTGCCGGGTCCTGTGTGTCTGCTGCGAGCGGCCGGTCGATCCCGTCCAGTGCTGAAAACACCCGGGTCACATCGGCGGGAGTGGCATCGAATCCGAACCCGAGGTCAACGATATCGGCGCCCGATGAGAAGAAAGACTCCACCCGCCCGCGGATGTCCTCGCACCGGTGGGCGTCCATGATCTCTGCGAGCACCTTCATTCGCGATCCCCCGCCGATCTTCAGTCCCCTGATGATGCAGTCGCACTCCGCCTCATGCTCCCTTGTTTCGACCCGCGTCATTGCCTCTGCCGCCCGCTGCATGGTGAGTAACTCGTCCGCAGGGACGGTATGGGAAAGGGTGATCTTCCCGATGAGGGGGAGGATCATGGCGAGGTCCGCTGCGTGCCGTGGCCCGCGGTAGACCGGCACACCGGTCTCGCGTTCTACTCCCTCGAATGATGCAGTGCTCATCCCGGATACGAGCACCATATCGTAATGCCCTTTTTTCAGGAGCTCGCCAAGCCGGTGGGGGGTCAGAAAGGATGCAATCTCCCCGGTCACGACAACATCCGCGTCGAAACCGGCGGCCGCCTTACGGACCGTCTCTTCGGTGGCAGTGCCGGTGGGGAGGAGGATGCGCATAAGTTTCCTTAATACCAGAGAGATAAAAACACTATGATCAGATGCTTGCCTGCGATCTGCACGTGCATACGAATTATTCCAAGGACGGTGAGAGTAGTGTCGAGGAGATCCTCCGGCAGGCCGAGGCAGAGGGGCTTGACGCAATCGCGATCACCGATCACGACTCCGTCGACGGGGCCATAAAAGCCCTGACGGTCCCGACAACTGTTCTGGTGATCCCCGGTATCGAGGTCTCGACAAAGCAGGGCCACCTGCTGGTGCTCGGCGTCACGGAGATCATACCCGCAGGTCTCGACGTGGTGGCGACCGTCAGTATCGCCAAAAGAATGGGTGGCCTTGCGATCCTCCCCCACCCGTACCATGTCTGGAGGCACGGGGTGGCCCGCCGGAAGAAAGCTGGCATGGATATCGTGGATGCGGTCGAGGTGTTTAACAGCCGGTATATTGTGGGCTCGGCAAACCAGAAGGCGGCCCGTATCGCAAAGCGGCTGGGCAAACCGTGCGTTGGCGGGAGCGACGCCCACAATGCAAAGTTCGTCGGATTCGGCAGGACCTATGTTGAAGCGGAAAAGGACGTCCCCGCGATCCTTGAGGCAATCCGTGCCGGAAGAGTATCCTGTGGCGGCAGGAAGACACCGCTGCGCACCTACACGCGCCAGTCCATCAACAACACATGGAGAAAGATCAAACGGATCACCCGGCACATGCAGCTCCGGTGAGGCTCGCGTTCCGGGTCTCGTACCTTGGCAGCAGGTTCTTCGGCTCGCAGATGCAGGCCTCCCACCGGACGGTGGAAGGGGAGTTCATCGCTGCCTGCCAGCGGCTCAGCCTCTTTGATGACTGGCGGGAGGCCGGGTTCCTGTCGGCGGGCAGGACCGACCGCGGTGTCCATGCGATCGGACAGGTGGCGGCCTTTACAACCCCCGCCCCGGACCGGGCTGTCCGGACTATCAACACCCAGCTGCCCCCTGACTGCTGGTGTACCGGGTATGCGAAAGTACTCCCTGCATTCCACCCGCGGTACGATGCGAAAAGGCGGACGTACCGGTATTACTTTACCGAACACCCCGCCCATATCGAGACCATGGCACGGGCAGCCGGCAGGTTTGTCGGTAACCATAATTTTACCAACTTCGCCCGTCTCGAGGGTAAGAACCCGTACAGGACGGTCCTTACTGCCACGGTTGCTGAAGAGGGCGGTTTTGTGTACTTCGAAGTGACCGCCGAGAGTTTCTTATGGCACCAGGTCCGCAGCATGGCCGCCTCCCTGCTCCGGATTGGGAACGGGGAAGCAGAGGAGAGTTCAATTGATGGACTCCTGGCGACAGAAGCGAAAAAGCCTCTCCAGCCTGCCCCCTCCGAAGGCCTGGTCCTCTGGGATACGGACTGTGGCATCAGCTGGACCCCGCTGCCTGCAGGTGAACGCAGTACCCAGTTCCTCGAACAACTGTCCCGGCACCATGCACTGATGGGGAACGTGTGCCGGGTGATGAGACGCGGTTAAATCACCGGGAAATGTACCTGTATGTCCGCCTCGTCTGGTGATCTCACGTGATCGCCCGGGCGCACCCGCTTGTTACTGCCGCTTTTCTGACCGCTTCGGCCACCGCAGCAACCACCTGGCGGTTGAGAACCGAGGGGAGAATCCGGTCTTTTCTGGGCCGTTTCACGTAATCTGCAAGGGCATGCGCTGCCGCGACTTTCATCTCGTCGGATATCCGCGTTGCCCGGGCATCGAGCGCTCCCCGGAAGATCCCGGGAAATGCGAGGGCATAGTTGATCTGGTTGGGGAAATCGTTCCTCCCGGTACCGACAATGGCCGCTCCTGCCTGGAGTGCGTCCGCGGGAAGGATCTCCGGCATGGGATGGGCAAGGGCAAAGATAATCGGCTCCTTGTTCATGGAGCGGACCATGGACGGCGTGATGATCCCGGGCACCGATACGCCGATACAGACATCGGCGCCTTTCATGGCATCGGCAAGCGTGCCGGTTCGCCCGGCCTTGTTCGTCTCTTCAGCGATGATGAACTTGTATTTGTTTGCGTACAGGCCGTCACGGTGCCGGTGGATGATCCCGTTCCTGTCGCAGACAATAATATCCCTGACACTGCTGCAGAGGTCGGGATTGTAGCCGATACATTTGAGCATCCTTGTTATCGCATACCCGGCTGCCCCCGCACCGCTTACAACGATATGTAAGTCCTCGAACCTCTTTTTCGTCACCCTGCACGCATTGAGGAGGGCAGCGAGGACCACGACCGCCGTCCCGTGCTGGTCGTCGTGCATAACCGGGATCCCGATCCCCTGCAGCGACTCTTCGAGTTCGAAACACCGGGGCGCCGCGATGTCTTCAAGAGCGATTCCGCCAAAGACGGGGGCGATATTTTTGATATCATCGGCAAACTCCATGTGGTACCGCTCAAAACAGAGAGGAAAGGCATCGATCCCCGCCAGTTTCTTGAAGAGGAGGGCCTTTCCCTCCATCACGGGTATCGCGGCGTATCCCCCTATATTTCCCAGCGAGAGCACCCGGGACCCATCAGTCACGATGGCGATGGTGTTGGCCTTGAGCGTGTATTTGTAGGCAAGATCTTTGTCTTTGTGGATCTCCCGGCAGACCTCGGCAACGCCCGGGGTGTATGCAAGGGAGAGTTCATGACGGGTGGTAACGGGGACCTTGGAATAGACTTCGATCTTGCCCCGGTGTTTCCTGTGAAGTTCGAGAGATTCTGAGTAGATATCTCCCTGTTTTCCCCGTTTCATTCTATTTCGGCCCTGATCCATTGAACGCGATGGTATCTCATCAATGTTATTGCCGGGAAATGCAGAGCGTCAGTAACTACCTGCTGTACCGAAGGTGGTATCGATCCATGTTGCAATCTCATCCCTGATACGCCGGTAAACATCAAGGATCTCGTCGTCGGTCCCGGGTGTGAGGTGGGGATCGGCAAATCCCCGGTGGATGGTCTTTTTTGCATTATGCACAACCGGGCAAACCGCATGTGCATTGTCACAGAGCGTGACCGCGAGATCGAATGGGATTCCGGAGACTTCATCTATGGTTTTTGACCGGTGATGGGAGATGTCAATCCCGATCTCCTGCATTACGGTGATTGCCCGAGTGCTCACTTTCGACTTGCGGGTGCCCGCGCTATAGACATCGTACCGGTCTCCATATCGTGCACGGAGCAGCCCCTCTGCCATCTGGGATCTGGCGGCATTGGCCGTGCAGATGAACAGGATCCTTGTCTTTGTCATGGTCATTTCCAATCGTCACGCGTATCCGGAATTCAACCGGGAGGTATATCATCGTTGTGTCAGAAAACAACTCCCCGCAGCGGGTTACTTCCTGTTTGTACCATGCCCGGAATTCCAATAATCCCGATTATCCTGTCGTGTATCCACGCCAGACCCATTTTTTTATCAGCATACCCGTCCAACGAACGATCATCGTATGGCAACGTTCACCTGCAATTTTTGCGGAAAATGCTGTTTTAGTTTCGGCTCATTCATAACCATCGAGCGCCAGCTGAATGACCAGGACTACTACTGCCGTTATTCCCTGACAGGCGAACAGTTCCCTGTCCACGTGGATGCGGAATATGCAGATGAGGTGTCTGAGGCTGATGTCGGACAGGTCAATACGAGGGCTCCTGCCGGGAAAAAACGCTGCCCGTTCCTGTGCCGTAAAAAGGATGGTGAAGGTTTCACCTGTGCAATCTACCCCTCCCGTCCTCTCGTATGCCGCGAGTTCCGGTGTTACAGGATGCAGGTCTATGACCCGTATGATCATCTGGCAGGAAAGGTGATCGGTGCCGGGGAGATCAGTACGACAGATGGGGTGCTTGCCCGGCTCTGGAAAGAAGAGATCGCGTCCATTCCCCATACACACCCGGCGGGATTAAACGATCCGGTATGGGTGAAAACGGTCACCGGCATTCTCGCAGCACACGGATATCGCGGGGATGCGGTGGAATAAAAAATGGTATACTTTTTTTAGGATTATTTCGATGCTGCGGTGGTCGTGTTTACTGACACACCGGACTGGCATCCTTCGTTCCTGAAGAGTGCCCATTCCTCGCAGGTCGTGCCGTTGGCAAAGGTGCACATGCCGTACTGGCCTCCGTCAGCAGCGGTCTTGATCTCGGTTGTACCGCCGATCTTACCGCAATTGACGGATGCGGGGTTTGCCATACCGACGGTTGTTGCATTGGCTGATGCTGTAGTTTCAGCAGGAACGACCGTATATGCCGAAGTTGCCGTGGTCTGGACGGTGGCCGGTGTCTGCGGCTGCGTACATCCTGCGATGAGAAGTCCTGCGACGATGCATGCTCCAAGAATTACAAATACACACTTTCTGGACATCATGATAAATCCACGATATCGTTGGCATGCACGGGATAAAAAAGATGGGTTTAACAGGAATTATGTCCGTCCTGTGGATCCAGTTGCCTCTTTCATCTGCACGACATAGTCCCTGAGCTTCTGCTCCATCTCCCCGGGATTACCAAGGTTTGATCCGATGATATCAACAATTGTGCTCCCGACGATCACGCCGTCAGCCCCAGCTGCGGCACACGTTCCTGCATGATCGGGTGTTGATATGCCAAAACCAAGAGCGAGCGGCAGCTTCGTGTGCCGTCGGACGCGGTTCAGGAGATCGATTGCACCCGATGAGACCTGTTCCCTGACTCCGGTTACTCCGAGTACTGAAACAAGATAGAGATACCCCCGTGCCAGAGCGGCGATTTTCCGGATCCGATCGTCGCTGGTCGTCTGGGTGATGAGGAATATCGGGTCGATGCCGTACCGGGCGGCGACTGCGGTAACCTCCCCGGACTCTTCAACCGGCATGTCGGCGATGAGTATGCCGTCCACTCCTGCTTCGCTGGCCTCGCGGTAAAACCGTTCAATCCCTCTCCGGTACACGATATTGTAGTACGTGAGGAACACAACCGGGACACCGGAATATGCCCGTATCTCTTTTACCAGCCTGAAAACGGTATCCGGTGTTGTACCGGCAGCAAGTGCACGCTCGTCTGCCTGCTGGATGGTAGGCCCGTCGGCAACAGGATCCGAGAATGGCACGCCGAGTTCGAGGATATCGGTCCCGCCGTCAATGAGCGCTTTTGCGATCCGGAGTGACGTGGCCTCGTCCGGGTCTCCCGCAACGGCAAACCCGATGAATGCGGTTTTTCCCGGCGTTTCGAACACCTTTTGGATCCGGCTCATGGGGCACGCTCCTGCAGCTTTGCCACTTCAGCCACGTCCTTGTCTCCTCTCCCTGAGAGGTTGATGACAACGATATCGTCCCGGTCGAACCGGTCCCGGTTCGTCATCACGTACGCGACGGCATGGGCCGACTCGAGCGCCGGGATGATACCCTCGGACCGGGAGAGGAACCTGAATGCCTCGAGCACTTCCGGATCATTGGCCGCGGCATAGGTGACCCTGTGGCTGTCCTTCAGCATCGAATGCTCGGGGCCTACCCCCGGGTAGTCGAGACCCGCGGAGATGCTGTGGGTTGGGAGCACCTGCCCGTGGGCATCCTGCAGCAGGTAGGAGAGAGCACCGTGCAGCACCCCGGGCTCACCGGCACAGAGCGTAGCCGAGTGCTCGCCGGTTTCGATCCCTTTTCCCCCGGCCTCGACCCCGATTAGTTCCACGTCATCATGGACGAACGGATAGAAGATCCCCATCGCATTGGACCCGCCACCGACACAGGCAACGACCGTATCCGGGAGCCGCCCCTCCTTTTTCAGTACCTGCTGGCGGGTCTCTCTTCCGATTACCGACTGGAAGTCCCGGACCATCAGGGGATAGGGGTGCGGTCCCACAACAGAACCGATCAGGTAATAGGTATCCCGCACGTTTGCGACCCAGTCACGGAGTGCCTCGTTGATCGCATCCTTCAGGGTCCTGGTCCCGGATTTAACCGGGATCACGTTTGCACCCATCAGCTCCATCCGGAAGACATTGAGGGCCTGGCGCCGGGTATCGACCTCTCCCATGTAGACCTCCACCGGCATCCCGAGTGCCGCCCCGACAATGGCGGTGGCAACACCGTGCTGCCCGGCACCCGTCTCGGCGATCAGCCGCTTCTTGCCCATGCGTTTTGCCAGCAGCGCCTGCCCGAGGGTGTTGTTCAGTTTGTGCGAACCCCCGTGAACGAGATCCTCGCGTTTCAGGTAGATTTTGCACCCGAGCTCCCGTGACGCGTTCGGGCAGAACGTGAGGGGTGTCTCCCTGCCGGCATATTCCTTCTGGAGCGCGTCGAGATCGGCAGCGAATGCCTTGTCCTTCCCAACTTTTTCGTACGCTGTTTCGAGTTCGAGTAAGGCGTTCATCAGTGTTTCCGAGACGTATTGTCCGCCGTAATCGCCGTATCGTCCTTTTGTTGTCATGTCAAACACTCCTGCATGCGGCGATAAACGCCCGTATCTTCCTGTGGTCCTTGATCCCCGGGGATATCTCAATCCCGCTTGCCACATCCACCGCGTACGGCCGGACCTCGCGGATCGCCCTGCCGACATTCTCCGGTGTCAGCCCCCCTGCGAGGATGACCGGCACACGCGATCCCCTGACGGTCTCCCGTGCATGCCCGAGGTCGAACTGCTTCCCGCCCCCGTGGCTCTCATCCACGATGACCGCGTCGCAGTCGTCAGGCAGCGGATCGCCCCGGGCGATCACCCGGATCACCTTTAAGCCGGGGGGCGTATCGAATACGAACGGGTGGAAGATCTGGATCGCGGTGGGATTCAGTGCGATGATCTGCGCGAGATCGTCTTCCAATTTCGTGTGAGTCACGGCAATTGTCGCGGTAAACGGTCCGACCGCGTGGAAGATCTCCCGCGCCCGTTCAGGTCTGACCGACCGTTTCGAGTCGCTGAAGAGCACGACACCAACTGCATCGGCCCCCTCGTTCTCTGCAACCTGTGCGTCTTCGGGCCTTGTGATTCCGCAGATCTTTATGCGCATACGAACTCCTCCAGCTTCTTCCGCGGATGGGCATCTGCCATGATCGATGAGCCGATGAGGAACGCGTCGCAATAGCCCTGCATCTCGCGCACGTCATCGGCTGATCGCATCCCGCTTTCCGATACGATCAGCCTGCCTTTGGACCGGATCTGCCCGGACAGCAGCCTTGTCGTTGAACGATTGATCGTCATGGTGGACAGGTCGCGGTTATTGATCCCGATGAGTGCCGTCCGGGTAGCAAGTGCCGATTCGACTTCTTCAGCATTGTGGACCTCGACCAGTGGTTCGAGATGGTAGTCCATGGCGAGATCGACGAATGCCGTCAGGTCCTTCCCGAGTACTGCCGCGATCAGGAGCACGGCATCCGCCCCGAGCACTTTTGACTCCGCGATCTGGCGCTCATCGATAATGAAATCCTTGCGAAGTACCGGTATGTCTACTGCAGACTTCACCTTGGCGATGTCCTGCCCCGTGCCCCCGAAGAAGTATGGTTCGGTAAGCACCGACAGGGCAACGCACCCGGCTCCCGCGAGGACACCGGCCATCTGGGCCATGTCCACGTTGCGGCGGATGATGCCTCCGCTGGGAGATGCACATTTGATCTCCGCGATGACCGCATTTTTTCCGTTCCTGCACCGGATTGCACCGGAGAGGCTCGGGTGTTCCTTTGAAGAAGGTTCCGGGAATGATGACGGGAGCTGTGCCACCCGTTTTTCCGTCCTGCGGACGATCTCGTCAAGGATCATGCGGCACTCCTCGTTGCGTCAACAAGCGCATCCAGCCGTGCGAGGGCTTTTCCCGAATCGATAGAGGCTCCTGCAAGGGTAATTCCCTCATGCAGGTCCCGTGCCTGCCCTCCCACATAAATCGCGGCTCCTGCATTCATCAGTACAATATCTCTGGCTGCGCTGCGTTCACCGATAAGGATTTCCCGGATGATGCCGGCATTGGTTGCTGCATCCCCTCCCGCAAGATCGGGGAGTTGCGCCGGGGTAATACCATATGTTTCACAATTCAGCGTATATGGGTTGATGGTACCATTGACGAGTTCCGAAACCACCGTCTCTCCGGTTGTCGTGATCTCATCAAGGCCACTCCCGTGGACCACCATTGCGCGTGAGATGCCGAGCAGCCTGAGCACTTCTGCCATCGTACGGGTCAGGCCGGGTTGGTAAACCCCGAGCACCTGCGCCTGTGCCCCTGCAGGATTTGCAAGCGGGCCAAGGATGTTAAAGACCGTCCGGCAGCCGATCTCCTGCCGGGCTGCCATCACGTGGCGCATAGCCGGGTGATGGAGCGGTGCAAAAAGGAACGCGATACCTATCTCTTCGACAATCCGTGCCTGGGTATGCGGATCCGTAGTGATATCGACACCCAGTGCAGACAGGACATCCGCTGAACCGCAGGTGCTGCTCACGCTCCGGTTGCCATGCTTGACGACCGGTATGCCGGCACCTGCGGCAACGAACGCTGCCGCAGTACTGATGTTGAACGTATGCTTGCCATCGCCACCGGTACCGCAGGTATCGACCAGCATACCTTTCGTTTTCGGCCTGACCGCAATCGCATGCCGGCGCATCACGCGGGCGAATGCAGCGATCTCCTGTGGGCTTTCACCTTTCATGTGGAGCGCAGCGAGAAATGCCCCGATCTGGGCCTGGGTTGCCTTCCCCTCCATGATGATATCCATAAGACCGGCGGCTTCGGTTTCGCCCAGGTCCTGCTGATCCATAATCTGCATAATCGCCTCTTTGAACATCATGAGCTCACCCCGGTCCCGTTAAGGAAATTCCTGATGATCCGGTCCCCCTCTGCCGAGAGGATGCTCTCCGGGTGGAACTGCACGCCTTCAATCGGGAGGCTGCGGTGCCGGACACCCATGATGTACCCGTCGTCCATGCTGGTGGCGGTTACCCGGAGTTCCTCCGGAAGAGATCCCTCGCGTGCAATGAGTGAGTGATAGCGCGTTGCAGTGAATGGGGTCGGGACCCCGTCAAAAATACCTGTTCCGTCATGCTGGATTGTCGAGGTCTTGCCATGCATCAGGTGCGGCGCCCGGATGACCTCTCCCCCGAATGCAGTACAGATTGCCTGATGGCCAAGACAGACACCCAGGGTGGGGATCGTACGGCTCATTGAGTTCAGCACGTCAAGGCAGACACCGGCATCCTGCGGCGTACCCGGGCCTGGTGACAGGATGATACGGTCACAACCGGTCTCTTTTAGCACGTCAAGGGGTGTGTCACAGGGCATCACCAGTGGTTCTGCCCCAAGCTTTCCTACCTGCTGGTACAGGTTGAAGGTAAAACTGTCATAACAGTCTACGATCAGCACCTTCATGAACAGGCCCCCGAATGTTCGATTGCCCGGACCATCGCCGCTGCCTTGCTCTCTGTCTCTTTCCACTCGTTTTCCGGTACTGAGTCTGCCACGATCCCCGCACCAACCTGGACAAACGCCCGGTTCTTCCGAACCAGGATCGTCCTGATAGCGATTGCGAAATCGAGGTTCCGGTCAAAACCGATATACCCGACAGCACCGGCATACAGACCACGGGCTCCCGGTTCCTGCTCATCGATGATCTGCATGGCCCGGATCTTCGGGGCACCCGACACGGTCCCCGCCGGGAAGCAGGACTTGAAGGCATCGTAGCAGTCCAGGTTATCACGGAGCGTCCCGCTGACGGTTGAGACGATGTGCTGGACATGGGAGAACTTCTCGATACCCATGAACTCGCCGACATTCACGGACCCGAACCGGCATACGCGCCCGAGGTCATTCCGTGCAAGGTCAACAAGCATAGTGTGCTCCGCCCGCTCTTTCTTGTCGAGAAGCAGGTCTTCTGCCAGCTGGTCATCTTCAGGTTTCGTGCGGCCGCGGGGCCGTGTCCCGGCAATGGGGACGGTAGTCACCTGGCGCCTTTCAACACGAACCAGCATCTCCGGGCTCGCCCCGATGACTTTCTCATCCCCGAAGTCCAGGTAGTACATGTAGGGGCTCGGGTTGATCTCCCGGAGTGCTGCATAGATGGCAAAGGGATCGCTGCACACCGGAAACTCCAGCCTCCGCGAGATCACGGCCTGGAAGATATCCCCGGCAACGATATGCTCCTTGACGTTCTCAACAGCCTGCTCGAAGCACTGTTGTGTTGCGGCCCTGTCGATGGGAACAGATGGGGTATTTCTGCAACACGGTGATTGTTCACAGGCCTTTTTGCCAAGCGTGGCCAGACTGCTGGCAAGGGACTGAATCTTTGAGACGCTTTTCTGATATTCTTCTGCCAGGTCGGAGTCGTAGGTCAGGAACGGGCTGGAGAAGATAAACAGTTTCTTGTCCCGGTGATCAATAATGATGCAGTCCTTGGTGAGCATAAAGCAGGCGTCATGATCCGTATCTTGTTCCCCCTTGACACGGTTTTTTGTTTTCTGGACTTTTTCAAAGAGGGAATAGATACAGTCATAGGCAAAATAACCGACCATGCCTCCGAAGAACCGGGGCGCCTTGACATTCATGTAATGGAAGCGGGAGAGGATCGATTTGATCCGGTCAACCGGGTTGTCACCTTCGGGGTCACGGGCAATGGCAACAAACGATTCATTGCCACGGATATTCACGGTGTCGCCAATAGTGACGATCATTTCCGGATCGATCCCGATAAACGAGTACCGGGCAAGTTTCTCGCTCCCGTCCATAGATTCGAGCAGGAACCCGCACCCCGTTTTGGTCCCTTCATAAATATCAAGAGGGGAGATATCCGGGAGCGGCAGTTCTGCACACAGCGGTATGATGAGCGGTTTTGGCTGGGTCTTCACCGCGGTGATAAATTCTTCAGGCCCGAGATTGAGCGTCAGTGTTGTCTTCATAACTTTTAGTCCGATCACCGTCGTGGCACCAGGCCACTGCCGGTTTTTTCTCGAATGTATTTGTTCCTGTGAAGGGACTCTGCGGGAACCATCACTCGTGTCTGGTATACAGGTCAACTTTGTACATATTTATACATTGTTGTAATTTTTTGGTTATTGATGTATTTTTTATTACGCCACTTGTTACCGACATAACCTGAATCAGACTGGCGAAGAAGAACACTGCCCAGTACCTGAAGTCAACACGTGGGTTGATCGCCCGCAATTCAAAGAAGAAAAGATCCCCGGTCCATATAATCCGTTTTCTGTCCGGGGAGACCTGCAATTTTTCGGTGCGGATGTCAAACACTCTTATAGCACGCCCGACAAAATAGATACAGAATTACGGGCAGGATATATCGTGCACTGTCGTACAAAATCATTCGGCTGGGTATTTGCCTCACGGATGATTGGGATCATCTGTTTCCTGATCGTGGTCGTTCTTGCAAATATCCTGACATACTACGTATCAAACCCTTTCTTCCACTCCGGGGTATCCTTCATCAACGAGAATTTCTGGCTCCTGACGCTGATCGCCATCATACTGTTTGTGGGTGCGATATTCGGAGCATTCCCCTTTCCCCTCAACCTGCCGGCACCGATCATACGGGCAATCGGCAGCGTCTTCTGCATTGCATTTATTCTGCGTGTGTTCCAGTGGGTGGACTTGGTTGCATCAACCACGCTGTACCAGCTGTTCTGGTACCTGTCATTCATTATCGTACCGCTGGTGTTCCTGATCGTTCTTGCAAGCGGTTATTTTGAGATCATGCGCCAGCTCTGGTGGCAGCCCCGGATCGATACACAAGCGGACGGCCAGGTAATTCATGCAGGACCTGTCCATGATGACGCCGGTCAGGTTACGGATGTAAAATCCTGGGAAGAGATCGGTGCCGAATTCCGCATGATGCTTTACGATATCATCCACCGGTTCCGCCAGGAAATTCAAAGAAAACAATAATGGTAACGGGTGCGGGTGCTTCCCTGGACCGGTTTCACCAGTCCGGGTTTTCAGACCGGAATCTCTTCTCTTTCTCTTCCAGTTCATCTGCACTCAGGTGCGATGGCATGCAGATACAACGGTGCTCAATGAAAACCCCTCCCTTGAATGAACCCTGCGGTTCTCCTGTCCCGCACGCCCCATAGACGTTGCTGTCGCAGTCATGATAGACCTGGGGAAGACCCTCACGGACTGCACACTCTTTTGCCTCTCTCCACGATGCTGCCATACCGGCCATATGTGTGCGGAGGCAATGAGACTAACGGAAACGGCACTTACTGTAGGGAGGACATCGCAGGCAACACGGTAATAAAAAAGGAGAAAAATTATGAAATCAGAACCGGGGTTTCCGGTGCTTGGGCAGGCAGTCCCTGCAGTAGACCGGCCTCCCCTCCGTGGGCTTGAAGGGGACTTCACATTCCTTTCCGCAGTCTGAACAGACAGTCTTTGTCATCTCTCTGGGACCGAAATTCCTCGGGCCACCAAAACTCTTTCTTTCCATTGTATTACCCATGCAGTTTTGACCTGCATGTAAACAATTATCTGTCCAGTATAAAAACATCTGCATTATCATGACTTGTTTTATACAACTGTGTTTATGCTGTGATTACGGGATGATCTCGCACCCATTGAACTTCTCGTGCCTGAAATCTTCTGCTGTTATTGTACCTTTTGATATCAGGGACCGGACGCGGGGCAGGGCACCGGTGAGAGCTGCGTGAAGGTTCTCCACGGTCCCGCAGACAAGCCGGCGCCCGGTCTCTCCCCAGGGACGGGTAATATTGGAATACAGGCACCTCCCGCCGCAGAAACTGCGGATTTTGCATACCCGGCATTCCCCGCCTACATCGATGCGGTCAAGCTGGCAGGGGTCGGCATCCCGGATATGCCCGATATAATACTGTTTCATCCCGATCATGACCGGGCAGGGCGCGATATGGCCATCGGTCATGATGCTGTAATTCGCATGCCCCGACCCGCACCGGAGCCTGCTGGTGCGGTCATTGAGCAGATCATCCATCGGGTCGAGAAACGGGTACCACCTGAGGACCTTTCCTGTCGATTCCATGTGATCGACCCAGTCGCGGACAAGGGTACGGATACCGGGGTTATAACTCCTGTCAGTCCACTCCGCAAAACGTCTCCGTGAAAAATCGCCGGCAAAGTTTGCATCCAGCTGCCAGTGAATGGACTCAAACGGGTGATCGGGGTTTTCTGCGAGCCAGTGGACGGCCTCTACGATATCCGTGATTTCGGTGACCGTCATCCGTGCGATAAGTTCCCCCCGGTATCCATGTGCACGTATTGCCCGTACATTTCCCATCACCCGGTCGTACACGCCGGTTCCCCTGTTTGCGTCGGTGAGCTTCCGGGGGCCATCAAGCGAGACGAGAAGGGTAGTGAACCGGTTCGTAATCTCCGGAGAAAGCCGGTCCAGCAGCAGTCCGTTGGTCTGCATCATGAACCGCTGTACTGTCGGGGCTTCCCTGATAATACGTTCAATGAGATCTGCCCGCAGGAGTGGTTCCCCGCCATAAAACGTGAGCGTGGGCGATGGATCTTTTCCAAGAAAGGTGTACAGGGTCTCCAGGTTGAATTCAAGGTCCAGGGGGATGTCCTCATCAATCTCAACCGCATGCTCTCCTTCGCTCTCCTCAAGATCGAGGAATGCCTTTGCCCGGCAGTAACTGCAGCACAGATTGCAGTCGTCGGTAAGGATGAGGTGGAAGTACATGAAAATTCCTGTACCTCTGGGTGCTGGTTGACGATAAATTTAGGGCCCCGTCGGTTCACGACCCATCCCTCCCTGACACAATCTTTAAACAATCTCTCCCGCAATTCTCTGTTATGGTCACCGGGGGCTATTTTTCCCGCGATATCGAAACCATGGAACGCGGCAATCTCGATGCATTGATCGATGAGCGGGTCCGCTACACCGTGCAGTATGCGGCCGAACATTCACCGTTTTACCGGCACTGGTTCCGGGAGAACAGGATTGAACCCGATGCGATCCGCGTCCACGAAGACCTGCTGGAGCTTCCGATCATCTCCGGAAAATCCATCCGGGAACACCAGCCGCCGGTTACGCCGGATTTTCAGTTCCTTTCCACGCGGTGGGAGAATGTCTTTTCCATCCAGGAGACGAGCGGGACGAGTGGCACTCCCAAGGGTTTTTTCCTGACATGGGATGACTGGAAGCGCTATGCGGAGAAGTATGCCCGCAGTTTTGTCTCGCAGGGATTTACCGCAAACGACCGTATTGTGGTCTGTGCCTCGTATGGCATGAACGTAGGCGCCAACACGATGACGATTGCCGCCCAGCGGATAGGGATGGGGATAATTCCCATGGGCAAGTGTGCCTTTGATTCGCGGATCCTGAGAAATTACCGGCCCACGGCTATCATCGGGAGCGTCTTCAAGCTGCTCCGTCTCCACCGCAGGCTGAAGGAGGAAGGGATAGCGCCCGGAGATATCGCTATCAACAAGCTGGTGGCGGGCGGGGAGAGTTTTGCTGATGAATCCCGCAGGTATCTCGCGGAGCAGTGGGATTGCCCGGTGTACAATACCTATGGTAGTACTGAAGGTACTATGTGCGGCGAATGCAGGGAACTGAATGGGTTACATGTACCGGAAGATCTTGTGCATCTGGATGTCTATGACCCGCTTATGCAGGAATTTGTACCGGATGGTGAGTGCGGCAGGGCAGTCCTCACTACCCTGCTCCCTGTTGGGGGGAAAAGCGGGATGCTCCTCCTCAATTACGATACCGAGGACACAACGGTCGTACTGTCGCGTGAGAGATGCGGGTGCGGGAGGACGCACATGCGGATCTATAACCCCCAGCGGGAAGCAGAGACCGCGTGGATCTTTGGGAATGCCATGAACCGGGTTGATATCGAAGCCGCGGTTTTCCAGATGGAGAACATGGATTATCTAACGGGGGAGTACGAGGCAGCCATATCTGACGGGGAGGGTCAGGGTGAAGTTGTGCTCAGCATCAGCGTTGAATGCCTGGATGTGGACCAGTGCGACCGGAAGCTGGTGGAAGATCATCTCATCGGGCGCTTCCTGAAGCACAAGCCGGGTCTTGCCGACCAGTACCATGATGGAAACCTGAAGATCCCAGTCAGTTTTACCGGATCTGGGGGTCTGAAGCTCCATGCCATGAAAGGACGTGCGAAACGGCTCATTGATCACAGGAGCAACGTGTAATCCGGGAATGCCACGTGCAATCGCCCGGATTGTTCCTCCCGGGATCCGGTTGGTTGAAATCCTGGCGGACCCTGCCGCACCCCCGATAAATTTCCCAACCAATCCCCCCTCGTGCCGCGCTTCTGCTTCCGGTGCTTCCGGGTGCACCAACCCCCATTCAGCCGTTGTTTAGGGCGAAAAATGCCAAACGGGGCGCTTTTAGAAGTATTTGAAACGGAGTGAATAGAGCGGCACAATGACCAAAAAAGCCTTAAATAAGTGGTAAAAATCCGGGTTTCGACGGGCTTTCGACGGAAACTTTTTATATTATCAGTCGGCAACTCTCATTATCAAAACCCGATTGCGGTTTTGAGGTGTTTAAATGGGAACCAAAATTGGAAAAGAAAAGATTCAGCGCGAAAAGGGATACCTCTACTTCATTGGCAAGGACGGGTATGTCT